>VAWN01000023.1:0-179609 GCA_005885555.1 Actinomycetota bacterium
CGGTACCGGTTCGTCGCCGACCCGAACCTGTTCAACGTCGTGGTGACCCGGGGCACGGCAGCGGATGGTCGTTGTGACCTCGCTGGGCTCCGCGGCCGGTCTGGTCGGCGAGTACCTCGACTACGCGTCGGCCGGGCCGGCGGCGGCTTCGGGCACTGCGTCCACAGTGGACGGTTGGGCCGGTGTGCTCGGTGCGGAGCTGGCCAAGGCCGGGGTACCGGTCCGGGCCGGGTACCCGGTCGGCGACTGGCAGGTCGACCTGTGCGCCGGTACCGGCGACGCCGCCGTCGGGTTGGTGTGCGCGGTGCACCCGGACGGTCCGGCGGCGCACATCGAGCGGCAGGAGACCCTGGCGCGCGCCGGGTGGCGACTGGTCGATGCGTACCCGAGCCGGTGGGGCGGTGACGCGGTGCGGGCCGCACTGGACCTGGCGCCGCGCCTGGGTCCTGCGGCGGCGCCGGCTCTGTCGCCGTCAGGCGAGGCGGACGGCGTCGAGCTGCTGTAGCAGCCCGAGATCGTCAGAGATCACCCAGATGTCACTGATCCGCCCGTCGGTCAGCGTGAGGATGTCGGTGATCCGCTGGGTGACCTGCCGGCCGGTCGCGGGCACGGTGCCCGCGGTGGTGACCAGGGGGCCGGTGTGGCGGCCGTGCATGAAGAACGCGACCACGATCCGGCTCGGCAGCTCGTAGTCGTGCACGACCTCCATGCGCAGTTCGGTGAAGGCGCCCTGCAGCATCCGGGCGCGCTGCACGAGGTCGGCGACGCTCATCGGGGTGCCGTTCACGGTCACCGGGTCGGCGTAGACCTCGCGGAACGCGGCCTCGGCGTCCGGCCCGGCGACGACCGGCCGCTGCCACAGATCCAGAAGACGTTTCAGAACAGGCGTCATGATTGCCACCATGGTAGCTATGCCCATCGCTGACGTGACCCGGGAGCTGCTCGTCCGGTACCTCGACACGTGGACGCCCGGCGCGCTGGGCAGCGCCCGCCGGGCCACGTTCGCGCAGGCCTGGTCCGGGCCGGCCGACGTCGGGCTGGCCGAGGCCGCGGTACGGGTGTTCGCCGAGTTCAGCGACCGGCTGCGCGGCCGCCGGCTGACCGTGGTACTGGTCGCGCCGCAGGCCCGGGAGCTGGCCGGCCGGCTGGAGGTGGTACAGGCGGAGCTGGGTACCCCGGCGGAGCTGGCCGTGCACCCGGTCGACGGCGACCCGGTGCAGCGGCTGCCGGTCGCGCTCAAGGCGGCCGGCGCGGCCGGTGCGCCGCTGCTGGTGTACCTCGACGAGGCGCCGGTGCCGGCCGCCACCATGGGCAAGCCGGTGGAGCTGATCCTGGTCGCCCCGGCCGGTGGCTGGGCGGAGCAGCGGCAGGCGCTGCGGGCGACCGGGTACGCCCTGACGTCGGGCGTGGAACTGGTGAACGGCGACGAAGCCCGGCTGGTCGGCTTCGCCACCGGATCGGCGAAGAGCCTGGAGGCGTTCAAGAACTGCCTGTGGGCGGTCGACGAGTACGCCGGCGTCCGGTACCGCGACCCGACCGACCCGGACGGCCACCTGATGGACATCTCGCTGAGCCCGCACCCCGGCCCGCTGCGCCGGGAGCTGCTCGCCCATCTCGGCTCGGTCGGCAGCGCGTCAGTCGTCGACCTGCGCCACTTCACGCTGACCGAGACCGTCTTCCGGGCCTCGGACACGGTACGGGTGCTGTCCGCCCTGCTGTCGGCCGGCGCGGTGACCCGGGAACCGGAGCGCGGTCGGCTGTCCGGCGACGTCCAGATCACTGTGGCCTAACCGAATCACGGTGGCTTAACCGACCCGCCAGAGCCAGACGTCGTCGACGCGCCGCGGCGGACCGAGCAGTTCGGTGACGAGCCGGCGCAGCAGGTCGCGGTTGTCCGTCCAGCGGCTGCCCCGGCCGCCGTCGGAGAGCACGACCACGCTCGCGTGCCAGTACGCGAGATCCAGCCGCGCCTGTTGCCTGTCGTAGTCCATGACGACGGGGTCGTACCCGTTGAGCGCGGCCAGTTCGAGCAGCTCGTACGTTGGCCGGCGGATCGGACCGATCTGGCTGCGCCCGTCCGGCCCGGGACCGAGGAAGAACCCGTCCGGGATGGCGAAGCCGAAGTTCGTGGCGACCTGCCACCGCTGGCCGTCGGGGAGCAGGTCGGAGGCGGGCGGTACCGGTACCAGGGTCTGTCCACTGTGGACATACTGGCGCCAGGTGCCGTCGGTGAAGAAGTGCGGCACCGGATCCCGCGTCGCCGCCGGGATGCTCAGCGGCACGATCGGCAGCAGCGCGACGGCGATCCCGGCGTACCAGAGGCGCCGCCGGTCCGACCGGCGCGCCCGATCGACCGCGAACGCCAGCAGCAGCCCGACGATCGGGATGAGCATCAGCGCGAACCGGGCCGGCAGCGCGGAGTTGAACACCGGCAGCCGGGCCAGCGCCGCGTACGGCAGCATGAGCCCGGTCCAGTACCCGCCGATGTGCAGCCGCGGCCCCAGCGCGAGGATCGCGAACACCACCGCGGTGACCGCCATCGCCCGCACCACCCGGCGCCGCCACAGCACCACGAAGCAGACGACGGTCAGCACGAGCAGCGGTACCCCGAAGAACGTGGTCTCCTCGGTCCAGTTCGGCGCCAGCTTCACCCACAGGCCCAGCAGCCGGCCGGGGGACAGGTACGGCACCGCGCCGAACGCCAGCAGGTCCTCGCTGTGCACCCGCTGGTCGAACCCGATCCCGTGGTACCGCTGCGGTCCGGCGAACTGCATGTAGAGCGGGTAGGCCAGCAGTACCGCGGCGACCCCGGCCGCGACGGCGGCGCCGCGCGCGAACACCGGGGCGACCGCGCGCGCCGCGGCCCGGTTCTGCGCAGCCCACGCGAGCAGGAACACCGCGCACCCGAGCGCCACGAAGAACAGCAGTTCGGCACCGATGGAGAAGGCGAGCGCGACGAGCACCCCGAGAACCACGCCGTTGCGCACGGGATGGCGCGGGTCGCGCAGCCGCAGTGTCCACAGGAGAACGAACGGCACCAGGTACTGCGCCGAGAAGTTCAGGTGCCCGTTGCCGTGCGACACCATCCCCGGCGCGTACCCGCAGAACAGCCCGCCCAGCACCGCCGCCGCCCGGGTCCGCACCAGATGCCGGGACAGCACGTGGTACCACGCGTACGGGGTGAGGATCAGGTTCAGCGTCAGGACGACGAGAAAGCTCACCGACGCGCCGAGCGTCAGCGTCACCGGGGTGAGCAGCCCGCCGACCACGACCATCGACGTGTTGACGGCGAGGTTGGCGCCCATGGGGTGGTTCAGCAGCGTGGTCCACCACGGGTTGGCGCCGTGCGTGGGGGAGTACGCCGCATAGGACAGCAGCCACTCGAACAGCGCCTGGTCGCCCTGGTTGTGCGCGACCGCGCGGTGGTTCGGGTCCAGCCACATGCCGTACGTCAGGTACAGCGCGATCGCCACGCAGGCGCCGAGCACGGCGAGGTCCGCGCGCCAGTCGCGGCCGGGATGGCCGGGCGGCGCGACCGGGCGCCGGACCGTGGTCCGTTCCACCACCGAGGTCCCGCTCACCGGGTCAGGCTCCAGCGCAGTGCCGACTCCAGGTCCGCGTGCTGGAAGCGGTACCCGGCACCGGCCAGCACCGCCGGCAGTACCCGCTGGCTGCGCACCGCCTCGGCACCGAACTCGCCGACCGCGATCCGCAACGCGAACGCCGGTACCGGCAGGACCGCCGGCCGGTGCAGCACCCGGCCGAGGGTACGGGCGAACTCCCGGTTGGTCACCGGCGCCGGCCCGGTCAGGTTGACCGCGCCGGTCACCGCGTCGGCGGTCAGCAGGAACTCGATCGCCGCGACCTCGTCGGCCAGCGAGATCCACGGCATCCACTGCCGCCCGTTGCCCAGCGGCCCGCCCAGTCCGAACCGGTACAGCGGCAGCAGCGGCTTGAGCAACCCGCCACCCGGCCCGAGTACCAGCCCGGTGCGCAGGTGCGCCACCCGGATCCCGGCCGCCTCCGCCGCTTCCGTCGCCGCCTCCCACGCCCGGCACACGTCCGGGAAGTACCCGTCGCCCGCCGGCCCGCTCTCGTCCACCTCGCGGTCGCCGGTGTCGCCGTAGAACCCGACCGCCGAGGCGTTGAGCAGTACCCGCGGCGGCGCCTTCGCGGCCGCGACCGCCGCCGCGAGGGCCTCGGTCGAGTTCACCCGGCTGGCCCGGATCAGCGCCTTGAACGCGGCGTTCCACCGGTGGGTACCCACGCCGACCCCGGCCAGGTTCACCACCGCGTCGGCACCGTCCACAGTGGACGGATCGAGCGGCGCCACGCTCGGCCGCCAGGTCACCTCGTCCGGGGCCGCGCTGTCCCGGCGGACCAGCCGGACGATGTCGTGCCCGGCCGCGCGCAACCGGTCGACGAGCGCGGTGCCGATGAACCCCGACGACCCGCCGACCACGATGCGCATCGGCCTAGAGACCCAGCTCTGCCTCGAACTGCCCGGCCTCCAGCCGGTCCTTGACGGTAGCCAGGAACCGGGCCGCGTCGGCGCCGTCGACCAGCCGGTGGTCGTAGGTCAGCGCGAGGTACACCATCGACCGGGGCACGATGACCTCGCCCAG
This sequence comes from Actinomycetota bacterium, assembly GCA_005885555.1. Classification (GTDB taxonomy): domain Bacteria; phylum Actinomycetota; class Actinomycetes; order Mycobacteriales; family Micromonosporaceae; genus AC-43. Next base: position 4,626 of record VAWN01000023.1, read on the forward strand.
GTCGGGGTCGTCGAGCACGACGGCACGCTTGACCACCGCACCGGTGCCCAGGATGCCGACCTGCGGCTGGTTGATGATCGGGGTGTCGAACAGCGCGCCCCGGCTGCCGGTGTTGGTCAGCGTGAACGTGCCGCCGGACAGCTCGTCGGGGGACACCTTGTTGGCGCGGGTCCGCTCGGCCAGGTCGGCGATCCGCCGAGCCAGGCCGGCGAGGTTGAGGTCACCGGCGTTGCGGATGACCGGTACCAGCAGGCCCCGCTCGGTGTCCACCGCGATGCCCAGGTGCTCGGCGTCGTGGTAGGCGACGGTGCCGGCCTCGGTGTCGATCGACGCGTTGACGCTCGGGTGCACCCGCAGCGCCTCGACCGCGGCCAGCGCGAAGAACGGCAGGAAGGACAGCTTCACCCCTTCGCGCCGCTGGAAGTCGGCCTTTGCCGCGTCACGCAACCGGGCGATCCTGGTGATGTCCACCTCGACCACCGTGGTCAGCTGCGCCGAGGTCTGCAGCGACTCGACCATCCGGCGGGCGATCGTGGCGCGCATGCGGGTGAGCTTCTCGGTCCGGCCGCGCAGCGGGCTCGGCTCGGGCTTGGCGACCGGCGCGGCCGCGGCACGCGCCGGCTCGGGCTTCGCCTCCGCCGCCTTCTGCCGCTCGGCCGCCTCCAGGACGTCCTGCTTGCGGATCCGGCCGCCGACGCCGCTGCCGCGCAGCCTCGACAGGTCGACCCGGTGCTCGCTGGCGAGCTTGCGGACCAGCGGGGTGACGTATCCGGCCTCGCCCGCGCCGTCGTCGCTCGCCGGCGGCTGCTCCTGACGGGGCTGCTCTTGGCGGGGCTTTTCTTGGCGGGGCTGCTCTTGGCGGGCTGCCGGGGCCGGCTCGGGCTTGCGCTCCTGCGCCGCGGGCTCCGGCTCAGCCTTCCGCTCCGGTTGCGGTTCCTGCTCCTGCGTTGGCTGCGGCTGCTCGGGCGCGGGCTTCTCGGGTGCCGGAGCAGGCGCGCTTCCCGCGCCGCCGATCACCGCGAGGTCCGCACCGACGGGCACGGTCTCGTCCTCGTTGACCTTGATCTCGACGAGGGTACCGGCAGCCGGTGCGGGAATCTCCGTGTCCACCTTGTCGGTCGACACCTCCAGCAGCGGCTCGTCCGCTTCGACGGAGTCGCCGACCTGCTTGAGCCAGCGGGTCACGGTACCTTCGGTGACCGACTCGCCCAGTGCCGGCATCCTGACCACGGTGCCCTGGCCGTTGCCGGAGGACGGCGCCGGTGCCTCAGCCTCGGCCTCGGCTTCGGCCGGCTTCTCGGTCGACGGCTCGTCCACCGGCGGCGCCGGCCGCTCCTCCTCGACGGTGGCGCGCTCCTGCGGCTGCCCGGCCGAGGACTGCTCTGCCGCGGACTGCTCGCCCGCCTGTCGCTCTGCCGCATGCTGCCCCGCCGCCTGCTGCTGGCCGCCGCCGTCCTGCCCGCCGCCACCGCCGTCGCCGTCGATCACCGCGAGCTCGCTGCCCACCTCGGCGGTCTCGTCCTCGTGCACGACGATCCGGCTCAGCACACCGGCCGCCGGGGAGGGGATCTCGGTGTCCACCTTGTCGGTGGAGACCTCCAGCAGTGGCTCGTCCGCCTCGACCCGCTCACCCTCCTGCTTGAGCCAGCGGGTGACGGTACCCTCCGTGACGCTTTCGCCGAGCCGGGGCATGGTGACCGATACCGGCATCTCGTACGACTCCTTGCTAGCGGGCAGTGGTGGATCGGGGACGATCGGATCTTAGCCGTCAGCCGTGTACGTGCAGCGGCTTGCCGGCCAGGGCGAGATGGGCTTCGCCGATCGCCTCGCTCTGCGTCGGATGCGGGTGGATCAGCTGGGCGACGTCGGTCGGGAACGCCTCCCAGCCGTAGATGAGCATGGCCTCGGCGATCAGCTCGCCGATCCGGTCGCCGACCATGTGTACCCCGACCACCGGCCCGTCCGCGACGCTGACCAGCTTGACGAACCCGGCCGTCTTGAGGATCTGGCTGCGCCCGTTGCCGGCCAGGTCGTAGGTCAGCGTCTTCACCTGGTCGCCGTACTTCTCCTTGGCCTGCGCCTCGGTCAGCCCGACCGAGGCGACCTCGGGGGAGGTGTAGGTGATCCGCGGGATACCCAGCTCGTCGATCACGGCCGGGTTCAGCCCGGCGATGTCCTCGACGACGAAGATGCCCTGCTGGAACCCGCGGTGCGCGAGCTGCAGGCCGGGCACGATGTCACCGACGGCGTACACGTTGGGCAGGTTCGTGCGCAGCCGCTCGTCGGTCGGTACGAAGCCGCGGTCCATCCGCAGCCCCTGCTCCTCGTACCCGAGGTCGGCCGTGGTCGGTCCGCGCCCGACGGCGACCAGCAGCAGTTCGGCCTCCAGTACCTCGCCGCCCTGGATGGTCACCCGGACACCGGCGTCGGTGTTCTCCACCTTCTCGAACGGCTTGCCGGTCTTGAACGGGATGCCGCGCTTGCGGAACGCCCGCTCCAGGGCCTTGGAACTCTGCTCGTCCTCGGGCGGCAGCAGCCGGGGCAGCGCCTCCACGATCGTCACGTCGACACCGAAGGACTTCCAGGCGCTGGCGAACTCGCAGCCGATGACGCCGCCACCGAGGACCACCGCGGAGGCGGGCACGTGGTCGAGGTTCAGCGCGTGCTCGGAGGTGATCACCCGCTCGCCGTCGATCTCCAGGCCCGGCAGCGTCTTCGCGTATGAGCCGGTCGCCAGGATCAGGTGCCGGCCGGTGATCCGCTGGCCGTCGACCTCGACCGTGGTCGGGCCGACCAGCCGGCCGGTGCCCTCGAACAGGGCCACCTTGTGCTGCTTGAACAGACCCTGCAGGCCGCGGTACAGCCGGCTGACCACGCCGTCCTTGTAGGCGTTGACGCCCTTCATGTCGATGCCGTTGAAGGTCGTCTGCACGCCGAACTGCTCGCCCTCGCGCGCCTGGTCGGCCAGCTCCCCGGCGTGCAGCAGCGCCTTGGTCGGGATGCAGCCGCGGTGCAGGCAGGTGCCGCCGACCTTGTCCTTCTCGACCAGCGCGACCGACAGCCCGAGCTCGGTGGCCCGGAACGCCGCCGCGTACCCGCCGCTGCCGCCGCCGAGGATGACGACGTCATAACGATTGTCCGCTGCGCTCACTGCCTAACCCCCTGCGTAGATGCCGTCGTCATCTTGTCACTCCGGCCGGCCCGGCGCGTAGTGAGGTCCCCGACGACACAGGCTTTCGGCGTACCCTTTCCTGCGAAGTCGAGGGGGAGGAGGCCGGGTGGGCCTGTTCAGCCGGCGCGGAGGCTCGTCGAGACCGGGGACGATCCGCGGTGCGAGCCACGCCGATCTGGAGCATCTGGAGCAGTTCGTCCAGTCACGCTACGGGGTGGAGGGCTATGTCGAGCCCCGCACCACGGTCACCGACACCACCCTGATCCTCATCGCGCACGACGGTGAGTGGACGCGCCGGCGGGTACCCGACCCGCGCGCCGCCCGGGAGTTCGGCCAGCGGCTCGGCATTCCGGTCTACAACGTGCAGCTCACCGGGTACCCCCAGCGGATGCGCGACTACAACCAGCGCCGCAAGCGGGCCGACCCGGCCGACTGACCCTATTCGCTGGCGATCCGGTCGATCAGCTCCAGGAAGGTGCGGACCGGTACCCCGGTGCCGCCCTTCGTCCAGTACCCGGTCGGCTCGCCGGAGTGGAAGGCCGGCCCGGCGATGTCCAGGTGGATCCACGGCACGTTGTCCGCGACGAACCGGGACAGGAAGATGCCGCCCTGCAGCATGTGCCCGGCCCGGTCGAACAACGGGTTGACCTGGGAGATGTCGGCGACGTCGGAGTCCATGGCCTTGCGCACGTCGTCGGGCAGCGGCATCGGCCAGGCCGGTTCGCCGACCGCCTCGCCGGCCTCGCGGACCCGCTCGCACAGCTCCGGGGTACCCATCACCCCGGCCACCCGCTTGCCCAGCGCGACCACCTGGCCGCCGGTCAGCGTCGAGGTCTCCAGCAGGTAGTCCGGCTCGTCCTCGCAGGCGCGGGCGATCGCGTCGCCGAGCACCATCCGGCCCTCGGCGTCCGGGTTGAGCACCTCGACCTTGAGGCCGCTGTACATCGTGATGACGTCGCCCGGCCGGTAGGCCGAGCCGGAGATCATGTTCTCCGCGATCGGCAGGTACCCGGTGACCGCCACCTTCGGCTTCAGCGCCGCCAGGGCGACCAGCGTGGCCGCCACCGCCGCGGCACCGGCCATGTCCGACTTCATGTCCGCCATGCCGTGGATCGGCTTGAGGGCGTACCCGCCGGTGTCGAACGTGATCCCCTTGCCGACCAGGGCGACGTGCCGCCGCGCGCCGCGCGGGGCGTAGGCGAGCCGGACCAGCCGCGGCGGTGCCGCCGAGCCCTGCCCGACGGCGAGGATGCCGCCGTACCCGCCGCGCTTGAGGGCGCGCTCGTCGAGCACCTCGACGGCCAGCCCCGCCGCCTCACCGGCACCCGCCACCGCGTCGGCGAACCCGGGCGGCCGCAGGTCGTTGGGTGGCGTGTTGACCCAGTCGCGGGTACGGGCGACCGCGCGCGCGACCACCGGTGCGCGCTTGGTCTCCGCGCGGACCGCCTTGTCCGCCGCGTCCGGCACGTGCAGCGTCACCGCGCGCAGCGGATCCTTGCGCTGATCCGCAACTGTCTTGTACCCGGTGAACCGGTACGCCCCGAGCAGCGCGCCCTCGGCGAGCGCCCGCACGGTGTCCGCGGCGTCCCCGCCCACGGGCAGCGCGAACAGTGCCGACCCGGTACCGGCCAGCGCCCGCGCGGCCGCACCGGCGGCCCGCCGCAGCGTCTCCGGCGGCGGCAGCGCGCCGGTCGGCTCCGGCCCGAGCCCGACCGCGACGACCAGCGGCGCGGTGATCGTGCCGAGGGTGGCCAGCTTGGTGACCTCGCCGGCCGACCCGGTCGCGCCGAGCAGGGCGAGGGTCTGCGCCAGCCGGCCGTCGAAGGACGCCGCGAGGCTTTCCGCCCCGTCGGCGAGCAGCAGTGGTACCCGGGCGTCAGCCGGTCGGCTGTAGACGCCGATCACCACGGCGTCGACCGCCTGCTCCGCGGGGTCGCCGTCGGCCAGGGTCAACGTGGGCGGGTTCGTCGTCACGCGTTCGTCTCCGGTGTGGGATGGGCGGAAAGATCCTGTCGATGCTAGCGAAATTGCTGATCCTCACGGGAGGAGCGGCATTCCGCCGCACTATTCTCCACGCATGACCGCCGACCTTCGTCGTTCACCACTGCACTCGCGGCATGTCGACCTCGGTGCCAAGTTCGCCGCCTTCGGTGGGTGGGAGATGCCGTTGGAGTACGCCGACGGAGGGGTGCTCAAGGAGCACACCGCCGTGCGTACGGCCGTCGGTGTGTTCGATGTGTCCCACCTGGGCAAGGTCAGCGTATCCGGTCCCGGTGCGGCCGATTTCATCAACGCCTGCCTGAGCAACGACCTGAACCGGATCGGGCCGGGAAAGGCGCAGTACACGCTGTGTCTGGACAATGCGACCGCCGGCGCGGTCGACGACCTGATCGCCTACCTGCACGGCCCCGACGAGGTGTTCCTCATCCCGAACGCGGCCAACACCGCGGAGGTGTGCCGGCGGCTGGCCGCCGCGTCGCCGGGCGGGGTGACCGTGACCGACCGGCACGGGGACTACGCGGTGCTGGCGGTGCAGGGGCCGCGGTCCGCGCAGTTGCTCGACGCGCTCGGGCTGCCGTCGGAGCACGAGTACATGAGCTTCGCCACCGCGCGCTTCGGTGACGCGTCGCTGACCGTGTGCCGGACCGGGTACACCGGCGAGCACGGGTACGAGCTGGTCGTACCGTGGGCCGACGCGCCCGGGGTGTGGGACGCGGTCCTCGACGCGGGCGCGCCGCTCGGGGTACTCCCGGCGGGGCTGGGCGCCCGGGACACGCTGCGCACCGAGATGGGGTACCCGCTGCACGGGCAGGACCTCTCGCCGCGGATCACGCCGGTACAGGCGCGGCTGACCTGGGCGGTCGGCTGGAAGAAGCCGGCGTTCTGGGGCCGGGCGGCGCTGCTGGCCGAGCGCGAGGCCGGTCCGCGCCGGCTGCTGTGGGGCCTGGTCGCACTCGATCGCGGGATTCCACGGCCGCACATGGTGGTGCTGCTCGGCGAGGTACCGGTCGGCGAGGTCACCAGCGGCACCTTCTCGCCGACCCGGAAGCTGGGCATCGCGCTCGCGCTCATCGACCACGCCACCGGGCTGCACGAGGACGACGAGGTCACCGTCGACGTGCGCGGCCGGCGCGCCCCGATGCGCATCGTGAAGCCGCCCTTTGTCCAGCCGTCCGTCCGCTAGCGGAGTACGAGGACGACCAGCGTCACGGTCTGGGCCACCTCGACGAGCGCGCCGAGCACGTCGCCGGTGATCCCGCCGAGGCGCCGCCGGGCGTGCCCGAGCACGAGCAGCGCCGCGGCGAGCCCGGCGAGGACGGCGAGTGGCCCGCGCACCGGGCCGGCGGCCGCCGCGATCGCGGCGACCGCGAGCCCGCCGATGACCAGTTCCGGCGTTCGGACGGTACCGGCGACCAGCGCGCCCAGCCCGTCCGGCCGGGCCGCCGGAATGCCGCGCAGGCAGCCGGCCGTGGCCGCGAGCCGGCCGGTCGCGACCGCCGCCACCAGGCCGGCGAACGGTACCGCCGGGATCGCGCCCGCCTGCACCAGCACCACCAGCACCAGCGCCACCACCCCGAACGGTCCCACCTCGGGGCTGCGCATGACGGCCAGCGCCCGCTCCCGGCCGGCGTAGGAACCGAGCCCGTCCACGGTGTCGGCCAGCCCGTCCAGGTGCAACCCGCGGGTCAGCAGCGCACCGACGGCCACCACGACACCACCGAGCACCGGCCCGGGAGCGTGCAGCGCGCGCAGCCCGAGCGCCACCCCGCCGAGTACCACGCCGAGCAGCGCGCCCACGGCCGGCGCGAGCGCCATCGCCACCCGGGCGGTGGACCGGTCGATCCGGCCGCCCCGCAGCGGCACGATCGTGAACGTGGTCAGCGCGAGCCGCAGCCCGTCACGCATCCACGGTGTCCACAGTGGACAGTAGCAGCGCGGACTGGATGAGCGGCAGCACCGCCAGGCTCGCGGCACCCTCGCCGAGACCGAGCCCCAGCGCCGCGACCGGGGTCAGGCCCAGCAGGTCGGCGCCCGCCTCGGCGGCCGGGTGGCCGCCGTGGTCGGCCAGCAGCAGCCAGGGCCGGGCCTCGATGGCCAGTTCCCGCGCCACCAGGCCGGCGGCGATCCCGACCGGGCCGTCGACGAGCACGGGGGTACGGCGGGAGGCGCCGCCGAGCACCACGCCGGCCGCGACGGCGAGGTCGGTGCCGCCGAGCACCGCCAGCAGCTCCTTCGGCTCCCGGCGGCGGGTCCTGGCCCGGTGCAACGCATCCCGTACCGCCGCGCACCGCACCATCCACGCCGGATCGTCGAACCGGCCGCCGGCCAGCCGCACCCGGGGCAGCATCGCGAACGCCTCGGTACTGGTCACCGCCGCGATCATCACCACCGCCGCGGTCTCCTGACCCGGCCCGCCCCCCGCCAGTACCAGCAGGTCGGTGCCGCCGTCCGCGGCCGCCTCGGCCAGCCGCCAGCCGTAGCGCAGCGCCGCGTCGATGTCCGCCGCGCCCGCCGCGTCGCCGGCCTCGACCGGTGCCGCCGTCGCCAGGCCCGCCGCCGCCGTGTCGACGAGCTGCAGGCTCGCGCCGGCCTGACCGGCCAGCAACCCGAGCGGCCCGCCACCGGCGGCCACCTCGGCCAGCCGTCGCGACCACAGGGCTTCGCCGTCGCCGGCCGCCAGGCCGCCCTCGTGGGCGCCGTGCACCAGCAGTACCCGTACCGCCTCGAACGGCCGCGGCGTCTCGGTACCCTGCGCACCGGCCGCGAACGCCACGACCTCCGTCAGCGATCCCATTCCGGCACCCAGGAGGCGGTCCTTCGCCTTGGCCATGGCGTCCTGGTCGGGTACCGGCAGGTCGAGCCCGGGGCCGACGGTGAAGTCGTCGTCGGCGACCTCCGGGGCGGCGAGGACGGTCGGCAGCCGGTTCGCGGCCGCGACCAGCCGGGCGCCGGGCGTGCCGCGCTTGAGCCAGGTCGGCTGGCCGGCCACCACGAGCACCACGGCCTCACAGGCGTCGGCGACGGCCCGGTTGGCGGTACCGAGTGCGTCGGCGAACGCCCGCCCGAGCTCTGTCGCCGGTACCACGGAAAGTCCGACCTCGGGGGACACGACCACCAGGCGGCCGGCCGACTCCCGGACGGCCGCGGCCAGTGCCTCGACCGTCTCCGGCACCGGCCCACCGGCGGTGAGCAGCGTGGTCATCCAGCCACCCAGGTCGTCGACGAGTACCGTCTGGTCCGGCTTCGCCTCGGCGAGCAGCCCCGCGAGCCGGCCCGGATCCGCGCCGATCTCCTCGGTCCGCCAGGTCGCCGGCCGCCGTTCGCGGTGCGCGGCGAGCCGGGCGGCCCACTCCGGATCGCCGTCGTCGGATGCCCCGGTCGCGACATACCGGACATCTGTCGCATGGCTCACCAGAGACTCGGCGTACTCGGACTTGCCCGAGCGAATTCCGCCGAGAACAAGAATGGCGCGGTACCCGTCGTGCGGCATGCCCGTACCCTATTTCCCGCGCACTAGGCTTGCGATGGCGCCCGGCGACGAACGCCGGATGCGAGGGGAGTTGTTGGATGGCCTGGACCTGGCGGTACGAGAACGGCGAGGGGAAACCGGCGGACGGCCCGACGGAGACCTTCACCAGTCAGGCCGACGCGGAGTCCTGGCTCGGGCAGACGTGGCGGCGGCTGGCCGGCACCGGCGTCGTCACCGCGGTGCTGGTCGAGGACGACCGCGTCGAGTACCGCATGAGCCTGCTGCCGGCCAGCGAGTAACCGTGGCGTACCGACCGGCGACCTGGCAGCGCCGCGCCGCGTTCCGCCCGAGCGGGCTGTTCCTCGGCCTCGTCGCGGTGTTCGTGGGCAGCGGCTGGCTGGCCTGGGGCGGATACGGCAGCGCCCGGCTCGACGTGGTGCTGTTCGTGGTCTCCGGCTGGCTGGTCTCGTTGTGCCTGCACGAGTTCGGGCACGCGCTGACCGCGTACCGCTCCGGCGACCTCAGCGTCGCCGCGCGCGGCTACCTCACGCTCAACCCGCTGAAGTACAGCAACGTCGTGCTGTCGCTGGTCCTGCCGCTGGTGTTCCTGCTCATCGGCGGGATCGGGCTGCCCGGCGGCGCGGTGTGGGTGGATCACGGCGCGATCCGCGGCCGGCTGCGGGAGAGCCTGATCAGCCTGGCCGGGCCGCTGATCAACGTGGCCTGCCTGCTCGCCACCGCGGCCCCGTTCGCGCTCGGCGTGGACACCGGCGGGCACCTGGTGTTCTACTCGGCGCTGGCGTTCCTCGCGTTCCTCCAGCTCACCGCGGCGCTGCTGAACCTGCTGCCGATGCCGGGCCTGGACGGCGGCAACGCGCTGCGGCCCTGGGTGTCCCCCGAGTACCAGCGGTTCTTCGACATGATCGCGCCGTGGGGCATGATGCTGATCTTCGTCGCGCTGCTCAGCCCGGTGCTCAACCTGTTCTTCTTCACGGTCGTGTTCGACCTGGGCGACCTGGTCGGGCTGCCCCGTGGGCTGGTCGACCTCGGGCGGGCGTTCTTCCAGTTCTGGCGGTACTGAGCTTCTGGCGGTACTGAGCGCCGAGGCGGCCGGCACCTCAGGCCTTTCGTAGCTCGGCCGCCAGCGCCTCGTGGCCGTGCTGGTCGGCCAGGTCGGCCGGGCGCATCCCGGCGTCGTCGGCCAGCTGCGGGTCGGCGCCCGCATCCAGCAGGGTGTGTACCAGGTCCGCGTCGCCGTTTCCGGCCGCCGCCAGTAACGGGGTGTACCCCGCCTGCTGCCGCGCGTTGACATCCGCTCCGGCGGCGATGAGCCGGGCGGCGATGTCGTGGTGCCGGCCGGCCACGGCGGCGTGCAGCGGCTGGATCCGCATCGGGTTCCCGGCCACCGCACCCGGGTCGGCACCGCGCTCCAGCAGCGGTACCGCCGCCTGTGACCCGCCGAAGAAGGCCGCGAGCTGCAGCGGCGTGTACCCGTCGGGGGTACGCCCGTCGACCGGCTCGCCGCTGTCGAGCAGTTGTCGTACCCGTGGCGCGTCGTCAAGGGCGGCGGCCTCGGCGAGGTCGAGGTGTCCGATGCGCCCGGCGAGGGTACGGGCGAGGTCGCGGTGGCCGTGGTACAGCGCCCAGAGGACCGGGGTGGGCCGTCGCTGTTCCTCCGGCGGCCGTGGCTGCGCGTCGAGCGCCTCCAGCGCCGCTGCCTCGTTCCCCGCCGCGATCGCCTCGTAGAGGTCCATTGCGGGCTCCATACTTCGATGGTCTAACCTTTAGGGCATCGAAACACAGGAGGCGGGGATGTCGCAAGAGCTTGCCGACCGGCTGCACTCCGCGGCGATCCACCTGCTGCGCCGGGTCGCCACCGTGGACGCGGGTTCCGGCCTGTCGCCGGCCCGGCTGTCCGCGCTGTCCGTGATCGTCTACGGCGGCCCGCTGACCATGTCCGCACTCGCCCGCGCCGAGCGGGTCAGCCCCGCCACGATCTCGTCGACGGTATCCGGGCTGGAGAGCGCGGGCCTGGTCGCGCGCCGCCGCGACGGTACCGACGCCCGCAGCGTCACCGTCGAGGCGACCGCCCGGGGCCGGGAGGTGCTGACCGAGGGCCGCCGGCGGCGGGTCGCGGTACTGGCCGCGGCGCTGGACGGTCTGTCGCCCGCGGACCGTGCCGCGCTGGCCGGCGGGCTGGACGCGCTGGAGAAGCTGCTCGGCCATCCGTAGGACCCGCGGCGCGGTGTGATCCCGGCACCGACCGGGCCCGGCTGCGCCCGACTACGGGCGCTCGCTCGGGCTCTCCGTCTTGGCCGGGTCGCGCTCCACGATCGGGTCGACCGCCTCGTCGATCGCCTTCAGCAACTCGGCGTCGAGCTTCACCCCGGCCGCCTTCACGGTGTCCTGCAGCTGCTCGGGCCGGGTGGCACCGACGATCGCCGCCGACACGTTGGGGTTCTGCAGCACCCACGCGACGGCGAGCTGCGCCATGGTCAGGCCGGCCTGGTCGGCCAGCCGCTTCAGCCCCTGTACCCGGGTCAGCACCTCGTCGGTCAACCACCGCTGGATGAACGCCGCGCCGGACTTGTCGTCGGTGGCCCGGGAACCGGCCGGCGGCGGCTGCCCGGGCTGGTACTTGCCGGTCAGCACGCCCTGCGCCATCGGCGACCACACGACCTGACCCATGCCGAGCTCTTCGGACGTCGGTACCACCTCGGCCTCGATCACCCGCCACAGCAGCGAGTACTGCGGCTGGTTGGACACCAGCGGTACCCGCAGCTCCTGAGCGAGCACGTGAGCGCGGCGGATCTCCGAGGCCCGCCATTCCGAGACGCCGATGTACAGCGCCTTCCCGGCCCGTACCACGTCGGCGAACGCCTGCATGGTCTCTTCGAGCGCAGTGAAGTGGTCGAACCGGTGCGCCTGGTACACGTCGACGTAGTCGGTCTGCAACCGGCGCAGCGAGCCGTTGATCGATTCGAGGATGTGCTTGCGGGACAGTCCCCGGTCGTTGCGGCCCGGTCCGGTGGGCCAGTACACCTTGGTCAGGATCTCCAGGCCCTCGCGCCGCTGGCCGGCCAGCGCCCGGCCGAGTACCGCCTCGGCGCGGGTACCGGCGTAGACGTCGGCGGTGTCGAAGGTGGTGATGCCCAGGTCGAGGGCGGCGCGTACGCACGCGGTCGCCTGGTCCTCCTCCACCTGGGAGCCGTGCGTGATCCAGTTGCCGTACGCGATCTCACTGATGACCAGGCCCGACCGGCCGAGATTCCGAAACTCCATGCCTCGACCCTAGCCAAGAACGGATCACAGCATCGGGCGGGCGTCGGTCAGCAGCCGGTCGATCTCCTCGGTGACCGCCATCCGGCTCGGGTGGCTGGGCCGGATGATCAGCCGGCCGTGCCGGTCCAGCGCGCCCCACCGGTGTGCGACGTCGGTGACGAGGAACGCGACCGGGTGGATGACCAGCGCCGGGTGTACCGGTTCCACGATCACCTGCCCGGTCCGGTCCACCACGCCCTTACGCCCGCCCAGTTCGACGACGGCGAGCCCCTCGTCGGAGAACCCGTCGATGTAGCGCCCGTCGGACATCGCCGTGGCGAACGAGTCGTACCGCAACGGCACGACCACCCGTCCCGCACCGTCCACGGCGCCCCAGCGGCCGTCCCGCCGTACCGCCGCCATCCCGCGCCGGAACGGCCGCACGTCGTCGAAGCCGGTGGCGATCGTCACCTTGTCGGCCTTGTCCACGGCGATCCACGAGCCGTTCTCGTCGCGCGACACCCACGCCAGCCCGTCGGAGAAGCTGCTCACCCCGGTGTACCCGGACCGCGTGCGGATCAGCGTCTCGCCGGTCTCGTCGATCAGCTCCCAGGACCGGTACCCGGGCCGCTGCACCCAGGCCACCCCGTCGCGGAACGGCTGCACGTCGGCGTACCGCGCCGGAATGCACGTCTCGCCGTCCTCGTCGGTGAAGCCCCACCGGCCGGTCTGCTCGTCCCGCGCCGGGGTCGGCGGCTTGCGGATGCGCAGGATCTCCTCGCGGCTGCGCGGGTACGGACCCCAGCCGCCCGCGGCCACCTTCCGGAACACCGCGTCGAGCGCCAGTTCGGTCTGCGCGATCAGCTCCGGGTCCTCGGTCTTGCGCAGCTCCAGCGCCTTCTCGAAATGGTTGCACGCCTCCATGTACCGGCCCTGGTCGTACGCGGACCGGCCGGCGTGCTGGTGCATCGTGGCGCGCAGCCGGTCGGGCAGCTCGGTGGAGTTGGCCAGCGCGAACAGCCGGTCGGCCTCCTCGTACTCGCCCTGCCACTGCAGCACGTGCGCCAGCCGCGCCTGGGTGATCGCGACGCGGCGCAGCTCCCCGGTGGCCTCCGCGTGCGCCAGCGCGAGCTTGCCGTCGGCCAGCGCCTGCTGCTGGTCGCCGAGGATGCGCGACACCACCGCCCGCAGGCTGAGCAGCCGCGCGCGCACCGCATCGTTGGTCTGCCCGTCGAGCCTGTCCGCGAGCATCTCCCGTACCTCGCGCAACCGCTCCGGGTCGTCGGCCACCTCGCGCAGCGTGTCCGGGTCGAAGCTCCAGGTCCAGTTGCTGAGGATCTGCTCGGGATCGCTCGGCGGCAGCTCCTGCGCCGGCGCCGGCGGCGCGCCGGCGACCGGCTGCTCGGGCACGCCACCGGGCGGGGTGGGCGCGGTCAACGCGTCGGCGAGGTCCGGCCGCAACACCAGCGGAGGCAGGCCAGGTGGTCCGAGGATCTGCCGCGCCGGCGGTCGAGGGGGTACCGCCGGCGCAGGCCGCTCCGCTTTCCGGGGTACCGGTGGCGCCGGGCCCACTCCGGGGCTGATCGGCACCGTCCGCTCGACGTCTTCCCGCGGCTGCGGTACCACGCGCTCCCATGACGTCGTCGGCACGGTCGCCCACGCCGGGGCGGCGGGCCGTCGCCGCTCGGCGGGGCGGTCGTCGCGCTCGGGCACGCGGGTCACCTCGGGTCGAAAATCGCGTCCACTGGGCCGGTCGGGACGGGTAGAGTCACCCGGCCCGATTGCGGAGGGAGGGTACGGCGTGGCCAATCACTCCGCTGGGGCTCCCGTACGATATCGGACTTTCATCGCATTGGTTAGTGCCGGCTTCCGCCGGTACTCCACCTATCGTCAGGCGACCCTAGCAGGACTTTTCACGAACGTCCTCTTCGGCTTCATGCGCACCTACGTGCTGCTCGCGGTCGTCGGCCGGCAGGCGGCGGGGTACGACGCGCGACAGATCGTCACCTATGTCTGGGTGAGCCAGGGGCTGATCGCGACCGTGGGCCTCTGGGGGGAGTTGGGCCTCGCCGACCGGATCCGTACCGGTGACGTGGTGGCCGACCTGCTGCGTCCGGTACCCCCGGTGTTCGCCTACCTGGCCGCCGACCTGGGCCGCGCCGGGTTCGCGGCGCTGGTCCGGTTTGTCGGTCCGGTCCTGGTCGGTGCGCTGGCATTCGACCTGCGCTGGCCACAGCGCCCGGCCACCTATCCGTTGTTCGTGGTGTCCGCGGTGCTGGCCACGGTCATCAGCTTCGGCTGCCGGTACCTCACCGAGGCGGCCGCATACTGGCTGCTCGACGCGCGCGGCCCGCGGATCGTCTGGGCCCTGTGCTCGAACGCCCTGACCGGCCTGGTCTTTCCGCTGTCGTTTCTACCCGGCCGGGTGGCCGCGGTGCTCTGGACGGCGACCCCGTTCCCGTGGCTCCTGCAGGCGCCGGCCGACGTCGTGGTGGAGCGCCACTCCGCGGGCGGCGCCCTGGTACTGGTCGCCGGCCAGGCCGGCTGGGCCGGGCTCATGCTGGCGGTTGCCGGGTACGCCCAACGGCTGGGTACCCGTCGGCTGGTGGTGCAGGGTGGTTGAGACCTACCTGCACCTGTTGCGGGCGACCGTGCGCGCGCAGTCGCAGTACCGGCTGTCGTTCGCGGTCGACGCCGTCGGTACCAGCTTCGGCGTGCTGCTGGACGTCGTGTCGGTGCTGGTGTTCTTCCGGGTGACCCGGTCGCTGGCCGGCTTCCCGTTCCGCGAGGCGTTCCTCATGGCGAGCCTGGCGACGTTCGGGTTCGCGCTGGCCGACCTCGTCGCGGGCAACGTGGACCTGTTGCGCTTCAACGTCCGTACCGGCCGGCTCGACGCTCTGCTGGTGCGGCCGCTGGGCGTGCTGCCGCAGTTGCTCGTGCTGGACTTCGCGCCGCGCCGGCTGGGCCGGGTGGTCGAGTCGCTGGTCGTGTACGCGGTCGGGCTCGGGTACGCCGGCGTCGGGTGGAGCCCGGCCCGCGCGCTGCTCGCCGTCCTCGCCCCGCTGTCCGGCGGCGTCCTGTACGGTGCGTTGTTCGTGGCCTTCGGGTCGGTGGCGTTCTGGTGGATCGAGTCGGCCGAGTTCGCCAACGGATTCACTTACGGCGGAAGGGATTTCGCCGCCTACCCGCTGACTGTCTACAGTGGACTGTTCCGGCGGCTGTTCGGGTACGGGCTCGGTTTCGCGTTCGTCTCCTACTACCCGGCGCTGGCGCTGCTCGGCCGCGCCGATCCGCTGCACGGGCCGGACTGGCTCGGCTGGTGCGCACCGCTGGTCGCGATCGCGGCCGCGCTCGCCGCCGGGGGCGTCTGGCGGCTGGGCGTCCGCCACTACCGGAGTACGGGGTCATGATCGAGACAGCGGGTTTGCGCAAGGAGTTCGTCGTTTCGGCGAAGGTGGGGAAGTTGCGCCGGGAGCGCCGGGTGGTCGCCGCCGTGGACGGGATCGACCTGCGCGTGGAGCGGGGCGAGACGCTGGGGTACCTCGGCCCGAACGGTGCCGGCAAGTCCACGACCCTGAAGATGCTCACCGGGGTACTGACGCCGACCGCCGGCCGGATCAGCGTATGCGGGCTGACCCCGGTACCGCAGCGCACCCAGCTCGCCCGGCGGATCGGCGTGGTGTTCGGCCAGCGTTCGCAGCTGTGGTGGGACCTGCCGCTGCGCGACTCGTTCGACCTGCTGCGCCACATCTACCGGGTACCGGCGCCGGAGCACGCCGGGCGGCTGGCGGAGTGCGTCGAGCTGCTCGACCTCGGGCCGCTGCTGCCGGTACCGGTGCGCCAGCTCTCGCTCGGCCAGCGGATGCGCGGCGAGCTGACCGCGGCGTTGCTGCACCGGCCGGAGGTGCTGTTCCTCGACGAGCCGACGATCGGCCTCGACGTGGTGAGCAAGCAGGCGGTACGGGAGTTCCTCACGCAACTGGGCCGGCGCGGCGACACCACGCTGATCCTCACCACGCACGACCTCGCCGACATCGAGCGGCTGTGCCGCCGGCTGGTCATCGTCGACCACGGCCGGGTGGTGCACGACGGTACCGCCGAGGAGCTGCACTCCCGGTACGGTTCGCGGCGCCGCGTGGTGGTCGACCTCGACGAGCCGCTGGCGGAGCCGGTGACGCTGCCCGGCGTGGCGCTGGAGAGCGCCGAGGGGCTGCGGCTGACGTACCAGCTCGTCGACGGTACCAACGCTGGTGCGCTCGTCGCCCGGCTGGCGGCGGCGGCGTCGCTGCGCGACCTGGCCGTGGTGGAACCGGCGATCGAGGACGTGATCGCCCGGCTCTACGCCCGCGGCGCCACCGGCTGACCGACGGCCACCTGCGGCTTGGGGATGCGCATCCGGCGGAAGGCGAGCGCTCGCATGATCGCGTACAGGTACAGCGACCCCCAGCGCTCGTTGTTCTTCGGGAACGCGTCCTGGACCCGCTTGCGGACCAGCCGGGCGAGGAACACGCTGTCCCCGATGATGGTCAGCAGCATGGCCGCGAACAGCAGGTTCGAGCCGAGCTGGACGGAGTAGACGGGCACCAGCGACAGCACGAGCACCAGCACGGTGCCGAAGAAGAAGATCGAGCCGACGTTGCGCCGCGCGTCGACGATGTCCCGCACGTACCGGCGGACCGGGCCACGGTCGCGCACGGTCAGGTACCGGTCGTCGCCGCGCGCCATGCCTTCGCGCCGGTCCGCCGCGTCCTGCCGGCGCTTGTCCCGGGACAGCGCCCGCGCTTCCTTGGTGTTGGCCGGTGCCGGTGTGGCCAGCCGGCGATTGGCCACCGGCCGCCTCGGCGTGGCCTCGCCCTTCTTGGGCGTGTACCCCTTCGGCTTCGGCGGCGCAGCCGGCTCCGGCTCGACCTCCTCGATCGATTCGGTGACCGGGTCGGCGGACTTGCGGCGGAACAGCGGCACGGGTGAAGGATAGCCCCCTCAGCCGCGCTCGGCGCGGGCGCCCAGATCGGCGAGCTTGGCGTCGAAGTCCTCGTAGCCGCGGTTGATCAGGCTCACCCCGAAGACGTGCGAGGTACCCTCGGCCGCCAGCGCCGCGATCAGATGGCTGAACCCGCCGCGCAGGTCGGGGATGACCAGATCGGCGGCGTGCAGCTTGCTCGGGCCGGCGATGACCGCGGAGTGCTGGAAGTTGCGCCGGCCGAACCGGCACGGGGTACCGCCGAGGCAGTCGCGGTACACCTGGATGGTCGCGCCCATCGTGTTGAGCGCGTCGGTGTACCCCAGCCGCCGCTCGTACACCGTCTCGTGCACGATCGACAGGCCGCGCGCCTGGGTCAACGCGACCACGAGCGGCTGCTGCCAGTCGGTCATGAACCCGGGGTGCACGTCGGTCTCGATGGCCAGCGCCCGCAGTTCCCCGCCCGGGTGGAAGAACCGGATCCCGCCGTCGACGGGGGAGTCGTGCACCTCGAAGGCGCCGCCGACGGTCGTGAAGACGTTGAGGAACGTCATCATGTCGACCTGCCGGGCGCCGCGCACGGTGATGTCGCCGCCGGTGGCCAACGCCGCGCAGGCCCAGCTCGCCGCCTCCAACCGGTCGGTGATCGGCCGGTGGGAGTACCCGCGCAGGCTCGGTACCCCTTCGATCTCGATGACCCGGTCGGTGTGCACCTTGATGACCGCGCCCATCTTCTGCAGGACGCAGATGAGGTCGACGATCTCCGGTTCCACGGCGGCGTTGCGCAGCTCGGTGACCCCCTCCGCGCGTACCCCGGTGAGCAGTACCTGCTCGGTCGCGCCCACGCTCGGGTACGGCAGCTCGAACTTGGTGCCGTGCAGCCCGCTCGGTGCGGTCAGGTGCAGCCCGCCGGCCGTCTTGTCCACCACCGCACCGAACTGGCGCAGCGCCGCGAGGTGGAAGTCGATCGGCCGGTCGCCGATGTGGCAGCCGCCCAGCTCCGGGATGAACGCGTGGCCGAGCCGGTGCAGCAGCGGGCCGCAGAACAGGATCGGGATCCGGCTGGAGCCGGCGTGCACGTTGATCTCGTCGGCCGTGGCGGTGCCCACGTTCGCCGGGTCGAAGACGAACGCCCCGTTGCCGTCGTCGCTGACCCGTACCCCGTGCAGCTCCAGCAGGCCGCGGACCACCTCGACGTCACGGACCCTCGGCACGTCGTACAGCCGGCTCGGAGTGTCTCCGAGCAGCGTCGCCACCATCGCCTTCGAGACGAGGTTCTTGGCGCCCCGTACCTTGATCTCACCGCGCAGCGGAGCACCGCCGTGCACGGTAAGGACGTCGTTGGGCACGCGTACCTCCAGCCAAGGGGGGAAGTCATGCTGGGTATGGGCGAACTCGCCGGGCGAGCATAACCGGAGTTGTCGAGCAGCGCGCTATAGGACGGATGAGAACTACGTCCCGTTACGGCAGGGCCAACATCTGGTCAAGAGCAACCCGGGCGAAATGCGCGGTAACCGGATCAACCGTGATCCGGTTGGGTACCCGTCCGGCGACCAGTTCCTCCAGCGACCACACCAGATGCGGAAGGTCGATGCGGTTCATCGTCGAGCAGTAGCACACGGTGCGGTCCAGGAAACTGACCTGCTTGTCCGGGTGCGCATCGGCGAGCCGGCGGACGAGGTTCAGCTCGGTGCCGATGGCCCACTTCGAGCCGGCCGGCGCCGCGTCGAGGGTCCGGATGATGAACTCCGTCGAGCCGACCAGGTCGGCCGCGGTCACCACCTCGTGCCGGCACTCCGGGTGGACGAGCACGTTCACGTCGGGAATCCGATTCCGGATCTCGGTCACGCAGTCCAGCGTGAACCGCCCGTGTACCGAGCAGTGCCCGCGCCAGAGGATCATCGTCGCGTCACGCAGCTGCTCGTCGGTCAACCCGCCGTCGCGCTTGTGCGGGTCGTAGAGCACGCAGTCGGACAGCGACATGCCCAGTTCCAGGACCGCGGTGTTGCGCCCGAGGTGTTGGTCCGGAAGGAACAGCACCTTCTCGCCCTTGCCCAGCGCCCACTCCAGCGCCCGCCTGGCGTTGGACGACGTGCAGACCACGCCGCCCCGGCGCCCGACGAAGCCCTTGATGTCGGCCGAGGAGTTCATGTAGGTGACCGGTACCGTCCGGTCGGCCAGGCCGGCCGACGCCAGCCGGTCCCAGGCCGCCTCCACCTGTGCCAGTACCGCCATGTCGGCCATCGAGCAGCCGGCGGCGAGGTCCGGCAGCACGACCTGCTGCGCGTCGCCGGTGAGGATGTCGGCGCTCTCGGCCATGAAGTGCACGCCGCAGAACACGATGAACTCCGCCTGCGGCCGGGCCGCCGCCTCCCGGGCCAGCTTGAACGAGTCGCCGGTCACGTCGGCGAACTGGATGACCTCGTCGCGCTGGTAGTGGTGACCGAGCACGAACAGCCGGTCGCCCAGCGCCGCCTTCGCCCGGGTCGCGCGGGCCACCAGGTCCGGGTCGCTGGGCGCGGGCAGTTCGCCGGGGCAGTCCACGCCGCGCTCCGAGCCCGCGTCGGCACCCCGGCCGAGCAGGAGCAGGGCGGTCGCGGTGGGGGAGGGTTCAGCCCAGGAGGTCACGTCGTCATGGTTGCACAGCGCGGTTGCGCCGGGCGGGTCCGCGGACGTGACGTGCGAGACTCCGGGGGTGCGCGTGCTGATCTGCCCGGACAAGTTCGCCGGCACGTTGACCGCGGTGCAGGCCGCCGAGGCGATCGCCGCGGGCTGGTCGGCCGTGGCGCCGGGTGACGAGCTGGTCCAGCGGCCGCTCGCCGACGGGGGTACCGGTTTCCTGGACGTGATCGCGGCCGCGGTCGGCGGCGACGAGATCCCGGTACCGGCGACGGATCCGCTCGGCCGGCCGGTCGCGGCCCGGGTACTGGTCGCCGGCACCACCGGGTACGTGGAGAGCGCGCAGGTCTGCGGCCTGCACCTGCTCGCCGTCGAGGAGCGCGACCCGCGGACCACCACGTCCTACGGTCTCGGCACGCTGCTGGCGGCCGCCGTGGAGTCGGGGGTACGGCAGGTGGTCGTCGGGCTCGGCGGCTCCGCCACCAACGACGCCGGGGCGGGCATGCTGGCGGCGCTGGGCGCACCGGTACTGGACGCGGCCGGGTACGCCCTGCCGTACGGCGGCGCCGCGCTGACCGCGGCCGCCTCCCTCGGCGGCGTGCCGCGGCTGCGCGACGTGCAGCTGGTCGCCGCCTGCGATGTCGACAACCCGCTCACCGGTATCCACGGCGCCTCGGCCGTCTTCGGCCCGCAGAAGGGTGCCGACCGGGCGGACGTGCTGCTGCTCGACGCGGCGCTGGAGCACTTCGCGCAGGTGCTTCAGGCGCTGCCGACCTGCCCGCCGGGCCTCGCCGCGCTGCCCGGGTCGGGCGCGGCCGGCGGGCTCGGTGCCGCCCTGCTCGCCCTGGGCGGCCGGCTGATCTCCGGTATCGGCCTGGTCCGCGAGCTGACCGGACTGGACGCCGCGCTGGACGCGGCCGACCTGGTGATCACCGGCGAGGGCTCGTTCGACGCCCAGTCGCTGCGCGGCAAGGTGGTGTCCGGCGTCGCGGCCGGCGCGCGCGACCGTGGCCTGCCCTGCGTGGTACTGGCTGGTCAGGCGGGCGCCGGCCGCCGGGAGGCAGCAGCGGCCGGCGTCACGGATGTCCATACGCTGGTACACCATTTCGGTAACGTCGACGACGCCCTCGCCCGGCCCGCCGAGGGCCTGTCCGCCCTGGCCCGGCGCCTGGCCGGGCAGTGGTCCCGGACGTGACGTAGGTTATTTCCGGTACCGGAAGGTGGCGCCCGGCCGGTGACGTGCCACCATAGGGAATGTCGCACCGGACGGCTAGCGTTGCCGTTACGTCATTGATCACACGTCCCAGGGAGCAGTTACCGTGTCCGCAACACAGAGCGAGCAGGCTCAGAAGACCGTTGTGCTGACCGACGTGGCCGCGCAGAAGGTGCGCGGGCTGCTTGACCAGGAGGGTCGTGACGACCTGCGGTTGCGGGTCGCCGTCCAGCCGGGGGGTTGCTCCGGCCTGCGGTACCAGCTGTTCTTCGACGAGCGCTCGCTCGACGGCGACGTGGTCAGCGAGTTCCCGACCGACACCGGTGCCGTCGAGGTCGTGGTCGACCGGATGAGCGCGCCCTACCTGACCGGCGCCACGATCGACTTCGCCGACCGGATCGACGCCCAGGGGTTCACCATCGACAACCCCAACGCGCAGGGCTCCTGCGCGTGTGGTGATTCCTTCCACTAGGTCGCGTTTCCGCCCTGATGCCCACGCCGCCGAGGCGGCGTGGGCATCTGCCGTTCCCCGCCCGGTAGGCTGAGCGACGCCCGCGCTCCATCCCCCGCGACCTGCAGAGGCCCACCATGAAGATCGCTGTTACCGGCTCGATCGCCACCGACCACCTGATGCACTTCCCGGGTCGGTTCGCCGAACAGCTCCTGCCCGACCAGCTGCACAAGGTGTCGCTGTCGTTCCTGGTGGACGACCTGGTCGTGCGGCGTGGCGGGATCGCGGCCAACATCGCGTTCGGGATGGGCCAGCTCGGCCTGCGGCCGATCCTGGTCGGCGCGGTCGGCGCCGACTTCGCCGACTACCGGGCCTGGCTGGAGCGTCACGGGGTGGACTGCGAGTCGGTACACGTCAGCGATGTCGCGCACACCGCCCGCTTCGTGTGCACCACCGACAACGACAACTGCCAGGTCGCCTCGTTCTACGCCGGTGCCATGGCCGAGGCGCGCAACATCGAGCTGGTTCCGGTCGCCGACCGGCTCGCCGGCCTCGACCTGGTGATCATCAGCCCGAACGACCCGGTCGCCATGCTGCGGCACACCGAGGAGTCGCGCGACCGGGGGTACCCGTTCGCCGCCGACCCGTCGCAGCAGCTGGCCCGGATGTCCGGCGAGGAGGTGCGGCAGCTCATCGACGGCGCGGCCTACCTGCTCACCAACGACTACGAGAAGGAACTGCTGGAGTCCAAGACCGGCCTGTCCGACGCCGCGGTACTCGACCGGGTCGGCGTCCGGATCACCACGCTGGGCAAGGACGGGGTGTCGATCACCGGCCGGGACATCGAGCCGATCCGGGTACCGGTGGCCCGCGAGGTGCACGCCTACGACCCGACGGGGGTCGGCGACGGGTTCCGGGCCGGGTTCTTCGCCGGCCGCTCGTGGGGCCTGGACCTGGAGCGCAGCGCCCAGGTCGGCACGCTGGTCGCGACGTTGGTACTGGAGACCGTCGGCACCCAGGAGTACGTGATCCGGACCGACGAGTTCCTCAAGCGCCTCGCCGAGTCGTACGACGACGCCGCGGCCGAAGAGGTCGGGCAGCACCTCAGCTGACCCGCCGCACCTCGTAGCTGTCCGGGCCGGCCGGGCCGAGGTACTCCTGGCCGCGCAGCCGGCACCACGCGGGGATGTCGTTGGCCGCGGCCGGATCGTCGGCGAGCACCCGCAGCACGGTACCGACCGGTAGCTCGGCCAGCCGCCGGGCCAGCGCGATCACCGGCAGCGGGCAGCGCTGCCCGAGGCAGTCCAGCGTCTCACTCACAGGCCCGCCACCCCGGCCTCCGCGCGCAGGGACGCGACCAGGCCGGGCAGCACCGCGAGGAACCGGTCCACGTCGGCCCCGGTGGTCTCCCGGTGCAGCGAGATCCGGATGTTGCCGTGGGACAGCACGCCCATCGCCTCGAGCACGTGGCTGGGCCGCAGCGTGGCCGCGGTACAGGAGGAGCCGGAGGAGACCGCGAAGCCGGCCCGGTCCAGGCCGTGCAGCAGGGCCTCGCCGTCGAGGTACAGGCAGGAGAAGGTGACCAGGTGGGGGAGCCGGTCCACCGGGTCGCCGAGCACCTCGACATCGGGCATCCTGCCCGCTTCATGGCGGATCCGGTCGACGAGTGGGAAGAGTCGCTCGGCTTGCGACTTCGCCTCCGCGGCCGCGGCCCGCAGCCCGGCGGCGGCCGCCACGATGGCCGGCAGGTTGCGGGTACCGGGCTGGTCCGGCCGGCCCGGTTCGGCACCCGGCCACGGTGGCGTCCACCGGGTGCCCTTGCGCACCACGAGTACCCCGACGCCGGCCGGCCCGCCCCACTTGTGCGCGCTGGCGGACAGCACCGACCACCCGTCGGGTACCGGAACCCGGCCGGCGGACTGGGCGGCGTCGACGAGCAGCGGTACCCCGGCGGCGGCGCAGAGCTGTGCGGCGGCGGCGAGCGGCTGCACGGTACCCACCTCGTGGCTCGCGCTGATCAGCGCCGCGGCGGCGACCCCGGGGGCCGCGACCGCATCGGCGAACGCGCCGAGGTCGACCCGGCCGAGCCGGTCCACCGGTACCGCATGGGCCGGCCGCGCCGCGACAGCGTGCAGTACCGACGAGTGTTCGATCGCGGAGTGGACCACGGTGCCGGCCCGGCAGCCCTGCACCGCGGCCTGCACCGCATCGGTACCGCTGGCGCAGAACAGCACCTCGTCGGCGCGTACCCCCAACTCGTCGGCGACCGCGGCCCGCGCCGCGTCGAGCAGCTGGCGGGCCCGGCGGCCCTGCGTGTACAGCTTGCCCGGGTCGGCCCAGCCGTCGTCCTGCGCGGCCAGCAGCGCCTGCCGCGCCGCGGGGTGCAGCGGCGCGCCCGCCGCCGCGTCGAAATACGCCACCCGGTCACGGTATCCCCGGCTCGGTCAAGTAGTCTGCGCCTGTTGGATGCCGCACCTCGTCAGGAGGCAGAAGCAGGTGGTCGCAACAGGTTCCGGGCTCCGGGGTAAGGCCCGCCGGCTGGTCGGGCTGGGCGCGCTGGCGGTCCTGACGACGGTGCTGCTGTCCGGCTGCTCGTGGGACAAGGTGATGAGTCTCGGCTGGCCGATCGACGGCATCACCGACCGGTCCAGAAAGATGTACGACCTGTGGATCGGGTCGGTGGTCGCCGCGCTGATCATCGGCGCCATCGTGTGGGGCCTGATCTTCTGGTGCGTGATCCGGTACCGCAAGCGCGGTGACGAGCTGCCCGCGCAGACGCGGTACAACCTGCCGCTGGAGCTGCTCTACACGATCGTGCCGTTCCTGATCATCTCGGTGCTCTTCTACTACACGGCGATCGTGCAGACCGCGGTGGACAAGGAGCCGGCGAACCCGGACGTGACCGTGGACGTCATCGCGTTCAAGTGGAACTGGGAGTTCAGCTACCGCGACGCCAAGGGTCCGGACAACAAGCCGGTCACCACGATCGGCACCAGCGACTACATCCCGGTGCTGGTCCTGCCGACGCACAAGACGATCCGGTTCGCCGAGCAGGCCGAGGACGTGATCCACTCGTTCTGGGTACCGGACCTGCTGTTCAAGCGCGACGTGTTCCCGGGCAGCGTGAAGAACTCCTTCGCGGTCACGATCGACCAGGAGGGGGCCTACGTCGGGCGGTGCGCCGAGCTGTGCGGCACCTACCACTCGATGATGAACTTCGAGCTGCGCGCGGTCGGTTTCGACGAGTACCAGCGGTTCCTCGCGGCCAAGCAGAAGGGCCTGAGCACCCCGGAGGCGCTGCGGGAGGCGGGCGACGCGCACCCGTACGCGATCACCACGCACCCCTTCAACACCGACCGCACGTCCCGCACCGCTAGCTGAGGACAGGACCCATGAAGAGTGAGTTTCGGCTGTTCGGCCTGCTGTCCGGGTTCCTCTTTCTCGCCGCGATCGTGTACGGGTTCTGGAGCTACTACGGCACCAACCCGCACCGCACCGAGGTCATCGGCCTCGTCGCGCTGATCCTGTCCGGCCTGCTGACCACGATGTGCACGCTGTTCTTCTTCACCGTGGCGCAGCGCATCGACCCGCGCCCGGAGGACCGGCCGGATGCCGAGATCGCTGACGGCGCTGGCGAGGTCGGCTTCTTCAGTCCGGGCAGCTACTGGCCCCTGGGGCTCGGGGCCGCGGCGCTGGTGGGTGCGGTGGGCCTGGTGTACTGGCACGTGTGGCTGCTGGCGCTCGGCATGCTCGGGGTCCTGGGCGCCACCGCCGGCCTGCTGTTCGAGTACTACACCGGCGCCCGGCGCGCGGCCGAGTAGCCGCTATTCTCTGAGATCTTGGACGCTTGTACCCCTTCCGAGGGGCACAAGCGTCCAAGATTTTAGGCTGCCCGACGGCCGCGGGTACGCCGCCGCACCTGGCTCGGTACCTCCGGCCAGGCCCCGACGAGGACAGCCGCGCCGCAGCGCTGGCAGATCCACTCCGGGCAGTCCTGGTCGTGTGCGTCGGCACAGGGCGGCTGCTCGAAGCCGGTGACCGAGCCGCAGGTCAGGCAGAAGCCGTTGATGACTGCCATGCCCTGACCGTGCCACCGGCCGCGCACCGGTGCACGCACCCGCGCCGGCGTGTCGCGCGGGCTGGCACATGCGGTGGCACACGGAAGCACTGAGCCCGCCGGACGGTCTCGTCCGGCGGGCTCAGGTGTGACGGTTGTTCAGCGCTGCCTGGTGCCGGTGCCGATCTCCTCGCGATCCGGTGCGGGGGAGACCGGCGCCTCGGTCGGCTGGCCGGGCGGCTGCTCGATCGGCCGGAAGAACCCGCGTACCGAAGGCATCAGCGCGCCGACCCGGTTCATCTTCTTGGGTACCACCCAGCCGGCGTAGTCCAGCTCGGCGTGCCCGTGGTCATCTGCTGCCGCCAGCGGCTGGTGCACCTCGTAGAACCGCCCGTCGACGCTGCGCCTGAGGATGCCGGTCTCGATGCCGTGGACGAGCACCTCCCGGTCGTGCTGCTGCAGGCCCAGGCAGATCCGGTGCGTGACGTAGTACGCCAGCGGTGGCAGGACCAGTATCCCGATCCGGCCGAACCAGGTCGTCGCGTTCAGGCTGATGTTGAACTTGTCGGCGATGACGTCGTTGCCGCCGGACAGGAACAGCACCATGTAGAAGGTGATCGCCATCGCGCCCAGCGCGCTGCGGGTGGGTACGTCACGAGGCCGCTGCAGGAGGTGGTGCGCCGTTTTGTCCCTGGTGAACCGGGCCTCGATGAACGGGTAGAACAGCGGCAGCACGGTCAGGATGCCGGGCAGCACGACGGTGGGCCACAGGATCGGTGGCAGCGTGTACCCGTGCCCGAACATGTGCCAGCGCAGCTCCCAGGCCGGCATTAGACGGGTCGAGCCGTCCAGGAACATGACGTACCAGTCCGGCTGGCTGGCCGCCGAGACGACCGACGCCTTGTACGGCCCGAACAGCCAGATCGGGTTGATCTGGAAGAGCCCGCCGAGGAAGGCGATGACCGAGAACACGATCATGAAGAAGCCGCCGCCCTTGGCCGCGAACCCGGGGAACATCCGTACCCCGACCACGTTGTGGTTGGTCCGGCCCGGCCCCGGCCACTGGGTGTGCTTCTGCTTGACCAGCAGGGCCATGTGCACGGTGATCAGCCCGAGGATGATGGCCGGGACCAGCAGCACGTGGGCGATGTACATCCGGTCGAGGATCACGTCGCCCGGGAACTCGCCGCCGAACAGCGACGTGGTGACCCAGGTGCCGACCACCGGGATGGACAGCGTGATCGCGCTCGCGATCCGCAGGCCGGTACCGGACAGCGCGTCGTCGGGCAGGCCGTAACCGCAGAAGCCCTCCAGGAAGCCCAGCCAGAACAGCGACACGCCGACGATCCAGTTGGCCTCGCGCGGCTTGCGGAACGCGCCGGTGAAGAACACCCGGAACATGTGCACGATGATCGCGGCCATGAACAGCAGCGCCGCCCAGTGGTGCATCTGCCGCATGACCAGCCCGCCGCGCACGTCGAACGAGATGTTCAGCGCGGTGTTGTAGGCCTGCGACATCACCACGCCCTTCAGCGGCGTATAGCTGCCGCTGTACTCGACCTCCTTGGCGGACGGGTCGAAGAAGAGCGCAATGAAGGTACCGGTGAGCAGCAGGACGATGAACGAGTACAGCGCGATCTCGCCGAGCAGGAACGACCAGTGGTCCGGGAAGACCTTGTTGAACATCCGGCGCAGCGGGGTCGCGACCTGGAACCGGTCGTCGATCTGGCGGGCTGTCGCCGCGGGAAGGGCGGCTACGTCAACCTTGCGTCGTTTCATGGCCTCTCCCAGAAACCCGGGCCGACCGGTTCCGTGTAGTCCGATACCGCGACCAC
Organism: Actinomycetota bacterium; assembly: GCA_005885555.1. Taxonomy (GTDB): domain Bacteria; phylum Actinomycetota; class Actinomycetes; order Mycobacteriales; family Micromonosporaceae; genus AC-43. The sequence goes on from VAWN01000023.1 coordinate 31,664, forward strand.
ATAGCCTTCATCATCCACCGAAATCGGCAGCATCGGCAGCTTGCGGGTGGCCGGACCGAAGATTGGCTCGGCGTTGTTCGTGATCAGGAACTGCGACTGGTGGCACGGGCACAGCAGCCGGTTGGTCTGCTGCTCGTACAGGCTGGCCGGGCAGCCGGCGTGGGTGCAGATCTTCGAGTACGCCACCAGGTCACCGGCCATCCGGCCCTCGTTGCCCCGCGAGTGCAGGTTGACCTGCAGGGTCAGCGCGTCGTCGGCCCGCAGCCGGATCAGTAGGGCGGAGGAGTCAGCGTACTTGACGCTGCTGCCGTCCGGGATGCCCGGGTACGCCGTCATCTGGCCGCCGACGCTGACCTCCTCCGGCCGGATCGGGGAGCCGTCGTCGCGGACCAGCCGGATCGGGTTGTCCTTGGTGGCGCCGGCGAACCCGGTGTGGAACAGGATGTCCGGGTGGTGCGGGTCCTTGAGCAGGCCGCCGATGATCGGGGCCGCGGCGAGGATGCCGACCGGAGCCAGCCCGGCCAGTGCCGCCCGGCGCAGCAGCGGCCGGCGCTTGATGCCCAGCTCTTCGACCATGTTGAGCATGGTCGCGCCGGTCAGCGTCCGCTCCGCCTCGTTGGGTATCTGGTCGTGCCGCGACTGCACGGCGATCTCGTCGGGGAACAGCTTCTTCTGCCAGGTGATGATCGCCATGCCGATGCCGAGCAGGGTGAGCCCGAGGGTGAGGCCGAGCAGCGGGGTCATCCACTTGTGCGAGTTGTACCCGGGGGAGTACCCGACCGGCAGCACGATGTAGATCACCACGAACGCGGTCGCGGCCGCCCCGGCGAGCAGGAACATGCTGGCGATCGTCCGCTCGATGCGCCGCTCCCGGCGGGTACCCGGTACCGGGAACTTGGGCGCGTAGTGGACGATCTCCACGCCGTCCCGCCGGGCGCCCTCCCGTACCAGGTCGAATCCGGTCATCCCCGGGTCGAGGTCGGCCCCGGGCTCGTGCGTGCTCATGACTTCCCCGCAATCCACAACGTAGCGAAGATCAGCGCGACCAGACCCACCAGGAAGATCACCAGCGCCTCCGGTACCGGTCCGAGCCGGCCGATGCCCCAGCCGCCCGGGTCCTGGTCGGACCGCAGGTTCTGGATGTAGGCGATGATGTCGGCCTTGTCCTGGGGAGTGAGCTGGTTGTCGCCGAACACCGGCATGTTCTGCGGCCCGCTGAGCATGGCGCCGTAGATCTCCCGGTCGGTCGCGGCGATGGCCGGGGCGAACTTGCCCGACGACAGGGCACCGCCGGCCGCGGCGAACTGGTGGCAGGCCGCGCAGTTGACCCGGAACAGTTCGCCACCCCTGGCCGCGTCGCCCTTGGAGTGCAGGTCGTCGCCCTCGGGGATCTGCGGGCCGCCGCCCACCGCCTCGATGTAGGCGCCGATGTCCCGGGCCTGGTCCAGGTTGTACAGCGCCTTCTTCTTCTCGGCCTGCGCGGCCTGACCGGCCAGCGGCATCCGGCCGGAGCCCACCTGGAACTCCACCGCGGCCGAACCGACGCCGATCAGGCTGGGCCCCTTTCCGGGTACCCCCTGGGCGTTGCTGCCGTGGCAGCTGGCACACGTCTGGTCGAAGTACCCCTTGCCCTGCTGCGCGGCCGGCGACAGACCGGAGCTGTCCTCGGCGACCGCCGCCGGCGCGAAGGCCGTGTACAGCCCGCCGACCAGCGTCAGCGCCGCGACCAGCCGGGCCCCCGCGGCCAGCCGCCGGCGCAGCCGGCTCGGTGGCCGGCGGGCGGGGCCGAACCGCGAGAACATGCCGCGAGGACGGGGACGGTCGGCGGGAGCAGCGCTCATGACCTCACCTTGATCGTTGCGATGGACATGCGGTGCGGTTACCTCAGCAGGTAGATCATCGAGAACAGGGCCACCCAGACAATGTCGACGAAGTGCCAGTAGTACGACACGACGATCGCGGCGGTCGCCTGCGCAGGCGTGAACCGGCTCAGCGCGGTGCGGGCCATGTAGAAGATGAACGCGATCAGGCCGCCGGTGACGTGCAGGCCGTGGAAGCCGGTGGTCAGGTAGAATACCGAGCCGTACCCGTCGGCGTTGATCTTGATGCCCTCGCTGACCAGCGTGCGGTACTCGTTGGCCTGGCCGAGCACGAAGATCAGGCCGAGGATGAACGTCAAGGTGAACCAGCGGCGCAGCGCGAACACGTCGCCGCGCTCGGCGGCGAACACGCCGATCTGGCAGGTCACCGACGAGGAGACCAGGATCAGCGTGACCGGCAGCGCGTACGCGATGTTCAGGTGGGGGGTGTGTTCCCGCCACAGGCTGGGATCCGCCGCCCGGATCGAGAAGTACATCGCGAACAGCGCCGCGAAGAACATCAGTTCGCTGGAGAGCCACACAATGGTTCCGACACTGACCATGTTGGGCCTGGTCAGTGAATGGATCCGGCCCTTCTCTATCGCCGAAGCCGAAGTCACGCGGTCATTATTGCCCGCCAGCCCGATCCACATTCGTCGGGGTGGCCATTTCCGGTCCGTGTCGGCCGAGGGCGCGGGCACCGTCCGGCCTGGTCCGGCATAGCCTGCGGGTATGGCCGCGCCGGGTACCGTGTCCGCCCTTCCGCCGTTCACCGGTGTGTCGCTGGTGTCGCAGGGCCGGCTGGACCCGTTCCTCGCGCTGGTCCTGCTGCTGTCCGCCGCGCTGTACCTGTACGGCGTGTACCGGCTGCGGCTGCGCGGCGATCGCTGGCCGGTCGGCCGTACCCTGCTGTTCCTGGTACCCGGGCTCGGCTCGGTGGTCCTGGTCACCATGTCCGGCGTGGGCACCTACGACGACACCCTGCTGTCCGCCCACATGATCCAGCACATGGTGCTGGGCATGGTCGCGCCGATCTTCCTGGCCCTCGGCGCGCCGGTCACGCTGGCGCTGCGGACGCTGCCGGTACGGGCGCGGCGGGGGCTGGTCGCGCTGCTGCACAGCCGGGTGGCCCGGGTACTGGCGTTCCCGCTGGTCGCCTACGCGCTGTTCGTGGCCACGCCGTTCGTGCTGTACTTCACCGGCCTGTACCGGCTCACGCTGCAGCACGCCTGGCTGCACGAGCTGGTGCACCTGCACTTCATGGTGGTCGGGTGCATCTTCTTCTGGCCGCTGCTGGGCCTGGACCCGCTGCCCGGACGCTGGCCGTACCCGGCCCGGGCGCTGCTGATGCTGCTGTCCACGCCGTTCCACGCGGTGCTCGGGCTGACCATCATGCAGAGCACCGACCTGATCGCCGGGGACTGGTACCCGAACCTGCACCTGTCCTGGGCCGACCCGCACGCCGACCAGGTGCTCGCCGGGGGGATCCTGTGGGCCGGCGGTGAAGTGGTCAGCGTGACGATGCTCGCGGTACTGGTGGTGCAGTGGATGCGCGATTCGGACCGGGAGGCGCGCCGGGTCGACCGGCGGCTGGAGCTGGACCGGGCGCGGGTCCGTGCCGCGGCCGCGGCGCCCGGGGCTGCCACGCCCGCGGCTGCCTCGCCCGAGGCCGCCGCGACGACCGGCGCCCCGGCACCGGCCGCCGACGACGACGTCTGGGAGGTGCCGTGGTGGCAGACACAGGGACCGGTACGATCAGCGGGCAGCGACGAGCGGGAGCCTTCACCATGACGTACACCGTCCTTCTGTACAGCGACGACGCGCGGGTACGCGACCGGATCCGGCTGGCCATCGGCACCCGGCCGGCGCCCGACCTGGAGCTGGAGTTCGTCGACTCGACGACGTACGACGACTGCATCCGCCTGATCGACACCTACGACATCGACCTGCTCGTGCTCGACGGCGAGGCGGCCCCGGCGGGCGGCCTGGGCATCGCCCGGCAGCTGCGCGACGAGGTGGCCGACTGCCCGCCGGTCGTGGTCGTGATCGCCCGCGCCGCCGACCGCTGGCTGGCCGCGTTCGCGAAGGCCGACGCCACCCTGGTACACCCGCTCGACCCGATGGTCACCGGGCGCACCGTCGCCACCCTGCTGCGGGCGCGCGCCACCGCATAACCCACCCCTGGAGGCCGCCGTGGGAGACCGTACCTGGCCCAACTTGACCGGCGCCCTGCTGCGCGGTACCGAACTGTCCACAGAGGACACCGCGTGGGCCATGGCGGAGATCATGTCGGGTGCGGCGACGCCGGTGCAGATCGCCTCGTTCGCGATCGCGTTGCGCGCCAAGGGGGAGACCGCGGCCGAGCTCGCCGGGCTGGTCAGCGCGATGCTCGCGGTGGCGACCCGGGTCGAGCTGCCCGCGGAGATCCGGGCGGCCGCGATCGACGTGGTGGGCACCGGCGGCGACCGTGCCCACACGGTCAACATCTCCACGATGGCGGCGCTCGTCGTCGCCGGCGCCGGGGTCCGCGTCGTCAAACACGGCAACCGGGCCGCGTCGTCCGCCTGCGGCGCCGCCGACCTGCTGGAACACCTCGGGCTGCCGCTGGACCTGTCCGCGGCCGGCGTCGCCCGGTGCGTCCAGGAGGCCGGCATCGGGTTCTGCTTCGCGGCGACCTTCCACCCCGGGTTCCGGCACGCCGGGGCCACCCGCCGCGAGATGGGGGTACCCACGGCCTTCAACTTCCTCGGCCCGCTGACCAACCCGGCGCAGCCGAGGTCCGGGGCGGTCGGGTGCGCCGATGCCCGGATGGCCGGGGTGATGGCCGGCGTGTTCGCCGGTCGCGGCGACTCGGTGCTGGTGATGCGCGGCGAGGACGGGCTGGACGAGTTCACCACCGCCGCGCCGACGCGGGTCTGGGCGGTGCGCGAGGGCACCGTCACCGAGCTGGTCATCGACGCGGTCGACCTCGGGGTACCGCGGTCGAAGGACGGCGACCTGCGCGGCGCGGACGTGGAGTACAACGCCGCCGTGGCGCGACGGGTGCTCGCCGGCGAGACCGGGCCGGTCCGCGACGCGGTCGTCCTCAACGCCGCGGCTGCGTTGGCCGCGCAGGCGGGTCTGGGTACCGACGTGCCCGGCGCGGTCAAGGCCGGCCTGGACCGCGCCGCGGCCTCGATCGACTCGGGGGCCGCCGCGGCCGTGCTGGACCGCTGGATCTCGCTGGCCCGGGCGATCCGGGCTAGCGAGTAGCGGCGAACCGCGCCACCCGCCGGGCGAGCGGCGCCGACGCGCGCACCCACCGGAAGTGGTCGATCGGCGCGCCCGCCTCGGCCGCGGTGTAGCGCTCCCGCGCGCCTGCCGGCCGCCGAACCGCCAGCCCGGCCAGACGCCCAGAAGCGTCGTGATGCCGGCGAGGGTCTGGGTGACCTGCAGCGCCCAGGCGCGGCGACGCCAGCCGGGGTATGCGCGGAGGTACGGGATGCCGACCGCGACGAGTACCACACCGTCCACTGTGGACCGTCCGGTGCCCAGGTGCAGCAGGGCGGCCTGGCCGCCGAGCGAGTGGCCGACCAGCAGCACGGTCCGGCCGGCGAGGCGGTCGCGCTGCGCGTCGAGGATGGCGCCGATGTCGGCGGCCAGCTCCGCGAGCCCGTACCGTGAGCGGCGGCTCGGCGGCGGCGAGCTGTCGCCGGTACCGCGCAGGTCGGCGACGAGCACCGCCAGCCCGGCGTCGCGCAGGTGCCCGGCGAACGGCCGGTAGTACCGGGCGGGTACCCCCATCGCCGGCAGCACCAGCGCGACCGGCCCGCCGCCGTCGGGGTACACGTGCACCGCCAGCCGGTCGGTGCCCCGGTCGAGGTACTCGATCGCGTAGTCGCCCACCGGCGCGGTCAGTCGGCGTTCTCGAACCCGATCGCGAAGGCGGCCTCCAGATCGTGCTTGGAGTATGCGCGGAACGCGATGTGCGTCTCGGTGCTGAGCACCCCGCGGGTCTTCGAGATGCCGCCCGCGATCACCTCGGCCACCTGGTCGAACTCGGGTACCCGCACGACGGCGATCAGGTCGAGGTGGCCCGCCACGGAGTAGACCTCGCTGACCCCGGGCAGGTCGGCGAGGGCCTGCGCCACCTCCGGAATGGCGTCGGTGGCGCAGTCGATGAGCACGATCGCGGTTATCACCCGGTCACCGTACCCGACCGGCCGTACCTGATCGCGTCGACGAGGTACTCGTCCGGGCCGACGTATCCGTCCGGCCACACCACGCAGCGCTTCACGGTGCCCTCGACCCGGGCCCGCGCGCCGATCACCGCCGGGCCGGCCGTCCCGCTGACCACCGCGTCGGGCGCGACGAGCAGCCCGTCCGGCCCGGCGGCGTGCAGGTTGGCGGCGAGGTAGTCGCGCGGGGTACCGGTGTCCAGATACGTGCCGGGGTACCCGACCACGGTCAGCTCACCGACCGCCTCCGCGGGGCGCCAGACGGTGCGGACCAGCTCGCTCGGCTCCTCGGCGAGCGCGGCCACGCGGTGCCAGGGCAGCAGGCAGTACCCGGCGAACCGGTGGTCGCCGAACTCGGCGGGACGGCCCGGGACACCCAGCACGCGGACCGTCTTCCTGTCCCAGCCGGCGAGCAGCGCGGTCAGGTCGCCACCGGACAGGTACGCGTCGGCGTTGCCCACCAGGACCGCGCGGCCGGCGATCCAGTCGCGCAGCCGGGCCACGCCGCCGGCGGTACCGAGCGGGTGCGGGCCGGGTTCGACCGACAGGTGCGCCCGGGTACCGACCGCGTCGACGACCTGGTCGGCCAGGTAGCAGGCGTTGACGGCGACGCTGTCCGGGCCGGCCAGACCCAGCCCGGCCGCCCGGGCCAGCGCCAGGTCCAGCAGCGGCACGTTGCCGACCGGGCACAGCGCCTTGGGTACCGCCCCGGTCAGCGGCCGCAGCCGCCGCCCCTCGCCCGCGGCCAGTACCACGGCGCAGATCATCGCCTCGCTCCGCTCGGCGATGCCTGCGCCCAACACTGAGCCCATGGTCAGGTCGCGAGGCTCCGTCACGTGTCGGTCACCGGGTTCGTTCCACGAGCGGGCCGATGTCGTAGTGGGCGAGCAGCCGGGCGGCCGGGGTGGTCAGCGGCGGCAGGTCGTCGATCCGGTGCCAGGCCACCTCGATGATCTCCGCGCCGTCCGGTACGAGCGGCACGTCGGCCGGTACCCGCGCCTCGAACACCACGTCGACCCAGCCGCCGTAGTGGTGCACGACGGCGCTGGGGGTAGCCGGCGTGAGGTCTTCGGGGTCGACCCGGATCCCGGTCTCCTCCTGAAGCTCCCGCCCGGCCGCGTCGCGGGCCGGCTCGCCGCGCTTGAGCAGTCCCGCGGGCAGCGACCAGGCCCGGCCGGGCGGCTGCCGTACCAGGATCAGCCGCTGCGGCGCGTCCGGATCGGCGTCCCGGACCAGTACCACGGCGCCGACGATCCACTTCGCCGAGCCCAGCCGGGTCAGGCGCCGGCGCCACTGCCCAGGCAGCCGGTAGAAGAGGGCGAAGAAGAGCACCCGGGCCCGGTTCGTCATGGACGCCAAGGCTAGCCGGGCCGGCCCGCCGGTGACCTCAGGGCGGGGTGGTGTCCACCGCCTTGATCATCCGCTCGACCAGCTCCTCCGGGGCGAGCCGGTGCTCGGCGACCGCGACGAGCAGCGCTTCCATGTCCGGGTACCCCAGTTCGTCGGCCAGGCTCATCAGCGGATCGTCGTTGGCCAGCCCCCGGTTGCGCTGCCGCAGCGCCAGGCCGATCGCGGCCCGGCCGATGCGCACCTTGTGGCCGATCGTCGCCGGCTCCCCGTCGTCGAACCACTGGGTGATCTGCAGCCGGGCGTGCGGCGTGCGGACGAACTCCAGCCAGTCGGGGGACGGGCCGTAGGTGGCCTGGTCGGTGTAGACGATCTCGACCACGTCGCCGTCGGCCAGCGGCGAGGACAGCGGGATCAGCCGGCCGCCGCGGTGCGCGGCGACGCAGCGGTGCCCGGTGTGCACGTCGAGGGTGTATGCGAGGTCGACCGCGGTGCTGCCGCTGGGCAGCTGTACCCGCCGCCCGTCGTCGGTGAACACGTGGATCTGCCCTTCGGACAGGTCGCAGCGCAGCGCGTCGAGGAAGCGCTGTGCGTCGTCGGCGACGGCTTCCCAGTCCAGTACCCGGTGCAACCACGCCAGTTGCTCGGCGCGCGCCTGCTTGGACAGCCGCGCGGTGAACTCCGGGAACCGGAAGTTGGCCACGATGCCGTACTCGGCCGCCCGGTGCATCGGCTCGGTGCGGATCAGCACTTCGAGCGGCTGGTCGTCGGGGCCGAGGACGGTGGTGTGCAGCGAGCGGTACAGGTTGTTCTTGGGCGAGGCGATGAAGTCCTTGAACCGGCCGGGTACCGGTCGCCAGGTGCTGTGCACGGTGCCCAGCGCGGCGTAGCAGTCGGTCTGCCGGCCCTCCACGATGATCACGATGCGCGGCAGCTCGCGGGGCGTCGGCTGGTGCTTGTCCTGTGCGTCCTTCCAGACCGAGTAGAAGTGCCGCGGCCGCGGCGCGACCCGCGCGTCGATCTTCGCCCGGGCCAGCTCCGGCTGGAGGGTGCCGATCACCTCGTTGAGGAACGACGCCCAGTCGGGCCGGGTGGCGACGTGCCGGCGTACCTCCTCGTACCCGTCCGGGTGCAGGGCCAGCAGCACGGTGTCTTCCAGCTCCCGCTTGAGCGCCTGGATACCGAGCCGGTCGCACAGCGGTACGAGCATGTCCCGGGTGACCGTCGCGATGCGCACCCGGGAGGCGGTGGAGCGGACGTCGAGGGTGCGCATGTTGTGCAGCCGGTCGGCCAGCTTGATGACCAGTACCCGGACGTCCTGCCCGGCGCGGAGCAGCAGCTTGCGGATGGTCTCGCCCTCCGCGTCGGCCCCGAAGAAGCCCTTGTCGAACTTGGTCACCCCGTCGACCAGCAGGGCGACCTCCGGTCCGAAGTCGTCGTGCAGCCGGGGCAGGGTGTAGCTGGTGTCCTCGACCGTGTCGTGCAGCAGCGCGGCGACCAGGGTCGTGGTGTCCATGCCCAGGTCGGCGAGGATCTCCGCAACCGCGAGCGGGTGGGTGATGTAGTCCTCGCCGCTGATCCGCTTCTGGCCCCAGTGCATCCGTTCGGCGGTGGCATAGGCCTGGCGCACCAGCGCGACGTCGCCGTGCGGATGGATCTGTCGGTGTGCCCGGAGCAGGTCGGCGACCGGTTCATCGGACGGGTTCGTGGGCCACGGCAGCATCGCCCGTAATCGGCTGGTAAGCCCCTTTTCGGATACCGGCGTGTCACGCTGGGTCGGTGCTCCCGGTATGCCGGCTGGACCCGGCCGCGGTGGCCACGCGCCGGCGCCCGCGCGCGATCCGGCAGTCAGGTCCACTCCTCACCTCCTCGCGGGACCGGTCGCGGGTGTCGTGCCCTTAGCCTAAATTGCTAACCGTGGGCCGAACGGTCAGTTACTGGTACACGTAAGGCTGAGTCGCCGCCTGTTCACATTTTGTCAGCAGATTGCGAAACCTGCTCGCCCCGGCGGCCGGGAGTGCCCAGCCGTCCGAGGTCTGTACCAGGCGGGTGCCGTCGCGCTCCAGCCAGGCCAGTACCCGTTCGGTCTCCTCCGCGCTGGCACACGGGGTCGGACCGGGCCCCGGCCGTACCGTCTCCGCGCTGGCCAGCAGTACCTCGATCACCGGTCGCGGATGGGTACCCGGCGGCGACACCCCGGCCGCCACCAGCCGCCCGTGCCGCACCACGGCAAGCTCCCAGCCGCCTTTCGCGGCCGGCCGGGCGGCGACCAGTTCGGCGATCGTGGTCAGCGAGTGCAGCCGCTGCATCCGGATCGTGGCCCGCAGCAGCGCGGCGAGCCGGCTGCGGACCACCGCCGCCTCCTCGTACCGGCCCCGCCCGGCGTACCCGGCGATCCGCTCCAGCAGCCGGGCGACCAGCGGGCCCGGATCGGCCAGCGTGGCGGCGCGTACCGGCTCGACCGCCCCGCTGCCGTAGTCCGCGACGGAGATGCGGTGCTCGCACGGCGCCGGGCAGCGGCCGAGCTCGGCCAGTGCGCAGGCCGGCGACGGGGTGCGCGGCGACAGCTTCGCCGTGCACTGGCGCAGGGGGAGCGCGTCGTACAGCGCCGCCGCGGCCTGCTCGGCCGCCCGCGGGGAGCCGAACGGGCCGAGGTAGGTGGCACCGTCGCCGGTCAGCTGCCGGACCACGGACAGCCGGGGGTACGCCTCGACGGTCAGCTTCAGCCAGTGGTGGCGCTCGGGAAACTTGGACCGCCGGTTGTACGGCGGCTTGTGCGCCGCGATCAGCCGCAGCTCGCGGATCTCCGCCTCCAGCCCGTGCGCGCACTCGATCGCCTCCACCCGCTGCGCCGCCGCGAGCATCTCGGAGATCCGGGCCCGCTTCTCCGCCGCGGTGAAGTACGACTTGACCCGGGTCGCGATCGCGCCGCTCTTGCCCACGTACAGCGGCCGGTCGTCGGCCGCCCGGAACACGTACACCCCGGGCGCGTCGGGCAGCCCGTCGGCGAGATGCCGCTTGCGCCGCTGCTCGGGGCTGACCGCCTTGGCGAACTCGATCGCGTCGCCGAGCGTGAAGATCTTGAAGCTGCCCAGCCGGCCGAACAGCGCATGCAGCACGTCGACCGTGGCACGGGCGTCGTGCAGCGCGCGGTGTGTCGGGGTACGCGTGTGGAAATGCCCGGCGAGCGTGGCCAGCCGCCGGTCGGGTACCTCGTCGCGGGTCAGCGCCCGGCGGGCCAGTGCCGCGGTGTCCAGCACCCGCGGCGCCGGCCACGGGTACCCGTACCGGCCGCACGCCGCCCGCAGGAACCCTATGTCATACGGAGCGTTGTGAGCTACCCACACGGAGTCGCGAGCGAACTCCAGGAACGCCGGGAGCACCTCCGCCAGCGGTGGCGCCGGCAACAGCATCGCCTCGGTGATCCCGGTCAGCACGGTGATGAACGGCGGTACCGGCTGACCCGGGTTGACCAACGTGGCGAACTCGGCCAGCTCGGCGCCGCCGCAGATCTTGACCGCACCGACCTCGGTGATCCCGCATCCGTCCGGTGGCCCTCCGGTCGTCTCCAGGTCAACCACCACGAACGTGGTCTCCCGCAGCGGGCGGGCCAACGGGTCGTCGAGCAACTGGTCGAACGTCTGTTGCACGAAGAGCTGCACGGGGGAACCGTATGAGTGGGGTATGACAGTCCACTCTGCGACACTGGACACGTGTCAGAGCAGACGCCCGACGAAACCCGCCCCGCGGCGGACGACGCGGCGTGTCTGCCTGAGCCGATTCTCCCGGAGCCGGTCCGCCAGCGGGTGGTCACGCTGGCGGCCGCCGCGCTGACCGGGCTGCCCAGTGACGAGCTGCCGGTACCGCTGCGGCGGGTGGCCAAGTTCGCGCCCAACCGCCGGGCCCGGCTGGCCGGCACCGCGATCGCCACACAGCTGGCCGGTGACCCGGTCTTCCGCCAGCGGGTCGCCGGCAAGATCCTGGAGGACGCCGGCGACCTGGGCGCCGCGGTCCTCGACGGCGCGTGTCCCGCGGCGGCCGACCCGGTCGAGGTCGCCGCGCTGGCCTACCTGGCCCGCCCGGCCGGCTGGCTGGACCTGGTCGGCTCGGCCGGCGAAGTGGTCAAGGCCGAGGCCGAGAGCGCGGCGGTCACCGAGCTGCTGCGCGATGCCGAGCAGCGGGTCGCCCGCGCCGAGCACGACCGGGCGGTGGCCCGGGTCGAGGCGGACAAGCTGCGCGACGAGCTGGCCCGGCTGCGCGAGGAGGCGGCCGGCCTGCGCGAGGAGAACCGGGTGCTGGGCCGCGGCCTGCGCGAGGCGCAGAGCCGGGAGAAGCGGGCCAGCGAGCTGGTCGCCACCGAGAAGGGGCGGCTCAACCGGGCGCTGTCCGACCACGACGCCGAGATGCGCCGGCTGCGCGCCCGGCTCGCCGAGGCCGAGGCCAGCGCCGGAGCCAGCCGGCAGAGCGCCAAGGAGGCCCGCCAGGTCGACGACGCGCGACTGTGGCTGCTGCTGGAGACGATCGGGCAGGCCGCCGTCGGGCTGCGCCGCGAGCTCGCGCTGGAGCCGTCCAGCCTGCTGCCGGCCGACCTGATCGCGGCCGAGAACGGCGGGCGGCCGGGCGCCGAGGTCGGTGCGGCCCGCGCGCTGGACGCCGACGACCCGGCCCGGCTGGACCAGCTCCTCGCGCTGCCGAAGGCGCACCTGATCGTCGACGGGTACAACGTCACGAAGACGGGGTTCCCGGAGATCCCGCTCGAACAGCAGCGCAACCGGCTGGTCGGTGGCCTGGGCGGGCTGGCCGCGCAGACCCGGGCGGAGATCACCGCCGTGTTCGACGGCGCCGAGCGGGTCGTCGGGCTGCCGCCGGCACCCCGGGGGGTACGGGTGCTGTTCTCGCACAAGGGGGAGACCGCCGACGAGCTGATCCGGCGGCTGGTGCGCGCCGAGCCGGCCGGGCGGCCGATCATCGTGATCTCCTCGGACCGGGAGGTCGCCGACGGGGTACGCCGCCATGGTGCGTACCCGCTCAGCTCGTCGACCCTGCTGCGCCGGCTGGGCCGGGTCTGAGGTTCCTGTCATACCCTGCCCATACCGTGGGTGACATGCTCATCAACTGCGAGAACTGCGCTGTTCGCGGCCGTGCGTGTGGCGGCTGCGTGGTGACCGTGATGCTCGGCGCCCCGCCCGAGGGTGTGGAACTGGACGAGGAGGAGAGCCGGGCGCTGGCGGTACTCGCCGACGCGGGAGTGGTACCGCGGCTGCGGCTGGTACCCCGCGATCCGGCCGGGCCGCGGCGGGCCGCCTGACCGCTCCGGTCGCCCTGACTGCTCCGGTCGCCATGCGGGGCGCCGGGGTCCGGGCGGCGCCGGTCGGGGCGCTGCCCTTCCCGTTGCCGGGCGCCGGGGTCCGGGCGGCGCCCGGCCCCGCTTCGCTGCCTAGGATGCGTCCGTGACACCTCGCCTGTCTGCCGTGGTCGTGCTGGCCGTCTTGGTCGTCGCGGCCGGGCTGGTGGCGCTGACCCGTGCCCCGCGGCGTCGGCCGCCCGCACCGCGCGCCGACCAGCGGGCCGCGCTGGCGTCGCTGCCGGCCGACGCGGTGGCCCGCGGGCGGGCGTTCCACCGGGCGCTGCGGCCGCCGGGGTACGCCGCCCGGGTACTGTCCCTGGTCGTCGTGCTGCTGCTCGGGTTGACCCCGCTCGCCGCGCGGATCGTCGCGCTGGTCGGTGGGCACTGGGCGGTCCGGGCGGTACTCGGCGGGCTGATCGTGGTCTTCCTCGCCGGCCTCGTGACGCTCCCGCTGGCCGGGTGGCGCGAGGTCGTCATGCGCCGGTACGGGCTGTCCACCCGGAGTTGGCGGGGCTGGCTGGTCGACGTGCTCAAGGGGTACGCCGTCGGGGCGGTCCTCGGTGCGGTCGCGCTGCTCGGGTTCTACGCGGTCGCGCGGTACACGGGGCAGTGGTGGTGGGTCTGGGCGGCGCTCGGTGCGGCCGCGCTGACGGTGCTGCTGTCGTTCGTGTTTCCGGTACTCGTCGAGCCGGTCTTCAACAAGTTCACCCCGATGGCGGACGGGCCGCTGCGCAGCGCGCTGCTCGACCTGGCCGCGCGGGACCGGGTACCGGTCCGGGACGTCCTGGTCGCCGACGCGTCCCGGCGCACCCGGGCGGTCAACGCCTACGTCTCCGGCCTCGGCCCGACCCGGCGGATCGTCGTCTACGACACGCTGCTCGACCGGGCCGGCGCCGCCGAGGTGGTGAGCGTGGTGGCGCACGAACTTGGCCATGCGCGCGACCGCGACGTCGTCACGGGTACCGTCCTCGGTGCCCTGGGCGCGGCCGGCGCGGTCATCGCGGTGTACCTCGTGGGTGCCTGGACTGCACTGCTCGGCCTCTCCGGCGCCGACAGCGTCCGCGAACCCCGGTCGATCGGCCTGCTCATGGCCCTGGCCGCGATCGCCGGCCTGATCGCCGAGCCGGCCCAGAACGCGTTGTCCCGGCGGATCGAGGCGCGCGCCGACGCCCACGCGCTGGCGCTGACCGACGACCCGGCGACGTTCGAGGCGATGGAGGCCCGGCTGGCCACCGTCAACCTGGCCGATCCGGATCCGCCCCGGTGGGAGCACCTGCTGTTCGCCAGCCATCCGGCGACCGTGGAACGGATGGCGGCCGCCCGCGCGTACGCCCGGGGGCAACGGTGAACAAGACCCTGCTGGTGACCAACGATTTTCCGCCTCGGCCGGGCGGTATCCAGCAGTTCGTTCACAACCTGGCGATCCGGCAGCCGGCCGGTTCGCTGGTCGTGTACGCCTCGACCTGGAAGGGTGCCGCGAAGTTCGACGCCGACCAGCCGTTCGAGGTGGTACGGGAGAACACCGGCATGCTGCTGCCGACCCCGGCCGTGGCGCGCCGGGCGGCGCAGCTGGCCCGCTCGCACAGCTGCGACACTGTCTGGTTCGGTGCGGCGGCGCCGCTCGGGCTGCTCGCCGCCGGGCTGCGCCGCCGGGCCGGGATCGGTCGGGCGGTCGCCCAGACACACGGGCACGAGGCGGGCTGGGCCGCCCTCCCGGGGGCGCGCAGCCTGCTGCGGCGCATCGGTGACGGGGTGGACGTGGTGACCTACCTGGGGGAGTACTTCCGGGTACGCCTCGACCGGGTACTGCACGGGCGCACCGAGCTGCGCCGGTTGGCACCCGGCGTGGACACCGACGCGTACCACCCCGGTGTCGACGGGAGCACGGTACGGCGGCGGTACGGGCTGTCCGACCGGCCGGTGATCGTCTGCGTGTCCCGGCTGGTACCCCGCAAGGGGCAGGACGCGCTCATCCGGGCGCTGCCCGCGGTGCGCCGACGGGTACCCGACGCCGCCCTGCTGCTCGTCAGCGGCGGCCCGTACCGCGACCGCCTGCGCCGCCTCGCCGGTGACCAGCCCGTGTACTTCACCGGCCCGGTACCGTGGTCCGAACTGCCCGAGTACTACGCCGCCGGTGACGTGTTCGCGATGCCGTGCCGTACCCGCCGGGCCGGGCTCGACGTGGAGGGCCTGGGCATCGTGTTCCTGGAGGCGTCGGCGACCGGCCTGCCGGTCGTCGCCGGTGACTCGGGCGGCTCGCCGGACGCGGTACGCGACGGGCAGACCGGTTACCTCGTCGACGGGCGGGACATCGAAGCGCTCGCCGACCGGCTGGCGACCCTGCTGACCGACCGCGACCTGGCCCGGCGGATGGGTACCGCCGGCCGGGCCTGGGTCGAGGCGGAGTGGCGGTGGGACACCCAGGCCGACCGGATGGCCGCGCTGCTGGCCGGCTGAGCCTGCCGCGCCGCCGGGCCGCGCCGCCGGGCCGCGCCGCGCGAAGCCGCGCCGGCTGCGCCGCCGGGCGGCGCCGACCGCCGCGCCTCGCGAAGCCGGGCCGCGCCGACCGCGCCCGGCCGCCCGCCGGGCGAAGTCGGAATCCTGGACGTTCGTACCCCGTCGAGTTTCGGAGTTTTGGATCGGCAGCTTCCCAGGTGGCCGGGGGAAGCGTGTATATCTTGCGGGTTGCCTGGTCGGGGCGATGCCGCGAAAACCCGCCGGCCGCTGGCCGGCATCGGGCGTCGGAGCGCGTCGTGGAGAGAGCGCGACGAGGAGGCAGCCGCCCGGTTCAGGTGGTTTGTGGGTTTCGCCGGGTGCTGGTTACGCCTGGTCTCCGAGATCTTGGACGTTTGCACCCCCCGCAGGGGGCACAAACGTCCAAGATCTCAGCACGGGAGCCCTGCCACACCCGCCACCACAGCGCAAACCGGCCAAACCGGGCCGCCCGCTCACCCCTCGCCGCCGGGAACGGGACCCACCCGCCAGCCGCAGAGAATCCGAAAGTCGAATACCCCGGCAAGGGGGACCGGCGTCCAAGATCTCCGAAGATGTGGCATGCGCACGCCAGGTGGGAATCGATGGTCACCTACTCCCGAGCGTGGCATCGTGAGACGTATGGCGGCTGGCCTGATCACCGTGCTCGGCGTACTCGCCGTGGCGACCGTGGCCGGGCTGTGGTGGCGGCGCCGCGACGGGCGGGTCCGCCCGGTCGCCCGGCCGCACCCGCCCGTCGATCTCGCCGACCTCGGGGTGGTCGCCGGTACCCCCGCCACGCTGCTGCAGTTCTCCTCGGCGTTCTGCGCGCCGTGCCGGGCGACCCGGCTGGTCTGCGCCTCGGTGGCGGAGCGGTTCGCCGGGGTACGGCATGTGGAGGTGGACGCGGAGGCACACCTCGACGCGGTACGGCGGCTGCACATCTGGCGCACCCCGACCGTGCTCGTCGTCGACGGGGCGGGCACGATCGTGCACCGCGCCACCGGTACCCTCAGCGCAGCGCAGGTCACCGCGGCGGTCGCGCCGCTGCTCGCGGCCGGTGCCGCGCGATGATCCGGCCGCCTCGCCGTGTCGCGGCCCGGAGCGTCCCCGTCGGCCCGCGCGTATCACCGGAGGTTCGGTCATGCTGCTCGACCCGCGCGGCCCCCGCTTCGCTGCCGCGATCACCAGCGTGGTGCTGGTACTGATCATGATCTTCTCGGCCGGCTGGCTCGCCCTCGCGCAGGCGGCCGTGTTCGCGGTCGCCGCGGTGGCTCCCCGGTACTCGCCGTACGGGCTGGTGTACCGGACGGTCCTCGCGCCCCGGCTGCCCCGCCCGACCGAGCTGGAACCGGCCGCGCCGTTCCGGTTCGCGCAGAGCGTCGGGCTGGTGTTCATGCTGGTCGCGGCGGTCGGGTACCTGATGGGGGCACCGCTGCTCGGCCTGGTGTTCACCGCGTTCGCCCTGCTGGCGGCGTTCCTCAACGCGGCATTCGGGCTATGCCTGGGCTGCGAGGTGTACCTCGCGTGGCGGCGGCTGAGCCGCCGCCCCCTGGCGTCGCGGGTGCCGGCGCCCGAGAATTAGAACTTCGGCGCGTCCGGGGCTTCGAGCAGGCCGAGCCGCAGCGCGGTCATCAGCGCCTGCGCGCGGTTGGCGGCGCCGAGCTTCTCGTACAGCTTCGAGATGTGCGTCTTGGCCGTCGACTCGCTGACGAACAGCTGCTTGGCGATGCCGGCGACGCTCATCCCGTCGGCGAGCAGCCGCAGCACCTGGCCCTCGCGCGGCGACAGCTGCGGGCCGGTCGGGGCGAGCCGGCGCTTCATCGCCTCGGCGAGGTCGGCGGCGGTGAACGCGCTGGGCGCGCTGGCCGCGTGCCGGGCGGCGGCGACGACCTCGTCGGCGGGGGCGGTCTTGGGTACGAACGCGCTGGCGCCGGCTTCGAGCGCACCGAACAGTTGATCATCACCGGCGTACATGGTGAGCACCACGATGCCCATGGTGTTGCTGGTTTTGCGGAGCGCCCGGGTGGCCTCCAGGCCGCTGCCGTCGGGGAGGCGTAGATCCATGATCACGACATCGGGTTGGAGGGCGCCGGCCTGGCGGACGGCTTCGGCCGCGGTGGCGGCCTCGCCGACCACCTCGAACTGCCGGTCGCGCTCGAACGCGTGCCGCAGGCCCTTGCGGATGAGGTCGTGGTCATCGACGAGCAGCACCTTGGTGCGGGTCGTCGGCGTGGCGCTAGTGGACATACCCGGTGTTCTTCCCTTCTGGTGCTGACAAAGTACCCCGTCGCGGCGAGGTGCCCAAGAGCACCGCCACACGCGTACCGTTCGGGTTACGCGGCGTAATCTCAAGGCGGCCACGGATACGTTCCGCCCTTTCCGCCATGATTGCAAGACCATAGCGTCCATCAGGTCGCTGGTCCGTGATGCCCTGACCGTCATCGCACACTTCGATCTGGGCGAATGGGGGGTCCACCGCACAGGTGACCCACAGGTTCGCCGCGCCCGCGTGCTTGCGCGCGTTGGTGATCGCCTCCTGGGCGATCCGCAGCAGCTCCGCCTCGACGGCGCTGGGCAGCCGGGCGGTGGACTCGTCCAGCGACATGTGTACCCGCAGCCCCGCGGAAGCGCCGACGGTACGCGCGTACTCGGCGATGGCCGCGGTCAGCCCGCCGTGCCGGTCGACCTCGCTGCGCAGCTCGAACAGCGACAGCCGCAGCTCGGTGATCACCCGGGTCACCTCGTTGCGCAGCAGGCGCAGTTCGCCCGCCGCGTCGGTCGCCTCGTCGGGCAGGACGGCCAGCGCGTTGTCGATGCCGTACCCGACCATGACCAGTTCCTGCGCCACCCCGTCGTGGATCTCCCGGGCCAGCCGCTGCCGCTCCTCGTTGGTCGCCAGCGACCGGACCTCGTCGAACAGCAGCGCCGCCTCCAGGCGCAGTGCGGCCGGGGCGGCGAGCGCGGCGATCTTGGCGGCCACCGCGGGCGGGTACGCGCCGAAGGTGTCCGCCTCGACAGCGAGCAGGCCGACCGTGCGTAGCCCGGCGACCAGCGGTACGACCAGGGCGCACACCTCGCCGCCCGGGTGCGAGCGGGCCTGCGAGCGGTTCACCGCCTGCGGCTGCTGCGTGGTCCACGCCTCGGAGATCGCCGAGTCGGAGTCCAGCGCGGTCTCCCAGTCGATGTGGTCCACGCCCATCTGGGCGATGACGACGAGGCGGGATCCGCCGCCGGCGGACAGCACCGCGCCCCGGTCGACGCGGGCGACGGTGCGGACCTCCTCGATCAGGTGCTCGCCGAGGCCGCCGGGGTCCAGCGTGGCACCCGGCAACTGCCGGGCCACGCTGCGCAGCTGGGTCAGCAGCCGGGTCGCCTCGGCGTAGGGCTGCGGGCGGTCGCGGCGGTCCTGGATGGTCCGCTGCAACGCGTCGGTCACCGCCGCCGCGAGCGCGCCGAACAGCAGCCACTCGAAGGTGACCACGAGGTATGCGCTGCGGTCGGGCAGCCGGATGTCGAAAACCGCGAGGCCGACCAGCAGCGCGGTGGCGAAGCCGAGCAGGATGCCGGTCTCCAGGCGCCGCCGGTACAGCGCCGCGGCGACGACCGGGATCAGCAGATACGGCAGTACCGCGCCGGCCGCGCCGCCGCCCCGGAACAGCTCGTTGCCCGGGGCCGCCTGCATCACGACCACGTCGGCCGCGAGCGCGATGAGGATCACCTCGGCGAACCGGGTCAGCGGCCCGACGACCCGGTGCTGGGGCGCCAGCACCGCCGGTACCGCCGCGATCGCCAGCAGCACCGCCCAGATCACGCGCGACGGCTGCTGGGTGGCGTACACGCTGAGCGTGCCGACCAGTACCAGCAGGATCAGCCGGGCGATGATGACGGCCGGGTGCGGGCCGGGCCACTCCCGCGTGCCCGCGACCGCACGCCGGTCAACCGTAAATGGCCGCGATCTCATCGGCGTACCGCTTGAGTACCACGTTTCGCTTGACCTTCAGGGAGGGAGTGATCTCACCGGTCTCCTCGGACCAGTCGGTGGGCAGGATCCGGAAGACCTTGATGGCCTCGGCGTGCGACACCGCGAGGTTGGCGTCGTCGACCGCCTGCTGGATCTCGTTGCGCAGGTCCTCGTCCGCGCGCAGGTCAGCCACGGTGGCGTCGGCCGGCTTGCCGTTGGTGGACAGCCACTTCGGCCACGCCTCCTCGTCGATGGTCACCAGCGCGGCGATGAACGGCTTCCCGTCGCCGACGACGACGGTCTGGCTGACCAGCGGGTGGCCGCGCAGCCGGTCCTCCAGTACGGCGGGTGCCACGTTCTTCCCGCCGGCCGTCACGATGATCTCCTTCTTCCGGCCGGTGATCCGCAGGTACCCGTCGTCATCCAGTTCGCCGAGGTCGCCGGTGTGGAACCAGCCGTCGGCGTCGAGTACCTCGGCGGTGGCCTCCTGGTTGTTCCAGTACCCCTGGAAGACCAGGTCGCCCTTGACGAGGATCTCGCCGTCGTCGGTGATCCGCACGGTGACCCCCGGCTGCGGGCGGCCGACGGTACCGACGCGAAGCGCGCTGGGCACGTTGCCCGTCACGGCCGGGGCGGTCTCGGTCAGCCCGTACCCCTCCAGGATGGTCAGCCCGATCCCGCGGTAGAAGTGCGCGAGCCGCTTGCCGAGGGGCGCCCCGCCGGAGATCGCCCACCGGCACCGGCCGCCGAGCGCGCCGCGCAGCCTGCCGTACACCAGCCGGTCGAACAGCGCGTGTTCCAGGCGCAGCAGCAGGCCGACCCCGCCGGGCTTGTCCAGGGCCTCGCTGTAGGCCACCGCCACCCCCTCGGCCCGGTCGAAGATCGCGCCGCGGCCGTCGGCGTGCGCGCGCTGCCGCGCGCTGTTGTAGACCTTCTCGAACACCCGGGGTACCGCGAGCACGAACGTCGGCTGGAACTCGGCCAGGTCGGCGACCAGATTCTTGACGTTGGGGGCGTGGCCCGTCCGGCACCGGGCGACCACCGTGGCGTTCTGGATCAGCCGGGCGAACGAGTGCGCGAGCGGCAGGAAGAGCAGCGTGGTCGCCCCGGAGCTGAACAGTTCGGGGATCGCCGCGACCGAGTTGGCGGCGTTCGAGTACAGGTTGCGGTGGCTGAGCATGCAACCCTTGGGCCGGCCCGTGGTACCGGACGTGTAGATGATCGTCGCCAGATCGTCGGCGCGGGCGTGCCGGCGGCGCTCCTCGACCCGCTCGTCGGGTACCTGCGCGCCGGACTGCCCGAGCCGGTCCAGGTCGCCGGACTCGATGCGCCAGACCTCGCGCAGCCCCGGTACCCGGTCGCGGACCTCGGCGACGGTGGCCGCGTGCCGGTCGGTCTCCACCACGACGGCGACCGCGCCGGAGTCGCTGAGGATCCACTCGACCTGTTCGGCGCTGGAGGTCTCGTAGATGGGTACCGTCACGCAGCCGGCCGCCCAGATCGCGAAGTCGACCAGGGTCCACTCGTAGCGGGTCTTGCTCATCAGCGCGACCCGGTCGCCGGGCTGCACGCCGGCCGCGATCAGCCCGCGGGCCAGCCCGACCACCTCGGCGTGGAACTGCGCGCACGTGACGTCGCGCCAGCCGTCGGCGCCGCGCCGGGCGAACTGCACGGTGTCCGGGAAGCCGGTCGCGTTGTCCCAGACCAGGTCGGCCAGATTCGCCGTGTCGTCGACGTCGACCCTGGGCGGTACCGAGAACTCCTGCACGCCTGTCACCTGTCCTTCCGTCATGGGCAACCTACCCGGCGTCTCCGCCCAGCGTCGGCCAACGGGCCGGGTGTCGTCCAGCCCGGCGTATCTACGAGGTAGCCTGCCCAGCATGGCGGAGACCTCCACGCAGTCCATCACGATCGCGGCGCCGCGCGCACGGATCGCCGAGGTCATCTGTGACTTTCCTAAGTACCCCGAATGGGTTTCGGCCGCCAAGCGGGTCGAGGTGGTCGAGGAGTACGAGGACGGGTACGCCAGCCAGGTGCGGTTCGTCCTCGACGCGGGGATGCTCGCCGACGAGTACACGCTGGCGTACGAGTACGCGGAGGACCTGTCGCGCATCGAGTGGCACCTGGTCGCGCCGTCGCGGATCCAGAAGGCGCAGCAGGGCTCCTACGACATCGAGGAGCATGCGGACGGTACCTCGACGGTGACCTACACGCTGGCCGTCGAGCTGTCGATCGGCATGCTCGGCATGTTCAAGCGCAAGGCCGAGAAGATGATCATGGATACCGCGCTCCGCGAGCTCAAGCGCCGGGTGGAGGGCTGAGCGATGGCCGACGGAGAGGACATCCGGGACGAGGCCGAGCGGCTGGTCTCGGCGGCGCTCGCGGCCGCGTCGTACGCGCTGCGCGGGGTCGGCAAGGACTCGCCGCTGGCCGGGCTCGCCGAGCGCTTCCTCGGCGGCGAGCGCCCGGAGCCGACCGGGCCGGAACCAGGCGGACCGGAGCCGGCCGAGCCGACCGGGTCGCAGTCGGCTGGGCGGCGCGGGTCGCAGTCGGCTGGGCGGACCGGGTCGCAGTCGGCCGGGCCGGCCGGTGGAGGTGGCGCGCGCCGGCCCGGGTCGGGGATCCCGGGCTGGAAGCACGTCGAGGGCTTTCTCGGCGGCCGCCGCATCGCCACCGGTACCCCCGAATGCTGCGTCTGCCCCGTGTGCCGCGGGATAGCCGCGGTGCGCGACCCCGGCCCGGAGTTCGCCTTCCGGGTGGCCAGCGGCGCCAACGACATCGCCAGCGGGATCGCCTCGATCCTGCGGGCCTTCCAGGGGGCGGCGCCCCGCCCGCGGCCCGAGCCGCCCCGCCCGCGCGACCCCGGCCCGACCTGGCGCGCCGCCACCGACCACCCGCCGGCCCCGGCGGACGGCGACGATCCGTGGCATGCCGCCACCACGGCGCCGGTGCCTCCCGACGAGCCGCCCACCTGACTCCGGGTCCGGGACGGCGTACGGAGGCGGCGGAGGGAGAGCAGGGCGTGGGGTTGACGCTGGGCGTCGACATCGGCGGGACCAAGGTGCTCGGCGGCGTCGTCGACGAGGACGGGCGGGTGCTCGCGCAGGCGCGGCGGCCCACGCCGGCGACTGACGTGCCGGCCACGCTGGACCGGATCGTCGAGGTCATCCGGGAGTTGACCGCGACGTACGAGGTCGAGGCGGTGGGCATCGGCGCGGCCGGGTGGATCGACGCCAAGCGCTCGACGGTGCTGTTCGCGCCGAACCTGGCCTGGCGCAACGAGCCGCTGCGCGAGGAGGTCGCGCGGCACGTGCCGGTACCGGTCGTCGTGGAGAACGACGCCAACGTGGCGGCCTGGGCGGAGTTCCAGTTCGGGGCGGCCGCCGACGCCACGGACTCGATGGTGATGTTCACCGTCGGTACCGGCATCGGCGGCGCCCTGATCATCGGCGGTGAGCTGGTCCGCGGGGCGAACGGCATCGCGGGGGAACTGGGGCACGTGACCGCGGTGCCGGACGGCCACCCGTGCGGGTGCGGCAAGAAGGGCTGCATCGAGCAGTACGCGAGCGGGAAGGCGCTGGCGCGGTTCGCCCGGGCCACCGCCGAACAGGACCCGGACCAGGCCACCGAGCTGCTGGCGCTGGCTGGCGGCGACCCGGCGGCGATCAACGGCCCGCTGGTCACCAAGGCGGCGCGGGCCGGGGATCCCGCGGCGCTGGACGCGTTCCACGAGGTCGGGCACTGGCTCGCGATGGCGCTGGCCGACCTGGTGCAGATCGTCGACCCGCAGGTACTCGTCGTCGGCGGTGGTGTGATCGACGCCGGTGACCTGCTGCTCAAGCCGACCCGGGAGGCGTTTCCGGTGATCCTCGCGCAGCGCGGCCGGTTGCCGGTCGGCGAGATCCGCGGCGCGCTCCTCGGCAACACGGCCGGCGTCGTCGGTGCCGCCGACCTGGCCCGGCGGCTATGAGCGCAGCGCGGCGCGGCACGGCCTGGACTGACGAGCGCAGCGAGCAGGGAAGGGCGTGCACCGGAGCGCCTCGCGTAGCGAACCGGGAGACACCGTGACCAGTCTGCGGGTCGTCACGTACAACGTCCACGGGCTGCGCGACGACCGGGGGGCGCTGGTCGAGGTGGTCCGCGACCTCGAACCCGACGTGCTGGTCGTGCAGGAGGCGCCGCGCCGGCTGCGCTGGCGTACCCGCAACGCCCACCTCGCCCACGATCTGGGGCTGGTGTACGTCACCGGGGGCGCGGACTCACTGGGTAACGTGATCATGACGGCGCTGCGGGTACGGACGCTGGAGACGTGGGCGCTGCGGTACCCACTGGTGCCCGGCCGGCACATGCGCGGCGCGGCGTTCGCCCGGTGCCAGGTGGCGGAGGGCTCGTTCGTGGTGGTCGGTTCGCATCTGTCGATCAATGCCGCCGAGCGGTCGGCCCAGGCGCATCAGCTCACCAAGGCGCTGGCCGACATCGACGGGCCGGTGATCCTCGCCGCCGACCTGAACGAGTCCCCGGACGGGCCGGTCTGGCGGGTACTCGGCGAGCGGCTCGTCGACGCCGGCCACACCTCCCCGGGCGGCGGTCCCACGGTCCCGGGCGGCGACACGTTCCCGGCCGGCGACACGTTCCCGGCCGGCGACACGTTCCCGGCCGGCACGCCGGACCGGCGGATCGACGCGGTACTGGTGGATCCGCGGATCACGGTGACCGGGTACCGCGTCGTGGACCTGGCTGCGGCGCGCCGGGCGAGCGACCACCTACCGGTGGTGGCCGACCTGACTCTGCCGGCTGCCTGACGGCGGCGGTGCGGCGCAGGCGCGCGGCGGTGCGCCGCACGCCTCGCCGTGATCTTGGACGCTTGTGCCCCCTCGAAGGGCGACGAGCGTCCAAGATCCGGAAGCGGCGGTACGCACCACCCGCCCAGGGGTGGACAAACCACTCCCGAAGTCGCGAGGATGGCCCAGCCGGACCCGGCAGCGACGTGGGGAGAGTGCGCGTGGACCAGGACTCCGGATGGGAGACGACCGGGGCCGCGCCGACCTCCTGGCTCGGCGGGCGGCCGACGGGTGCCGGCGACCGGCCGACCGGCGACCGGCCGACCGGTGCCGGCGATCCGTCGGTCTCCGACCGCAACGAGGCGGTCTGCGTGATCGGTGCCGGTGCGACCGGCCTGGCGGCGGTGAAGAACCTGCGCGAGCAGGGCTTCGCGGTCGACTGCTACGAGCGGGAGACCGGGGTCGGCGGGCTGTGGAACTGGCGGCACGACCGTAGCCCGGTGTACGCCAGCGCGCACCTGATCTCGTCGAAGCCGGGCAGCCAGTACCCGGACTTCCCGATGCCCGACGACTGGCCGGACTACCCGCATCACACGCTGGTGCACAGCTACCTCGAACGCTATGCGGAGCACTTCGGGCTGCGCGAGCACATCTGGTTCGGCACCGAGGTGGTCCGCGTGTCGCCGGCCGGCGACCCGGCCGCGGGGTACTGGGACGTGACGACGCGGGTCGGGCAGCGCGAGCGGACCTCCCGTTACGCGGCGGTGGTCGTCGCCAACGGGCACCACTGGTCACCGAAGCTGCCCAGGTACGACGGGCTGTCGGAGTACCGCGGCGAGGTGATCCACGCCAGCTCATACAAGGATCCGGCGCAGCTTCGCGGGCGCAAGGTACTCGTGATCGGCGGCGGCAACACCGGCTGCGACATCGCGGTCGAGGCGGCCCAGCAGGCGGCCCGCTGCTGGCACTCCACCCGTCGGGGGTACTGGTACACCCCGAAGTACCTGTTCGGCCGGCCCGCCGACCAGGTCAACGACCTTGTCGCGCTGCTGCGCCTGCCGTTGCGGCTTCGGCAGTGGCTGGGCCAGCGGGAGGTACGCCGGGCGGTCGGCGACCTGACCCGGTTCGGCCTGCCGAGGCCGGACCACCGGCTCTACGAGACCCACCCGATCGTGAACAGCCAGCTCGTGTACCACGTGGGGCACGGCGACCTGCAGCCGGTCGGGGAGGTGGCGCGGTTCGAGCGGTACTCGGTGGTGCTGCGCGACGACCGGGAGATCGAGCCGGATCTGGTGATCATGGCGACCGGGTACCTGCCGCGGTTCGAGTTCCTCACCCCGGACCTGGTCGCCGCCGACGGCGACGGCCGGCCGCACCTGCATTTGCACGCGTTCTCCCGGCAGCACCCGACGCTGTTCGTCGCCGGTCTCGTCCAGCCCGACGGCGGCATTCTGCCGATGGCGCACTGGCAGTCGGTGGTGTTCGCCCGGTGGCTGCGGCTGCGCGCCACCGACCCGGCCCGCGCGGCGACGTTCTGGACCAGCGTCGCCGGCGCGTCCGACCAGCGGTTCACCCAGGCCAAGGTCGCTGACTCGACCCGGCACTGGTTCGAGATCAACCACGTCGTGTACCTGCGCGCGTTGCAGCATGTCCTCGACGAACTGGAGGCGGCCCGATGACTGGAAGCCGCCCGATGACTGGAAGCCGCCCGATGACTGGAAGCCGCCCGATGACCAGGGTCGTCCGGTCCCGGGAGTGGGCGCTCCCGCCGCCGCCGGTGCGCCGGGAGGTGGTGCGGGCACTGCCCGACGTGGACGAGAAGCGGTCGCCGGTACTGTTCGTCCCCGGCTTCGGGCACGGCGCCTGGGCGTTCACCGAGCACTGGCTGGAGCGCACCGCCGAGCGCGGCTTCCCGGCATACGCGATGAGCCTGCGCGGCCACGGCAGCAGCGGCAGCGCGCCGAAGACCGGGCTGCGCGCCTACGTGCACGACGTGGTACAGGTCGCCGCCGGCCTGCCCCGCCAGGCGGTACTGGTCGGGCACGGGGAGGCGGGTCTCGTGGTCGCCCGCGCGCTGGCCCGGTACCCGGCCCGGGCGGGGGTACTCGTCGCGCCGGTCATGGGCGGCCCACGCAACCCGGTGCGCCGGCTGCGGCCGCGGCGCGCCCGGCTGTTCAGCCGCCAGCTGCCCGCGCAGGTGGCTCGCGGCTATGTCGAGCGGCTCGGCCGGGCACCGGCCCGCGCGCGGTGGCAGTTGCTGTTCGCCGGTACCCCCGAAGCGCCGGTCGGCGACCCGCCGGTACTGGTCGTCGGCAGCCCTGACGACCAGCTGGTACCGCAGGCCGCACTGACCCGCACCGCGAGCCGGTACGGCGGCGCGCCGCTGCTGTTCCCCGGCATGGGCCACGACCTGATGCTGGACGCCCGCTGGGCGGAGCCGATCGACGCGATCCTCGACTGGCTGGAGAAGAGCTGAGGGTCAGACGATCGCGCCGTCGTCGGGGTCCCAGTCATCGTCGTCGTCGCCGGACCGCAGCCGCCACACCAGCGTGGCGAACCCGGCGAGGATCGCCGCGAAGCCGATGATCAGCGACGCCGCGGCGGAGATCGGCAGCAGGCCCGGGTTGAAGAACAGCACGAACCCGGCCAGGATCGCGATGACCGCGGCCACCGTGATCAGCGAGATCCGGGGCAACGGCGGCGGTGGCGGCGGCGTGTACCCCTCGTCGTCCTCGTCCTCGTCGGCGTACCCGTCGAACCCGCGGCCGACCGAGTCTCTCGGGTCGACCGTGCTGCTGCGCCACCGCTTGAGCCGGCCGGGTTGCGCGGCGTCCGGCCCGGCGCCGGCCTCCCGGTCTGCCGCGTCCCGGGTCGCCGCGTTCCGGTCCGATGCGTCCCGGTCGTCGGTGTCCAGGTCCTCGGTGTCCCGGTCCTCCGCGTCGAGGTCCTCGGCCGCCGGCCAGGTCGGCGTCGTCGCGGCGGTGTCGAAGTCGGCCACGATCCCGGCGAACAGCTCGTCGATGTCCGGCTCGGTGGCCGGCGCCTCCTCGGCGAGCTGGGCGAGGAAGCCGCGGGCGGTGGCCAGGTGCTCCCGGTCGACGAACAGCCGGTCGGTCGGCCGCGACGGCAGCGTGGTGGTACGGGTGACCGGGTGCAGGTCGGCGGCGGGCTGCAGGTAGGCGGCGATGCCCCGGACCGCGAGCACGTCGAGGAGGTGCTCACCGACGCGCGGGTCGACGTCGCCGGCCACGGCGTACACGGCGGCGACGAGTCCGTTGTCCCGCCGTCCGCGGCGGGCACCGCCCGAGGTCACCGAGGCCTCCTCGCGTTGGTAGGCGCCCCGGCCCGCTGGCCGGAGCCTCCGGTGAATCGTGACACGGGACGGGCCAGTTGCGGGAGTCCGTTGTGGCGGGTACCGCGGGCTCCGTAGGCTCCGACTGGCGGGTGCGTCATGGTGTGGGGTGGCGGAAGGGACAGAGTGCTGTACAACCTGCTCAAGTACGTGCTGCTCGGCCCCTGGCTGAGACTGATCTTTCGGCCGGTCGTCGAGGGCCGGGAGAACGTGCCCGAGCACGGTCCGGCGATCATCGCCAGCAACCATCTCTCGTTCTCCGACTCGATCTTCATGCCGCTGATGGTCAAGCGGAAGGTCACGTTTGTCGCGAAGGCGGAGTACTTCACCGGCCGGGGCCTGAAGGGCTTCCTGACCAAATGGTTCTTCGTGGGCACCGGGACGATCCCGGTCGACCGCTCCGGTGGCCGGGCGGCGCAGGCGGCGATCGACACCGGGCTGCGGGTACTGCGTGAGGGCAGGCTGTTCGGCATCTACCCGGAGGGCACCCGCTCGCCGGACGGGCGGCTGTACCGCGGCAAGACCGGGGTCGCCCGGCTGGCGCTGGAGAGCGGCGCGCCGGTGGTACCGGTGGTGATGCTCAACTCCGACGAGATCCAGCCGACCGGCCAGATCCTGCCGAGGGTCAAGCGGGTGCGGATCCGGTTCGGCGCGCCGATCGACTTCTCGCGGTACACCGGGATGGCGGGGGACCGGTTCATCGAGCGGGCCGTCACCGATGAGATCATGTACGAGCTCATGGAGCTGTCCGGCCGCGAGTACGTCGACGTGTACGCCCAGAAGATCAAGGCGCAGCAGGCGAAGCAGACCGCCGCCGCGGAGGAACCGATAGCTGCCTAGACTCAGCGCTAAGCCGGTTCGGGGGCCGGCGTGGCCGGCGTGGGGAGCCCGTCGAGCAGCCGGTGCGCGCCGTTGCGGATGGCGAACGCGGCCACCTCCGCGATGTGCGGTTCGGCCCGGTCCAGCTCGCCACGCGCGACGAACGCCCGGGCCGCCGCCGCGAGCGCGAGGATCCGGTTGCTCGCGTTGCCGATCCGCCCGTACACCTCGGCGGCCTCCACATGGCAGGTCGGGTCGCCGGTGATGCGACCCTCCAGCGTCGCCATCGCGGCCGACACCCAGGGCGTCGACCGCGGGCTGCGCTTGAGCATCACCCGTACCCGGGCCGCGTCCTCGGCGTCGAGCAGCACCGCGGCCGCGGCGGCCGCGGCGACCCACTCGCCGAACGGGATCATCCGGGTGTTGCGCCAGTCCGCCTCCAGCGCCTCCAGTGCCGCCACCGCGTCGGCACGGTGGCCGCGCACCGCGTGGTACAGCGCCGTGTGCGCCAGCGTCGACAGCAGCACCCGGTGGAACCCGCCCCGCTCGGCGGCGGCCACCGCCTGCTGTACCTCGTCCGGCGCGACCGGGTCGCCACACAGCTCGCGCAGCCACGCCGACTGCGGGATCACGTGGTCCCACTCGGCGGTCGGCTGGCCGACCGCGGAGGCGCCGGCGCTGATCGCCGCCTTCCAGTCCCCGGCGAACATGCTCAGCCAGACGTCGTCGGCGAAGTTGGTGGCCAGCGCGTGCCCGGTGGCGAGGGCCAACCCGCGCAGCTCGTCGAACAGCCGCGTGGACCCTTCGAGGTCGCCCTCCTCCAGGTGCGCCCACGACAGGTTCTGCAGGGCGCGCCGGCAGCTGGACAGCTGCTGCCGCCGGCACAGCTCGGCGATCTCGGCGAGCTGGTCCAGCGCGTCGGGTTCGCCGGCCACGAACCGCGCGGTGGCCACCGTGATCGTCGCGCTCGCGTGCACCTCGACCAGGCCCAGCCGCTCGGCCATCTCGGCGGCCGCGTCCGCGGCGAGAATGGTCGGCTCCAGCTCGAAGTTGAGCATGTGCGTGCGGGCCAGGGCGAGCAGCGCGTTGGCCTTCTCCAGGGTGTCCGGCAGGGCGTCGAACAGCTCCACCGCCCGGTCCAGGTAGGCCAGCGTGGCCGGGCGGTCGGCGCGGCTCAGCGCCGCGGTACCCAGGACGGTCCAGGCCTTGGCGGCGTTCGCCGCGTCGCCGGCCGCGCTGAGCTGCTCGGCCAGCCGGGTCAGCCGGTCGATCCCGCCGCCGCGCAGGAACGCGTCGCCGTCGCGGTAGAACGCCAGCTCCGCGGCCAGCAGCTCCAGGATGGGGTCGGGCGGCAGTTGCAGGCCGCGCGCGCGGTCCACCCACTCGGCCGCGGTGTTCAGGGCGTAGAGGGCGTAGGCGCGGCCGGCCGCCCGGTGCATCGCCTCGCGCGCCGCCGGCGCGTAGGGGGCCGGGTCCTCGCCGAGGGTACGGGCGATCTCGTGGGCCGCCCACCGGTGGTTCGCCAGCACCTCGGCCAGGTCGGTCTGCCGGCCCTCGGCGACCGTCTCCAGCCAGTCGGCGGTGCGCTGGTGCCGCAGTACGCGTTCGGCGCGCGGCAGCCGCTGGTAGCACACGTCGCGGACGAGGATGTGCCGGAACCGGTACTCCAGCTGCCCGGCCATTGTCGAGCCCGGCTGCTCCTGGATCAGGTCGCGCTGTTCCAACCGGCGCAGCGCCCACTCGACCGAGTCGACCGGCTGCCCTACCGCCGCGGCCACCGCACCCGGCCAGAACTGCCGGCCCACCACGGCCGCGGCCTGCAGGACCGCCCGGTCGGCCGGGTCGAGCAGGTCCAGCCGGTTGGCGATGACGGCCTGGACGTTGTCCGGCATCGGCGGCGGCTCGCCGGCCTTGAGTGCCCACTGCGCGCCGGCCGGCCGGAGAATGCCGCCCTCCAGCAGCATCCGCACGTACTCCTGGGCGTACAGCGGGTTGCCGTCGGCGAGCTCCACCAGCTCGTCCGGGGTGACCGCGCGCTGGCCGAACATCAGCGAGTACATGGTGCTGATGTCGCTGTCGCGCAGCGGCGGCAGCGAGAGCGAGATGGTACCGGTGATGGTGCCGGTCCAGCTCGGGTGCTGTTCGCGCAGCTCCGGGCGGGCGGTGCAGATGATCAGCAGGGGCAGCCCGCGGGTCGACGCGCCGAGCATCTCGACGAACCGCAGCATCGCCTCGTCCGCCCAGTGCATGTCCTCGAAGACCAGTACCGTCGGCTGGCGCGCGGCCATCGCCAGGAGGAACCGGCGCCACAGCTGCTCGGTCTCCATCGGTGACAGCCCGGCGCCCGGGAGCCCGACCAGCGGCCCGAGCGCGTCGGCCAGCCGGCCGCCGTCGTCGCCGGTGGTCAGCTCGCTGACCGCCGCGTTGATCCGCCGCCGGGCGGTGGCCTCGTCGTCGGAGTCGAGGATCGACGCCTCGGCCTTGACGATGTCGGCCAGGGCGGCGTAGGTGACGTTCTCGCCGAAGGGCGCGCAGTGCCCGACCCGCCAGCAGATCGGCGAGTCGGTGATGGTGGCCGCGTGCCGGGCGAGTTCCCGGATCAGCCGGCTCTTGCCGATCCCGGGTGCGCCGAAGATGGTGACCAGCTGCGGTACGCGGTTGCGGACGGTCCGGTGCAGCGCGGTGATCAGCATGCCGCGTTCGTGCTCCCGGTCCACCATCGGGGTCAGCTCCGCGCTCAGCTCGCCGGGCTGGTGGTGGCGCGGCGCCCCGGCCAGCCACACCCGGCTGGCGGTGGACCGGCCGCGCAGGGTCACCGACTCCTGCTCGACGCACTCGATGTCGGCGCGCACCGCCTTGAAGGTGTCCTCGTCGAGGTACACCCCGCCGGCCGGGGCGAGGGCCTGCAGCCGGGCGGCGGTGTTGACCACGTCACCGGCGACGATCGCCTGGCCGCCGTCGCGCGCGGCGGACAGGTCGACCAGCGCCTCGCCGCTGGCGATGCCGACCCGGAAACCCAGGCCGGCGGCCGCGATCCGGGTCTGGCGGGGCAGCAGTCGCTGCAGTTCCAGCCCGGCGCGCACGCAGCGCAGCGGGTCGTTCTCGGTGGCGACCGGGGCGCCGAACAGCGCCATCACCGCGTCGCCGATGTACTTCTCGACCACGCCGCCGTACTGGCGCACCACCCGGCGTGCCGTGGTGAAGTACTCGTTCTGGATGCTGCGTACCTGCTCCGGGTCGGCCCGCTCGGCGTACGAGGTGAACCACTGCATGTCGAGGAACAGCACGCTGACCCGGCGCCGGTCCTCCTGGCTGAGCAGTGGCGACTCGGTCAGCGAGTTGCCACAGTTGGTGCAGAATGCGGTGCCCACCTCGTGTGTCCGTCCACAGTGGACACACGTCGGTCGCAGCGGCGCACCGCAGCCGCCGCAGAACCGGTCGCCCGCGTTGGCGGTCCGACTACAGTTCGGACACGTATACGTGATCCCATCTCCCCACGTGGATGGCGCGTGCGGCCGGCGTCCAGTATCGCGACCCGCGTTACGCCCGCCGGGCGAGGTGCCCGGAAGCCGACAGCACATCACATCTTCCCTCGCGACCGACTACAGTCGCACTCGCCTTTAGCACCGATCAGGCGAAAGGCCTAGACAACTGCGAGCGAAGGGATGCGCGAGAGTGTACGTACGTCTCGCGACGGACTGGGCCGCACCGAACGGCGCTTTCCACGGTGCCGGCGATCTCGTCGACATCGACATCGTGACGCTCGCTGAACTGGAGGAGCGGGGCGTGGTGGAGAACTCGGAAGAGACCGACCGACCCGGTTGGATCGGACCCGGCCGGCCGGAGCACCAGGAAGGCTGGATCGGCCCGGGCGACGAGCCCGAGGGCGAGGGTACCGACGACTCGGACGCGCCGGACGCGCCCACCAGCGACTCCTGATTGAGTTGTTGGCGCTCGCGTGGCGGGCGCCAACAACTCAACGTTCGTTCATTCCGGCCCGGCGGCGCAGCGCCGCCAGGTCGGTGACCACGATCCGCCGCCCCTCGGTGCGCAGCCAGCCACGGTTGGCGAAGGAGCCGATCGCCTGGTTCACGCTCTGCCGGGAACCGCCGGCCATCTCGGCCAGCTGGCTCTGGTTCAGCTCGATGGTGACCATCGGCGCCTGGCTGTCGCCGGCCAGCCGCACCAGCGCCTTGGCGACCCGGCCGGGCAGGTCGAGGAACACGTGGTCGGCGTTCTGGTCGGTCAGTCGCCGGACCAGCCCGCCGAACGAGCGCATCACCGCGTCCAGGATGCGCGAATTCGTATGTACCAGCTCGATGAACGCCGCACGCGACAGCGCGAGCGCGGTGCAGTCCTCGATCGCCTCCGCGGAGGCCGACCGGGGACCGGCGTCGAGCAGGGAGACCTCTCCGATCGTGGCGGGCGGCCGCACCACGTTCAGCACCGCCCGCTCGCCGGTCGGCGAGGTCCGGAACACCGCCACGGCGCCCCGCCGCAGCACGATCAGTGACTCGCCGGGATCGTTCTCGACGAACAGCAGCTGACCCTTCCGGTACGTGCGGGGTACCGCCGCCGCGATCACCCGCTGCCGTTGCTCCGGTTCGAGAGCGGCGAACATCTCCACGCCGGTCAGCGCGTCACCGGGATCCGGCAGCCGTCCCTCCACTAGCCCACCCCTCCCCAAGGCAAAACCCGTCGAACTTCGCAGTACACCTCTGAATAGACCATCCCGCCGCTGGCGCGGCGTGTACACCCTCGTTTTCGGCTGGTGAGACCAGCCACCAGCCGCCCGCACTCGCAGGCTAGCTGGTAGACGGCGGCAACGGTACGGCGGTTCGGGGGATCACTGCCGATAACGGTAATAGCCCGTTCTGGGGTAGCCTGCCTCGTGGCTACGGACCAGCAGATCCGGTCCGCGCTGCGGACCCAGTGGCACGAGACCGTGCGGGAGTGCACAGCACTGTCCGAGGGTCGCTGGCGGATCGCCGCGGCCGGCCACGAGCTCCTGGTCACCCTCACCCCGGCCGCCGGGCAGGCCCGGCTGCTCGCCGGGCTCGCCGTCGCCGAACACCTGGCCCGGGTCGGGTTTCCGGCCGGCGAGCCGGTGCGGGCCGCGGACGGTGCATTCACGGTACCCGTCGAGGGCGGGCTGCTCGCCGTGGTCCGCGACGTGCCCGGCCGGTCGCTGGATCCCGCCGATCCCGTTGACCAGCAGTGGTGGGGCGACCTGCTCGGGGCGGCGCACCGGGCGCTCACCGGGTTCCACCATCCGGGGGTACCGCGGCTGGCCTGGATGAGCGGGGAGGGCGCGCACCTGTCGGTCGTACCGTGGCTGCGCCGCACGGTCACCGACGCGCTGGCCGGCGTGACCCGGCTGACCATCACCGACCAGCTCACCTACGGCGTCCTGCACGGCGACCCGGCGCCGGAGGCGTTCCGCATCGACCCGGACACCGGCCGGACCGGCCTGGTCGACTGGCGGGCCGCGGCGACCGGGCCGCTGGTGTACGACCTGGCGGGCGCGGTCGGGTACGCCGGCGGGATCGACGCGGCCACCGAGCTGGTCGACGGGTACCTCGCCGCCGGGCCGGTGGCCGCCGACGAGGTGGAGTCGGCGCTGCCGGTACTGGCGCGGTACCGGCTGGCCGAATGCGCCGACCAGGCGGCCCGGCGCTCCGATCTGGCCACCCTCGACACGCTGCGCGACGCGCTGGAGAACTAGTCTCTGCGCAGGTGTGCGAGCACGAGCGGGTCGATCCGGCCCGGCACCATGCGCTCCTCCAGGTTCTCCACGCCGGCCCAGGAGGCGAGGGCGGCGTCCAGCTTGCGGTCGCGGTACCCGAGGTCGGCCAGCCGGCCGGCGACCTCGTCGGCCAGGTCGCCGGTCAGCTCCAGGAGGCGGTCCGGATCCGGCTTGTCGAAGTAGAGCGCGTGCAGGTCGAGGAGGCGGCGCAGCTCCGGTACCGGATCGGGATGGTCGTCGACGCGCAGCTCGGCCAGCACGTCGGAGGTACCCCCGTAGCCCTGGCCTTTGGCGACCACCAGCAGCGCCGCGCTCTGCCGGCCACGGCGGTCGCCGCCGGCCCGGTCCCCGGCGGCGAGTGCGGCGAGCAGCCGGTGCCCCAGCGGCGCCGCCGCGTCGCTGGCCGCCCACGCCTCCGCCATCGCCACGACGACCTGCTTGCCGGCCAGGATGTTGCCCTGGATGGCGTACCCGTCGCCGGCCAGCCCGCCGGCCCAGTCGTGGCAGCCGTCGCCGGTGTAGGTCGCGCCGTCCCCGACCGGGCCGACCACGCCGAGCTGGCGCTGCGCCCGGCCCGGGTCGGCGGCGGTGAGCCCGGCCACGACGTCGGCCGCGGCGACCCCGGTCCGCAGCAGGGCCAGCCCCTGCGGGCGGTAGGCGAGGTTGGCGTAGGACTGGGTGGCCAGCGCGCCGACGTCCGCCTCGGCGGCGGGTACCGCGGCCCCGACCGCGAGGAACTTGCTGGCTACCGCGACTCCGAGCGCCTGGCCGTCCGCCGAGCGCGCCACGATCGAGAACGTCATATCCGCTGACCTTAGTGGCATCATGTCCGGCGATGACGTACCGCTATTTCTACGACTGCGAGTTCATCGAGGACGGCCGGACGGTCGACCTGGTGTCGATCGGCGTGGTCGACGAGCACGGCCGCGAGTTCTACGCGGTGTCCACCGAGTTCGACGGCTCCCGGGCGGTGCCCTGGGTGCGCCGCAACGTGCTGGACAAGCTGCCCTCGCCGGCCGACCCGGCGTGGCGGTCGCGGGAGCGGCTGCGCGAGGACCTGTTCGCGTTCCTCGTCGAGCCGGTGCGCGGCCGGCCGGGCGAGGAACTGGAGCTGTGGGCGTGGTACGCCGCCTACGACCACGTGGCGCTCGCCCAGCTCTGGGGGCCGATGACCGCGCTGCCGAGGGAGATTCCCCGGTTCACCAAGGACCTGCGGCAGCTGTGGGACGACCGGGGCCGGCCGCCGCTGCCCGAGGCCGCCGGCCGGCACGACGCGCTGGTCGACGCCCGGCACAACCTGGCCCGCTGGCGGGCGATGGACGTCCGGCCGTCGCCCGGCTGAACCGGTGCGGATCAGGCGGACTACAGTGCGCAGTTGGCGCCCGGTCGGCCGGAACTTCCGGCCTGGACATGGAGGACGAGCAGGAATGCGTATCGGTGTGCTGACCGGCGGCGGGGACTGCCCCGGCCTGAACGCGGTGATCCGGGCGGTCGTCCGCAAGGGCGTCACCACCTACGGTCACGAGTTTGTCGGCTTCCGGGACGGCTGGCGGGGTCCGCTGGACGGGGTGACCCGACCGCTGGGCATCGCCGAGGTGCGGGGGATCCTGCCGCGCGGCGGCACCATCCTCGGCTCCTCACGGACCAACCCGTTCAAGATTGACGGCGGCGTCGAACGGATCAAGAGCAACCTCGCCGAGCGGGGCATCGACGCGCTCGTCGCGATCGGCGGCGAGGACACCCTCGGCGTGGCGACCAAGCTGGACGAGCTGGGTGTGAACGTGGTCGGGGTACCCAAGACGATCGACAACGATCTCAGCGCGACCGACTACACGTTCGGCTTCGACACCGCGGTGAACATCGCGATGGAGGCCATCGACCGGCTGCACACGACCGCGGAGAGCCACCACCGCACGCTGGTCGTCGAGGTGATGGGCCGGCACGCCGGGTGGATCGCGCTGCACGCCGGCATCGCCGGCGGCGCGAACGTGATCCTGCTGCCCGAGCGGCAGTTCGACGTGGACCAGGTGGCCGGGTACGTGGAGAAGCGGTTCCAGACGCAGTACTCGCCGATCGTGGTGGTCGCCGAGGGCGCGCAGCCGCTGGAAGGGCAGATGCAGCTGCACAACCAGGAGCTGGACGCGTTCGGGCACGTCCGGCTCGGCGGCATCGGGCAGTGGCTGGCCGGCCAGCTGGAGCAGCGCACCGGCAAGGAGGCGCGCGCGGTGGTGCTCGGGCACGTCCAGCGCGGCGGTACCCCGACGGCGTTCGACCGGGTACTGGCCACCCGCTTCGGGCTGGAGGCGATCGACGCGGTCAACGAGGGCGACTTCGGCAGGATGATGGCGCTGCGGGGTACCGACATCGTCCGGGTACCGCTGGCCGACGGTACCCGCGAGCTGAAGACCGTACCGTTGGAGCGGTACACCGAGGCCGAGGTCTTCTTCGGCAGCTGAGGAGTCGCACGTGCACACCGTCGCCGTGATCGGTGCCGGCAAGATCGGCGAGGTACTCCTGTCCGGGCTGCTGCGCTCCGGCTGGGCGGCGGACCGGCTGATCGCCACCGCCCGCCGGCCGGAGCGCGCGGACGAGCTGGCTACGCGGTACGGCATCCGGGTGGTGGACAACGGGAGCGCCGCCCGCGACGCCGACGTGCTCGCGGTCGCGGTGAAGCCGCAGGACGCGGCGGCGCTGCTGGCCGACCTCGGCCCGAAGGTACCGGCCGGCAAGCTGGTCGTGTCGCTGTGCGCCGGCCTGCCCACGTCGTTCTTTGCCAAGTGGCTGCCCGAGGGCACGCCGGTCGTCCGGGTGATGACCAACACGCCGGCCCTGGTCGACGAGGCGATGACGGCGATCTCGGCGGGGCCGTTCGCGACCGCCGCGCACCTGGCGCTCGCGGAGGAGATGTTCGCGCCGCTGGGCCGGACGATCCGGGTACCGGAGTCGCAGCAGGACGCGGTCACCGCGCTGTCCGGTTCGGGACCTGCGTACTTCTACTTCCTCGTGGAGGCGATGACCGACGCGGGCATCCTGCTGGGGCTGCCCCGGCAGGTCGCGCACGACCTGATCGTGCAGACCGCGATCGGGTCGGCGGTGATGCTGCGGGAGTCCGGCGAGCACCCGGTCAAGCTGCGCGAGGCGGTGACGTCGCCGGCCGGTACCACCATCAACGCGATCCGCGAGCTGGAGAACCACGGGGTGCGGGCGGCCCTGCTCGCCGCCCTGGAGGCGGCCCGGGACCGGGCCAGGGAAATCGCCGAGCAGCAACTCTAACGGGTTCATTCAGCCGCTCATGGCTTCCGTCATGGGTGGGTTTGCCCCTAGCGTTAACTATCCGTAGTTGATTCGGAACGTTAGGGAGTCTCACATGGCCGCCCCGCCCGTGGCGTTCTTCCACAACAACGTGCACAACCCGTACGTCCACGTCGTCCTGGACGTGCTCACCCTCGCCGTCGCGACGGCACCGCTGTGGACCGCGTACTTCTGGGGCGGCCGGCGTCGGGCGCTCCTGCTCGCGCTGGTCGCCGTCGTTCAGCTGCCGGTCGCGGTGATCGGCTTCGTGCCGGCGGTCAACCCGGTGGTACACGCGGCGACGTTCATCGGCGCGCTGGTGCTGACCGGGTTCTCGCTGGCCGCGGTACGCCGGGCGGCTTCGCCCGCCACCGAGCCCACCGCGGTCCACACCGACTGACCGGGCGGCAGTTCCCGTACTCCGTTTCCGGTACGCAGCCGCAGTCCCCCTCCTGGCTGTGCGCGTACCCGGGGACAGCCCGGCTGGGGTGGTTCCCAGTCGCCGTCAGCACTCCGGAAGGCGTGGAAGCGGCAGTGCCGCTCGTCGAGGTACCCCCACGCGACGAAGATCTCCACGCCTTGGTACGCGTACAGGCCGGCGGTTGCCCGCCCGCCGTGCCGGTAGTACGCGACCCGAAGGCCGGGGACGGTGACTCCCCAGACCGGGCTGTCCTCGACCACCCGGTGCAACCGGTAGGTCGACAGGTCGGGCATCTGCACGCCCTGCCCAACGAGCGGACGCCCGCCCCTGCTCGCCGATCTTGGACTTGTGTCGGCGACAAAAGCCGTGTGACTCCGCGAGTCGGGCACCACAAGTCCAAGATCGACGGGTGGGGCCGGGCGCCGCGGGGGCGGGGCGTCAGGTCAGTGCGGTGGAGGTGGGTTCTGCGGCCAGGGTGCGGTTGCGACCGGACTGCTTGGCCTGGTAAAGGCCGGTGTCGGCGCGGGCCACCAGCTCGTCCGAGGTCTCCCGGCCGTCCCAGGTCGCCACGCCGGCCGAGAAGGTCTGGCCGAGCGGGGTGACGTCACGCAGCCGGTCGACGACCTCGCCCGCCCGGGTGGAGTCGGCGTCCGGGAGCAGCACGATGAACTCCTCGCCGCCGTACCGGGCGAGGTAGTCCACCCCGCGCAACCGCTCCTGCCAGGCGGCGCCGGCGGCCTTGAGCAGCCGGTCCCCGGCCGGGTGGCCGTAGGAGTCGTTGAACTGCTTGAAGTGGTCGAGGTCGAGCATCGCCACGGACAGCGACACACCGTGCCGGCGCGCGTGCTCGATGGCCCGGGGCAGTTCGACCGTCCACGCCCGGCGGTTGGGCAGGCCGGTCAGCTCGTCGGTGTGCGACAGCTCCCGTACCAACCTGCTCTGCTGCTCCAACTGCCGCAGCAGCTGCGCCATCCGGGTGACCACGAGCAGGATCAGGGTCAGGCTGCCGACCGCGATGGCCAGCCCGTCGGTGATCTGGTGCCGTACCACCTGGAAGATCAGCAGCACCGGGGCGATCAGCGAGGCCACGGTGAGCAGGACGATCATCGCGTTGCTCAGCCGCGGCGCCTGCGGCCGCTCCTTGCCGCCGAAGTCCCGCGCGGAGGGGTGCAGGGCGGCCGCGCCGAACAGCAGGTACGCGCCGAGGAAGACGACCTTGAGAATGGCCTGCACGAGGTCGTTCGGCTCCCACTGCAGCTGGTTGATCACCGCCCAGGCGGTGTCGCCGGCGAGGAAGGCGAGCAGCGAGCCGCTGACGAACCAGAACGACGCGGTACGGGTACGGGCGCCGAGGTGCAGCCGTACCGTCATGGCGACCAGTACCACGTCGCCCACCGGGTACGAGACGCTGGCCATGTGCCCGAGCAGGCCGATCGACGGGTCCGCGGCGGCCGGGCGGATCATGAAGATCCAGGCGAGCAGGCCGAGGCCGGCGGTGACCGTGGTCGCGTCGACCAGGGTGCCCCAGTCGCGTTGAGCGGTCCGCTTGCGGATCAGCCGGGCGAGGCCGATCGCGACCGCCGGGTACAGGGAGAGGTAGAACAGGTCGGCCCAGGACGGGAAGCCGAAGCCGGGGTTGCGCCAGCTGAGGTACCCCTCGACGAGGATGCCGGTGCAGTTGCCGAACACGCCGACCGCGAAGCACCACCAGATGCCGCGTTCACCGGCCGCGTTGCGCCGGGCGCCGATCAGGATGGCGGCCGTCGCCGTGTACCCGATCGCGACCTGTAGCCAGATCTGCCCCCAGCCACCCGGCTGGGTCAGAAAGTAGGCGGCCGTCGACGGCAACAGGACAGCCAGGTAGACCTTCCAACCTCGACCGCGCATCGCAGTACCCCTCGTCAGTGATCCCGAGTGTCCATGTCAGCGCGGGCGGGTTGCGGTCCGGGTGCGGCCGGGGAGCACCCGGGGTGCGCGGCGCCGTACGCTAGGCGCCATGCGCCAGGAGTGGCATCAGATCCGCAATCCCGGGCTGGAAATCGGGCGCCCGGTCAGCGACCCGCCCGAAGGGGACGGTCTCGGGCTCGATCACTGGCGCGGCCTGCCGCGTGCCCAGATGCCACCCTGGCCGGACCCGGCCGAGGTCGCCCAGGTGTGCGGTGTGCTGAGCACCGTGCCGTCGATCGTCGCGCCCTACGAGGTCGACGAGCTGCGGTCCCGGCTGGCGCTGGTCAGCGAGGGCCGGGCCTTCCTGCTGCAGGGTGGCGACTGCGCGGAGACGTTCGTCGACAACACCGAGACGCACCTGATCGCCAACGCGCGCACGCTGCTGCAGATGGCCGTCGTGCTGACCTACGGCGCGTCGCTGCCGGTGGTCAAGGTCGCGCGGGTGGCCGGCCAGTACACCAAGCCGCGCTCCAGCCCGCTCGACGCGCTCGGCCTGCCCTGCTACCGCGGCGACATGATCAACTCACTGGAGCCGACGCCCGAGGCGCGGGTGGCCGATCCGCAGCGGATGATCCGGGCGTTCGCCAACGCTTCGTCCGCGATGAACATGCTCCGGGCGTACCTCGGCGGCGGCCTCGCCGACCTGCACCTGGTGCACGACTGGAACAAGGACTTCGTGCGGTCCTCGCCGGCCGGTGAGCGGTACGAGGCGATCGCCCGGGAGATCGACCGCACGCTGGCGTTCATCCGCGCCTGCGGGATGACCGACGCCGAGGCGCTGCGCACCGTCACGCTGTACTGCTCGCACGAGGCGCTGGCGCTGGAGTACGAGCGGGCGCTGACCCGGATCGTCGACGGCCGGCGCGCCTACGGCCTGTCCGGGCACTTCCTGTGGGTCGGCGAGCGGACCCGCCAGCTCGACGGCGCGCACGTCGACTTCGCCTCGCGCATCGTCAACCCGATCGGCGTCAAGCTCAGCCCGTCGGCGACCCCGGAGGTCGCGCTGGAGCTGTGCGAGCGGCTCAACCCGGACAACATCCCCGGCCGGCTGACCCTGGTGAGCCGGATGAGCAACCAGCGGGTCCGCGAGGTACTGCCGCCGATCGTGGAGAAGGTCACCGCCGCCGGGCACAAGGTGGTCTGGCAGTGCGACCCGATGCACGGCAACACCCAGGAGTCGTCCAACGGGTACAAGACGCGGCACTTCGACCGGATCGTCGACGAGGTGCTCGGGTACTTCGAGGTGCACCGGGAGCTGGACACCCACCCGGGCGGGCTGCACGTGGAGCTGACCGGCGAGGACGTGACGGAGTGCCTCGGCGGTGCGCAGGCCATCGAAGACGTGCACCTGCCCAGCCGGTACGAGACGGCGTGCGACCCGCGACTGAACACCCAGCAGTCGCTCGAACTGGCTTTCCTCGTCGCGGAGATGCTCCGTGGCTGAGGTGCGTGTGGTCGATCTACGTTCCGACACCGTCACCCGGCCCACCGACGGAATGCGGGCGGCGATGGCGGCCGCCGAGGTCGGCGACGACGTCTACGCCGAGGACCCGACCGTCAACGCGTTGCAGGAACGGGTCGCCACGATGTTCGGGCACGAGGCGGCGCTGTTCACCCCGACCGGCTCGATGGCCAACCAGATCGGCCTGCAGCTGCTGGTACCCCGCGGCGAGGAGCTGCTCTGCGACGCCGACGCGCACGTGGTCACGTACGAGATCGGCGCGGCCGCGGCGCTCGGCGGGATCTCCACGCGCACCTGGCCGGCGGTCGCGGCCGAGATCGACGTGGAGGCGGTCGCCGCGATGGTGCGGCCGGCCGGGTACCACGCGGTACCGACCCGGGCGATCGCCGTCGAGCAGACCCACAACCGGGGCGGCGGTGCGGTGCTGCCACTGTCCACATTGGAGGGACTGCGCCGGGTCGCCGACACGGCCGAGCTGTTCCTGCACTGCGACGGCGCCCGGATCTGGCACGCGCACATCGCCGACGGGGTACCGCTGCAGACCTACGGCCGGCTGTTCGACACCGTGTCGGTGTGCCTGTCCAAGGGCCTCGGCGCACCGATCGGCTCGCTGGTCATGGGAAGCGCCGAGCGCATCGAACACGCCCGGCTGCTGCGCAAGCGGCTCGGTGGCGGGATGCGCCAGGTCGGGGTACTGGCGGCGGCCGGCGACTACGCGCTGACCCACCACCTGGCCCGGCTCGCCGACGACCACG
The DNA here is from genome assembly GCA_005885555.1 of Actinomycetota bacterium. Lineage (GTDB taxonomy): Bacteria > Actinomycetota > Actinomycetes > Mycobacteriales > Micromonosporaceae > AC-43. The sequence continues at coordinate 73,444 of VAWN01000023.1, forward strand.
CGCGGGCCCGGCGCCTCGCCGAGGCGCTGGCACCGTGCGGCATCGTGGACGCGGCCCGGGTACGCACCAACGTGGTACCGCTGGACCTGACCAAGTGCGCGATCGACGCGCCGACGCTGGGCGCGCTCGCCCGGGAGCGCGGCGTGCTCGTCTCGGTGCTCGGTCCCCGGGTCGGCCGGCTGCTGACCCACCTCGACGTCGACGACGCCGGCATCGAGCGGGCCATCGAGGTGCTCACCGGCCTGCTCACCTGACCGGCATGCTCACCTGATCCGCACGCCGTCCAGGGCGGTGCCGAGGATCCGGGTCGCGAGTACCACGAGGACCACCAGCCCCACCGCGGCCACGATGGCGCCCGCGAGGCAGCCCCAACCGGGCCGGCGCGGGCCGCGCGGCTCGTCCTGCGGCGGGCTCGACGGGTTCACCGGCAGACCAGGATCCCCGGATGGGTACCGAACCGGAACGCGCCCTCCGCCGCGATCACCGCGGCCACCCGGTCGCGGACCCGGTCGAGTACCCGGCTGAACGGGTCGCCCGGCTGCCAGGACCGGGTCGAGGCGGCGAACGCGACGGCCGGCCCGGGCTCGGTGAGCACCACCTCGCCGGGCAGGTCGATGCGCTCCACGCTGGCGAAGTACCGGCCGGCGACCTCCTGCGCACCGGCCAGCCCGAAGCGGCGGTTCACGGCACGGTCCCAGGGCGGCGCATCGGGTACCTCGGCGGTCGCGTCGGCGCACAACTGGTACAGCCGGGCCTTGTCCTCGGCGTCGTTGGTGGAGATGAGCACCGTGCCGCCCGGCGCGACGACGCGCGCCAACTCCCGTACGCCGGCCTCGGGGTCGGTCGCGTGGTACAGCATGTGCATCGCCAGTACCGCGCCGCACGAGCGGTCGGCCACCGGCAGCGCGGTGACGTCGGCGACGAACCCGGGCCGCCCGGCCACGCTCACCATGCCGAACGACAGGTCGGCGGCGATGACCGTCCGATGTGGACGCTCTCGTGGGCCGGCACTTGGGCCGGACCAGGAAGGCGGCGATTGTCTGCGCAGCGCGGCGGTGTACCCGCCCGGCCCGCAGCCGATGTCGAGCACCGGCCCGGCCGCGTCGGGCAGCAGCCCGGCCGCGATGGCGGCGAGGTCGACCGGCGGGGTGCGGTGGCGGTACAGCGAATAGCGGGCGGTCAGCCGGGTCGGGTCGGCGTACGCCTCGGTGGTCAGGACGGTCCGGTCGGTGTAGGGGTCGGCACTCACGATCGGCAGGCTAGCGTGGCCAGCGTCGCGATGTCGCGCGCGTGACCGGTACCGGCGGCGCCTTCGCTGGGCGTCTCCACGATCACCGGTACCCCCGCGACGGCGGGGTGGGCGAGCAGTTCGGCGAACGGGGCCCGGCCGAGGGTACCGGCGGCGACGTTCTCGTGCCGGTCCCGGCGCGACCCGCAGCCGTCCTTGGAGTCGTTGGCGTGCACCAGCCGCAACCGCCCCGCACCGGCCACCGCCACGAGCTCGTCCAGCGCCGCGGCCGTCCCGCCCGGGGTGGCCAGGTCGTGCCCGGCCGCCCAGATGTGGCAGGTGTCGAAGCACACGCCCAGCGCCGGATGGTGCTCCACCGCGTCGAGGTACGGCGCCAGGTCCCCGATCCGGGCGGCCAGGCACCGGCCGCCGCCCGCGCTCGGCTCGACGAGCAGCTGCGGCCCGCCGGCGGCGGTCTCGTCGAGCAGCGGCAGCAGCGCCTCCCGTACCTGCTTCAGGGCGTTGTCGAAGTGCCCGGGATCGACCGCCTGGCCGGCGTGGAACACCACGCCCGCGGCGCCGGTCGCGCGGCCGCGGGCCAGCGCGTGCCGCAGCGTCGCCACGGAGTGCTCGACGGTCGCCGGGGTCGGCGAGCCGAGGTTGACCAGCAGCGAGGCGTGGATGTACGCCGGGGTGTCCCGCTCCTCGATGCCGGCGCGGAAGGCGCGGTCCTGCTCCGGGTCGCCGGGCGGCAGCGCCCAGCCGCGCGAGTTGGACACGTAGACCTGCAGCGCGCCGGCACCCACTCTGTCCACATAGGACAGTGCGGTGGCCAGCCCGCCGGTGGTGGGGGAGTGGGCACCGATCAGGGGTAGATCCACAGCTGGACCTGCGATCCCTTCGGCACCTGGGTACCGGCGGCGGGGTTCTGCTGCCGCACCTGCCCGCCGGGGAACTCGAAGACCTTCACCGCGACCAGGCCGGCCTGGGCCAGGATCTGGCTCGCCTGGTCGAAGTCGAGCTCCTGGTTGGACACGTCCGGCACGCCGACCTGCGGCGGTCCGGAGCTGACCGTCAGGATGATCCGGTCGCCCTTCTGCAGGCCGGAGCCTTCCGGCGGATCCTGGCTGATCACCTGGTTGGCCGGCTTGTCGCTCTGCTGCTGCTGTACCGCGACCTGCAACCCCAGGTCGGTCAGCTTCTGCTGGGCGGTGGCGAGATCCGTGCCGATCACGTTGGGTACCGAGATCGGCGCCTTGCCCTTGCTCACCTTGATGGTGACCTCGGTGCCGGGCGCCAGGACGGTGCCCTTCGCCGGATCGGTGCCCAGCACGTTGCCGGCCGGCATGGTGTCGTCGTAGACGTCCTGGCGCTTGGGTACCAGCTTGAGCCTGGTCAGGTCGGCAACCGCCTGGTCGAAGGGCTGGCCGTTCTCGTCGGGCACCGCGTACCGCTCCGGCCCGCGCGACAGCGTCAGCGTGATCGTGCCGCCCTTGACGATCCGCTGGTTGCCGGCGGGGCGCTGGCCGACGACGGTGTCCCTGGGGATCTTCTCCTCGAACCGGCCGGCGTCGAAGGCGAGGTGGAAACCCTTGGCCGCGGCCGCCGAGGCGGCCTGCGCCCGGGTCAGCCCGGTCAGCGCGGGTGCCGACGTGTACCGGCCGATCCCGAACCACCAGCCGCCCACCGCGACGAGCAGGGCGAGCACGACGATCGACGCGGCCACCGCCTGCCGGCCGCGCTTCGTGGCGGTCAGTTGCCGGTACCAGCCGGCGAGGCCACCGGTGCGGACCGCGCGCCGGCGACCGGGGCGGGCGCTGGGGCGCACCGCCGCCGCAGCGCGCGACGGTAGCCGGGCCCACGACGGGCGCGCGGCCGGCAGCGCGGTGGTCGGCGGGTCGATGCTCGCCACCGGTACCGTCGGCTGGGCGAACGTCTGGGTGGCCGCGGTGCCCACGGTGATGTCGTCCCGCGCGGCCTGCACCTCGGCCAGCAGCGCGCCGGCGTCGGTCGGCCGCCCGCCCGGGTCGCGCCGGGTGGCCCGGGCGACCAGGTCGTCGAGCACCGCGGGCAGCCCGGCGACGAACTTCGACGGCGGCGGCACGTCGTGGTCGACGTGCCGCCAGGCGACCTCGACCGGCTTGTCGCCGTCGTAGGGAACCCGGCCGGTGAGCATCTCGAACAGCACGATGCCGGCCGAGTACACGTCGGTGCGCGGGTCGGCGTGCCCGTCGGTGACCAGCTCGGGCGCCACGTATGCGACGGTGGCCAGCAGGTGCGCACCGGCCTCGTCGGCGCTGGCCTCCACCGCGCGGGCCAGGCCGAAGTCGGCGACCTTGACCACGGCGTCGACCAGGCTGCCGCCGCCGGGCGGCTCGGCGACCAGGACGTTCTCCGGCTTGATGTCGCGGTGGATCAGGCCGGCCCGGTGTGCGGCGGCCACCGCGGCGAGCACCTGCTCCAGGATCGCCAGCGCCTCGGTCGGCGGCAGCCGCCGGTTGTCGCCCAGCAGCTCGCGCAGCGTGCGGCCGCGGACGTACTCCATGACCAGGTACGGCACGCCCTCGTGGGTGCCCTGGTCGTACACGGCGACCACGTTGGGATGGGTCAGCCGGGCGATCGCCTTCGCCTCGTCGGTGAACCGCTCGACGAAATGCGGGTCGTGGTGCCGCCCGGGATGGATGACCTTGACCGCGACGGTGCGCTCCAGTCGCTCGTCGGTCGCGGCGTACACCGTCGCCATGCCGCCACGGGCCAACCGCCCGCTGACCCGGTAGCGCCCGTCGATGAGCGCACCGGTCAACGAGTCGGCGACAGTGGTGTCCATCGGGAGGCAGTGTAGGCGTCGGGGCGGTGCGTTAGCACACGCCGCCGGTCACGGCTGCGTAGCGGTGCTGCCCGAGGGCGCCGGAGACGGAGAGTGACTCACCGACGGTGTCGGCGTCGGGGACGGTGAGTTGCTGGGCGTCGGGCCCGGGGTCTGCGGCGTCGGTACCGGTACCGGGCACACGCAGGTCGGCTGGACGACCGGAGCCGGTGCGGCGGCGTCGGGTGCCGGTGCGCCGGCCGCGTGCCGGCCCGCGGGGGAGGCGCTGTGCGTCGCGGGTACCCGGCCGGACACCTGCCTGCCCACCGGGGGCGTACCGGCCGCCGGCTGCCGGGCGGGAGCCGCCTCGCTCAGTCCCGGTACCGCGTTGACGATCGGGGTGAACACCGCACCGATGCCACCGGCCACGGCGACGTAGGTCGCGGCGACCCCCGCGGCGACGGCCAGTCCCAGCCCGGCAGCGGCGTACCAGCGGCGCGGCTGCCGTTCGTAGGCGTCGTACTCCGGGTACAGCACCTCGGTCGGCTGCTTCGCCGGGTTCGGCCCGCGGGTCAGGTCGTAGCGCACCGACCGCCACGCCCCGGCCAGTTCCCGGCCGATCCACCGCACGATCCTCACCCTCGTCCCCCTCGTTCGCTGCCCGCGACATTCCCGCCAATGGCGTGGTGCCCACCCGCCGGCCCATGGCAAATTGGTGGGGTGACCGAATCTGTCGCCGTCTCCGGCCAGCTCGTCGAGCCGGCCGAGTGGGTGGCCATGCCGGACGTTGCCGAGCAGCTCGGCATGCCGATCACCCGGGTGCACCAGCTGATCCGCGACCACGCCCTGCTCGCGGTACGCCGCGACGGTGTGCTGCGGGTACCCGTCGAGTTGATCGCCACGCCCAACGTCCGCAAGCACCTCCCTGGCGTCCTGACCTTGCTGCACGACGCTGGGTACAACGACGAAGAGGCGTTGCGGTGGCTCTACACCGCTGATGACTCTTTGCCCGGTATCCCGGCGATTGCCCTGTCCGGTGCCCGGGCCACCGAAGTGAAGCGCCGCGCGCAGGCGCTCGGCTTCTAGCGGCCCGTGCGGCACCTGACCTACCTGGCGGTCCTGGCCGGCTGCCTGGCCGGTGCACTGTGGCTGGAGCCGGTGCTGCGGGTCGGGGTACTGCGCCGGTGGCGACGGCTGCTGCTCACGCTGGTACCGGTGGTCGCCGTCTTCGGCGCCTGGGACGTGGCCGCGATCGCGGCGCACCACTGGAGCTACGACGCCGGGCAGACCGTCGGGGTCCTGCTGCCCGGCCGGTTGCCGGTGGAGGAGGCGCTGTTCTTCGTCGTGGTACCGGTCTGCGCGATCCTCGGCTACGAGGCGGTGCGCAAGGTACTGCGGCGGTGAGCTACACCGTCACCGCCGCGCTCGGCGTCCTCGGGGCGCTGGTGCTGGACCTGCTGGTGCTGCGTACCCGGCTGGTCGCCGGCCGGGTCTTCTGGGCCACGTACCCGATCGTGCTGGCCGCCCAGCTCGTCTCGAACGGGGTCCTGACCGGGCGCGGGATCGTCCGGTACGACCGGCACGCGATCCTCGGGCCGCGCCTCGCCCACGCGCCCGTCGAGGATCTCGCCTTCGGGTTCGCACTGGTGCTCACCGCGCTGTCGGTGTGGGTCTGGCTCGGGCGGCGCGGTATCGACGGGCCAGCACCACCGCGAGCACGATGACGGCCACCAGGTCGACGAACGCGCCGACCGGCTTGGTGAGGGCGGCGACGCCGGTACCGTCGGGGAGGACCAGCAGCGCAAGCGCCGCGACGGCCAGACCCAGCCGGTCGCGGGTCCGCGCGGTCATCGGGGCGGCGGCGAGCGCGGCGAGCGCCGGCAGCAGGTACCACGCAAAGAACACCGGGCCGAGCAGCGCGGTCGCCGCCAGCGCCCACCCGGCGGGCCGGCGGCGCAGCCACAGCACGGCCAGCACCGCGGCGAGCAGCAGCAGCCCGGCGGCGCGGGCCACGGTGACCGCGACCGGCGCGAGGTCCGGCCGCCCGGCCCAGCGCAGCAGGTAGCCGACGGCCATGCCGACGCCGGTGGGCGGCGAGGTCCACTGGGTGAGGCCGGCGGTGTGCGACAGCGCGGGCAGCCAGCCCAGGCCCAGGCCGGTCGCGGCGGTGACCGCCGCGAAGGCCACCGTGGCCCCGGCCGCAATGCCCACGGTGGCCCCGGCCGCAATGCCCGCCCGGGCCCGCCGCCGGGCCACCAGAAGAACCGCGAAGGGTACCGCGACCAGCGCGGTGACCTTGACCGCGACGGCCAGCCCCAGCAGCACCCCGGCGAGCACGCCCCACCGCGCGCGTCGGGCGAGGGCGAGCCCGCCGACGACGAGCCCGGCCAGCAGCGCGTCGTTGTGCACACCGGAGACCCCGTGCAGGAGCACCAGCGGGGCGGCCGCGGCGAGCCAGGCCGGGTTGCCGGTCGTGTCGTGCCCGGCCAGCCGTCGGGCGCAGCCGACCGCGAGCGCGATGCCGGCCAGCGCGACCAGGCGTAGCACGGCGACCGCGACCCAGAGGTTGCCGCTCGCGGCCGCCGCGCCGGTGATCGCCACCCACAGCGGCCCGTACGGCGCCGGCGTGTGCCGCCACAGCTCCGGTACCCGGTCCAGCCACGGGCAGGGCAGGTCGGCCACCCCGTGGTGGTACGGGTTGAGCCCGTGTACCAGCAGGTCGCCCTGGCAGGCGTAGGCCATCGCGTCACCACTGAACAGCGGTGGCGTGACCAGCAGCGGCAGTGCCCAGAGCGCGGCGGTACCGAGCAGCCAGCCGTAGCGCGTCTCGTGCCGCAGCCCGTACCACGCCGCGGCCAGTACCGCGACGCCGACCAGCCCGACCGGACGCGGCCCGGCCAGCGCGATACCGAGGGAGCCGGCGAGGCCCAGGTAACGCAGGGCGTCCGGAGTCATCCACCGGGTGACCCGCCGCAAGCCGGCTTGCCTGGCGGCGCCGGGCCGCGCAGACTGCGCGGAGGCACATGAAGCCGCAGACCGGGGGGCGGTCGGCGGCTCATCCAAGGGGGGTGCCCTGAACCCGCTCGCTTCGATAGGCGTTGATCCGGCGGTGCCGGACGTTGATCCGGCGGCGCCGCGGTCGGCCGCCGGCTCATCGCCGCGCGCGGCCGCGGTGCTTTCCGCGGCCGCCGGCCCGGTGGCGTGCGGCTCGTCGGTCACCCCGGAAACCGTACCGTGACGCCCCGGCTGGGCGCGCTGGTCGCAGGCGTGGTCGCGCCGGGACTGTACCGGTGGCGCTCGCGTGCCCACCCCGGCGCCGTCCGGCGGGAGCTGACCGGGGCCGGATGGAGCGGGTACCCGCTGGCCGGGCCGGTCACCGACGCCGGCGGGTTCTTCGACGGCTGCGCCGCGGCGCTGGCGTTCCCCGACTGGGTCGGGCACAGCTGGGCGGCCGTCACCGACGGGCTCGCCGACCTGAGCTGGCTGCCGGCGCAGGGGCACGTGCTGCTCTGGGAGCGGTACGGCACGCTGGCGGCCAGCGACGGTACGGCGTGGCGGCACGCGTACGAGACGCTGGAGCGCGCGCTCGGCAGGCGGGCGCGCGAGGACGCGTCGCCACTGTTCGTGCTGCTACGCGGGGTCGGGCCGGCGACCTCCCCGGTGGACGGCGCGCCGATCCCGGTGCTCCCGGCGGTCAGCGGGACCGCCGCGTCGCGGCCCCGGCGAGCTCGGTGAGCGCGGTGCGCGGCTCGGCCGGCAGGTCGGCCTTGTCCAGCACGGCGAGGGCCTGCGCGGCGAGTTCCTCGATCCGGCGCTCGGTCGCCGCCAGCGCGCCGGTCGCCGCGATGATCCCGCCCAGCGCGTCGACGTCGGCGTCCGGGTCGCCCAGGCCGGTCCGCAACGCCGCCCGCTGTGCCGGGTCGGCGGCCGCGAGCGCGGTCGCCACGAGGAACGTGCGCTTGCCCTCGCGCAGGTCGTCACCGGCCGGCTTGCCGGTGCGCGCCGGGTCGCCGTACACGCCGAGGAGATCGTCGCGCAGCTGGAAGGCCTCGCCCAGCGGCAGCCCGTACCCGGAGTAGGCGGCCATCAGGTCGGCATCGGCACCGGCCAGCGCGGCACCGAACAGCAGCGGCCGTTCCACCGTGTACTTCGCCGACTTGTACCGCGCGACGGTACCCGCCCAGCCGACCGACACGTCCCCGACGGCCTGCCCGAGCACGTCGAGGTACTGCCCGGCGGTGACCTCGGTGCGCATCTCGTCGAAGACCGGCCGGGCCCGGGCCAGCGTCGCCGGATCGAGGCCGCCGCTGTGCAGCAGCTCGTCCGACCACACCAGCGCGAGGTCGCCGAGCAGGATGGCGGCGGCCCGGCCGAACGCGTCCGGGTCGCCCTGCCAGCCGTGGCCGGTATGGGTCGCGGCGAACCGGCGGTGGATGGCCGGTTCCCCGCGCCGGGTGTCGGAGTCGTCCATGACATCGTCGTGGATGAGCGCGCTGGCCTGCACGAACTCCAGTGCGGCGAGGGTGGCGACCAGCTGCGCGGAATCGGTGCCGCCGGCGCCGCGGTACCCCCAGTAGGCGAACGCCGGGCGCAGCCGCTTGCCGCCCTGCAGGACGAAGTCGGCCAGCGCGTCGGCGACCGGGGCCAGGGCCGGCTCGATCGCGAGGAGCCGGGTGCGCTGCCGGGCGAGGAACCCGGCCAGCGCCTTCTCCAGCCGGGTCCGCAGGTCGGCCCGGTCCACGGGGGCGGTGTCCACAGCCCAGACGCTAGCGGGCGGGCTGCCGGCCGCCGCCCCGGGCCCCGCGGGTCAACCAGCGTCCGCCGCGCTCCGGGGTGGCACGTCCACGGCCGGGCGCCGTCGGCGGCTGCGCGCGGCGGCACCGGCCAGCTGCTCGACCGGTACCTCCAGGACCAGCGCCAGCCAGTCGAGCCAGAACCGGGACGGTATCCGGTCCCCGCGCTCCCACCGGGACATCTCGTTGCGCGTGACCGTGGCGACCCCGGACGCGGCGCACAACCGCTCCGCGACCCGCAGCTGTGACCAGCCGCGCGCCAGCCGGATCCGGGTCAGCATCGCCCCGAACGACTCCTCCATGCGGTGCTCCGTCTCGACGTGTCGGCCGCCAAGACCCCCAACGCGCGCCCCGCGTCGTTCTCTTGTACCAGCGGGGTACGACAAGGCGTCCGGTACCCGGTGACACCTTTCGATGGCGCTGGCCCCTCCCAAACGGCGGATTCTCCGGTTGCCTTGTAGGGGCGTGGACCCCGCACCGTCCAAGGAGGTCACGATGACCGGCCCGGTTTCCCATCCGCCGTGGTGCGACCCCGACCGCTGCGGCGTCAGGGCCGGCCAGCCGGCCGGTACCCACTGCTCCCGCCTGGTCCGGCTCGGCCCGCAGCCGCCCGGGACGATGGTGGCCGAGGTGTCGCTCGTGCAGGGACCGGCGATCTCCGGGTATCCCCGGTCCGGCCTTCCGTACGTGGCGCTGGCCACGGGTGACGCCGACGACGAGCTGCTGGTCACCCCGCTGGACGTCGAGCTGGCCCGGGCGGTCGGGCGGGTGCTGATCGGATTCGCCCACGAGGCGACCGGATGAGCACCAGCGTCTGGGACAGGGGCCGGTCACGACCGGCTGTCCGGCTAGAGTCGGTGTGTGGCGCTTGGTCTTCCCTCCGTGATGCCTGGTGGACAGCCGTCCATCAGCGATCTCATCGGCGCGCCGGCGCCCACCTTCTCGTTCGAGTTCTTCCCGCCGAAGGACGCGGCGATGGAGCGCCAGCTCTGGCAGGCGATCCGGGAGCTGGAGCCGCTGCATCCGTCGTTCGTGTCGGTGACCTACGGGGCGGGCGGGTCGACCCGGGACAACACGGTGGCCGTCACCGAGCGCATCGCGACCGAGACGACGCTGCTGGCGATGGCCCACCTGACCGCGGTGAACCACTCGGTGGCCGAGCTGCGCAACGTGATCGGGCGGTTCGCCGCCGCCGGCATCCGCAACATCCTGGCGATCCGCGGCGACCCGCCGGGCGACCCGCAAGGGGAGTGGGTAGCGCATCCGCGCGGCGTGCTCTACGCGGAGGATCTCGTCCGGCTGGTCAAGGAGGCCGGCGACTTCTGTGTGGGGGTGGCGGCGTTCCCGTACAAGCACCCCCGCTCACCCGACATCGAGTCGGATACCGCCTATTTCGTGAGCAAGTGCCGGGCCGGTGCCGACTTCGCGATCACGCAGATGTTCTTCGACGCCGACGACTACCTGCGGCTGCGCGACCGGGTCGCGGCGACCGGGTGCGACACCCCGATCGTCCCCGGCGTGATGCCGGTGACCAGCATGGGCACCATCGGCCGGTCCGAGCAGCTGTCCGGCGCGCCGTTCCCGGCGAAGCTGGCCGCGCAGTTCGAGCGGATCGCCGAGGACCCGAAGGCGGTCCGCCGGCTCGGCATCGAGCAGTGCGGCCTGCTGTGCGACCGGTTGCTCGCCGAGGGGATACCGGGGATCCACTTCATCACCCTCAACCGGTCCACCGCCACCCGGGAGGTGTGGCAGCAGCTCGCCCTGGAAGCGCGCACCTAGTGCTGCTGAGCTGGGACCAGTACGCGACGCGCTGGTCGGGGTTGCACGGTGGGGTCGATCCGCGGCGCGGCTCGGTACTCTTCCGCGGCTGGCTGCGGCTGGCGTACGGGGTCGGGCGGATGCTCGCCCGGGTCGGCGTCCGACCGGCCGCCGTCACCGCGCTCGGGCTGCTGCTGTGTGCGCTGGTACCCCTGGCGGTGCGCGCCGGGCGGCCCGGGCCGGTCATCGCGGCCGGGCTCGTGGTGCTCTCCGGCCTCGCCGACTCGGCCGACGGCGCCGTCGCGGTGATCACCAACCGGGTCACCCGGCTCGGGTACGTGTACGACTCGGTCGCCGACCGGCTCGGCGAGGCCGCCTGGCTCGTCGCGTTCTGGCTGCTCGGCACCCCGGTCTGGCTGGTCGTCGCGGCCGGCGGGGTGAGCTGGCTGCACGAGTACCTGCGGGCGCGGGCCACCGCCGCGGGGATGCGCGAGATCGGCGTCGTGTCCGTCGCCGAGCGGCCGACGCGCGGGATCGTCGTGGCGGTCGGGCTGGTCCTCGCCGGCCTCGCGAGCCTGGCCGGTCCGGCCCTGCGCACCGGTACCGCGACCCTGGCGGCGGCCGCCTGGCTGCTCCTCGGCGTCGTGGGGCTCGGCCAGTTGACGGTTGCCGTGCACGCGGCACTCGGGCACCGGCCCGGTGACGGATAGCCGCGACGCCCGCGCGGGGCGCCGTCACGCTGCGCCGACCCGCGGTCAGGCGGGCCGACGCGCGGTCAGGCGGGCCGACGCGCGGTCAGGCGGGCCGACGCGCGGTCAGGCGGGCCGATGCGCGGTCAGGCGGGCCGATGCGCGGTCAGGCCGGGCCGATACGGTCCGCGACGATCCGGGCGGACAGCGCGACCATCGGCAGGCCGCCGCCGGGGTGCACCGAGCCGCCGACGAGGTACAGGCCGCGGACCGGGCCGGCGTTCGGCGGGCGGAGCAGGCGGTGCGCCGCGGTACCGTAGATCGCGCCGCCGGGGGTACGGGTCGCGGCCGCGAGGTCGGCCGGGGTACGCACCTCGCGGAACAGCACCCGGTCCCGCACGTCGACACCGCGCCGGGCGAGGACGGCGAGCACGTGGTCGGCGTACCGGTCGGCCAGTCCCGGTACCGTCCAGTCGACCGGCCCCTGCGGCGGCGCGTTGACGAGCACGAACCACGCCTCGTATCCGTCCGGCCGCACCGCCGGATCGTCGGCCACGGTCACCAGGATCGTCGGGTCGGGCACCGGTACCCGGTCGCGGAAGACCGCGTCGAACTCGGCGTCGTGGTCGGCGGGGAACAGCACGGTGTGGTGGGCGAGCCCGTCGGTACGGCCGCGGACCCCGAGCAGCAGCACGAAACCGGCGAGGCTGCGATCCCTCGCGAGGCCCGTGGCGCGCCGGGGCGAAGGCAGCAGTTCCCGGTACACGGCCAGCGCATCGGCGGTGGCCACGACGACATCGGCGCGCACCCGGTCGCCGCTGGCCAGCCGAACCCCCGTCACCGCACCGCCGGCCGTGTCGATCCCGGCCACCGGTACTCCACAGTGGACGGTCGCGCCGGCCGCCGCGCACCGGGCCGCCAGCGCGTCGGCGAGGGTACCCAGGCCGCCCGGCAGGTACCACCCGCCGAACGTCAGCTCGGCGTACGGGATCGCGACCAGGGCCGCCGGTGCCCGCCGCGGGTCGGCACCCGCGTACGTCGCGTACCGGTCCAGCAGTATCCGCAGCCGCGGATCGGCGAAGCGGCGGCTGACCGAACGCAGCGACCGGCCCGGCGCGATCGCGGCGAGGTCGGGTACCCGCCACGCCAGCCGCAGCAGGTCGCCCGGACCGTCCACTGTGGACGTCAGGATGTCGCGTCGGGACGCCGTCCAGACCCGGGCCGCCCGGTGCCACATGCGCCGCCACTGGTCGGCGCTGCGCCGGCCGAGCGCGGCCTCGATCCGGGAAGCGAACTCCGGACCCGAGTCCAGCCGGGTACCGTCGGCGAACACGTGCCGCACCACCGGATCCAGCGGTACCGGCCGCAGGTCGAGCCCATCGAACACCTGGGGCAGCGTGAGCAGCCCCGGTCCGGTGTCGAACCGGAAGGTACCGGCAGCGGTCCGCCGCTCGTACCGGCCCAGCTTCCCGCCGACCACCCCGGCCTGCTCGAAGACGGTGACCCGGTGCCCGGTCGCGGCCAGCCGCGCGGCGACCGACAGCCCGCCCACACCGGCGCCGATGACGACAACGCGACTCACCGCACCGGCCGGCCCTTCCAGGTGACCCGGCCGCGGCCCGCGACCGAGCGCGCGACCAGGTACGCGAACAGCGCGATCGACACCGGATGCAGCAGGCAGTCCGGCAGCAGCCGGGCGCCGGACACCCGGGCGGCGACCAGCCGGCCGGCGATGCCGAGCGCGACCGCGACCGCCATCGGCCAGGGCGCCGTGGCGAGGAGGGCCGGCGGCAGCAGGTACAACAGCAGGAGCGGGACCACCGCGGCGGCCGCCGCGGACGCGGACTTGGTATACCCGTCGCGCAGCTCCGCCCAGGACGTGTACATCCGGCAGGCGGCCAGCCGCGACCCGTCGGCCAGCGCGATCCGCCCACCGGACCGCTTGACCGCCCGCGCGAGTGCCACGTCCTCCAGCACCTGGTCGCGTACCGCGGCGTGCCCGCCCGCGCGCCGGTAGCCGGCCCGGTCGACGGCCAGGAACTGGCCACCGGCCGCGGCCAGCGACGGCCGGCGGGACCGCTCCATCAGCCGCAGCGGCAGGAAGGTCAGCCAGGACCACTGCAGCAGCGGCTGGACCAGCCGTTCGCTCCAGGTCCGGGCGACCAGCCGGGGGTACGGCGACACCAGGTCGACGCCGTCGAGCAGCGCCACGGCAGCGGCCACCGCGTCGGGCGCGAGGACCACGTCGGCGTCGACGAAGACGAGTACCTCGCCGGTCGCCAGCCGCGCCAGTTGCTCGCAGGCGTACGGCTTGCCGAGCCAGCCGGGCGGCAGCGGCGCGCCGGTCACCAGCCGGACACGGTCGCCGGCGACCCGCCGTACGAGCGCGGCGGTGCCGTCGCGCGAACCGTCGTCCAGCACCACGATCTGCAGCCGCGGCACGCCGCGCTGGGCCAGCAGCGCGCGCAGGCACGGTTGCACCCGGTGCGCCTCGTCGCGCACCGGTAGCAGGACCGACACCGCAACGTCCACAGTGGACGGTGTGGCCGGCGGCCGGCGCAGCAGCAGCGCGTTGACCGCGGTGTGCGCGGTCAGCAGCCCCACGGCGAGCGTCACCAGCCAGTACACAGCCGCACCGCGAGGGGGATCGCGACGAGCCCCATGCCGAGCGCGCCCCACGCGGCCGACGCGGGCAGGTGCAGGAACGCGGCGTGGGCGAGCACCGAGGCGCCGTACGTCCACAGGTACAGGGCGAGCATCGGGGCGTCCGTGCGGCGCTCGGGCTGGGCGCGGGGCAGCGCCGCCGTGTGGGGCAGCGCTGCGGTACGGGGCAGCGCCGCCGCCATCGCCGTCGCGACACCGAGCCAGCCGAGGTAGTTGGTCAGCGGGACGGCCGGCACGCCGGGCAGGCCGGGCTGCGGGTGGTCCCAGCGCCAGTACCCCTCGGCCACCATCTGCGGGTCCAGGAACAGGTCCCACGCGGCCAGGCCCAGCCCGGCCAGCGCGATCCGGGCCGCGATCGGGGCCGCGGTCCGTTTCGCGAGCACACCGGCGGCGAGCCACGCGGGCCACGCCATCCACGTCCACGCCAGCGCGATCACCAGGGGTACCCCGTAGAGCCGCGGCCCGATCGCGCCGCTGTAGTGGTACCGGCCGAACGGGACGCCGGTGTGCACGCCGAGCAGCTCGACGAGGAGCCCGCCGCCCGCGGTGACCGCGACCAGCGTGGCGCCGGCCCGCGCGCCCCGGGTGACGGCCGCGTGCCCGACCGACGCGGTGAAGCCGAGCAGCACGGTCGCGACCACGAGCGGTGCCCGGTCGGGCACGAGTGGGTAGGCCACCTGGGTGACCACGAGCGCCCCGAGGGGGAGCCAGATCACCGCGTCTCCCGGCTCGCGGCGCTCACGGCGTCTCCCGGCTCGCGGCGCTCACAGTGGCAGGGTGCGGCCGAGGATCGCGAAGGCCCGGTCGTCGCCCGGGAAGTGGAAGTTGCGCAGCACGTCGACGAAGCCGAACCGGCGGTACAACCGCCAGGCGCGGGAGCGCTGCTCGTCGGCCTCGGGCGTGGACAGCAGCGTCGTCTTCCCGGTGGCCATGGTGAGCAGGGCGCGCAGCTGCGCGGTACCCAGCCGGTGGCCCTGTGCGTTCGGGTGCACGTGCAGCTCGACGACCTCGAAGCAGTCGGCGAGCCAGGTCTTGCGGGCCGGCCGGGACAGCGCCGCCCGTACCTGGTCGTGCCACCACTGCCCGGAGCCCGACGTGTACCCGTACCCGAAGCCGAGCAGCGTACCGGTCGGATCCAGCGTCGCCACCGCCCGGAACCCGCGGCGCCGCACGTGTGCCGCGATGTACCCGCGCCGCGTTTCCAGCAGGTCGGCGGGGTACCCCATCGCCGACCCGTACACGCCGATCACGTCGTCCAGCCGCCGGGTGAGGTCGTCGGGCGTCCACGCCACGAGCCTCATTCCGGCAGCCGTCTCCCCTCGACCCACCCGATCACCTCGGTATCCCCACGCACGTCCACCACCGCGAAGCGGGCGAACAGCTCCTCGGCGTACCAGTCCACCGCCGCCGTACGCGCGATCGCCAGTCGGTGCTGCGGGTGACGGTACGCGAACCCGACGAGGTCCGGCGCGCTGCGCCACACGCTCACCGTGCCCTGCCAGCCCAGCGGCGCCTCACCGATGCCGAAGGCGGCCAGCAGGCCGGGTGCGCCGGCCAGCGCGTCGGCCACCGCACCGATGGCGCGCCAGAACACGGGTACCTTCGCCGGGCGCAGCCGGGCCCTGGTCAGCGCGAGTACCGGGCCGGTCGCGGCGGCCGGCGCCGGGCCGGGGTCGAACGGCGCGCGGCCGGCCCAGGTACCCCGGCTGGACAGCGGGCGCAGGTCGAGCCGGCAGCCGGCCACGGCGATCCGGTCCCACCGGGGAAATGCCGGCGTCGGCTCGGCGACGGTCAGCGCGGCCCAACGGGTCGGGTCGGCGCGGGCCGGACCGAACCCGCGGGTGGTGCCCAGCAGCTTGGCGAACCGCACCCCGGGCGCCCGCCGCACCCGGCGCGGTTCGACCGCCATCCGCCACAGCGCCGCCGGTACCCGGTTCGGCGGCACCCGCCAGACCTGCAGCGAAACGGTCACGCGACCTCGGCCGGTGTGCCCGCGGTGAGCCGGACGAGTTGCACGTACGTGGTCGGGAAGACCGCGTGCGGGATCCCGCCGGCCGCCCAGATCTCGGCGTAGCCCTCCAGCGCCGTGTCGACGAGCGTGCGCAGCGGCTTGGGGTGGCCCAGTGGCGCCACGCCACCGATCGGCTGGCCGGTGTGCTCGCGGACGAATTCCCGCGTGGCCCGGGTCACCGCGGCCACGCCGAGCAGGGCGGCCACCTTCGCGGTGTCGACCCGGTGCGCGCCGGAGGTCATGACCAGCAGCGGCTCGTCGTCGGCGGAGAAGACCAGCGAGTTGGCGATCTGGCCGACCTCGACACCCAGGGCGGCGGCTGCCGCGGCGGCGGTGGTGACCGCGTCGGGCAGCATGCGTACCCGACTCGGCGCGCCGCTGCCGTCCCGCGCGTCGGCCGAGTCCAGCGCGTCCTGGACGGTGCTGACGTTGGGATGCATGCCACCACGGTACGGGGGCGCTGGTCCAACCCGAGTGCCGGCCCACGACGCGGCGCGCCGATCCGGATCGGGCGTTGCGGTCTTGTCGTACCCGGGGTTTACTCTAGTAGTGGTTCGAACGGTTGTTCGAATCGATCGGGAGGCGCGATTCGCGGCGCGCCTTCCGAGGCGAGGCCATGGCGGCCCTGTCGTGGCCGAGCAGGGGACCGGATTTTCGCGGGTCCGGTCTCCGGGGCGGGGTGTCCGCCCGCCACCCCCGACCCCCGGGCGGTGGGCGGACGCCGGCCGGCCGGGCGTGGCGTGGGGAAGCTCTACGTCCGGCCGGCACCGCTCGACCATCCGTCGACCCGTCAGGAGACAGCATGCGCACCACTCCGATCCCGACCGGGCCCCTGCGGCCGGTCGCGCTGGCCGACAAGCCTCTGGTACCGGCACACGCGCTGCCGCACCGCACCCCGGCCGAGTTGCTCGTGCTGGCCCGCAGCGGCCTGGTCGAGGCCGACGAGCAGCGGGTCGACGGCCTGCGGTACGCCACGGCGCACCTGGCTGCGCTGCGGGCCGCCGCGGCGGTCCTGGCCGCCCGGGCCCGTCCGGCACCCGGCCGGCGTGGCCGGCTGACCAGCGTCTGGGTGCTGTTGACCCTGGTCGCTCCCGAGTTGAGCGAGTGGGCCGAGTACTTCGCCGCCAGCGCGGCCAAGCGGGCGGCGGCCGAGGCGGGCATTCCCCGGGTGGTCACCCCGCGGCAGGCGGACGACCTGCTGCGCGCGGCGGAGACGTTCGTCTCGGTCGTCGAGCTCGCGCTGGGTCTGGCGCACCCGTCCCTGCTCGACGAACTCGTCGCCTGAGGCCGGCGGGGCGCGAGGGGGCGTGCGCCGTGGCCAAGATCTTTACGCTGAGGCGTCCCACCGATGTCGCTGACCTGGTGCGGTCGCACGGGTTGACCGGTCTGGTACGGCCGGCCAGCGCACACGTTCCGCATCCCGACGGGGTCGGCGAGCGGATCCTGCCGGTACTGCCCGAACTGCGGGGGCTGTTCCCGGCCGGTGGGCTGCGCCGGGGTTCGACCGTCCTGGTGGGTGGCTCGACGTCGTTGCTGCTGTCGCTGCTCACTTCGGCGTCGTCGGCCGGTTCGTGGTGTGCGGTGGTGGGGATGCCGGACCTCGGGCTGGTGGCCGCCGCCGAGTTCGGGATCGCGCTGGGCCGGTTGGCACTGGTCCCCGATCCGGGGCCGGACTGGCCGGCCGTGGTCGCCGCGCTGCTCGACGGTATCGACGTGGTGGTCGCCGCGCCGCCCGGCCCGGTACCCGTCGCGCTGGCCGGCCGGCTGGCCGCCCGCGCCCGGCAACGGGGCGGGGTACTCGTCCCGTACGGCCGGTGGACCGGTGCCGACGTGGTACTGGAGGCGACCGCCGGCGGCTGGTCCGGCCTCGGCCGGGGACGCGGTCGCCTGTGCCGCCACGAGCTGGTCGTCTCCCGCCGGGGCCGGGGTGCGGCCGCGCTGCCCCGCCAGGCGGTCGTCTGGATCCCGCGACTCGGGTGCGTCGACCCGCCGGGACTCGGGTGCGTCGACCCGCCGGGAGATCTTGGACGGTTGCACCCCCTCCAGGGGGAACAGGCGTCCAAGATCTCGCGGTCCCCAGGTCAGGTCGGGGCGGTCGCATGAGCCGGACCATGCTCGTCTGGTGTCCGGACTGGCCGGTGGTGGCGGCCGGCCTGGTCGAAGGCGTGTCCGTCCACGAGCCGGTCGCCATCCTCGCCGCCAACCGGGTGGTCGCGTGTTCGGTGGCGGCCCGGGCCGAAGGGGTACGCGGTGGGCTGCGCAAGCGCGAGGCGCAGAGCCGGTGCCCGCACCTCGTCGTGCTGGAGGACGACCCGGCGCGCGATGCCCGGGCGTTCGAGCCGGTGGTCGCCGCGGTCGAGGAGCTCGCTGCCGGGGTCGAGGTGATCCGGCCCGGTTCCTGCGCGCTGGCCGCCCGGGGACCCAGCCGGTACTTCGGGTCGGAGGCGGCGGCCGCCGAGCGCATCGTCGAGCACGTCGCGCAGTCGTGCCTGGTGGAGGCCCAGGTCGGGGTCGCCGAGGGGGCGTTCGCGGCGGGGCTGGCGGCGCGGACCGGCCGGTTGGTGAAACCCGGGGAGACGCCCGCCTTCCTGGCCGGGATCGACATCGCGGCACTGGACCGGCCGGAGCTGGTCGACCTGCTGCGCCGGCTCGGTGTGGGTACCCTCGGCGCCTTCGCGGCCCTGCCCGCCGCGGACGTCCTCGGGCGGTTCGGCCTAGACGCCGTGCTGGCCCACCGGCTGGCCGCCGGCCGGGACGAGCGCCCGCTCGCGGCCCGCCGGCCACCGCCGGACCTGGACGTGGGGCAGACGTTCGACGAGCCGCTGGAGCGGGTCGACGCGGCCGCCTTCGCCGCGCGGCAGCTGGCGGAGCGGCTGCACGAGCGGCTGGCCGGACACGGGCTGGCCTGCACCCGCCTGGGCATCGCCGC
Source organism: Actinomycetota bacterium (assembly GCA_005885555.1). Taxonomy (GTDB): domain Bacteria; phylum Actinomycetota; class Actinomycetes; order Mycobacteriales; family Micromonosporaceae; genus AC-43. Next base: position 92,322 of record VAWN01000023.1, read on the forward strand.
GGTCACCGAACACGGCGCCGAACTGCACCGCACCTGGCGGCACGACGGGCTGCTCACCGCCGCGGGGATCGCCGACCGGGTGCGCTGGCAGCTGGACGGGTGGCTGGCCCGCACCGGCCGCCGGCCCGGCGCGATCGTGCGGCTGCGGCTCTACCCGGACGGGGTGGTGGAGTACGCCGGGTTCCAGCTCGGCCTGTGGGGGGATGCGGGGGAGGAACGCGACCGCGCGCACCGGGCGCTGACCCGGGTGCAGGGCATGCTCGGCCCGGACGCGGTCGTGACCGGGGCGCTCGTGGGTGGGCGGGATCCGGGCGACCGGATCCGGCTGGTGCCGTGGGGCGACGAGCGCCCCGACCCGGCCACCGAACCCTGGCCGGGTCGGTTGCCGGAGCCGGCGCCGGCGAGCGTGCCGCGCGAACCGCTGCCGGTCGAGGTGTTCGACGGCGCCGGAGCGCCGGTCCGGCTGGCCGCCCGGCTCGGGATCACCGGGGAGCCGGCCGGGCTGTCGTTCGTCGGGCCGCCCGCGGCAGCGGCGCGGCCGGCGCAACCGCCCGCGGTGGTGGAGCCGTCCGCGGTGGTGGAGCCGTCCGCGGTGGTGGAGCCGATCACCGGGTGGGCCGGGCCGTGGCCGGTCGACGAGCGCTGGTGGGCGCCGGAGGAGGCGAGCCCGCGGGTCCGGTTCCAGGTCTGCCTGGCCGACGGCCGGGCCCTGCTGCTCACGCTGACGTCCGGTCTGTGGTCGGTGACGGGGGTGTATGAGTGATGGGTTGGCATCCGTCGGATCTTCCGTGGTCGGAGTTCGAGCGGCGGCTGTCCGGCACCGCGCCGCTGGTGGCCGACCCGGTCACCATCGAGTACGGCGACGGTTCCGACGCGCCGTCGTGGATGCGCAGCCGGCCGCGGTACGAGCCGCCGTCGAAGATCGTTCCGCAACCGTCCACTGTGGACTATGCGGAACTGCACTGCCACACCAACTTCAGCTTCCTCGACGGTGCCAGCCAGCCGGAGGAGCTGGCCGAGGAGGCTTACCGGCTGAGCCTGAAGGGGCTCGCGGTCACCGACCACGACGGGTTCTACGGTGTCGTCCGGTTCTCCGCAGCCGCCCAGGAACTGGGCCTGCCGACCATCTTCGGTGCCGAGCTGTCGCTGGACCTGCCCGGGCCGCAGAACGGCGAACCCGACCCGGCCGGCCGGCACCTTCTGGTACTCGCCCGGGGGCCGGAAGGGTACAGCCGGCTGTCCCGGGTCATCTCGCTGGCCCAGCTCGCCGGCGGGGAGAAGGGCCGGCCGGTCTACGACCTCGACGAGGTCGCCAAGACCCTGGCCGGCCATGTGCTCGTCCTGACCGGCTGCCGGAAGGGCCACGTACCGGCGGCGCTGCGCGAGGGCGGCACCGCGGCCGCCGCACCGGAACTGGCCAGGCTCGCCACGCTGTTCGGGGGGGACAGCGTGGCGGTCGAGCTGACCCAGCACGGGTACCCGGACGACGACGAGCGCAACGACGCCCTGGCCGAGCTCGCCCGGCGGTACCGGTTGCCGACGGTGGCCACCGGCAACGTGCACTACGCCGAGCCGGGCGGGCACCGGCTGGCGCAGGCGCTCGCCGCGGTACGGGCGCGCCGGTCACTGGACGAGCTGGACGGCTGGCTGCCCGCCACCGGCATAGCCCACCTGCGCAGCGGCGACGAGATGGCGGCCCGGTTCGCCGCCTATCCGGGCGCGGTCACCCGGGCCGCCGCCTTCGGCGCCGAGCTGGCCTTCGACCTCAACCTCGTCGCGCCGCGACTGCCCGACTGCGAGGTCGGCGAAGGGCACACCGAGATGAGCTGGCTGCGCCACCTGACCGAGCAGGGGGCGCTGCGCCGGTACGGCACCCGTGCCGCCCGCCCGGACGCCTACCGCCAGCTCGACCACGAGCTGGACATGGTCGAGAAACTCGGCTTCCCGGGGTACTTCCTGATCGTCCACGACATCGTGGAGTTCTGCCGCGGGGAGAACATCTACTGCCAGGGCCGGGGTTCGGCGGCCAACTCGGCGGTCTGCTACGCGCTGGGCATCACCAACGTCGACGCGGTGCGGTGGGAGCTGCTGTTCGAGCGTTTCCTCGCGCCGGAGCGCGACGGGCTGCCCGACATCGACCTGGACATCGAGTCCGACCGGCGGGAGGAGGCCATCCAGCACGTCTACCGCAAGTACGACCGGCACCACACCGCACAGGTGGCCAACGTCATCGCATACCGGCCGCGGTCGGCGGTACGCGACATGGCCAGGGCGTTCGGGTTCTCGGCAAGCAGATCGACCACTGGGGTGCGACAGCGGTGGCCGACGTCGACGACATCCCCGGCCACGTGGTCGAGTACGCGAACCAGCTGCAGACCTTCCCCCGACACCTCGGCATCCACTCCGGTGGCATGGTGATCTGCGACCGGCCGGTCATCGAGGTCTGTCCGGTGGAGTGGGCGCGGATGGAAAACCGCACCGTTCTGCAGTGGGACAAGGACGACTGCGCCGACGCCGGCCTGGTCAAGTTCGACCTGCTCGGGCTCGGCATGCTGTCCGCGCTGCACTACGCGTTCGACATGATCGAGTCGGAGCTGGACCTGTCCCGGATGCCGCTGGGCGACGCGGAGGTCTACGAGATGCTCTGCCGGGCCGACTCGGTGGGCGTGTTCCAGGTCGAGTCCCGGGCGCAGATGGCCACCCTGCCCCGGTTGCAGCCGCGCAAGTTCTACGACCTGGTGGTCGAGGTCGCGCTGATCCGGCCGGGGCCGATCCAGGGGGGCTCGGTGCACCCGTACATACGCCGGGCTCGTGGGCGGGAGAAGCCGGAGGTACCGCACCCGCTGATGGCCAACGCCTTGAAGAAGACCCTGGGCGTACCGCTGTTCCAGGAGCAGCTCATGCAGCTCGCGATCGACGTGGCCGGCTTCGACGCGGGCGAGGCCGACCAACTGCGCCGGGCGATGAGCGCCAAGCGCTCGATGGAGCGGATGGCCAAGCTGCGCGAGCGGCTCTACGCGGGCATGGCCGAGCGCGGCATCACCGGCGCGGTGGCCGACGACATCTACCTGAAGCTGTCCTCGTTCGCCAACTTCGGGTTCCCGGAGAGCCACGCGATGAGCTTCGCCTACCTGGTGTTCGCCTCGGCGTGGCTGAAGCGGTACCACCCGGCGGCGTTCTGCGCGGCGCTGCTCAACGCGCAGCCGATGGGGTTCTACTCGCCGCAGACGCTGGTCGACGACGCGCGCCGGCACGGGGTCAGCGTGCTGCGGCCGGACATCAACGCAAGCGACGCCAAGGCGGTACTGGAGAAGGGCGAGCGGCAGCGTGCCGAACCCGGTGAGCCGCCGCAGGTGTGGGGGCGCGGCGGGCCGGCGGTGCGGCTGGGGCTGTCCGGGGTACGCACGATCGGCGACGACGTCGCCGAGCGGATCGAGGAGGAACGGCGCGCCCGCGGCCCGTACCGGGACATGGTCGACGTGGCCCGCCGGGCCGGCCTGTCGGCCACCCATCTGGAGGCGCTGGCCACCGCCGACGCGTTCGCCTGTTTCGGCCTGTCCCGCCGGGCGGCCCTGTGGGCGGCCGGCGCCGCGGCGCACGAGCAGGAGGGGCGGCTGCCCGGTACCGTCACCGGCGTCACGGCACCGCCGCTGCCCGGCATGGACGCCGTCGACGAGCTGATCGCCGACGTATGGGCCACCGGCCTGTCGCCGGACACCCACCCGGCCGGGTTCGCCCGCGCCCACCTGGACAGCCTGGGCGCCCTGCGTATTGCCGCGTTGGCCGGGGTACCCGACAAGACGCGGGTGGTCGTCGGAGGAATTGTCACCCATCGTCAGCGGCCGGGTACGGCCGGTGGCATTACCTTCATCAACCTGGAAGATGAGACCGGCATGCTCAACGTCACCTGCTCACCCGGCCTGTGGCTGCACTACCGGAAGGTCGCGCGGTTGAGCAACGCGCTGCTGGTACGCGGACGGTTGGAGTGTGCCGACGGGGTGATCAACCTCAATGCCGACCGCCTTGAGCCGCTGGCCGTCCCGATCCGGCCGACCTCCCGTGACTTCCGCTAGCCGGCTCCCGGGCGACTACACCAATCGCGCCCGGGCGGCGCTCGTGGCCGCCCAGGCGCACGCCCACGACCTCGGCCACGACCGGGTACACCCCGGCCACCTGCTGCTCGGGGTGATCGACTCCGGTGACGGGGTGGCGACCCGGGTACTCGCGGCGCTCGGCGTCCCGGTGGCCACACTCGGGCCGCGGATCGAGGAGCTGCTCGGCCAGGGCGGCCCGACCGCCGGGTCCGCCCTGCCGCTGTCGCCGGCCGCCCGGCGCGCTCTCGACCTGGCCCGCGATGAGGCCGCCGGGCAGGCGCGGATCGGCACCGAGCACCTGCTGCTGGGTACCCTCGGCGCCGGCGGTGCGGTCGCCGACCTGCTCGCCGGGCTGGGCGCCACCCCACCGCGCATCCGGGCCGAGGTGCAGCGGCTGCTCGTCGCGTACTCGCAGGGCTGGCCGCTGACCGCCGACGGGTCCACCGGCGACGAGCTGGTGGAGCTGCGCCTGGCGGTGCTGCGCATGCGGGTGCGCGAGTACAACGAGAAGCTCGCCGACCTGCGCCTGGGCAGGCACGCGGCGATCCTGGCCGGCGACCGCGACCGGGCCAGCGCGTTGCGCAACGCGGAGCAGCAGCTGCTGGACGAGAAGCACCGCCAGGTGACCGGCTGGGCCCGCGAGCTGGACATCGGTGTCGTGCTCGACGAGCTGGACCGGCTGTCCCACGAGGTCGACCGGCTGCGCGAGCTGCTGCACCGGCACCAGATCCGGCCCGAGTAGGCTGCCGGGGTGGAGCGAACCCAGACCCGGCCGGTGACCCCGCGCAACGCGGTGGTGTGGGCCGCGCTGCGGGCCGAACTCGACCGCGGTACCGGCTTGACGGTGCTCGACGTGGGCGGCGGCACCGGCGGATTCGCCGTGCCACTCGCGGAGGCCGGCCACCGGGTGACGGTGGTCGACGCGAGCCCGGACGCGCTGGCCGGACTGAGCCGCCGGGCGGCCGAGGCCGGTGTCGCCGGGCGGATCACCGGCATCCAGGGCGACGGCGACCGGCTGGCCGAGCTGGTACCCCCCGGTTGCGCCGACCTGATCCTCTGCCACAGCCTGCTGGAGGTCGTCGACGACCCGGCCGAGGTGGTCGCCGCGCTGGCCGGCACGCTGCGGCCGGGCGGCGCGGCCAGCATCATCGTGGCCAACCGCGCCGCCGCGGTGCTGTCCCGCGCGATGGCCGGCCACCTGGGCGCGGCGGTCGCCGCGCTCACCGACCCGGACGGCCGCGCGGGTGCGGCCGACAAGCTGCGCCGGCGTTTCGACGCCGACGGCGCCGCGGCGCTGCTACGCGCCGCCGGGCTCACCGTGGAGGCGATTCACGGGGTACGGGTGCTGGCCGACCTGCTGCCCGGCGCCGTCGCCGATGCCGATCCCGAGGCGCTGCTCGCGTTCGAGCTGGCCGCCGCCGACCGGCCGCCGTACCGGGACATCGCGACCCAGTTGCACCTGTACGCCCGCAAACAATGACCGAGCGCAGCGAGGTCATCGGCACGGTGCCCCGCTACGGTGCCGGCAGCCTGCCCGACGTACTGCCCAGCGCGCTCGCCGCCCTGGGGGTACCCGGACCCGACCCGCTCGGCCTGCGGGAACGGCTCGCCGGGGTACGGCGCATCGCGGTCGTGCTGGTCGACGGGCTCGGGTACCACCTGTTGCCGCTGGCCGCTCCGGTCGCGCCGACGATCGCCGACGTGCTCGCCGGCCGGCTCGGTACCGTCCTGGAGCTCACCAGCCCGTTCCCGTCCACGACCCCGACCAGCCTGGTCTCGTTGGGTACCGGTGTCCCGCCCGGCCAGCACGGTCAGCTCGGGTTCTTCCTCGCCATTCCCGGCACCGGCCGGGTGCTGAACCCGCTGACCTGGCGGGACGAGCCGGATCCGGCGCGGTGGCAGCCGGTACCGACGCTGTTCGAGCGGGCCGCCGGAACTGGGGTACAGGTCAGCGTCGCCTCCCGGCCCGAGTACGCCGGCTCGGGGCTGACCGTCGCGGCGTACCGCGGCTCCCGGTACCGCGACGCCGCCAACCCGGACGAGCTGGCCACCCAGGTGCTGGCCGGGCTGGTCGAGGCGCCCGCGCTCAGCTACGGGTACCACCCGACGCTGGACAGCACCGGGCACGTTCACGGTGTCGACTCGCCGCAGTGGCGGGCCGCCGCCGCCGAGGTCGACGCCCTGCTGGCCCGGCTCGTTGACGGGCTGCCCCGCGACGGCGCGCTGCTGGTCACCGCCGACCACGGGCAGCTCGACGTGCCCGCCGACCGCCGGTTCGACCTGGACGCCGACCCGCGGCTGGCGGCCGGGATCGAGGTCGTCGCCGGCGAGCCCCGGGTGCGGTACCTGCACACCCGGCCGGGTGCCGCACCGGACGTACTCGACGCGTGGCGCGCCGTGCTCGGCGACGCCGCCTGGGTGGCCAGCCGCGAGGAGGCGATCGGCACCGGCTGGTACGGCGCGGTGTCGACCGGGCACGCCGCCCGGCTGGGTGACGTGGTCGCGGTCTGCCGGCAGCGGTACGCCGTGCTGGCCACCGCGCACGAACCGCCGACGATCGCGAAGCTCGTCGCGTTCCACGGTTCGACGACGCCGCAGGAGATGGTGATCCCGCTCGTCATTGTCAGGGGCGACCGTTAGTCTCGCGCCGTGGGACGCAGCCAGCACGTGCCGCGGGGTCGCCCGGACGGGTTCGGCGCGGACGCCGACGACCGCGGCAGCCCCATCCTGCACGTCGACATGGACGCGTTCTACGTTTCGGTTGAGGTGCGCCGCCGGCCGGGGCTGGCCGGAAAGCTGGTCATCGTCGGCGGGGCCGGCCCGCGCGGGGTGGTCAGCTCGGCCAGCTACGAGGCGCGCGCCTACGGGGTACGCAGCGCGATGCCGGGTGCCCGGGCCCGCCGGCTCTGCCCGGATGCGATCTTCCTGCCGCCGGATTTCAGCGAGTACACGGCCGCGTCCCGCGCGGTCATGCGGATCTTCCGCGAGGTCACCCCGCTGGTCGAGCCGCTGTCCCTGGACGAGGCGTTCCTCGACGTGTCCGGCGCGCAGCGGTTGCTCGGCCGCCCGGCCGGGATCGCCGAGCTCATCCGCCGCCGGGTCCGCGACGAGCAGCGGCTGCCGTGCTCGGTCGGGGTGGCACCGACGAAGTTCATGGCCAAGCTGGCGTCCACCCGCGCCAAGCCGGACGGCCTGGTCGTGGTACCCGTCGACCGGGTACTGGACTACCTGCACCCGCTGCCGGTCGACGCGCTGTGGGGCGTGGGGGAGCGCAGCGCCGAGGCGCTGCACCGGCTGGGCCTGCGCACCGTCGGCGACCTGGCCCGGGCACCGAGCGGCATGATCCGGTCGGCGCTCGGCGAGGCGGCGGCCACCCAGCTGCACGAACTGGCCTGGGGTCGCGACCCGCGGTCGGTGGTCCCCGAGCACGTGGAGAAGTCGATCGGCGCGGAGACGACCTTCGACGTCGACGTCGACGACCTGGCCGTCATCCGGCGCACGATGCTGGTGCTGGCCGGGAAGGCGGCCGGCCGGCTGCGCCAGGCGGGGCAGGTCGGGCGCACCGTCTCGATCAAGGTGCGCCTGTCGGACTTCCGCACGCTCAACCGGTCCCGCACGCTCGGCACGCCGACCGACGTCACCAAGGAGATCTTCGAAACCGCCTGGTCGCTGTATGAGATCCTCCGGCCCGGTGACCGGATCCGGCTGGTCGGGGTACGGATCGAGGGGCTGCTCGATGCCGGGCGGGCACCCCGGCAGCTGGCCCTCGGCGGACGGGAGCGGGGCTGGGCCGAGGCGGAACGGGCGGCCGACGCGGCGATTGCCCGGTTCGGGGCGGCTGCGGTGCGCCCGGCCAGCCTTCTCGGACCGGCCGGTCAGCTACGCGGAGCAGACTGGACGGGTGCTCCGGGTCCATGGGACGCAGCGCCGGAGGACCCGACCGGCGAAAATACCGACACCTGACCCGCGACCGGCTTTCCGACCCGCGTACCCCCTCGTAGACTTGCGAGTAAGCAGCCACCTGGCTGTCACGGTCCGTCGACCCATCGCGGGTCGACATCCTGACCGGGGAGGAGTGCCGTGCCGCTCTCGGAACACGAGCAGCGGCTGTTCGAGCAGATCGAGCGGTCGCTTGCCGAGGATCCCAAGTTTGCCTCGGCCGTGCGCGCGTCCGACCCGCGCTTCCATGCCCGGCGCCGACTGCTGGTCGCCGCCGTCCTCGTCGTCGCAGGTCTGGGTCTTGTCGTCTACGGAGCCGTCAGCAAGAACCCGCTTGTGGGGGTGGCCGGGTTCGTGGTCATGCTCGGCGCTGCCGGGTTCGCCCTCGCGTCCCTGCGCCGCGCGCATGGAAGTGAACTGCGCTCGGTCGGCGGCAGCGCCCGCCGGTCCACCCGTCGGCGCAGCTCGTTGATCGACCGCCTGGAGGAGCGCTGGCGCCAGCGCCCGGAGGACAGCCGCTGACGGGTTCCGGCAGCGGGTAGCAGTACGACGTGTGGGGGGCGGCCGCCGGGCCGCCCCCCACACGCATCGCCGCCCTCACACGCATCCGAGCTAACGGGTACCGCGCCGGGCCAGCAGCCGTCGCGGACTGAGCGCCGCCACGACGGTGTCCCGGACCTGACCGACCCGGTTGATCAAGCCCGCTCCACCGGTGCCGATCCGGTACCGCCAGCGGCGCAGTACCGACGGCGGCAGGACGATCGCGCGCAGCCGGGCACGGCGCGGCCGGGTGGCGGCCACCGCCCGGCGTACCGACCGCAGGCCGGCGCCGAGGTCGCCGGACACCTCGGGTACCCGCGCATACCGGGCCTGTTCCTCAGCCCGGCCGAGCAGCCGCAGCCCGTCGGCGGGCTCCCCGAACAGATCGAGCTCCTTGATCACCCGGCGGGCAACCACCCGCGGCGTGTGCGCGTCGCTGACTGGTACGTCGTAGTCGACGAGCGTGTCGACCAGTTCGTCCCAGGCCGCATGCGCCTCGCCGATCGCCGCCGGTTCGGTCACCACCTGCATCTGGCCGGGCGCCTCGACGGTGACGTCGGGCGACGGACCGCGGGACCGGCCGGCCAGCCGGTGGCGGCGCAACAGGCCGCGCCGCACACCCGGTACCGCGAACGCGATCAGCAGGGCAAGCACCGCGCCGAGCAGCCACCAGCGCCACGCGGTCGAGCCCGAATCGGTGGTCACGACGCTGCCGCCGCCACTGCCGAAGTCACGCGGGTCGTGCGGCGCATTGCCGACCTCGCCGCTGGCGTCCACGCCGCCCGGCGTCTGCGTCGAGCCGCCGTTGTCGTCGCCGGAGCTCGCCGTCGGGTTGTTGGCGTCCGGTGCCCAGTCGGTCTTGACCGAACCGGAGCGCGGAGGCGTGGCGTCGAACGGTACCCAGCCGATGCCGCCGAAGTACACCTCGGTCCAGGCGTGCAGGTCCTGGTTGGTCAGCGAATAGGTCTGGCCCTGGCGCGAGGAGCCGCGGGTGAAGCCGAACGCCACCCGGGCCGGGTAGTGCGCCGCCCGGACCATCCACGCCATCGCGACCGCGTACTGCTGGCAGTACCCCTGCTTGTTGGTCAGGAAGTCGACCAGGTCCGAGCCGCTGGTGCCGGCCTTGGTGGTGACCGAGTACTGGAAGTGGTTGTCCGTGGAGAAGTACGCCAGGATCGCCTCGACCTTGTCGTACTCGGTGGTCTTGCCCTGGATGAGCTGGTTGACCAGCTTGTCGACCTGCGCCGGCTCCTGGGTAGGTACCCGGGCGTACTCGCGGATCGAACTCTGCGGGTCGATCAGGTCGGCGGCGCGCAACGCGGCCTTCGTGTACGTGGTCGACAGGTAGTCGAACGAGTACGCCTTGCCCTTCGTCGACGAGCGGTTCGAGTAGACCTGGTCGCCGAGGTAGTCGTACAGCCAGCTGCCGTCCAGCCTCTGCGTGCCGGCCAGCCGTTGGTACACCGGCAGGTAGTACGGCGCCCGGCCCATGTCGAAGTCGGTGATCGTCACGTTGGCGTGGTACTCGTGCTGGCTGACGCCTTTGTGGTTGATCTGCGGATCTGGGATGCCCTTGGCGGTGACCGCCTGCCCGGAGCCGGGCGCGTTGTTGCGGAACCCGCTCGCGGTCAGCTCGTCGGCGACGGCGAACCGCAGGTAGTACGGGTTCGGGTCGTTCGTGCTGACCTTGAGCATCTCGAAGCTCTTGCCGTTGTTCAGCTGCCCGGCGAGGGTCGCGAACAGGTTCACCGCCGGACCCGGCCGGTTGCCGTTGCCCGGCCCGTTGCCCGGCCCGTACCCGTTCAGCCGCGACAGCACCCCGCTGGTCATGCCGGGCAGGAACAGCGGCAGCGCGACGGCGACGGCCACCCCGAAGAACGCGAGCCGCCGCCCGGCCGCGGACAGCGGTGACGGTTCCCAGACGTCGACGCCGCGCCCGTCGCCGGTGAACCGGCGGCCGAACCGGCGTACCCGGTCGACGCTGTCGGTCACCAGCAGCCAGAGGAACCCGAGCGCGCCGATGATGAACGGGATCGGCGAGACGCTGTCCACGTGGACGAACACCGGGACGGCGTAGATCGCCAGCATCGGGAACCCGGCGATCGCCGGCCGGCGCAGCCCCACCGCGCACACGTCGACCAGCACCGCCACCAGGCCGATGCCGAGCGAGGTCAGGAACAGCAGGCCGGGGGTGTCCGGTACCGGCAGGCCGCTCTTCTCGATGTCGGCGGTCGCGCTGCTCATCAGGTCGGCGAACGACTGCAGGGTGGCGCGGGTGGGGATGGTACCCAGGAACGCGTGCGGCGCGTGGGCCAGCCAGGTGACCATCACGACCAACGCGCCGAGCATCGCCAGGAGCTGTGCCCACAGCCGGGCCCGCAGCGCGCGTGCCGCGATCCCCGCGCCGGTGACCGCGCCGATGACGAACGCGCAGTAGATGGCCCACGAGTACGTGGCGAACACGGTGGACAGCGGGGTCGCGGCCAGCAGGGTCGCCGTGCCCGCGGCGAGGGCAACCGATCGACGCTGGTTCATCGCAGTGCCTTGCGCTCGCTCCGCGGGGCCGCCCCGCGTCCCGCCCTCATCGGGTACCCCCGGCGGTTGTCACGGTCTCGGCCATCGCGGCGCGCCAGGCGAACCCCGGAGCGCCACGGCTGACCTGCTGCCAGAGCCCCGGCAGCCGGTCGCCGTGCGCGGCGCCGGTGACCCGCCAGCCGGCCTGCACCAGGCGCAGCGCCGTCGCCGCGCGGGCCCGGTCGGCCTCCAGCCGCGCCGGCTCCGGCAGGGTGAGCCAGGTGCTGCTGTCGACCAGGAAACCGATCGCGGTCCCGCTCGCCCACCGCCACCGCGCGACCACGTCGGCGTCTTCGGTGGACAGCATGCCCAGCACGGCGATCACCAGGCCGCCGTCGGCCCGCCGGCGCAGCCCCTCACCGATGCGGCCGAGGTCGGCCCGGGGGGACAGCTTCACCTCGGCGAGGTGGTCGAGGATCGCGCCGTCACCGTCGGAGTCGCTGGCCTCGATGTCGGCCAGGTCGGTGACCAGGCGCAGCCGGTACCCGGACTCGCGCAGGTGCACCGCGATGCTGGCGATGGCGGAGACCGCCCATTCGAAGCTCGCCGTCGGGCCCTCGCCGCGGTGCCCGGTGCGCCGCACGTCCAGGACCAGCGTGGCCCGGCTCTCCCAGGGCTGCTCCTCGCGGCGCACCATCAGCTCGCCGACCCGGGCCGTCGACCGCCAGTGCACCCGGCGCAGGTCGTCACCGTGGCGGTACTCGCGGGTCGCCGCGTCGTCCTCACCGTGTACCGCGACCGAGCGCGCCCGGGAGTCGCCGCTGCCGGTGTACTCGCCGGTCAATCGGACGGCCGGCAGCGGTACCACGGTCGGCGTGACGATCAGGTGGTCCACCGACGGGAAGGCGCGGGCCAGCTCGCACAGCCCGAACGGATCGGTCAGCCGGATCACCAGTGGCCCGATCTCGTACCGTCCCCGCACGTCGGCCCGCACGCTGTAGGCCACCGAGCTGGCCTGGCGCCGGCCGAGCCGTTCCAGGACCAGCCGCGGCCGGCTGCCCAGCGCGTACGGCAGCCGGTCCTCCAGCAGCAGCGTGCCGGTCGGCAGCGCGGACAGGTTCTGCAGGCGCAGCACCACCCGGGCGGTCGCCCCGACCGGGGTCCGGGTCGGCTCCAGCGACCGGGTGCACGCCAGCTTGTACCGGGTCCGCCCGACGTACCACGAGGCCAGCAGCGGCAGCACGCCGATCAGCACGGCCACCCGCAGCAGATCCTTCTCGCCGAAGGCCAGCGCGGCCAGCGCCACGGTGACCGCGCAGGCGAGGAACGACTTGCCGCGGGTGGTCAGCCCGCGCAAACCCTCGCGCATGGCTCAGCGCCTCCGGTCGTAGGGTTCCCGGGGATCGCGCGGCCGCACGTCGTACGTCGAGCGCTGCGGCCGGTCCAGCGGCAGCGGCAGCCGGTGCACCACGTCGGCCACGACCGCGTCGGTGGTCCGCCGGCCCAGCTGCGACTCGGCGGTGGGGATGATCCGGTGGGCGAGTACCGGGACGGCCAGGTGCTGCAGGTCGTCGGGCAGCACGAAGTCGCGGCCGTCCAGCGCGGCCACCGCCCGCGCGGTGCGCAGCAGTTGCAGGGTGGCCCGGGGCGAGGCGCCCAGCCGCAGCTCCGGCGACTCCCGGGTGGCGGTGACCAGATTGACGGCGTACTGCTTGACGCTGTCCGCGACGTGCACGCTCCGGACGGTGGCGATGAGCCGGCGGACCATGACCGCGTCGGAGACCGGGCTGAGGGCGTCGAGCGGGTCCTCGGCGCCGTGCACGTCGAGCATGGCCAGCTCGGCCGCACCGTCGGGGTACCCCATCGCGATCCGCGCGGTGAACCGGTCGCGCTGCGCCTCGGGCAGCGGGTACGTGCCCTCCATCTCGATCGGGTTCTGCGTCGCGATCACCATGAACGGCGTCTGCAGCCGGTAGGTGACGCCGTCAATGGTGACCTGGCGCTCCTCCATGGACTCCAGGAGGGCGGACTGGGTCTTCGGGGACGCCCGGTTGATCTCGTCGCCGACGACGATGTTGGCGAACACCGCACCCGGCTTGAACTCGAAGTCGCGCGTCTCCTGGTTGTACACGCTGACCCCGGTGACGTCGCTGGGCAGCAGGTCCGGGGTGAACTGGATGCGCCGGACGGAGCAGTCGATCGACCGCGCCAGCGCCTTGGCCAACTTGGTCTTGCCCACGCCGGGTACGTCCTCGATGAGCAGGTGGCCTTCGGCCAGCATCGCCGCCAGAGCCAGCCGTACCGTCGCGGTCTTGCCCTCGATGACGCGCTCGATGTTGCGGACGATGGCGCTGGTCGCGGCGGCGAAGTCGGCTGCTGGCAGCGGGCTGCCCAGTCCGTCAGCGGTGCTCGGGATGGTCACTGGCCTCCTCCTAGGTGCCCTCGGCGGCCAGTGGGGTCACGGCACACCGGTCGGGTCCGCCGGAGAAGGGGTCGGATCTCCGCGGGCCACCTGCTTGGGAACAGGCTAGCCCGCGGGGGCGACAGTCGCCGACTCCCGATCGACGCTCACCGCCGGGGATTCCTGACGGCGGTACCCGACCGAACGCGCTACACTGCCGGCATGCGGGCCGTCCGACTTCTCAGGCGGCCGTGCTGATCTGATCCGGACAGCACGGCGACCCCTCCTGCGTGAGGGGTTTTTTCATGCCCTCCCGACGACGACTCAGGTGACGATCATGATCCAGGCCCAGGCGGACATCCCACCGCACCGGTACACGGCCGAGCTGGCCGCCGAGATCGAGGCGCGCTGGCAGGACTACTGGGAGGAGCACGGTACCTTCGCCGCGCCCAACCCGGTCGGGCCGCTGGCCGACCCCACGCACCCCCGGGCGGACGCCGAGAAGCTGTACGTGATCGACATGTTCCCGTACCCGTCGGGCGCCGGACTGCACGTCGGGCACCCGCTGGGGTACATCGGGACGGACAGCTACACCCGGTACTTCCGGATGATCGGGCGCAACGTGCTGCACCCGATGGGGTTCGACGCGTTCGGGCTGCCGGCCGAGCAGTACGCGGTGCAGACCGGTACCCACCCGCGCAAGACCACCGAGGAGAACGTCGACCGGTACCGTGCCCAGCTGCGCCGCCTGGGGCTGGCCTACGACAACCGGCGCTCGTTCGCGACCACCGACGTCGGGTACTACCGCTGGACCCAGTGGATCTTCCTGCAGATCTTCAACTCGTGGTACGACCCGCAGGCCCGCCGGGCGCGGCCGGTCACCGAGCTGGCCGACGAGTTCGCCGCCGGCCGGCGGGAGGTACCGGGCGGCCGCGACTGGGCCGCGCTGACCCCGGTCGAGCAACGGAAGATCATCGACGGGTACCGGCTGGCCTACATCTCCGAGGCGCCGGTCAACTGGTGCCCCGGGCTGGGTACCGTGCTGGCCAACGAGGAGGTCACCGCGGACGGCCGCTCCGAGCGCGGCAACTTCCCGGTGTTCAAGCGCAGCCTGAAGCAGTGGATGATGCGGATCACCGCATACGGCGACCGGTTGCTGGAGGACCTGGACGGCCTGGACTGGCCGGAGCCGATCAAGCTGATGCAGCGCAACTGGATCGGCCGCTCGACCGGCGCGCACATCGACTTCGGCACCGATGCCGGTCCGATCCGGGTGTTCACGACCCGCCCGGACACGGTGTTCGGGGCCACCTACATGGTGCTGGCCCCCGAGCACGAACTGGTCGACCTGCTGGTCGCCGGCGCCTGGCCGGAGGGGACCAAGCCGGCCTGGACCGGCGGGCACGCGAGCCCGGCCGGGGCGGTCGCCGCCTACCGCGCGTCGGTGGCCGGCGAGACCGAGGCCGAGCGCACCGCGGAGAGCCGGGAGAAGACCGGCGTGTTCGTCGGGGCGTACGCGGTCAACCCGGTCAACGGCGCGCGGATCCCGGTGTTCATCGCCGACTACGTGCTGGCCGGCTACGGTACCGGCGCCATCATGGCGGTACCCGGCCAGGACGAGCGGGACTGGGAGTTCGCGGAGAAGTTCGACCTGCCGATCATCCGCACCGTGCAGCCGCCCGCGGACTTCGACGGCAAGGCGTTCGTCGGCGAGGGACCGGCGATCAATTCAAGCGCACCTCAGGCGCTCAGCCTGGACGGGATGGGCATCGCCGACGCGAAGAAGGCGATCACCAGCTGGCTGGAGGAGCACGGGTACGGCACCGGCGCGGTCACCTACCGGCTGCGCGACTGGCTGTTCTCCCGGCAGCGGTACTGGGGCGAGCCGTTCCCGATCGTCTACGACGGGACCGGGATGCCGGTGCCGGTGCCCGAGTCGATGCTGCCGGTCGAGCTGCCCGAGATCGACGACTTCTCGCCCAAGACGTTCGACCCGGACGACGCCGGGTCCACCCCGGAGACGCCGCTGTCGCGGGCCCGCGACTGGGTCGAGGTGGAGCTGGACCTGGGCGACGGGCCGCGGCGGTACGTCCGGGAGACCAACACGATGCCGCAGTGGGCCGGCTCCTGCTGGTACGAGCTGCGGTACCTGGACCCGACCAACGACAAGGCGCTGGTCGACCCGGAGAACGAGCGGTACTGGATGGGTCCGCGGGAGCCGGGCGACTGCGGTGGCGTGGACCTGTACGTCGGCGGGGTGGAGCACGCGGTGCTGCACCTGCTGTACGCGCGGTTCTGGCACAAGGTGCTGTACGACCTGGGCCACGTGTCGTCGTTCGAGCCGTTCCGGCGGCTGTTCAACCAGGGGTACATCCAGGCGTACGCGTACACCGACGAGCGGGGCAGCTACGTGCCCGCCGAGGAAGTGTCCGAAGTGGACGGTGGCGGGTACGCGTGGCACGGCCGGCCGGTCCGGCGCGAGTACGGCAAGATGGGCAAGTCACTGAAGAACGTGGTGACGCCCGACGAGATGTGCGCGCAGTACGGCGCCGACACCTTCCGCGTGTACGAGATGTCGATGGGCCCGCTGGAGGTGTCCCGGCCCTGGGAGACGCGGGCGGTGGTCGGCGCGCAGCGGTTCCTGCAGCGGGTCTGGCGCGCGGTGGTCGACGAGCAGACCGGCGCGGTACGGGTCGTCGACCGGCCCGCCGACGAGGAGACGACTCGGCTGCTGCACCGGGTCGTCGACGGGGTGCGCGCCGACATGGAGGGTCTGCGGTTCAATACGGCGATCGCGAAGCTGATCGAGCTGACCAACCGGGTCACCGTGATCGGCGGTGACGGTACCCCGCGGGAGGTGGCCGAGCCGCTGGTGCTGATGGTCGCGCCGTTCGCCCCGCACATCGCCGAGGAGCTGTGGCAGCGGCTGGGCCACGACGGCAGCCTGGCCTACGCCGACTTCCCGGTGGCCGACCCGGCGCTGCTGGTCACCGAGACGGTGACGTACCCGGTCCAGGTCAACGGCAAGGTCCGCGGCCGGGTCGAGGTGCCGGCGGACGCACCGGAGGACGCGGTACGGCAGGCGGCGCTGGCCGCGGTCGCCGACCACGTCACCGGCGAGCCCCGCAAGGTCATCGTGGTACCGGGCCGGATGGTCAGCGTCGTGGTCTGAGGACTGTCGCACCCCGGAAACTGTCAGATCGGCGAAGGCCCCGGCGCGCTGCTGGTGCAGATGCGGCTGTCCGAGCTGGTCGTGCCGGCCGCGCTGCCCGCGGCGTGAGGCCGCTCGGCCGCGCGTCTCGCGAGATCTTGGACGCCGGTACCCCTTGCAGGGGGCAGAAACGTCCAAGATCCGAGGCCGGGGGACCGAGCGGGGCAGGCGGAGCCGGTCAGCCGTGCGCGGTCGGGTGGCGCGGCTGGTAGATGCCGAGCTCCGCGCCGCCGGGCAGGCGCAGCGAGGTGATCAGTCCCCAGCCCTGGTCGCTGACCGGCCCGAGTACCTCGGCTCCCTTGGCCTTCAGCTCGGCCAGCGTGGCTTCGATGTCGTCGCACATGAGAAACAGCTCGTGACGGGTACCGCCGTCGGCCGGATGGACGGCCAGCTCCGCCGGGGGCAGCGCGAAGATCGGCCAGCCACCGCCGCCGTCCACGGACGGGAAGCCGAGCACGTCGCCGAGGAACGCGCGAACCTCGTCGGCGGCCGGGCTCCAGATGATGGTGTGCGCTCCGGTGATCATGTCGTTCCTTTCACCGCGGTCAACCGTTCCCCGCGCAGCCGGTCCGACCAGGTGTCGTCCAGCGGCTCCAGGGTCTGCCGGCCGGTCGCCCACCGCAGCAGCAGGTCGGCGAGGGCCGGGTTGCGCGACAGGGCCGGACCGTGCGAGTAGGTACCCAGGACCGTACCGGACCAGGCGCCCTCGGTCTGCCCGTCGTTGCCGACCCCGACGCTGACCCGGGCCAGCGGCCGGACGTCGGGGCCCAGGTGGGTACGGCCGCCGTGGTTCTCGAAACCGGTCAGCGTCGGCAGCCCCAGGTCGGGGTCGACCTCGCCGGCCAGCTCACCGACCGCGCGGCTGGGACCCCGGTCGGAGGACAGGTCGAGCAGCTCCAGGCCGGTGCACCGCTGGCCCTTGGCGAAGAACGACGCGCCCATCAGCTGGTACCCGGCGCAGACCGCGAACACGACAGCCCGCCGTTCGACCGCCTTGCGCAGCCCGCCGTCGGCGATCAGCCGCTGCGCCGCCAGCGCCTGCGGCCCGTCCTCGCCGCCGCCGAGCAGGTAGATGTCGGCCTCGACGGGTACCGGCTGGTCCGACCTGACCTCGGACGGCTCGACGGTCAGCCCGCGCAGGTGCGCCCGGCGGGCCAGGATCAGCAGGTTGCCCCGGTCGCCGTAGGTGGACAGCAGGTCGGGGTACAGCCAGACGATCCGCAGTCGGGATTCAGTTGACACGGTCCAACTCCGCTCGGATGTCCTGGAAGGCGGTGTAGTTCGCGATGACCTCCAGCCGCCCCGGGGG
The DNA here is from genome assembly GCA_005885555.1 of Actinomycetota bacterium. Lineage (GTDB taxonomy): Bacteria > Actinomycetota > Actinomycetes > Mycobacteriales > Micromonosporaceae > AC-43. The sequence goes on from VAWN01000023.1 coordinate 110,330, forward strand.
TACCGCGGCGAGCGCGGCCGCGAACGTCGGTACGTGCCGGAACGGCACCTCGTTGACCTCCAGCCGGACCGCGAGGTCGAAGGCACGGTCGCCGGTGATCAGCACCGGCCGGCCGCGCAGCGGCGCGAAGTCGACGTCGAACAGCCACGAGGTGTCCAGGCCGTCCGGGTCGCGCGCGTTGATGGACAGCAGGGTCGGCGCCTGGTCGGCCATGTCGAAGGCCTCCAGCCAGCCGGCCGGGTTCTTGGCCAGCAGCAGCCGGATCGCCCGGCCGTCCCGCTGTACCTGGGCGTACCGGCCGGCCACCGACGCCACCTCGGCCAGCCGGGGCAGTGCGTCGGCGGGAGCGACCCCGAACCGTGCCGCGACGGCGAGCGCGGTCGCCGCGTTGGCGCGGTTGACCCGGCCGGGCAGTTGCAGGTGGACCGGGTACCGGTTGCCGTCCGGCCCGACGACCGCCTCGCCGTCCAGCCGCCACTGGGGCGCGGGGCGCCGCAGGTTGCACGTGGTGCACCGCCAGTCGGCGTCGACACCGTCGTCCGCGCGCACGATCGCACCGCCGCACTCCGGGCAGACCCAGGAGTCGTCGTGCCAGCGCTGCCCGGCCGCGACCCAGGTGACGTTCGTGCTCTCGGCGGCGGCGAACACGACCATCGGGTCGTCCGCGTTGGCCACCAGGTGCACCGGCTTGTCACGCAGCGCGTCGCGCCACAGCTGGGCCATCATCGCCACCTCCTTGGCCCGGTCGAGCTGGTCCCGGGACAGGTTCAGCAGCGCGATCACCCTCGGTCCGGTCGCGGCGAGCACCTGGGGCAGGTAGTGCTCGTCGACCTCCAGTACCGCATAAGGGGTTTCGCCGGCCTTGGCCAGCGCGGACGTGTGGCCCGTCGGCATGTTGGCGCCGTAGGAGTTGGTGGCGACCGGCCCGCGCACGCCGAGCGCGGCCGCGGTGAGCCGGGTCGTGGTGGTCTTGCCGTTGGTACCGGACACCAGCGCGATCTCCCGGCCGGCGGCCAGGTGGGCGAGCAGGTCCGGGTCGATGATCAACCCGAGTCGGCCACCGATCACCGACCCGTCACCGCGCCCGGTCGCGCGGGACAGCGCGGCGGCGCCCCGCGACACCGAGGTGGCCAGCCGGGCCCGGAACGGTCTGTGCGTCGTCACGCGCACGAGGGTAGCGAAGGCGCGGAGAACCGAGTACCGGTCCCGGCATCATCCACTTCGCTCCACCCCGGCGCCCCGAGCCCGGGGCTTCCGTGCCCGGCTCGGCGGTTCGTACTGTTTTGTAGCGAACCCGATCGGGTGATCGTCGGCTGTCGTACCGGCCCACCCGGTACCGCCCTCCACTCCACACCACCCCCTCTGACCTGGGCATTTGCGTTTTCGTGCGGCCGTGAGTCGGCTGGTTTACCGTTGACCGTGGAGGGAAGTGGAGTAGAGTGGGGCGCGGTGGTAGGGCCGGGAGGCTCTACCCGCCCAGGGGGACGGGCGAGGAGGTGGGGTCGTGTTTCTCGGCACCCATACCCCGCGCCTGGACGACAAGGGGCGGCTGATCCTCCCTGCGAAGTTCCGGGAAGAGCTGGCGGGAGGTGTCGTGATCACCAAGGGACAGGAGCGCTGCCTCTACGCGTTCCCGATGCCGGAGTTCCAGCGCATCGCCGGGCAGCTTCGCGAAACGCCGGTCACCAACAAGGCGGCCCGGGCCTACAGCCGGGTGTTCTTCGCCAGCGCACACGACGAGGTGCCCGACAAGCAGGGCCGGGTGACCATCCCGGGACACCTGCGGGAGTACGCCGGGCTGGACCGCGAACTCGTCGTGATCGGGGCGAGCACCCGGGTGGAGATCTGGGACAAGCAGTCCTGGGACAGCTACCTCGCCGAGAGCGAAGAGGACTTCGCCGGCATCAAGGAGGGGGTGCTGCCCGGCGGGCTGTGACGGCGTGACGTGCCGGCTCGGCCAGGGTCGGTGGCACTGCCCGCCGCCGTACCGCGAGATCTCCAGCCGCACGCGTTCCTGGCGTCCCTTCCCCGGTGCCAGGAGGGCGGTGCGGATGGGGATCTGACGGTACGGCGGCGGTGACGACCAGGGGACCGGTGGACCGCGAAACCACCCGGGCCGCACCTGGTGGGCAAGGGGGTCGAGATGGGGAGCCACACCCCGGTGCTGCTTGAGCGGTGCCTGGAGCTGCTGGCCCCCGCCCTTGCCGCGCCGGGCCGGTCCGGACGGGACGCGATCCACGTCGACGCCACGCTGGGGCTCGGTGGGCATGCGGAAGCCGTGCTCGTCGGGTACCCCCGGTTGGTTCTGGTCGGGTTGGACCGCGACCCGCAGGCCCTGCGCCTGGCCGGGGAGCGGCTGGCCCGGTACGCCGACCGGACCCGGCTGGTGCACGCCCGGTACGACGAGCTGCCGGGGGTGCTCGACGAGCTGGGGTACGGGCCGGTCGACGGGGTGCTGTTCGACCTCGGCGTCTCCTCGATGCAGCTGGACGAGCCGGCGCGCGGGTTCGCCTACGCGCGGGACGCCCCGCTGGACATGCGGATGGACCAGACCCGGGGGCGCACCGCGCAGGAGGTGGTCAACACCTACGACGCGGCGAGCCTGGCCCGGATCCTGCGGGGGTACGGCGAGGAGCGCTTCGCCCGGCAGATCGCCTCGGCGATCGTCCGGGAGCGGGCGCGCGCGCCGATCACCTCGTCCGCGCGGCTGGCGGAGCTGGTCGAGCGGGCGATCCCGGCGCCGGCCCGGCGTACCGGCGGCCACCCGGCCAAGCGCACGTTCCAGGCGCTGCGCATCGAGGTCAACGGCGAGCTCGACGCGCTGTCCGCCGGGGTACCGGCGGCGCTGGACCGGCTGGCCGTCGGTGGGCGGGCGGTGGTGCTGTCGTACCACTCGCTGGAGGACCGGATCGTCAAGCAGGCGATGGCGGTACGGGCCCGGTCGTCGGCACCGGTCGACCTGCCGGTCGAGCCGGTCGGGTCGGGGCCGCGGCTGCGGTTGCTGACGAAGGGGGCGGAGCTGCCGTCCGAGGTGGAGGTCGCGGCGAACCCGCGGGCCGCCTCGGTCCGGCTGCGGGCCGCGGAACGGATAGACGAACGCAAGCGGGTGCAGGTCAAGGCCATGCACCAACCCGGTACCCGTGGGGGCGCGCGGCACCGGGAGGACAACGACCGAGGGGGAGGGTATGACGACGTCGACCGCGACGACGATTCGTCGTGAGCCGATCCGGACGCAGCCGGCCAAGCGGCTGCCGAAGGCTGAGCGGCTGCCGAAAGCGCAGCGGCCGCGCAAGGCGACGCTGCGGGTGGCGCCGCCGGCACCGGTGACGGTGGCCCGCGCGCCGTTCGTGGCGCTGGTACTGGTCGTGGTGGTCGCTGGGGTGCTCGGCATCCTGGTGCTCAACACGAAGATCAACGAGAACGCCTTCACGCTGTCTCACCTGCAGGACCAGCAGAGCGCGCTGGACCAGCAGGAGCAGCAGCTCGACCAGCACCTGGCGGTACTGGAGGCGCCGAACAGCCTGGCCGCGGCGGCCGCCCGGTTCGGGTTGATCCCCTCGGGTACCCCGGCATACCTGCCGCTGCCGAACGGGCAGACGGTGGGCGTACCGCAGCCTGCCGCAGCGGGCCAGCGAGGGCGCTGAGCCGTGCCGCCGCGGGGGCGTGATCGCAGGGAGCCGCCCGAGCCGACCGTGGTACCGATCCGCGGCCGCTCGGGCGGGGCCCGCGCGGCCACGCCCGCCCGGACAGGTGCGGCCGGCGGTACGGCCCGGGGAAGCGCGGCCACGCCCGCCCGGGCGGGGCGGTCGGGGATCGGCGACGCCCGCCGGTACACCCCGCGGGGGCGGACCACGCGCGAGACGGGTACCCGCGATCCGTTCCGGCCGGCGCTCGAACTGCTGCACGGCTCGCCGGGTACCCGCGCCGCGTCCGACCGTGCCGCCGCGCCGCCCCGACAGCGGGTCGCGCCGGCCGGTACCCCCGCGAAGGCCCGGCCGACCCGCACCGCGCCGCGCCGGCCCGCGCGCAAGCCGAAGCGGCCGCCGCGGCTGGCCGAACCCGGCCGGCGGCTGCGTGTCGGTACCGTGCTGATGCTGGTGTTCTTCACGGCCATCGCGGGCCGCCTGGTGACGCTGCAGCTCACCGATGCCGGCGAGATCGCCCGGCGCGGCCTGCACGACCGCCTGGCCCACGAGGTGCTGTTCGCGCCGCGGGGGGCGATCCTCGACCGCTCCGGCACCGTGCTCGCGCACAGTGTCGACGCGCGCTACGTGTACGCCGACCCGTCGAAGATCTCCGCCAAGGACGTGATGTCCAACGCGGCGGCACTGCGTGACCTGCTCGGCCGGCCGGTGTCCGAGCTGGTACCGCTGATGTCGCGCAAGAAGCGCGCGGACGGCAGCGTCGACCAGTTCGAGTACCTCGCGCGCGGGGTGGACATCGCGACCGGCAACGCGGTCGAGGCGCTGAACCTGCCCGGCATCGGGGTGGTCCGCGACGAGCGGCGCGACGAGCCCGGGCACGACCTGGCGGCGAACCTGATCGGCTTCACCGGCTACGACGGCAGCGGGCTGACCGGGCTGGAGGCGGCATTCGACCCGGTGCTGGCCGGGGCGAACGGTACCCGCGTGTTCGAGACCGGGCACGGCGACCTGGGTACCAAGATCCCGGGCGGGTACGAGGAGGACACCCCGGCCCGGCCGGGCAACTCGCTGCGGCTGACCATCAACCGCGACGTGCAGTACGCCGTGCAGCAGATCCTCGGGCAGCGGATGGCCGCGGTGAAGGCCGACTTCGGCGCGGCCGTGGTGCTCGACGTGCACACCGGCGAGGTACTGGCCCAGGCGAGCTTCCCCGGCTACGACGCGGCGCAGCCGGACAGGTCCACAGCGGTGCAACGGATCGACGGGCCGACCCAGATCGTGGTGGATCCCGGCTCGGTACACAAGGTGATCACGCTGGCGACCGGGCTGCAGACCGGCGCGATCGCGCCGGATGCGGCGGTCCCGCTGCCGGGCTCGTGGATCCGCAAGGGGGACACCCGGTTCGAGGACACCACGCCGCTGAAGTCCGGCACGCGGATCACGATCCCGGGCATCCTGGCGTACTCGTCGAACGTCGGCACGATCACGGTCGCGGACAAGGCCGGCGCGCAGGCGCTGTACGACTACCAGGTCCGGTTCGGCCTGGGCAGCCCGACGAAGGAGGGCATGCCGGGCGAGTCGCCGGGCCTGGTGCAGCCGCCGAGCCGGTGGAGCGGGTCCAGCTACGGGTCGATCCCGATCGGTATGGGCGTGTCGGTCACCCCGCTGCAGATGGCCGCGGTGTACGCGACGATCGCCAACGGCGGGGTGTACGTCCAGCCGCACCTGATCCAAGCGACGATCGCGCCCGACGGCACGGTACGCCCGGCCGACCCGGCGCTGCGCCGTACCGTGCTGTCCCAGCTCACCGCCGACACGCTGCGCCAGGATCTGGAGGCCGTCGTCACCGCGCCGGGCGCGACCGGGCACTCGGCCGCGGTACCGGGGTACCGGGTGGCCGGCAAGACCGGCACCGGCCTGCAGGTCAAGGACGGCAAGTATGTGGCCGGCGAGGTGGCCTCGTTCATCGGCATGGCGCCGGCCGAGGCGCCCCGCTACGTGATCGCGGTCTTCGCGCACAGCCCGGGCGGGGAGGGCGGCGCGGTCGCCGCACCGGCCTTCCGGGACATGATGGCGTTCACGTTGCGCTACTTCCAGGTACCGCCAAGTGTGGGTACCGCGCCGAAGTTCACCCTGACCTTGTGAGGCAGCATCGGCGTTCCGGCCCGCAGCCGGTAGGGTCTGACGGCGTGCCCGGCTATCCGCGTCCCCGGACGGTACCCGCCCGCTCGCTCGGCGAGCTGGCGGCACTGCTCGGCGTGGCGGCGTCCGGCGGGCGCCCCGGCCCCGGCGAGCGCCCCGGCGCCGGCGGGCGCCCCGGCCCCGGACCGACGGTCACCGGGGTGACCCTCGCCAGCGACACCGTCGTGCCCGGTGACCTGTTCGCCGCGCTGCCCGGGTCGCGCGCGCACGGCGCCCGGTACATCGGGGCGGCCCGGGCGGCCGGAGCGGTGGCGGTGCTGACCGACCCGGCCGGGGCGCCGGAGGCGGGCGACCTGCCCGTGCTCGTCGTCGACGACCCGCGCGCCGCCCTGGGCGAGGTGGCCGCGGAGATCTACGGCCGGCCGACGCAGCGGCTGACCGTGCTGGGGATCACCGGTACCGCCGGCAAGACCACCACGGCGTACCTCCTTGACGCCGGCCTGCGCGCCGCCGGCCACAGCACCGCCCTGATCGGTACCGTCGAGACCCGCATCGGCGACGAGGTGCTGGACAGCGCCCGGACCACCCCGGAGGCCAGCGACCTGCAGGCGCTGTGCGCCGTCGCGCTGGAACGCGGGGTCACCGCGCTGTCGATGGAGGTGTCCAGCCACGCGCTGGCGCTGGGCCGGGTCAACGGGATCGGGTTCGCGGTCGGCGGGTACACCAACTTCGGCACCGACCACCTGGACTTCCACGCGTCCGTGGACGAGTACTTCGCGGCCAAGGCGCTGCTGTTCGACGGGCGCTGCCGGTACGAGGTGCTGAACCTGGACGATCCGGCGCTCGGTCGGCTGCTCAGGCCGCAGACGATCACCTACTCCGCGGCCGGCGACCCGACTGCGACCTGGCGGGCCGGCGAGATCACGCCGGACGGGTACGGGCAGCGGTTCCGCGCCTACGGCCCGGACCCCGTCGAGGTCCGGCTCGCCCTGCCCGGCCGGCACAACGTGGCCAACGCGCTGCTCGCGCTGGCCAGCCTGGTCGCCGTCGGGGTGGACGCGAAGACCGCCGCCGCCGGCATCGCGACCTGTCCGGGGGTACCCGGCCGGCTGGAGCGCGTCGCCGCACCCGGCCCGGTCGTCGGGGTGGTCGACTACGCGCACAAGCCCGACGCGATCGTCGCCGCCCTGGCCGCCCTGCGCGAGTCCACCACCGGCCGGCTGATCTGCGTGATCGGGGCCGGTGGCGACCGGGACCGGGCCAAGCGGCCGACCATGGGCAAGGCCGCCGCGCACGGTGCCGACCTGGTGATCGTCACCGACGACAACCCGCGCACCGAGGACCCGGCCGCGATCCGGGCCGACGTGCTGCGCGGCGCGGGCGACGCCGCGATCGAGGTCGACGGCCGCCGGGCCGCCATCGCCGAGGCGGTGGCGCGCGCCGCACCCGGCGACCTGATCGCGTTGCTCGGCAAGGGACACGAGCGCGGGCAGGAGGTCGGTGCCGAGGTGTACCCGTTCGACGACCGGGTCGAGCTGGCCGCCGCGCTGGCCCGCCGGTACGGGAGCGGCGCGTGATCGGGCTGACGCTGGCCGAGGTGGCCGCGGCGGTGTCCGGGCACCTCGTCGCCGCCGATCCGGCCACGGTCGTGACCGGGCCGGTCGAGTACGACTCGCGGCTGGTCGCGCCGGGCGGGCTGTTCGTCGCGTTCCCGGGCGAGCAGGTCGACGGGCACGACTACGCGGCCGCCGCGCACGCCGCCGGCGCGGTCGCGGTGCTGGCCACCCGGGTACCGCCGCCGGGCGCGACCGCCATCCCGACCGTGCTGGTGGACGACCAGCTCACCGCGATGGCGGCGCTGGCCCACGCGGTCGTCGACCGGTTGCCCGGGTTGACCGTGGTCGGGCTGACCGGCTCGTCCGGCAAGACCACCACCAAGGACATGGTCGCCCAGCTGCTCACCGGGATGGGCCCGACCGTCGCGCCGACCGGCTCGCTCAACAACGAGCTGGGGTACCCGTACACCGTGCTCAAGTCCGGCACGCACACCCGGTACCTGGTCCTGGAGATGGGTGCCCGCGGCCTGGGCCACATCCGGTACCTGTGCGGGATCGCGCGGCCGCGCGTCGGCGTGGTGCTCAACGTCGGCGTCGCGCACCTGGGCGAGTTCGGCAGCGTAGAGGCGATCGCCGCGGCCAAGGGCGAACTGGTCGAGGCGCTGCCGGCGGACGGGCTCGCGGTGCTCAACGCCGACGATCCCCGGGTCGCCGCCATGGCCGGCCGGACCGCCGCCCGGGTGGCTCTCGTCGGCGAGTGCGACGCGGCCGAGGTCCGGGCCGAGGACGTCACGCTGGACGAGCGCGGGCGGGCCGGGTACACCCTGGTGACGCCGGAGGGTCGCGCGCCGGTGCGGCTCGCGGTCAGCGGGCGGCACCAGGTCGGCAACTCCCTCGCCGCGGCCGCGGTCGCCCGGGAACTCGGCCAGCCACTGCCCGACCTGGCCGAGGCGCTCGGCCGGCTGCGGCTGGTTTCCGCACGAAGGATGGATGTCTTCGACCGGCCCGACGGTGTCACCGTGATCGACGACTCGTACAACGCCAACCCGGCCTCGACCGCGGCGGCGCTGCGCGCGCTGGCCGCGCTCGCGGGCACCGCACGGCGGACCGTCGCGGTGCTCGGCTACCTGGCCGAGCTGGGGGAGTACGAGCGCGCCGGCCACGAGGAGGTCGGGCGCCTGGCCGCCGAGCTGGGCGTGGACCTGCTGATCTCGGTCGGCGCGCCGGCCGCGCCGATCCACGACGGCGCGACCGGGGTGGCGAGTTGGGGAGGGAAGTCGGTGCGGGTGTCCGATCAGGCGGAAGCCGTCGCGCTGTTGCGCGGCGAGCTGCGGCCGGGTGATGTGGTACTGGTGAAGGGCTCGCGGTACCGCACCTGGGCGGTCGCCGACGCACTGCGCCCGCCGGAGGCCGAGCAGTGAGATCAGTCATCGTCGCGGCCTGCGTCGCGTTCGTGCTGACGCTGTTCGGCACGCCGTTCGCGATCCGCGGTTTCACCCGGCTGCGCGCCGCCCAGCCGATCCGCGACATCAACACCTCGCACGCCGGCAAGCGGGGTACCCCGACGATGGGCGGGGTGGTGTTCATCGTCGGTACCGTGGTCGCCTACTTCGCCGGCCACCTGGTCCTGAACACCCTGCCCGAGCAGCAGATCGCCCCGCCCGGCCCGACCATCACCGGACTGGTGCTGCTCGGCCTCATGGTGTTCAGCGGCGCGATCGGGTTCATCGACGACTTCCTCAAGGTGCGCAAGCGCAACAGCCTCGGCCTCAACAAGCGCGGCAAGCTGATCCTGCAGCTGATCGTCGGCTCGGTCTTCGGCGTCGTGGCGCTGTACTTCCCGGCCACCAACGGGCAGACCGTCGGCAGTACCCACGTCTCGTTCATCCGTGACATCAGGTGGATGGACATCGGCAAGGTCGGCGCGGTGGTGCTGTTCCTGGCCGTGGTCATGGCCACCACCAACGCGGTGAACCTGACCGACGGGCTGGACGGGCTGGCCACCGGCGCCTCGATCATGGTGCTCGGCGGGTACCTGCTGATCTCCTTCTGGCAGTACCGGCACTGGTGCGCCGACGTCCGGTCGCCGACGTTCACCAGCGCGTACTGCTACTCGCCGCGCGACCCCCTCGAAGTGGCCCTCATCGCCGGGGCCGCCGCCGGGGCCTGCGTGGGCTTCCTGTGGTGGAACGCCTCGCCGGCCCGGATCTTCATGGGCGACACCGGATCCATGGCGCTCGGCGGGCTGATCGCCGGCATGGCCATGGCGACCCGTACCGAACTGCTGCTGCTCGTCCTCGGCCTGCTCTTCGTCATCATCACGATGTCACTGATCATCCAGATCGTCTCGTTCCGGACCACCGGTAAACGGGTGTTCCGGATGTCGCCGCTGCACCACCACTTCGAGCTGGCCGGGTGGAGCGAGGTCAACATCGTGATCCGGTTCTGGATCATCGCCGGCATCGGGGTGGCGGTCGGCCTGGGCATGTTCTACGGCGACTTCCTCCGGGTGGCCGGGTGAGCACGCGGGTGGCCGGGTGAGCGAGCGTCAGCGAGCGAACCATGGGCTCAGCAGCCGGCGCGAGCGGCGTCTCCGAGCGGCACGCGAGGAGACGGCGTGAGGCACGTCCTCGTGGCGGGTACCGGCGTCGCCGGGTCGGCCGCCGCGCGGGTGCTGCTGGACACCGGCGCGCAGGTGACCGTCGTGGACCGGGTCGCCTCGGCGCGCACCGCGGCGCTGGCCGAGGCCGGCGCGCACATCGTCATCGCCGACGGCGCCCCGCCGCCGAACCTGCTCGCCGCGGTGTCCGAGGTGGTCGTCTCGCCCGGCTTCGCGCCGCACCATCCGCTCGTCGTGGCGGCGCTGACCGCGGGCCTGGAGGTGTACAGCGAGCCGGAGCTGGCCTGGCGGCTGCGCGGGCCGGCGGCGCCGGTGTGGCTGGGCGTCACCGGTACCAACGGCAAGACCACGACCACCACGATGCTCGCCGCCATCCTCTCGGCCGCCGGCAAGCGGACCGCGGCGCTGGGCAACGTCGGCGAGCCGCTGGTGTTCGCGGGCGGGTACGAGGTGCTGGCCGTCGAGCTGTCCAGCTTCCAGCTGTACTGGTCGCGCGACCTCGCGGTACCGGCCGGCGCGCTGCTCAACCTCGCCGACGACCATCTGGAGTGGCACGGCACCTTCGACGCGTACGCGCGGGCGAAGGAGGCCATCTGGCGCGCGGCCACCCCGGAGGGCGGCGGCGTGGCGGTCGGCAACCTCGACGACGCGCGGGTCGCCGCGCTGCTGGCTGAGGTGCCCGGCCGGGCTGTCGGGTTCACGGTTCACCCGCCCGCGCCGGGCCAGCTCGGTGTGCAGGACGGCTGGCTGGTCGACCGCGCCTTCGGGGCCGGCCGGCTCATCGAGGCCCGGCTGGTCCGCCCACCGGGTACCCACAATGTCAGCAACGCGCTGGCCGCCGCCGCGCTGGCGCTGTCCTACGGCGTGCCGGCCGAGGCGGTCGGCGACGGCCTGGCCGGGTACCGGCCGGAGCCGCACCGCAACGCGCTCGTCGGCACCGTCGGCGGGGTCGGCTACGTCGACGACAGCAAGGCGACCAACCCGCACGCGGCGCTCGCCTCGCTGACCGCGTACCCGCGGATCGTCTGGGTCGCGGGCGGGCAGCTCAAGGGCGTCGACGTGGACGAACTGGTGCAAACCGTGGCGGACCGGCTGGCCGGCGCGGTACTGCTCGGCGTGGACCGGGCCGAGGTCGCGCAGGCGCTGGCACGACACGCCCCGCAGGTCCCCGTGATCAGCATCGACGGCACCGATGATGGGGCGATGGGCGAGGTGGTACGGGCGGCCGCCGGGCTGGCCCGGCCGGGTGACACCGTCCTGCTGGCTCCGGCCGCGGCATCCAAGGACATGTTCGCCAGCTACGCGCACCGCGGGGCGGCGTTCGCGGCCGCGGTACACGAGCTGGAGTGTTCGTGACCACTGACGCGCTGCCGCGCCGGGGACCCCTCGCGGCGTTGCGTGGCCTGCTGGACCGCCCCCTCGCCTCGTACTACCTGCTGCTGTCCTCGTCCGGCCTGCTGCTGGTGATCGGTCTGGTCATGGTGTTCTCGGCGACCAGCGTGCAGTCCTACGCGGCCAGCGGCAACGCGTTCTTCTCGGTGTCCCGGCAGGCCGTCTTCGCGCTGCTCGGACTCGTCGCGTTCTGGGCGTTCCAGCGGCTGCCGGCGCGCACCTACCGGGCGCTGGGCACCCCGCTGCTGGTCGTGGCCATCGTGCTGCTGGTGACGCTGGACCTGCTCGGCGTGGTACCCGGGGCGCGGCTCGGCCCGGTCCACGGCGACACCACCAACAACCTGTGGCTGTACCTCGGCCCGATCGAGCTGCAGCCGTCGGAGCTGGCCAAGCTCGCGCTGGCGCTGTGGGGCGCCGGGGTACTGGCCGCGAAGGGGCCGGCGATCGGCTGGTGGAAGGAGCTGGCCCGGCCGCTGTTCCCGGTGGCGGCGCTGGTGTTCCTGCTCGTCGGGTACAACGACTTCGGCACCATGGTCTGCCTGGTGATCCTGTTCGCCGGGCTGCTGTGGGCGGCCGGCGTGCGGCTGCGCGTGTTCGCCGGCCTGGGCGCGGTGGCCCTCGCCGCGTTCGCGCTGCTGATCACGCTGCCCGGGTTCAAGTACCGGGTGGACCGGCTGACCAGCTTCGCCGACGCCAAGCACTGCGACCCGCAGCAGGCGTGCTACCAGAGCCTGCACGGCCTGTACGCGATCGCCGACGGCGGCTGGTTCGGCGTCGGGCTGGGCGAGAGCCGGCTCAAATGGGGCTGGCTACCCAATGGCCACAACGACTTCATCTTCGCGGTCATCGCCGAGGAACTCGGTGTGGTGGGCTGTTTCGTGGTGCTCGCGCTGCTGGCCGTCCTCGCGTACACCGGGCTGCGCATCGCGCGCCGGGTGGACGACCCGTTCCGCCGGCTGGTCGCCGCCGCGATCACCATCTGGCTGATCGGCCAGGCCACCATCAACATCGGCGGGGTGGTCGGGCTGCTGCCGATCACCGGGCTGCCGTTGCCGTTCATCTCCGACGGCGGTTCCGCGCTGGTCGTGACGCTGGCCGCGGTCGGCCTGCTGGCGTCGTTCGCCCGCGCCGAACCGGATGCGTCGCGTGCCCTGCACGGCCGTCCCCCCGACCGGTGGGTGCGACTACTCTGGGCGCCGCTACCGCCGTTGCCGCGCACCCGGCGCAAGGCGGAGCGGACGACGGAGGGGAGACGGTGATGGCGGGCGACCTGCGGTCGGTGGTCCTGGCCGGGGGCGGCACGGGCGGACACGTGTACCCGCTGCTCGCGTTCGCGGACTGCCTGCGCCGCCACGATCCGGACCTGCGCATCACCTGCCTGGGCACCGCCCGCGGGCTGGAGAACGAGATCATCCCGCCGCGCGGGTACGACCTGCGGCTGGTACCGGCGCACCAGCTGCCCCGGTCGGTGAACCTGAACCTGGTCCGCACGCCGGACCGGATGTGGCGGGCGGCCCGCGCCACCCGGGCGGTACTCGACGAGGTGGCCGCGCAGGTGGTCGTCGGCTTCGGCGGGTACGTCGCGGTACCGGCCTACCTCGCCGCCTGGCGCCGGCACACGCCGATCGTGATCCACGAGGTGAACGTCCCGCCCGGAGTGGCCAACCGGATGGGCATGCGCTTCACCAGGCACGTGGCGGTCGGCTTCCCGTACCAGACCGAGCAGGTACCGGCGCTGCGCCAGGCGCGGGTGACCGGGGTACCCCTGCGGCAGTCGATCGCCACGCTGGACCGGTCCGCCCGGCGCGCGCAGGCCCGGGCGCACTTCGGCCTGGACCCCGACCGGCCGACCCTGTTCGTCTTCGGCGCCTCGCAGGGCGCCCGGTCGATCAACCTGGCGATGGCCGGGGCCGCCAAGGCGCTGACCGCGGCCGGCATCCAGGTGCTGCACATCATGGGCGCCCGCAACGAGCCGGTGGAGATCCCGCCCGACCTGCCGGTCCCGTACGTCACCACGAAGTTCCTGTCCGAGATGGAGCTCGGGTACGCCGCGGCCGACCTGGCACTGTGCCGGGGCGGCGCGATGACCTGCGCGGAGACCGCGGCGGTCGGCGTGCCGGCGATCTACGTGCCGCTGCCGTACGGCAACGGCGAGCAGCGCCGCAACGCGCTGCCCGTCGTCGAGGCCGGTGGCGGCCTGCTCGTGGACGACAGCGAGCTGACCTCGGCGTGGATCGAGCAGACCGTGGTACCGCTGCTGCGCGACCCGGCCCGGGTCGCGGCGATGTCGGCGGCGGCCGCCGGCTACGGCCGGCGCGACGGCGACGAGGCGCTGCGCGCCTTCATGTACGAGGCGGTGGCCCGGTGAGCGCGGCGGGGCGCACCGGAGCGCCTCGCGGAGCGAACCAGGAGGCCGTGAGTGCAGCGGGGCGCGGCGGCGCCTGGACTGAGGAGCGTAGCGACGAGGGAAGGTGGCGCACCACAGCGCCTCGCGGAGCGAACCAGGAGGCATGGTGAGCGACCTGAGCGCGGAGGACCTCGGCACCGTCCACTTCATCGGGATCGGCGGGGTCGGCATGAGCGGGCTGGCCCGGCTGATGCTGACCCGCGGCATTCCGGTGACCGGCAGCGAGCTGCGCCAGTGGCCGCACCTGGCCGGCCTGCGCGCGCTCGGCGGCACGATCCACATGAGCCACGAGGCGGCCAACCTCGACGGCGTCGACACGGTCGTGTACTCCAGCGCGATCCCGAAGGACCATCTGGAACTGGTCGAGGCGCGCGCCCGCGGCCTGCGGGTGCTGCACCGGGCCGAGGCGCTGGCCGTGTGCACCACCGGCCGGCGCACGGTCGCCATCGCCGGTACCCACGGCAAGACCACGACGACGTCGATGACCACGGTGATCCTCCAGCACGCCGGCATGGATCCGTCGTTCGTGATCGGCGGGGAGATCTCCGAGGTCGGCTCCAACGCGCACCACGGCAGCGGCGAGTACTTCGTCATCGAGGCCGACGAGCACGACCGCTCGTTCCTGAACTACCGGCCGTTCGTCGCGCTGGTAACCAACATCGACGCCGACCACCTCAACACGTTCGGCGACCTGGCCGGGCTGGCCGACGCGTTCCTGCAGTTCTGCCAGCGGACCGAGCCGGGCGGGTTCGTGGTGACCTGCGCCGACCAGCCGGCCACCCGGGAACTGGCCCGGCGGGCGCGTGAAGCCGGCCTGACCGTGTTCACCTACGGCGAGGCCGAAGACGCCGACCTGCGGATGAGCGAGATCACCTCGTCGGCGCGCGGGGTGCGGTACCTGGCGGACCTGGACGGTACCCCGCTGGGCGAGGTGGCGCTGCCGGTACCCGGACGGCACCTCGGGCTCAACTCCGCGGCGGCGCTGCTGATCGCGCTGCGGCTGGGGGTACCGGCACAGACCGCCATCGCCGCGCTGGCCGCCTTCCCCGGGGTACGGCGCCGGTTCGAGCTCAAGGGCACCGCCGACGGGGTGCGCGTCTACGATGAGTACGCCTACCACCCGACCTCGATGACCGCCGCGCTGCGTACCCTGCGCGAGGTCGCCGGTGACGGCCGGCTGATCGTGGTCTTCCAGCCCTACCGCGTGTACCGCACCCGCGACCTGCAGGCCGAGATCGCCGCTGCGCTCGCCATCGCCGACGAGGCGGTGATCCTGGAGGTCTTCGGTCCGGGCGAGATCCGCGAACCGGGGGAGGGTGGCGTCGCGCTCACCGCCGCCGTCGAGCTGCCCGCCGAGGCGAAGGTCTTCGCACCCGAGTGGGACGAGGTACCCGCCGAGGTCGTGCGCCGGGCGCGGGAGGGCGACGTGGTGGTCACCATGGGCGCGCCGCCGATCTCGCTGATGGGCGACGAGCTGCTCGCCGCACTCGACGAGCGGCCCGGATACGCCGCGCGCCATGCGGCGGTACCCGCGCAGGTCGATGAGCGCTCCTCCGCGTAGCTGGCGGCTGGTGCGGGCCCGGCGGGAGGCGATCCCGCCGTCGGTTCGCCGGTTCAGCGCGCGGGCCCGGCAACGCCGCTGGCAGGCGGCCCGGCCCTGGCTGGTCGGTGCGGCCGGGCTGGCGCTGGCGGGGCTGGCCGGCTGGCTGGTGTACGGCACCCCGCTGCTCGGCGTCCGGGAGGTCGCCGTCCGCGGTGCGACCCTGCTCAGTGCCGACGAGGTGCGGGCGGCCGCGCGGATCCCGGCGGGTACCCCGCTGGCGTCGCTCGACCTGGCCGCGGTCCGCCGCCGGGTGGTCGCGCTGCCCGCGGTGCGGGTGGCGACCGTGGAACGGGACTGGCCGTCGCGGGTGCTGATCGTGGTCACCGAGCGGGTCGCGGTCGCCCAGGTGCGCCGGTCCGACGGCCGGTTCGACCTGATCGACGGCTCCGGTGTCGTCTTCCACACGGTACCGTCGGATGCCGGCCTGCCCGCCCTGAAGCTCGCGGCGCCCCACCCGGGCGACCCGACCACGGTGGCCGCGCTGAAGGTCCTCGCCGCGCTGACCGCGGACCTGCGCGCTCAGCTGCTGACCCTGGTCGCCGATTCGCCGGCCCGCATCCACCTGGAGCTGCGCGGCAGCCGGCAGGTCATCTGGGGCGACGCGACGGAGAACGCGGCCAAGGCGCAGGCGGCGACCGGCCTCCTCGGATACCCGGCCGGGGTGATCGACGTGAGCGCCCCGCAGTACGTGACAGTTCACTGACGTGTTGCGACACGCCGTGACCGGTCCTTGGATCACGGCGAGGCGCCGCATACCTTGCCGAAGAGGGCGGATAGTTGACATAACTTCAACCCTCTAGTAGAGGGTGAGGGTTACCCCCTGCCCCCGCGTACGGAGCGGGCGTCGCCGGCCGCCCGCCACCTCGAAGGGAAGGCTGACCGATGACACCTCCGCACAACTACCTCGCGGTCATCAAGGTCGTCGGTATCGGCGGCGGCGGGGTCAACGCAGTCAACCGGATGATCGAGGTCGGCCTCAAGGGCGTCGAGTTCATCGCGATCAACACCGACGCGCAGGCGCTGCTGATGAGCGACGCCGACGTCAAGCTCGACGTCGGCCGGGAGCTGACCCGGGGCCTGGGCGCCGGCGCCAACCCCGACGTCGGCAAGAGCGCCGCCGAGGACCACCGCGACGAGATCGAGGAGGTACTCAAGGGTGCCGACATGGTCTTCGTCACCTGCGGCGAGGGCGGCGGGACAGGTACCGGCGGCGCGCCGGTCGTCGCGCAGATCGCCCGCAAGCTCGGCGCGCTGACCATCGGCGTGGTCACCCGGCCGTTCTCCTTCGAGGGCAAGCGACGCCAGGTACAGGCCGAGGCGGGCATCGAGGACCTGCGCAACCAGTGCGACACCCTCATCGTGATCCCCAACGACCGGCTGCTCGCCCTGGGTGACCGCAACATCAGCATGATGGACGCGTTCCGCCAGGCCGACCAGGTACTGCTCTCCGGTGTCCAGGGCATCACCGACCTGATCACCACGCCGGGCCTGATCAACCTGGACTTCGCCGACGTGAAGAGCGTGATGAGCGGGGCCGGCAGCGCGCTCATGGGCATCGGCAGCGCGCGCGGGGACAACCGGGCGGTCGACGCCGCGCAGCACGCCATCTCCAGCCCGCTGCTGGAGCAGAGCATGGACGGCGCCCGCGGCGTGCTGCTGTCCATCGCCGGCGGTTCCGACCTGGGGCTGTTCGAGATCAACGACGCGGCCCAGCTGGTCACCGACGCGGCCCACCCGGACGCCAACATCATCTTCGGCGCGGTGATCGACGACGCGCTCGGCGACGAGGTCCGGGTCACCGTGATCGCGGCCGGGTTCGACGGCGGCGCCCCGGCATACAAGCCGGCCGAGCCGCAGCGGGTGCAGCTGCCCGAGGGGTCGCCCGGCGGTACCCCGCCGCGCCAGCAGCCCACGCCCACCGGCTCGGCGCCGCGGCGGGTACTTTTCGATGACGTGGACGTACCGGACTTCCTCAAGAACGGTGCCTGACGCCCCGCCGCCCGACCGGCGCACCGACCTGGCCACCCGGCTGGCCCGGGTGCGTACCCGCATCGCCGACGCCTGCGCGGCCGCCGGCCGGGACCGGGCGGAGGTGACCCTGGTGGCGGTCACCAAGACCTACCCGGCCAGCGACGTGCTGCACCTGGCCGGCCTCGGGGTACGCGACATCGGGGAGAACCGCGACCAGGAGGCGGCACCGAAGGCGGCCGAGGTCGCCGCCGCGGGGTCGGAGGTGCGCTGGCACTTCGTCGGCCAGCTGCAGCGCAACAAGGCCCGGTCGGTGGTCGGGTACGCGTCGCTGGTGCACTCCGTCGACGGGGTACGGCTGGCGACCGCGCTGGGTCGGGCCGCCGCCCGGTACCGGGAGCAGCCGCTGGACGTTCTCGTCCAGGTCAGCCTGGACGGCGACCCGGCGCGCGGCGGCGCGGTACCGGAGGGCCTGGCCGACCCGCCGCCGGACCGGCAGCTGGCGGCGGTGGCGGAGGCGGTCGCGGGTACCCCGGCGCTGCGGCTGCGCGGTGTCATGGCGGTCCCGCCGCTGGACTGGGCACCGGAGCGGGCCTTCGAACGGCTCGCCGCGGTCGCCTCGACGTTGCGTGACAAGTATCCGACGGCTCAACTGATCTCCGCGGGTATGAGCGCCGACCTGGAACAGGCCGTCGCATTCGGGGCGACACATGTGCGCATCGGTAGCGCATTGCTCGGAAACCGGCCGCCGCTGCGGTAACCTGACGGAGCGCCGAACTTACATGGTTGTGTTTCCGCACTCCAGGGTATGAGCGGTAGACCGGACGCGGCATTCCATGGGGGGACCTGCCGCACGGGCGAGAAGAGGGACGTCGCGATGGGAGCACTGCGCAAGGCGGGCGTCTGGCTCGGACTCATCGAGGACGAGGACGACCGTCACTACGACGGGCCGGGGTACGACGACGACTTCGAGGACGAGGCCGACGAGGTACCGGCACCGGTGCGCCCCCGCGCGGCGGCCGCCGAGCGCCTCGCCGAGGCCCGGGAGACCGGTCGCAGCGAGCGGACGGCGGTGCGGGCGATCGGCCGGCCGGTAGCGTCGGGCACCAGCTACCCGACGCGGGACAACCTGGCACTGGCACCACAGGTACAACTCCGGGAGCGGGCGGTGGTGACGGAGGACGAGGAGCGGCGCTACCAGATCACCACGCTGCACCCCACCACGTACAACGAAGCGCGTACGATCGGTGAGCACTTCCGGGACGGGGTACCGGTGATCATGAATCTCACCGAAATGGCGGAGGCGGATGCCAAACGTCTGGTGGACTTTGCGGCCGGACTGGCGTTCGGCCTCAGGGGTAGCATGGAGCGGGTGACCAACCGGGTGTTTCTGCTCTCGCCGGCCAACGTTCAGGTCACCGCGGAGGACAAGGCCAGGATCGCCGAGGGCGGGTTCTTCAACCAGAGCTGACCAAGGGATCCGCCGGACGTGCTGATATCCATCATTGCCCAGGCCGCCTACCTCGTCTTGTACTTCTTCTGGCTGATGCTGCTGGGCAGGTTTGTGATGGGTTGGGTACTTTCCTTCGGGCGACGTTGGCACCCCGGCCGGGGAGCAGCGGCGACACTGGAAGCGGTGTGGAGCGTTACTGATCCGCCTCTCAAGGCGTTGAGGCGTGTGATCCCACCACTTCCTCTTGGTACGGTGACCGTTGACCTGTCTGCCATCGTCCTGCTGCTTATCCTGTACGTGCTGATGCAAGTCGTGGTGAGGTCGTTCATCTGACCCGGTGCCCCCAGCACCTGCCGGACGAGCGGCCTGCGGCCCGCAGCTGAACCCGAGGAGTTCCGATGCCGCTAACCCCGGCCGACGTCCACAACGTCGCCTTCAAGAAGCCTCCGATCGGTAAGCGGGGGTACGACGAGGAGGAGGTCGACGCCTTCCTGGACGAGGTCGAGCGCGAACTCGCTCGTCTGATCGAGGAGAACAACGAGCTTCGCGCGGCGGCTGAGCGCGGCGGGCGACCCGCCGTGCCGGTCAGCGGCGGTGGCGATCCCCGGCTCGCCCAGGAGAACGCCGAGCTCAAGGCACAGCTCGACCGGCTCAACCGGGACAAGTCCGCGGCCGAGCAGGCCGCGCGGGCGATGCAGTCCGAACTGGAGCAGGTGCGCTCCCAGGGCGGCCCGGTCATCACCGGCGACGGTGAGCAGCAGGCGCTGCGGGTACTCATGATGGCCCAACGCACCGCCGACGACCACGTCGCCGACGCCCGCCGCGAGGCGGACAAGCTGCTGTCCGACGCGCGCACCAAGGCCGAGGAGGTCACCCGGGAGGCCCGCGCGAAGGCTGACGCGCTCGAACGCGACGCCCGCCAGCGCCACCAGGAGGCCATGGGCGGCCTGGACGCCAAGCGCAGCGCGCTGCAGAAGCACATCGAGGAACTCAAGCAGTTCGAGCGGGAGTACCGCACCCGCCTGAAGGCCTACCTGGAGAGCCAGCTGCGCGACCTGGACGGCAGCGGCAAGGGCCTGGAGGCCGAGATGACCCGGACCGACGCTTCGCGGGCCGGTGGCACTGGCCTGGCCGCGGCCGGCGCCGGCGCGTACGGTGCGCGCTCCGGCCTGGACAGCACGAACCGTTAACTGAGCCACCCCGGGGGTGAGTGTGATCTACGGAAGTCTTCTCCTCATCCTCGTGGCCGTGGTGATGTTCGGCCTGGGACTGGTACAGGGCTCCAACGCGTTCCTGGTCGGGTCGATCGCGGCGAGCCTGTTCGCCGCGATCCTCGTGGTGCTGGCCGCGCGGCAGGCAGCCGCCGCCCGGGCTTCGTTCGGCCGGCGGGCACCGGCGGCGGAAGGGCTCGGTACCGAGGCGGCCGAGCCCGGCGCAGACGTGCCCAGGGACCGCGACCGGCCCCGCGAGGCGGGCCGGCGGCGCGGTGACGGCACCGTCTACGGCCGGGAGGCGGCCCCGGCGGGTACCGAGGCGGCCACCGACGTCCTCGTGGCCGACGAGCCCGAGCAGGTTCCGATCCCCGGGCAGGCGACCGGGGCCCGGCACCTGGAGTTCGACCTCGAAGAGGACACCGACGACGAGGACCCGCCCGACGAGCCGGCCGCACAGCTGGTCACCCCGGCCGACGCCGACCGGGTGTCCCGGATGTCGGCCGAGGTACTCGTGATCGACGGGCGGCCGCGGTACCACCAGGCGGGCTGCGTGCACCTGCTCGGCCGGGAAAGCGAACCGTTGCCGGTCAGCGAGGCCGTCGAACTGGGCTTCACGCCGTGCAGCCTGTGCGAGCCGGACAGCGCACTGCTCGCCGAAGCGCGGCGGGTCTGACCGAGCGGATCGTCCCCGTCCGGGTGCGGCCCGGGGCGAGCCGGACCCGGGTCGGTGGCCGGTATGACGGCCCGCACGGGCCGGCGCTGATCGTCGCGGTCACCGCTCCGCCCGTGGACGGGCGGGCAACCGAAGCCGTCCTGCGCGCCGTCGCCGACGCGCTCGGCCTGCGGGTCCGCGACGTCCGGCTGCACAGCGGTACCGCCAGCCGCGACAAGCTGCTCGCCGTCACCTCGTCGGCACCGGACCTGGCCGGCCGGATCCAGGCGCTGCTCGACGGCACTCCATGAGCCATACCCTGACGGTCGCGCTGCTGCTCGGATCGGCGGTACTGCTGGTCGCGGTCGGCGCGGTGCGGCTGTCCACCCGGGTCGGGCTGCCCAGCCTCCTGGTGTACCTGGCGCTCGGCATGGCGATCGGCGAGTCCGGCCTCGGCATCCGGTTCGACGACGCCACACTCACCCGTACCCTCGGCACCTGCGCGCTTGTCGTGATCATCGCGGAGGGCGGGCTCACCTCCCGCTGGACGACGCTGCGACCGGTACTCGGGATCTCCGTGGTGCTGTCCACCGTCGGGGTGGCGGCGTCGGTCGCGGTCGTCGGGGTCGTCTCGCACTACCTGCTGCACGTCGGCTGGCAGCTCGCGCTGATCTACGGCGCCGTACTCTCCTCGACCGACGCGGCGGCGGTGTTCTCGACGCTGCGGCGGATGCCGGTACGGCGCCGGCTGGCCGCGATCCTGGAGGCGGAGTCCGGCATCAACGACGCGCCGGTCGTGCTGCTCGTCTCGCTGCTGTCGACCGGGGCGGGACACGGCGAGCCGTGGTGGCAGCTGGCGCTGCTGATCGGGTACGAGCTGGTGGCCGGGGCGGCGCTGGGGCTGGCGGTCGGCTTCGTCGGCGCGTGGGCGCTGCGCCGCGCCGCCCTGCCCGCGGCCGGCCTGTACCCGCTGGCCGCCGTCGGGCTCACCGTGCTGGCGTTCGCCACCGGTACCCTCGCCCACGCCTCCGGATTCCTGGCCGTCTACACCGCCGGGGTGGTGCTCGGCAATGCCCGGCTGCCGCACCGGTACGCGATCCTGGGGTTCGCCGACGGGCTGGCCTGGCTGGCGCAGATCGGGCTGTTCGTCCTGCTCGGGCTGCTGGTGTCGCCGTACCGGCTGGGTACCGCCGTGCTGCCCGGCCTGATCATCGGGCTGGCGCTGGTGCTGCTCGCCCGGCCGGTGTCGGTACTGGTCTCGGCGACCCCGTTCCTGGTGCGCTGGCGGGAACAGGCGTTCCTGTCGTGGGCCGGGCTGCGCGGCGCGGTACCCATCGTGCTGGCCACGATCCCGTTGTCCGAGGGGGTACCCGGTGCCCAGACGCTTTTCGATGTGGTGTTCGTGCTCGTCGTCATGTACACCCTCGTGCAGGGCACCACGCTGCCGCCGCTGGCCCGCTGGCTGCGGGTGACCGACCCGGAGCAGGCGACCGAGCTGCTCGTGGAGAGCGCCCCGCTTGAGCGGATGCGCGCCGACCTGATGCGGGTGGAGGTACCGGTCGGCTCCCGCCTCAACGGCGTGTACCTCGACGAGCTGCGCCTGCCGCTCGGTGCCGCGGTGACCCTGGTGCTGCGCGACGGTACCGGCTTCGTACCCGACGCCACGACCCGGCTGCGCCAGGGCGACAGCCTGCTCATCGTCACCACGGTCGAGGTGCGCGAGGCGGCCGAGCGCCGGCTGCACGCGGTCGGCCGGCACGGCCGGCTGGCCCGCTGGCGCATGGAAGGCCCGCGGTCCAGGCGCTCCTGAGGGTTTGTGAACCTGAATTCGGGCCAATTCGTGTGGCATGTTTGTCGTCGGCCCGTACAGTCCGTATTCTTGCCAGCCTCTGGAGTGCGCGGCGCCCCGCCGCGCGCCCATTTTGCATGTGGGGGATGCCATGGCCGAGCGGGAACGCGCCGCGCGGAACGGCGCATCGAAGGCGGCCGCGACGCGGGCCGCCAGCAAGACCGTCGCGGCGGGGGCCAGGGCGGCGACGACGGTGAGCGCGCGCAAGTCGGCCGCGGTGAAACCGGCGGCCCGGAAGGCTTCGCCGGTGTCGAAGGCGGCCCCGGTGTCGAAGGCGGCGCCGGGCAAGAAGACCACGCCCACGTCGACCGGCCCGGCCAAGAAGACGGCCACGGCCAAGAAGACGGCCACGGCCAAGAAGACGGCCACGGCGAAGGCGGCGACGACGGCGAAGGCGGCACCCGCGAAGAAGACGACCACGGCGAAGAAGACCGCGACGACGCCGAAGGCGGCACCCGCCAAGAAGACCGCGGCAAAGGCCACGACAAAGGCGACGACCAAGGCCGCGCCGGCCAAGAAGGCTGCGACGGCCGAGAAGGCTGCGACGGCCGAGAAGGCTGCGACGGCCGAGAAGGCTGCGACGACCAAGGCTGCGACGACCAAGGCTGCGACGACCGCGAAGGCCGCCACGCCGAAGAAGGCCCCGACGAAGGCGGCCACCGCCAAGAAGACCCCGGCGAATACCCCGGCCAAGACAACAACCAAGGCCGCGCCGGCCAAGAAGGCCGCCCCGCCAGGCAGGAAGACCACGGCGACGGCGGCAGTGGTCAAGGCGGCCACGACGGCGAAGGCCACACCGGCAAAGGCCACACCGGCAAAGGCCACACCGGCAAAGGGGACGCCGGCCAGGAAGACGACGGCAAAGGCCACCGCTGCGATGACGGCCGCTCCGCCGGCTGCGATGACGGCCGCCCCGTCGGATGCGATGACGGCCGCCCCGTCGGCGCGGAAGCGCACGCCGGCGAAGAAGGCCGAGGCCGCCACCAGGCCGGTAACGCCGGTAGCCGGGACCAAGCCGGCCAAGTCCGCCGGGCCGGTGTCAGACGGGAACGCGGTGGGTACCACGCCTGCCGCGTCCGTACCGACACCGCCGGACAGCACCACCGACCAGGCACCGCCGATCGCCGCGGACAACGCGGCCAAGGGAGCGACGATGGGCAAGCCAGCCGACACCAAGACCACCCCGGCCAAGCAGGCTTCGGCCAGCGAGGCCAAGGCGACCCGGGTGGCGCCCAGGACCTCGCGCAGCGCCGCCGAGACCGAGAAGATCCGGGTCGCCCTCGGTGCCCGCCGGGACGAGCTGAAGGAGGAGTACGAGGCGACGATCTCGGAGATCACCGAGCTGCAGCGGGACCGGCTCACCGACTCGGCCGGCGACGACCAGGCCGACACCGGTACCAAGACGTTCGAACGGGAGCAGGAGATCTCCCTGGCCAACAGCATCCTGGAGCGGGTCACCCAGGTGGAGCGGGCGCTGGAACGGCTGGACGAGGGCAGCTACGGCTGGTGCGAGCGGTGCGGCAACCCGATCCCGGTCGAACGCCTGGCCGCGTTCCCGTCCGCTACCCTCTGCGTGACGTGCAAGCAGTTGGAGGAGCGGCGCTGACCGGGAGGACCGCGTTGTCGGGTGGGCCGACCGTACCGGTGCCGGTACGGTCGACCCGGCGCGCGGTCACGGTACTGGCGGCCACCGGCGCGGTGATCGTGCTCGCCGACGTGCTGACCAAGTACCTCGTCGTGGCGCGGCTGACCGGCCATCCACCGGTACGGCTGCTCGGCGGCCTGGTGTACCTGACGCTGACCCGTAACGGCGGGGCGGCGTTCAGTCTCGGTACCCACCTCACGTTCGTCTTTCCGCTGGTCACCGTGCTGGTGGTCGGCTGGATCGGGTGGCTGGCGCGGCGGCTGCGGTCGGTACCGTGGGCGGTCGCCCTCGGGCTGGTCCTCGGCGGGGCGCTGGGCAACCTCGGCGACCGGCTGTTCCGCGCGCCCGGTTTCCTGGTCGGGCACGTGGTCGACTTCGTCAGCGTGTTCAGCCCGGACGGACACTACTTCGCCATCTTCAACGTGGCCGACTCGGCGCTGACCTGCGGCGTTGTGCTGGCCATCCTGTTGGAGGTGACCGGGCGGCGGCGCGACGGTACCCGGCTGGTCAAGACGGATCAGCGTGCCAGCGGCTAGCGGCGAACGGCGCGCGCTGCCCGTCCCCGACGGGTTCGACGGGATGCGCCTGGACCAGGTCGTGTCGCGGCTGTTCGGGCTGTCCCGCGCCGCCGCGTCCGCGCTGGTCGAGGCCGGCGACGCGATGGTCGACGGGTACCCGCGACCGCGCGCGGACAAGGTCAGCGCCGGTGCCTGGCTGGAGGTGACCCTGCCACCGCCGCCGGTCGCCGCGCCGATCGTGCCGCCGCAGCGGGTCGAGGGCATGGTCATCGTGTACCGCGACGACGACATCGTGGTGGTCGACAAGCCCGTCGGGGTGGCCGCGCACCCCAGCCCGGGCTGGACCGGACCCACCGTGACCGGGGGCCTCGCGGCGATCGGCGAGACGATCG
The DNA here is from genome assembly GCA_005885555.1 of Actinomycetota bacterium. Classification (GTDB taxonomy): domain Bacteria; phylum Actinomycetota; class Actinomycetes; order Mycobacteriales; family Micromonosporaceae; genus AC-43. Next base: position 135,385 of record VAWN01000023.1, read on the forward strand.
CGACCGGCGGGGCGGCCGAGCGGCAGGGCGTGGTACACCGGCTGGACGTCGGTACCACCGGGTTGATGGTGGTCGCCAAGAGCGAGTCGGCGTACAGCGCGCTGAAGCGGGCGTTCAAGTCCCGCGAGGTCGACAAGCGGTACCACGCCGTGGTGCAGGGTCACCTGGACCCGCTGCGCGGCACCGTGGACGCGCCGATCGACCGCCACCCGAGCCACGACTACAAGTGGGCGGTGGTCTCCGGCGGGCGCCCCAGCATCACGCACTACGACACGCTGGAGGCGTTCCCCGCGGCCAGCCTGGTGGACGTGCGGCTGGAGACGGGGCGTACGCATCAGATCCGGGTACACTTCTCGGCTCTGCGGCACCCCTGCGTGGGTGACCTCACCTACGGCGCCGACCCGCGACTGGCCGAGCGCCTGGACCTGACCAGGCAGTGGCTGCACGCCCGCGAGCTGGCCTTCGCCCACCCGGCGACCGGGGAGGAGGTCCGGTTCGTCAGCGCATACCCGGACGATCTCGCCCACGCGCTGGAGGTCCTCCGGGCCGGGTAGCCGCCGCTCGCGCGGCCGGCGCCACACCTTTCAGCGTGCCGCGAACGCCGTTCGCACCGTTAGTACCGGTGGCACGACCGTCGTCAGACCGGACGGACAGCCGTACCCTGGTACGCGACTTGCGAGGCAGCGGGGAGGTCGAGGCGTGGAGCACAGCGAGACCGGCTGGAATGCCGCCTCGAACCCTCCACGTTGGCGTTCGCTGCTGGACCGCGCGCTGCTGGGCCGCGACGAAGCGGGCCGGGTCGACTACGCCGCGCCACACATCGGCGAGCAGCGCCGCGCGCCGGTACCGACGGGTCGGGCCGCCGGGCGCATCGAGTTCCAGCCGGCCGGGCAGAGCCCCGCCGAGCAGCTGCTGGCGGCCCTGCGCCTGGACTTCGGCGGCCCGCGGGTGATCGCCTTCGCCAATCCCAAGGGCGGGGTGCACAAGACCACCGCCACGGTACTGTGCGCGGCGACCATCGGGGCGATCCGCGGGCGGGGCGTGATCGCCTGGGACGACAACGAGCTGCGCGGCACGCTCGGGCTGCGGGCCGGGTCCGCCCGGCACGCGCGGACCATCCGGCACCTGGTCGCCGATCTCGCGCTGATCGAGGCGACGGCCGGGTACGAGCTGACCGACCGGCTCGACGACTACCTGCGGCACGCCTCCGACGGCACCTACGACGTGCTGGCCGGGGAGGAGAGCCCGCGCTTCGCCCGCCGGCTGGACTCGCACACGGTACGCCGGGTGCTGGAACTGCTGCGCCGCACCCACGACGTGATCTGCGTGGACACCGGCAACAACGTGGAGAGCGCCAACTGGCAGACCGTGCTGCAGGCCGCCGACCAGCTGGTCATCACCTCGGTACCCCGGGAGGACGCGGCGTTCACCGCCGACTGGATGCTCGACCTGCTGCACGACTCGGGCCTCGGTGACCTGGCCCGGCAGGCGGTGACCCTGCTGTCGTGCCCCACGCCGATCCCGAGTCCGTTATTGTCCGACCTTGCCGCGCACTTCGCCTCCCGTACCCGCGCGGTCGCGGTTGTGCCGTACGATCCTGCACTTGAGTCCGGTTCATCGATCGAATACGCCGATCTCCAGGCGGCCACGAAAAAGGCGTGGCTCCAGGCGTCGGCAGTGATCATGGAACAGTTCACCAGGCGACTTTGAGGAAGTCTCCCTACACTGCGAAGGTGCCCGTGCTCCACGCCGTGCTTGCCCGGCTGCCCCGACCTGTGCGCGAACCGCTGTACCGGCACAAGGAGCTGGTGAAGTTCGCGTTCGTCGGCGGCACCACGTTCGTCATCGATACAGCACTGTTCCTGCTGCTCAAGCACACTGTGCTGCCGGAGAAGCCGATCATCTCGAAGGTGATCGCGACGATGGTCGCCACGGTGGTGTCCTACGTGCTCAACCGGGAGTGGTCGTTCCGCACCCGGGGCGGGCGGGTCCGCCACCACGAGGCCGCGCTGTTCTTCCTGATCAGTGGGATCGGCATCCTGGTGACCGCAGCGCCGCTGGCGGTGTCACGGTACGTGCTCAATCTGTGGACGGTTCGTGGGGCGAGCCCGTTCACCCAGGAATTCGCCGACTTCATCAGCGCGCAGATCATCGGTACCTTGCTGGCGATGGCGTTCCGCTGGTGGGCCTTCCGCCGCTATGTCTTCCCGCACGCCGACGCCCGGCCGCACAGCCGCGACGTGGAGCTGGACCTGACCGCCGCGGAGCTGCTCGGCGACGTGTGGCCGCTGATCGAGGAGGACGACCTCGACGACTCGGACCCGCGCCTGCTCGCGGCCGAGGACACCGAGGATCCGCTGCGCGCACGGTAACGCGCGCACGGTAACGCCCGCGGTCGCGGTTCGCGGGCATCGACACGGACGGCACGAGACGCGCCCGCGCGCCACGCCGAGGCATGGCGCGCGTCGCGCTAGGCTGGCCCACCGTGGGCCCCGGTGACTCGTTCGTACATCTGCATGTCCACACCGAGTACTCGATGCTCGACGGTGCGGCGCGGCTGAAGGACCTGTTCGCCGAGACCAACCGGCTGGGCATGCCGGCCCTGGCGATGACCGACCACGGCAACCTGTACGGCGCCTACGACTTCTACAAGCAGGCGGTCGCGGCCGGCGTCAAGCCGATCATCGGCATCGAGGCCTATCTCACCCCGGGTACCTCGCGGTTCGACCGGACCCGGGTGCGCTGGGCCGACGGCGGGGAGAACGACGTCTCCGGCGGCGGGGCGTACACCCACATGACGATGCTCGCCCAGGACGCCGACGGGCTGCGCAACCTGTTCCGGCTCGGGTCGCTGTCCAGCCTTGAGGGGTACTACTACAAGCCGCGCGCCGACCGGGAGCTGCTGGAGCGGTACGCCAAGGGGATCATCGCGACGACCGGCTGCCCGTCCGGCGAGATCCAGACCTGGCTGCGCATCGGCGAGTTCGACAAGGCGTGCCAGGCCGCCGCCGACTACCGGGACATCTTCGGTCCGGACAACTTCTTCCTCGAACTGATGGACCACCAGCTCGACATCGAGACGCGGATCCGCGGCGACCTGATCAAGCTCGGCGAGAAGCTGAACCTGCGGCCGGTGGTCAGCAACGACCTGCACTACACGTACGCCGGTGACGCGCAGGCGCACGAGGTGCTGCTGTGCGTGCAGTCCGGCTCGACGCTGGCCGACCCGAAACGGTTCAAGCTCGACGCGCACGACTTCTACCTCAAGTCGCCGCAGGAGATGCGGGCGCTGTGGGACGCGCAACTGCCCGGCGCCTGCGACGCCACGCTGGAGATCGCCGAGCGGATCGGCGACTACGCGTCGGTGTTCGCCGCGCGCAACCTGATGCCGCAGTTCCCGGTACCGGGCGGGGAGACCGAGGAGTCGCTGCTGCGCCGGGACGTCTGGCGGGGCCTGGAACGGCGGTTCCCCGGCGGCATCCCGGACACCTACCGGCAGCAGGCCGAGTTCGAGCTCGGCGTCATCTGCCAGATGGGCTTCCCCGGGTACTTCCTGGTGGTCGCCGTCCTGGTCGCGCATGCGAAGCAGGAGGGCATCCGGGTCGGCCCCGGCCGGGGTTCGGCGGCCGGCGCGGTCATCGCCTGGGCGCTGTCCATCACCGAACTCGACCCGCTGCGGCACGGCCTGGTGTTCGAGCGGTTCCTCAACCCCGAGCGCATCTCGATGCCCGACATCGACATGGACTTCGACGAGCGTCGGCGCGGCGACATGATCCGGTACGCCACGGAGCGGTACGGCGAGGAGCGGGTCGCGCAGATCGTCACCTACGGCACCATCAAGGCCAAGGCCGCCATCAAGGACGCCGCGCGGGTACTGGGGTACCCGTTCGCGCTCGGCGACAAGATCACCAAGGCGATGCCGCCGGCGGTGATGGGCAAGGACATCCCGCTCGGCGGCATCTTCGACCCGTCGCATCAGCGGTACCCGGAGGCGGTGGAGTTCCGCCAGCTCTACGAGTCCGACCCGGACGTGCAGAAGGTGGTCGACACCGCCAAGGGGCTGGAAGGGCTCAAGCGGCAGGTCGGGGTACACGCGGCGGGGGTGATCCTGTCCCGCGAGCCGCTGGTCGACGTGATCCCCATCTGGCGCCGCGAGCAGGACGGCGCGATCATCACCCAGTTCGACATGGGCGCCTGCGAGTACATCGGGCTGCTCAAGATGGACTTCCTGGGCCTGCGCAACCTGACCGTGCTGGACGACTGCCTGGAGTCCATCAAGGACAACCGCGGCGTCGACCTGGTCCTGGAAGACCTGCCGCTGGAGGACAAGGCCACCTTCGAGCTGCTCTCCCGCGGCGACACGCTCGGGGTGTTCCAGCTCGACGGTGGGCCGATGCGGGCGCTGCTGCGCTCGATGGCACCGGACAACTTCGAGGACATCTCCGCGGTCGGCGCGCTGTACCGGCCCGGCCCGATGGGTGCCAACTCGCACAACGAGTACGCCGACCGCAAGAACAAGCGCAAGCCGGTGGTACCCATCCATCCGGAGCTCGCCGAGCCGCTGGCCGACATCCTCGACGACACCTACGGCCTGATCGTCTACCAGGAACAGGTCATGTCGATCGCGCAGAAGCTGGCCGGGTACTCGCTCGGCAAAGCAGACCTGCTGCGCCGCGCGATGGGCAAGAAGAAGAAGGAGATCCTCGACAAGGAGTTCGAGCCGTTCGCGGCCGGCATGCGGGCCAACGGGTACAGCGACGCCGCGATCAAGACGATCTGGGACATCCTGGTACCGTTCTCCGACTACGCGTTCAACAAGGCGCACTCCGCCGCCTACGGGCTGGTCTCCTACTGGACCGCCTACCTCAAGGCCAACTACCCGGCCGAGTACATGGCGGCACTGCTCACCAGCGTCGGCGACGACAAGGACAAGTCCGCGGTATACCTCGCCGAGTGCCGGCGGATGGGCATCAAGGTCCTGCCGCCGGACGTCAACGCGTCCAACGCGCGGTTCGCCGCGGTGGGCGAGGACATCCGGTTCGGCATGGCGGCGGTACGCAACGTCGGCACCAACGTCGTCGAGGCGATCCGCCGCTGCCGCCGGGAGAAGGGCGCCTACACCGACTTCTACGACTTCCTGCGCAAGGTCGACGCGGTGGCGTGCAACAAGAAGACGGTTGAATCGCTGATCAAGGCGGGCGCGTTCGACTCGCTGGGGCACACCCGCAAGGGGCTGCTCGCGGTGCACGCCGACGCGATCGACGCGTTCCTGGAGGTCAAGCGCAACGAGGCGGTCGGGCAGTACGACCTGTTCGGCGACATGTTCGACGACGGCGGCGACGGTGCCGGACTGGTGGTCACCCCGCCGATCCCGGACGGCGAGTGGGACAAGGCCGACCGGCTGGCGTTCGAACGCGAGATGCTCGGGCTGTATGTCTCCGACCATCCGCTGTTCGGGCTGGAACACGTGCTCAGCGCCGCCGCCGACCGGACCATCGCGGCGCTGTCGGAGGAGGGGACGGTACCCGACGGTGCGGTGGTCACGCTGGCCGGCATCCTGTCCGGGGTACAGCGGCGGATCACCAAGCAGGGCCGCTCGTGGGCCAGCGCCACGCTGGAAGACCTGGACGGCGCGGTCGAGGTGCTGTTCTTCCCGAACACCTACGAGCTGGTCGGGCAGTACGTCGCCGAGGACGCGATCGTGGTGGTCAAGGGCCGGGTGGACCGGCGCGACGACCAGCCGCGGCTGATGGCGATGGACCTGTCCATCCCGGACCTGTCCACGCCCGACGAGGTGCGGCCGGTGGTGCTGGCGATCGCGCCGTCGCGGTGCACCCCGCCGCTGATGGAACGGCTCAACGAGGTGCTGGCCAGTCATCCGGGCGCGGCCGAGGTACACCTGCGGGTCAACCGGCACCTGCTGCGGGCGGCGCGGCGGGTCGCCCCGACCACCGCGTTGATGGCGGACCTCAAGGCGTTGCTGGGGCCGAGCGCGGTAGCGGGCTGACCGCGTGCCGCGTCGTGTAAGGATTGCCGGGTGAGCTATCCCGCGCCGCAGTACCTCGACCCGCCGGCCCCGGTGTGGCCGGTGGTCCAGGAGAAGCGCCGTACCGGTGTCGAGGTGCTCGTCGCCCTCGGGGTCGCGGTGGTAGTGGCGGTGCTGGGGTTCCCGCTGGGGTGGCTGTGGTCGCGGGTGGCGCCGCACGCGCCGGCCGTGATGACGCCGGACGGTGCCGCCTACGCGACGCCGAACCAGGAGCAGCTCATCGCCGACGAGGGCTGGTACGTGTTCCTGACGTTCCTGGCCGGCCTGGTGCTGGCGACGCTCGCCTGGGTGCTGCTGCGCCGGTACCGCGGCGTGCCGGTGCTGCTCGGCCTCGGCGTGGGCGGCGTGGTCGGCGGGGTGCTCACCTACTGGACCGGGCACCACATCGGCCTGGCGCACGCCCGCGAGCTGGTGCGCAACGCGCCGGTCGGCATGCACTTCGCGCTGCCGGTGAACCTGCGCGTCCAGCAGCTCGGGCTGTGGCACGGCTGGCTGCCGTACGCGCGTGGCGACGTGCTGTTCCTCGCGATCACCGCGGTGCTGCTGTATGCGCTGTTCGCCGGTTTCTCGCCGTACCCGACGCTGCGGCCGTGGCGGGGCGGCGAGTTCAGGGGCGGCGAGCTCAGTTCGGACTACCAGTGACCGCGAGCTCGGACAGGGGTACCGGAACCGCCCGGACCTGACGTAACAGCGCGATCTCAAACCGCAGCCGGTGGCGTTCGGCACGCAACCGGGCCGCGGTGTCCGGCGCGGCGAGCAGCGCCTGCCGCTCGCCCAGCGGCAGCGCCGCGGTCGCCGCCACCACGTAGGACAGCACGGTCGGGTCGTCGGGCACCTGCTCGCCGGCCAGGCCCGGCCGGATCTCCCGCAGGTACCGCTGGAAGAGGTCGAGCACGGTCGGCAGCAGGCGGTCCACCTCGGCCGGGTCACCGGGCGCCTCGTCGAGCCAGTCGACGTCGGCGACCAGGTAGGGCTCGCGACCGGCCTCGACCCGGCGGATGGCGAAGCGCCGGCTGCCCACGGTGGCCAGGTCGAACCGGCCGTCGGGGCGCTCGGTGACGTCGCGCACCTGTGCGGTACAGCCGATCTCGTGCAGGGTCGGCGCGGCCCGCTGCTCGACCTCCCAGCCGCGCCGGATGGCCACCACGCCGAACTCCCGCGGGGCATCGGCGGGCTGCGCCATCAGGTGCCGGACCAGCGCCCGGTACCGGTCCTCGAACACGTGCAGCGGCAGGACCAGGCCGGGGAACAGCACGGTGCCCAGCGGGAAGAGGGGTAGCGCGTCGCCCACCCGCCGAGCCTACCCAGGCGGGCGTCCCAGCCGCTGGATGGTCCGATTCCGGGGGGTGCCGCGGCCGCCTAGACTTGCGACCGTGCTGAACCGCGTCGACCTGCGCATACCCGCCCGCCCCGCGCTGACGGACGACGCTGCCCTGCGCCGCCTGCTGCCCCGCGCGGGGCTGGACGTGTCGGCGGCGATCGAGCAGGTCCGGCCGACCGTCGAGGCGGTCCGCGAGCGCGGCGCACCGGCGGTGGTCGAGGCGACCGCGCGGTTCGACGGGGTCACCCCTCCGTCCCTGCGCGTGCCGGCCGCCGCGATCGCCGCGGCCGGCGAGGCGCTCGACCCGGCGGTGCGGGCCGCGCTGGGCATCGCGATCGAGCGGGCCCGCCTGGTCCACGGCGCGCAGCGGCGCACCGACGTCACCACCGAGGTGGTACCCGGAGGTACCGTGACCCAGCGCTGGCGCCCCGTCGCCCGGGTCGGCCTCTACGTGCCCGGCGGACTGGCGGTGTACCCGTCCAGCGTGGTCATGAACGTGGTACCCGCCCAGGTCGCCGGCGTCGAATCGATCGCGGTGACCAGCCCGCCGCAGAAGCAGACCGGCCTGCCCGACCCGTACGTGCTCGCCGCCTGCGCGCTGCTCGGCGTCGACGAGGTGTACGCGGTCGGTGGCGCGCAGGCGATCGCGATGTTCGCCTACGGTTTCTCGGCCGGCTCCGGCGGGCCGGGCGAAGAGTCGTGTCCATCGGTCGACGTCATCACGGGGCCGGGCAACGTGTGGGTGACCGCGGCCAAGCGGCTGGTCCGCGGCGTGGTCGGCATCGACGCCGAGGCCGGCCCGACCGAGATCGCGGTCCTCGCCGACGACACCGCCGATCCCCGGCACGTCGCCGCCGACCTGATCAGCCAGGCCGAGCACGACCCGCTCGCGGCCAGCATCCTGGTCACCACGTCCGAGGCGCTGCTCGACGCCGTCGAGGTGGAGCTGACCCGGCAGGTCGCGGCGACCAAGCACACCGAGCGGATCACCACGGCGCTGACCGGGCCGCAGTCCGGCGTGGTACTCGTCGACGACCTCGACGCCGCCCTGCGCGTGGTGGACGCCTACGGCGCCGAACACCTGGAGATCCAGACCCGCGACGCCCGTACCGTCGCCGAGCGGGTACGCAGCGCCGGTGCCATCTTCGTCGGGCCGTGGTCGCCGGTGTCGCTGGGCGACTACTGCGCCGGTTCCAACCACGTGCTGCCGACCGGTGGGTGCGCGCGGCACTCGTCGGGGCTGTCGGTGCAGACGTTCCTGCGCGGGGTGCAGCTGATCGAGTACGACGAGCCGGCGCTGCGGGATGTCACGCCGCACGTGGTGGCCCTCGCGCACGCCGAGGACCTGCCCGCGCACGGGCAGGCGCTGACCGCGCGGTTCTCACGGTTCTCATCATGAGCCTGCCGATCCGGGAGGACCTGCGGGGGCTCACGCCGTACGGGGCGCCGCAGCTGGAGGTCGCGGTACGGCTCAACACCAACGAGAACTCCTACCCGCTGCCCGACGACGTGGTCGACGGGGTCGAGAAGGCGCTCGCCGGAGTGCTGCGCGACCTCAACCGGTACCCGGACCGCGACGCGGTGGCGTTGCGTGCCGATCTCGCGGCGTACCTCGGTCACGACCTGAGCGCGGCGCACGTCTGGGCGGCCAACGGCTCCAACGAGGTGCAGCAGCAGCTGCTGCAGGTGTTCGGCGGGCCGGGGCGCAGCGCGCTCGGGTTCACTCCGGCGTACTCGATGCACCCGCTGCTCGCGGTCGGCACCGGTACCCGCTGGGTGTCCGGGCGGCGCGACGACTCCTTCGGGCTTTCGGCTTCATCTGTCGCTGAACAGATCGCCGAGCACCGGCCGGACGTCGTGTTCCTCTGCTCGCCGAACAACCCGACCGGGACGGCGCTGGCACTGTCCATTGTGGAGGCTGCCGTTGCCGCGGCACCCGGCATGGTGGTCGTGGACGAGGCGTACGCGGAGTTCCGCCGGCCCGGTACCCCGTCGGCGCTGTCCCTGCTGCCCGGCCGGCAGCGGCTCGTGGTGACCCGGACGATGAGCAAGGCGTTCGCGTTCGCCGGCGCGCGCGTCGGGTACCTGGCGGCGGATCCGGCGGTGGTGGACGCGGTACAGCTCGTGCGGCTGCCGTACCACCTGTCGGCGCTGACCCAGGCGGCGGCGCGTGCGGCGCTCGCGCACCGCGAGGCACTGCTGGCGACCGTGGAGGCGATCAAGGTACAGCGGGACCGGATCGTCGAAACGCTGCGCGGGTACGGCCTGATGGTGGCCGACAGCGACGCCAACTTCGTGCTGTTCGGCCGGTTCCCCGACCAGAAGGCGGTGTGGCAGGCGCTGCTCGACCGCGACGTGCTGGTCCGCGACGTCGGACTGCCCGGCTGGTTGCGGGTCACCGCGGGGACGCCCGACGAGACATCTTCGTTCCTCGATGCAATGCGGGAGTCAACATGAGTCGGGTCGCACGGGTGGAGCGGGCCACCGGGGAGACGAAGGTACTCGTCGAGCTGGATCTCGACGGCACCGGTACCGCCGACGTCTCGACCGGGGTCGGGTTCTTCGACCACATGCTCGGCCAGATCGCCAGGCACGGCGCGGTCGACCTGCGCGTGCAGACCGTCGGCGATCTGGAGGTCGACGCGCACCACACCATCGAGGACACCGCGCTCGCGCTCGGTGCGGCGCTCGCGGAGGCGTTGGGGGACAAGAAGGGCCTGCGCCGCTTCGGGTCGGCGCTGATCCCGCTCGACGAGGTACTGGTACGGGCGGCGGTGGACCTGTCCGGCCGGCCGTACGTCGTGCACGACGAGCCGCCGCTCGCGCCGACGATCGGGCCGGTGTACCCGACGTCGATGACCCGGCACATCTGGGAGTCGCTCGGCCATTCGGCGCGGATCACGCTGCACGTGTCGGTACTGCGGGCGGCCCGGCCCGGTACCCGACCGGACGCGCACCACGTCGTCGAGGCGCAGTTCAAGGCGTTCGCGCGGGCGCTGCGCGAGGCGGCGTCACCGGATCCGCGTTTCTCCGACGTGGTACCCAGTACGAAGGGTGTGTTGTGAGCCCTTCCGTTGTCGTGCTGGACTACGGTTCGGGCAACCTGCGCTCGGCCGAGCGGGCGCTGGCACGGGCCGGTGCCGACGTTTCCGTGACGCCGGACCTCGACGCCGCCGGTTCGGCGGACGGTCTGGTCGTCCCCGGCGTGGGCGCCTATGCGGCGTGCATGGCCGGGATCGAGGCGCTGCGCGCCGGGCCGGTCATCGCCGCCCGGGTCGCCGCGGGCGCTGCGGTACTCGGGATCTGCGTGGGTATGCAGGTGCTCTTCGAGTACGGCGAGGAGCACGGCGTGGTGACCAAGGGCCTCGGCCTGCTGCCGGGTGCGGTGACCCGGCTGGCGGCGCAACGGGTACCGCACATGGGCTGGAACACCGTCGCGGCCCCGGACGGATCACGGCTGTTCGCCGGGCTGCCGGCCGATGCCCGGTTCTACTTCGTCCACTCGTACGCCGCGACGCCGGCCGAGGGCCAGGGGCTCGTCGCGCTGACCGGGCACGGGGCACCGTTCGTGGCGGCCGTGGAGCGGGGAACCCTTGCGGCGACCCAGTTCCACCCGGAGAAGTCGGGCGATGCCGGTGCCGTGCTGCTGCACAACTGGGTACGACAGCTGTGAGCGCACCAGAGCGCATCGCGAAGCGAGCCGGGGGCCGCTGTGAGTAAGGAGCGGGCGCTGCGGCGGGCGGCCCGGGAGGCGCAGGCGCAGCGGTCACGGGTACGCCGGGAGCGGCTCGATCGGCGTCGCGCCGCGCGGCGGGCGCTGGTGCGCCGGCTCACCCCGCGCCGCGGGCACACCGGCCGGCTCTACGCCCGGCGCCGGGTCGCCGAACGGATCGCCATCGGCCTGGGTGGCGTGCTCGCCATCGGCTTCGTCTGGTGGCAGTTCGAGGACCTGGCCACCCGGCTGGCGCTGACCATCGTCGTCGCGGTCGCCGCACCGGCCGCGGTCGTCCTGACGTTCGACCGGCGTACCTGAACCCGCAACGGAGGATCCATGCTCACCCTGCTTCCCGCCGTGGACGTCGCCGACGGTCAGGCGGTCCGCCTGGTCCAGGGCGCGGCCGGCAGCGAGACCGGCTACGGCGACCCGCTGGAGGCGGCACTGGCCTGGCAGCGGGACGGCGCCTCCTGGGTACATCTGGTGGACCTCGACGCGGCGTTCGGTCGCGGTACCAACGCCGGGCTGCTCCGCGATGTGGTCGGGCGCCTGGACGTCAACGTGGAGCTGTCCGGCGGGATCCGCGACGACGCGTCGTTGCGTGCGGCGCTGGCGACCGGTGCCGCCCGGGTGAACATCGGTACCGCGGCGCTGGAGGACCCGCAGTGGTGCGACCGGGTCGTCGGGGAGTACGGCGACCGGGTCGCGATCGGGCTGGACGTGCGCGGCCGGACGCTCGCCGCCCGGGGCTGGACGCGGGAGGGCGGCGACCTGTTCGAGGTGCTGGCCCGGCTGGACAAGGCCGGGTGCGCGCGGTACGTGGTGACCGACATCCTCAAGGACGGCACGATGCGCGGGCCGAACCTGGCGCTGCTGCGCGAGGTCTGCGCGCACACCGACGCGCCGGTCATCGCGTCCGGCGGAGTGTCCACATTGGACGATCTGCGCGCGCTGAAGTCGCTGGAGCACGACGGCGTGGAGGGGGTCATCACCGGGAAGGCGCTGTACGCCGGCGCGTTCACCGTCGCGCAGGCCCTGGCGGTACTGGAATCATGAGCGGAGCGACCCGGAGGATTGCATGACCGTTGCCGTGCGGGTGATTCCGTGCCTCGACGTCGACGCGGGACGGGTGGTCAAGGGGGTCAACTTCGTCGACCTGCGCGACGCCGGCGATCCCGTGGAACTGGCCGCCGCCTACGATGCGGCCGGTGCCGACGAGTTGACGTTCCTCGACGTGACCGCGTCGTCGGACGACCGGGGCACGATGCTCGACGTGGTACGGCGCACCGCCGAGTCGGTGTTCATCCCGCTGACCGTCGGCGGGGGAGTGCGCTCGGTGTCCGATGTGGACACTCTGCTGCGCGCCGGTGCCGACAAGGTCGGGGTGAACACCGCGGCGATCGCCCGGCCGGCGCTGATCGGTGAGATCGCCGAACGGTTCGGCCGGCAGGTGCTGGTGCTGTCGCTGGACGTGCGGCGGGCCGCGGGTACCCCGAGCGGGTTCGAGGTGACGACGCACGGCGGCCGGCGCGGGGCCGGGCTGGACGCGGTCGAGTGGGCGGCACACGGTGCGGAACTCGGCGCCGGGGAGATCCTGCTCAACTCGATGGACGCCGACGGCACCAGGGACGGGTTCGACGTGGAGCTGATCCGGGCGGTACGGGCCGTCGTGGAGGTACCCGTCATCGCGTCGGGCGGCGCCGGTGCGGTGGCCGACTTCCCGCTGGCCGTTGCCGCGGGCGCCGACGCGGTACTGGCCGCGAGCGTGTTCCACTTCGGCGAGCTGACCATCGGCGAGGTCAAGGAGGCGCTGCGCGAGGCGGGTCACCCGGTGCGCTGAACTCGCGCGGGTATGCTGCGTCGCGATGACCGCCTGGTTCGCGCTGCTGCCGGTGCTGACGCTGGTCTTCGGGAGCGTCGCGGCGTACCCGGCCGGCGCGTCGACGGCTGCACTCCGGCTGGCGCTGATGCGCGGTGCCCTGGCGGTCGGCGCGTTCGGGGTACTGGCCACCGAGGCGCTGTCCGCACTGCACGCGTTGACGCCGGCGGCGGTACGGGCGGCGTGGACGCTCGCCGTGGTGGTGGCCGGATCGCTGGCGCTGCGGCGGTTGCGGCCGGCGCCGCCGGCCCGGCTCGGCTGGCCGGCGTGGCTGCTCGTCGGCGGGCTCGCGGCGCTGGTCCTCGCCGAGCTCGTCGTGGCCCTGGTCGCCGCGCCCAACAACGCCGACTCGCTGAGCTACCACCTGCCGCGCATCGAGAACTGGGCGCAGAACCGGTCGGTCGAGCTCTACCCGACGAGCATCCACCGCCAGGCCGGCATCTCGCCCGGTGCCGAGTACCTGCTGCTGCACCTGCGGCTGCTGGCCGGGTTCGAGGAGTTCACCAACGTGCTGCAGTGGGCCGCCGCGCTCGGCTGCGCGGTGGTGGTGTCGCGGATCGCCGCGCGGCTCGGCGCCGGGCGGTCCGGGCAGCTGATCGCGGCGGCGACGGTACTCACCGCGCCGATGGTGGCGCTGGAGGCGACGAGTACCCAGACCGACCTGGTCGTCGCGTTCTGGGTGGCGTGCGGCGCGTCGCTCGCGCTGGACGGCGGGCGGGTCTGGTGGCTGGCGCTCGCGACCGGGCTGACCGCGGTGACGAAGATCAACGGGTTGGCGGTACTGGCGCCGTTCCTCGCGATCTGGCTGGCCGGCCAGGTGCGGATGGCCGGCCAGGTGCGGCGGTGGCCGCTGCTGCTCGGCCGCTGTGCGGCGCTCGCCGTCACCGCCGCGCTGCTGGCCGGACCGTTCGTCGTCCGTGCTGACCGGGAGTGGGGCGGCCTCACCGGGGATCCCGGCGTGACCGCGATCGCGCTGCCACGCCACGACCCGGCCGCCGTCGCGGTCAACGGCGCGCGGATCGCGGCCACGGTGCTCGCCACCACCTCCGCGACGGTGAACTCCGGGATGGTACGGGCGGTCGACGGTTTCGGGGATCTGCTCGGCGTGCGGGCCGACGATCAGACGCTCGTCTTCGGTGCCGCGCGGTTCGACTCCGTCGCGCTGCCGTACCCGGACGAAGACCATGCGGCGTACCCGATCCAGGCGCTCGCGGTGCTGCTCGCGATCGGGTACGGGCTGGTGAGCCGGGGCAGCGGACCCGCGCGCGCGTATGCCGGGGCGGCCGGGGTCAGCCTCGTGCTGACCGCCGCGCTCATCGCCTGGCAGCCGTGGGTCAACCGGCTGATTCTGCCCACGTTCGTGGCCGCGGTACCGCTGGTCGGCTGGGCGGCCGGCCGTGTGGTGTCGCGCCGGGCGGGTGCGGTACTCGTGGCGGCCGTGCTCGTGCTCGCCGGTACCCGGGCGGCGTACACGGTGTGGGCCGGGCAGCCGCGCCCGCTGGGTACCGCCAACTCGGTGCTCGTGGTGAGCCGGGAGCACGACCGGTACGTGCGCGCGCGCGATGACGAGGTGCCGTACCAGCTTGCCGCGCAACGGATCGCGGCCAGTGGAGCGCGCCGGGTCGGGCTGCTGCAGAGCAGCGTCGGGCTGGAGTACGCGTGGTGGGTGGAACTGCGCCGGGCCGGCCTTGCGCCGACCATCGTGAGCCTGGACTCCGCGCTGCCGAAGCATCCTGCCCCGGGCATCGGTACCGTCGACGCCGCCGTCTGCACCCTCGACGCGGCCGACTGCGCGCGGCACGCACCGGCGCGCTGGACGGTCGTCGAGTACCCCGGCGTCAGCGTGCTGCTGTCGCCCGGTGCGGCCCGCCGCGGCTGACCCGCTCCGCAGGTGCCGTACGCTGGCCGGATGCCGGCTCTGCTGCCTCAGCCGACCTCGCTGGTACCCCGTGCGGGGCAGTTCGTCCTGTCCGCCGGCACCGGCCTGACCGCCCCGCCGGCCGTGGCCGACCTGGTGCGCGAACTGCTCGGCCCGGCAACGGGATTCGGGTTCCCGCCCGGCCCGGACATCGTGCTCGAAGTCGTCGACGAGCCGGCCCTCGGCACCGAGGGGTACCGGCTGGCGGTGACCCCGGAGCGGATCGCGGCGGCCGGCACCGAGGCCGGGCTGCGCTGGGCGGTGCAGACGGTGCGGCAGCTGCTGCCCGTGGCGGCGTACGGCACCGCGGCGCAGGGTGACGCACGCTGGGCGGTGCCGTGCGTCGACATCGTGGACGTGCCGCGGTACGCCTGGCGCGGCTGCCTGTTCGACGTGGCGCGCTGGTGCCACCCGGTCGGGTTCCTGCGCCGGTTCGTCGACCTGATGGCGCTGCACAAGCTCAACACGCTGCACCTGCACCTGACCGACGACCAGGGCTGGCGGTTCGAGGTGCGGCGGTACCCGCGGCTGACCGGGGTCGGCGGGTGGCGCCGGGAGTCCGCGGCGGGACACGCCCGGGAGGACCGCTTCGACGGGGTACCGCACGGCGGCTTCTACACCCAGGAGGAGCTGCGCGACCTGGTGGCCTACGCGGCGCGGCGGGGCGTGCGGATCATGCCCGAGATCGACGTGCCCGGACACATGCAGGCCGCCATCGCCGCCTACCCGGAGCTGGGCAACGAGCCGGGTACCCCGGTCGAGGTGCGCACCGCGTGGGGCATCTCCAGCCGCATCCTCAACGTGGCCGAGTCCACGGTCACCTTCGTCACCGACGTGCTCGACGAGCTGGTCGACGTGTTCCCGTTCGGTTACGTGCATCTGGGCGGGGACGAGGTACCCCCGGACGAGTGGCTGGCGAGCCCCGCGGCGCGGGACCGGGCGGCGGCGGCCGGACTGTCCACAGTAGAGGGTCTGCTCGGCTGGTGGGCCCGGCGGCTCGCCGGCCAGCTCGCCGGGCACGGCCGGAGGGCGGCGTTCTGGGACGAACTGCTCGACCACGGCGCACCGGCCGGGTCGCTCATCTTCGCCTGGCGCGACGCCGGCAAGGTCACCGCGGCGCAGGCGGCCGGGCACGACGTCGTCGCGGTACCGCAGCCGTACCTGTACCTCGACTGGGCGGAGACCGACGCGCCCGACGAGCCGCTGGCCATCCACGCCCCGCTACCGCTGGCGAAGGTCTACGGGTACCAACCCGGTGGCGTGTACGGCGTGCAGGGCCAGCTGTGGTCGGAGTACCTGCCGACGGCGGAGCTGGTCGAGTGGCGGGCGTACCCGCGGCTGGCCGCGGTGGCGGAGGTCGGCTGGACGGACCCGCAGCCGCGCGACTTCGCGCAGTTCCGCGGCCGGCTCGCCGCGCACCTCGCACGGCTGGACGTGCTGAAGGTGAACTACCGCCCGCTGGACGGACCGGACCCGCTCAGCGGGGCTTGACCAACGGGAACGGCAGCGTCTCGCGGATCGTGCGGCCGGTCAGCAGCATCACCAGCCGGTCGATGCCCATGCCCATTCCGCCGGTCGGCGGCATCGCGTACTCCAGCGTGCGCAGGAAGTCCTCGTCCAGCTCCATCGCCTCCGGGTCGCCGCCGGCCGCGCGCAGCGACTGCGCGGTGAGCCGTTGCCGCTGTTCCACCGGGTCGATCAGCTCGGTGTAGGCGGTACCCAGCTCCATGCCGAACACCACGAGGTCCCACCGCTCGGCCACGCGCGGATCGGTGCGGTGCGCGCGGGTCAGCGGCGAAACCTCGGTGGGGAAGTCGGTGTAGAACGTCGGCGCGACCGTCCGGCCCTCGACGAGGTGCTCGTACATTTCCAGTACCAGCGCGCCGGGCCCCCAGTCGGGGTGCACCGGCACGCCGGCGCTTGCGGCGAGCTTGCGCAGCTCGTCCAGCGTCGAGTCGGGGGAGACCGCCGCGCCGAGCGCGTCGGAGACCGCGTCGTGCACGGTCACCGCGCGCCACGGCGCGGACAGGTCGAACCCGTCGCGCGCCACCGGTGCGCCGAACGCGGCGGTGGCCGCGGCGATGACGAGGTCGCGGGCCAGCGCGCGCATGTCGGTGTAGTCGGCGTAGGCCTGGTACGCCTCCAGCATGGTGAACTCGGGGTTGTGCGTGGCGTCGGCGCCCTCGTTGCGGAAGTCGCGGCCGAGTTCGAACACGTTCTCCACGCCGCCGACGGCCAGCCGCTTGAGGTACAGCTCCGGCGCGATGCGCAGGTACAGCGGGAGGTTGTAGGCGTTGATGTGGGTGTGGAACGGGCGCGCGTTGGCGCCGCCGTGCACCCGTTGCAGGATCGGCGTCTCGACTTCGAGGAAGCCGCGCTCGATGAGCGCGGTGCGCACCGCGTGCACCGCCGCCGACCGTACCCGCAGCATCTCCCGCGCGGCCGGGTTGACGATGAGGTCGAGGTGCCGCTGCCGCACCAGCGCCTCGCCGGACAGCCCGCGATGCTTGTCCGGTAAGGGATGCAGGCACTTCGCGGTCAGCGTCCAGGCGCTGGCGCGCACGCTGACCTCGCCGTGCTTCGTGGTGACCACCTCGCCGGTCACCCCGACGTGGTCGCCGATGTCCACTGTGGACCGCCAGCCGTCGAGCACGTCGGCGGTCAGCATCACCTGCACGTCGCCGGACCAGTCCCGCAGGGTGGCGAACCAGAGCCGGCCGTGGTCGCGCAGCAGCACGATCCGCCCGGCGACGGTGACCTCGGTGCCGGTCGCGGTGTCCGGCGGCAGCCCTGCGTGCGCCGCGCGGACCAGGCCGCAGCGGTGGGTGCGCGGAAAGGCCGGCGGGTACGGGTCGGTACCGGCGGCCCGCAGCGCGTCGAGCTTGGCCAGCCGCACACGGGTCTGCTCCGGCACGGCGGCGTCAACCGTCGGGGGAGGCGCCTGCGGCTCGTCGAGCAGCGGCGGCCGCTCCTCGACCGGTACCGGGGCCGCCCGGCGCAGCAGCTTGCGCAGGCTCGGTACCACGACGAAGCCCTCCGCGATCGCCGACGCGAGGCCCACCTTGGCCAGGTCGCGCAGGTCGTCGAAGCACAGGAACCGGGGTACCCACTCCGGCCGGTACTTGACGTTGGACCGGTACAGCGACTCCAGCTGGAACCACCGGGACAGGAACAGCAGCAGCCATCGCCAGGAGCGCAGCACCGGCCCGGCCCCGATCCGGCCGCCCTCGGCGAACACCGCGCGGAACACCGCGAAGTTCATCGAGATCCGGTCCACGCCCAGCTTCGGCGCGGCCTCGACAAGGCCGGCCGTCATGAACTCCATGAGCCCGTTCTCGCTGGACCGGTCGCGGCGCATCAGGTCCAGCGACAGGCCCGCGCGACCCCACGGTACGAACGACAGCAGCGCGGCCTCCTGCCCCTGCGGGTCGAGCGCCTCGACGAGCAGGCAGCGGCCGTCGGACGGGTCGCCGAGCCGGCCCAGCGCCATCGAGTACCCGCGCTCGGTCTCGGTGTCCCGCCACCGCGCGGCGAGACCGATGATGTGCTGCATCTCCTCGGGGGTGATGTCGGTGTGCCGCCGGATCCGCAGGGTGTACCCGGCCCGCTGCACCCGGTTGGCCGCCTGTCGTACCGGCCGCATGTCCCGACCGTCCAGATTGAACTGTCCAACGTGGACGATCGCCTCGTCGCCCAGCTCGATCACCCGCAGGCCGGCCCGCGCGTACGCGGTCGCACCCTGTTCACCGGCGCCCATCACGGCCGGCGTCCAGGCGTACCGTTGCGCGTGCGCCAGCCACGCCGCGATCGCCGGTTCCCACGCCTCGGGCGGGCCGAGCGGGTCGCCGGAGGCGAGCGCCACCCCGGCCACCTCGCGGTAGGTCACCGCCGCCTTGCCGGTCGGCGAGAACACCACCGCCTTGTCCCGCCGGGTGGCGAAGTACCCCAGCGAGTCCTGGTCACCGGACTCCGCCAGCAGGGCCCGGATGTGCCGCTCGTCGTCCACCGACAGCGAGGCGATCGCCCGTTGCGAGCGGAACAGCACGTACAGCGTGGCGAACAGCGCGATCGCGCCGAGCAGGCCGAGCACGAGGTTGACCGGTCCGGGTGCCCGACCGGCCGGCTGGACGTTGAACGTGCCGCCCGCGATCACCTTGCCGGCCGCGTACCCGAGCCCCTCGATCCCGCGCGGTACCGTGCCCGGAAACGCCTCCAGCAGCGCCCAGCCGGCCAGGGTGAACAGCGCGAGCAGGCTCACCAGGGTCAGCAACGCCTTGGGTAGGCTGGCCCGCTGGGTGCGCGCGGAGAACTCGCCGGACGACAGCTTCAGCCCGACGAGCACGAGCGCCATGACCGCCGCGTGGACGCTGATGACGACGATCCCGACCGGATCGAGCTGCACGTCGATGTTCTTCGCGTCGAACAGCCGGGTGATCCCGAACAGCACCAGGGCGGCGAGGTCGAGCAGCAGCCGTACCGCGACGTAGACGACCAGGAACCAGAAGGCCACCCGTTTGCGCCGGGCGACGCCGGCCGCCAGGATCGCCACGAAGGCCGCGTACCCGAGGTTGGCCGGCACCGGCAGCAGCAGGAGCGCGGCGATGTCGCGTACCGGTCCCATCCGCACCGACAGCGCACCGACCACCGCGCCGATCGCGGAGACCAGCGCGGTGCTGGTCAGGATCACGCTCAACACGGTCGGGATCCGGCGCGTCCAGCGCCGCCGCCGGGCCGGGGCCGGCCGGGCCGGAGAGATGTCCACAGTGGAGGGAGCCTGGTCCTGCACGATCGTCGTCGCCATCGCACACCGCCGCCAAGTGAGTCGACAGCCTCACTGTCCTCCCTATGCGACGGGAGCGGAAGCCCAGGCGGCCCGCGGCCACGCCGGTTGCGGATCGCCGTCACGAGTGCCACTCTGAAGGCCAATCGGAGACCTTGATAGGGCCAATTTCAGGAGTGGCTATGACGACCGTCCTGCAAGGGCCGCAACTGGCCCGCCTGCTCGGACGGTGGCAGGGCGGCCGCAACGTGCCCGACTACGCGGCCCTCGCCGCCACCGTGCGCGGCCTGGTCAGCGACGGGCGGCTGCCGCTGGGGGTGCGGCTGCCGGCCGAACGGGAACTGGCCGTGGCACTGGGCATCAGCCGGACCACGGTCAGCGCGGCGTACCGGACGCTGCGCGAGACCGGTCACCTGACCAGCCGGCGCGGCGCCGGAAGCTGGACCACGATGCCCGGCGGCGCCCGGGTCGGCCACCACGGCCTGTGGGCCCTGGCGAGCGATGCCGACCTGCTCGACCTGGGCAGCGCCGCGCTGCCCGCGCCGCCCCAGCTCGCGGCCGCCGCGGCCGAGGCGCTCGACGACCTGCCGCGGTACCTGTCCGGGCCGGGTTACCTGCCCAGCGGCCTGGTCGAGCTGCGCGCCGCGGTCGCGCAACTGTTCGCCGCGCGCGGGCTGGCGACCGGCCCGGACCAGATCATGATCACGAGTGGCGTGCAGCATGCGCTGGACCTCGCGCTGCGCCTGCTGGTACCGGCCGGCCAGCCGGTACTGGTCGAGTCGCCGACCTATCCCAACGCGCTGGCCGCGATCGTCGGGCGCCGCGGCCGGGTACTGACCCACGGGCTGCTGCCCGAGTCCGGCTGGGATGCCGAGCTGCTGCTGGCCACCCTGCGGCAGAACC
The DNA here is from genome assembly GCA_005885555.1 of Actinomycetota bacterium. Classification (GTDB taxonomy): domain Bacteria; phylum Actinomycetota; class Actinomycetes; order Mycobacteriales; family Micromonosporaceae; genus AC-43. Next base: position 155,947 of record VAWN01000023.1, read on the forward strand.
AGCCCCGGGTGGCCTACCTGGTACCCGAGTTCCAGAACCCGACCGGGCACCTGATGGCGCAGCCGCTGCGCGAGCGGCTGCCGCGGGCCGCGCACGTTTCCGGTACCGACCTGGTCGTCGACGAGTCCTTTGTGGACCTGACGCTCGACGAGACACCGCTGCCGCCGCCGGTCGCGTCGTTCGACCGGCACGCCCGGGTGCTGTCCATCGGCGGGATGAGCAAGCCGTTCTGGGGCGGCCTGCGGATCGGCTGGATCCGGGCGGCCGCGCCGTTGGTACAGCGGCTCGCCGCCCTGCGCATCGGCGTGGACATGGCCGGACCGGTACTCGATCAGCTGGTCGCCGCGCGGCTGCTGCGGTACCGCGACGCGGTGCTGGCGCAGCGCCGGCCGGAGTTGCGCGCGCAGCGTGACGCGCTCGTCAGCGCGCTCGCGACCGAGCTGCCCGAGTGGCGCTTGCGGGTACCGGCCGGCGGGCTGAGCCTGTGGGTCGAACTGGACGCGCCGATCTCCGGTGCGCTGTCCCGGGCGGCGCAGTCGTACGGGGTACGGCTGGCGGCCGGCCCGCGGTTCGGCATGGACGGGACGATGGAGCGGTACCTGCGGCTGCCGTACACGCTGCCGGCCGGGCAGCTGACCGACGCGGTGAAGCGGATCGCCGCGGCGCGCGGCGACCTCGACCGCCCGGCCCGCCGCACCTGGGAGAGCCCGGCCCTGGTCGCCTGAGCTGCGGCGGTCGCCTGAGCTGCGGCCGCGCGGCTCATCACCGGCCCGGGTGCGGTGCGACCGGGCGGCCGTCGGGCAGCAGTACCGGCCGCCGGTTGGCGCCCCCGATCGGCTCAGATGGAGAAGTCGGGGTTGTTCCTGATGATGCTGAAGATGCCGCCCTGCGGGTCGGTGAGGATCGCGAAGCGGCCGGGCGGTGCGTCCTCGGGCCCCATGACCGGCGTCGCGCCGAGCTCGACCGCCTTGGCGTGTACCGCGTCGCAGTCGTCCACCGCGAAGTAGACCGACCACTGTGTCGGCATCCCCGCCGGGTCCACCTGCATCCCGCCGGCCACCGCGCGGTCGTCGACCTCGAACAGCGTGTAGGTCATGCCTTCGCCCATCGACACGTCCCGGATGGTCACGCCCAGGACCGCCGGGTAGAACGCCTTGGCCGCCGCCATGTCGGTGGTCGTCAGCTCGTTCCAGGTCAGGCAGCCCGGCTCGTTGACCAGCTCGGCGCCGAGGTGCTTGCCGGCCTGCCACACGGCGAAGAACACCCCGGTCGGGTCGGTGCACACGGCCATGCGGCCCTGGTCCATGACGTCCATCGGGGCCATCACCACCTGGCCGCCGTTGGCCTGGACCTTGCTCGCCACGTCGTCGGCGTCGTCGGTGGCGAAGTAGGTCGCCCAGGAGGTACCGCGGCTCGGGTCGGTCGCCGGACCGACCCCGGCGACCTGCCTGCCGTTCTTCCGGAAGATTCCGTAGCCGCCGGCCTCCGGACCCAGATCGTCCACGGTCCAGCCGAACAGGCTGCCGTAGAACCCGGTCGCGCCGGGCACGTCGGTGCTACCGAGGTCGACCCAGTTGGGAGTCCCCGGTGCGTAGATCTGTGTCATACCGTCATCCTAGGCTCGCCGGTACTACAGCTGGGCCACGGTACCGGCGTAGAGTTCCTCGATCTGCGGGGCGAACGACTTCTCCACGATCCGCCGCTTGATCTTCATTGACGGGGTCAGCTCACCGTCCTCAATGGACAGATCGCGCGGCAGGATGGTGAACCTCTTGACCGTCTCCCAGCGGTTGAGCCGGCTGTTGAGCTCCTTGACGTACCCCTCGACAAGCTCGTGCGTTTCCGGTGCCGTGGCGATCTCCGCGTACGACCGGCCGGAGAGCGGCCCGCCGGCCGCCCACTTGGCGATCGCGTCCGGGTCCAGCGTGACGAGCATCGTGCAGTAGTTGCGCGCCTGCCCGATGACGAGCACCTGCGAGGTGTACGGGCAGATCGACCGGAACAGCCCCTCGATGTGCGTCGGCGAGACGTACTTGCCGCCCGAGGTCTTGATGAGGTCCTTCTTCCGGTCGGTGATCCGCAGGTACCCGTCGGCGTCCAGCTCACCGATGTCGCCGGTGCGGAAGAACCCGTCCTCGGTGAACACCTCGGCGGTCTGGTCGGGCAGGTTGTGGTACCCGCGCATGACCGGCGCGCCGCGCAGCAGGATCTCGCCGTCGGTGTCGATCCGGCACTGCAGGTCGCCCAGCGGCTGCCCGACGGTGCCCACCTTGAGCCGGCCCGGCCGGTTGACGAAGTTGCCGGCGCTGGACTCGGACAGCCCGTACCCCTCCATCAGCGGCAGCCGTGCCGCGGCGAAGAACAGCGCGATGTCCTTGGACAGCGGGGCGGCACCAGAGCACAGGATGCGGATGTTGCCGCCGAGCCGGGCCCGCAGCTTGGTGAACACCAGCCGGTCGGCGACCGCCCGCTGGGCCGCGAGGGTCGGCGGCACGCGCTGCCCGCCCAGCTCCAGCTCCACCGCGCGCTTTCCGGCGCGCACCGCCCAGTTGAAGATCTTCGCCTTGGTGCCGCCGTCCGCGGTGGCCGTGCTGACCACCACGTTGTAGATCTTCTCGTAGATCCGCGGCGGCGCGGCCATCAGCGACGGGCGCACCTGGCCCAGCTTCTCCACGAGCTTGTCCACCCGGCCGTCCACGTAGGTCTGCACCGCGCCGTGGGTCAGCCCGCACACCAGCGCCTTGCCGAACGAGTGGGCCAGCGGCAGCCACAGGTAGTGCAGGTCGCTGTCCTGCAGCAGGCCGGGCTCGCACTGCGCGACACCCTCCCAGCACCAGCCGGCGTGGGTCAGCTCGACGCCCTTGGGGCGCCCGGTGGTACCCGACGTGTAGATCAACGTGGCCAGCTGGTCCGGCCCGACCGTGTCGATGACCCGGTCGACGAGCCCGGGATCCTTCTGCAGCGCGGCCGCCCCGAGGCGTTCGAGTTCGGCGAGCGTCAGGTCGCCGTCGCCGTCGATCACCACGACGTGCGCGAGGTCGGCCTCGGCGACCTTCGCCGCCTGGGCGGCGTTCTCCGCGATGAGCACCTTCGAACCGGAGTCGCGCACGATGAACACGGCCTCGTCCGGCTCGGTGGTCGGGTAGATCGCCGTGGTGGCCGCGCCGGCGCAGTTGATGCCGAAGTCGGCCAGGATCCATTCGACGCGGGTACCGCACAGGATCGCCACCCGGTCTCCGGGCGCCACGCCGAGCCCGATCAGGCCGGCCGCGATCGCGGTGACCCGCTTGTCCGCCTGTGTCCAGGTCAGCCAGGCGATGCCCTCGTCGGGGGTGGGGTGGCCGAGCGCGTCCCGGTCCGGCGTGGCGGCTACGCGCCGACGGAACATGTCGGGGATGGAACGGTACGGGACGTCGAGCGCCATCGGTCGCCTCCTCGTGGGGTTACCGAAGAGTAGCGCGACCGCGGCGGGCCGTCAGCTTGTCACGTCGCGGCCGGCGAACCGGGCCCAGGCCGCCGCGCCGAAGATCAGGATGTACGCCGTGGCCGACCACAGCCCGGGTACCACCTGGTCGTAGGAGACCGGGTCGCGCAGCAGGTCGGTGTACGCCAGCCAGTAGTGCGTCGGCAGGTACCGGTGGATGACCGCCAGTTGCGGGATCGCGTCGAGGATCTCGCTGCCCACGGTGAGCACCAGCGTCGCGATGGTGGCCCCGATCGGCTGCTCGGTCAGCGTGGACACGAACATGCCGATCGCGCCCATCGCGGTCAGGCACACCGTCAGGTACCCGCAGACCAGCACCAGCCGCCCCACGCCGGCCCAGAACGGCAGCGTGGTACCGGACAAGGTGACCAGCGGGCCGCCGCCGAACACGGCCAGCCCGAGCAGCGCGCCGACCCCGGCCACCAGCAGCGTGGCGGCCAGCGCGAACACCGCGATCGCGGCGAACTTGACGACCAGCAGCCGGACCCGGTCGACGGGTACCGCCAGCAGGTACCGCAGCGTGCCCAGGTTGGCCTCGCCGGCGATCGAGTCGGCGGAGATCGACGCCACCGCCACGGGCAGGAACAGCGGCAGCTCCAGGGTCAATGCGGCCAGGGCGGCGAACACGCCGTTCTGGGTGATCTGGTTGACGAAGTCCGGTCCCCCGCCGCCGCCCGGCGGGGACACCTTGACCGCGATGATCAACAGGACCGGTACCGCGGCCAGCACCGCCATGCCGACCCAGTTGCGCCGCCGGCCGAAGATCAGCCACAGCTCCGACCGGAAGAACCGGGTCGACGGCCGCGCCCGCAGCTCAACCGCTGACATCGAAGCCCTCCCCGGTCAGCTGCACGAACATCTCCTCCAGGTCGGCCGACCGCACCTGGAACCCGCGCACCGGCACGTCGGCGTGCACCAGCGCGGCGACCACCTTCTCCGGTACCACGCCGCCGAGCACCCCGGTGGCCGTCTCCCCGACGGTGACCACCTCGGTCAGCCCCAGTTCGGTCAGCACCCGGGCGGCACCGGCGGCGTCGGCCGAGCGCACCTCGACCGACGGAGCGGTCCGCGCCCGCAATTCGGCCAGCGGCCCCTGCGCGACCAGCCGGCCCAGGTGCATCACGCCGACGTGCGAGCAGATCTGCTCGACCTCGGACAGCAGGTGGGTGGAGAGCACCACCGTGGTACCCGTCGCCGACAGCGCGCTCAGCAGGCTGCGCACCTCGCGGGTACCCTGCGGGTCCAGGCCGTTGGTCGGCTCGTCGAGGATCAACAGGTCACGCGGGCGCAGCAGGGCCGCGGCGATGGCCAGCCGCTGCCGCATCCCCAGCGAGTAGTGCCGGTACCGCTTGCGCCGCGCGGCCAGCAGCCCGACCCGGTCGAGGGCGGCGTCGATGCGGGCACCGGCCGAGCGCGGCTCGACGGTACGGTCGGCGGCGTCGAGCCGGCGCAGGTTGTCCAGCCCGGACAGGTACGGGTGGAACGCCGGCCCTTCGACCAGTGCGCCGACCCGGGGCAGCACCCGGGCCGCCGCGCCCGGCATCGCCGACCCGAGCAGCCGATGGGTACCGGCGGTCGGCCGGACCAGCCCGAGCAGCAGCCGGATCGTCGTGGTCTTGCCGGAACCGTTCGGCCCGAGGAACCCGTATACGCTGCCGTACGGTACGGCCAGGTCGACGGTGTTGACCGCGACCTGGCCGGACCGGAACCGCTTCGTCAGTCCTGTCGAGACGACCGCGAGGTCGGTCACTTCAGGGCCGCCGCGGGGTTGCTGGCGGCGGAGATCAGTGCGTCCTGGTTCACCGCCCCGACCAGTACCCGACCGTCGTCGAGCAGCAGGACGGTGAACAGCTTGGCGGACAGCACCCGCCCGGTACCGAACGCCCCGTGCACCTGCGGCAGCCGGCCCAGGAGCCCCTGCATCGCGGCGGCGCGGTCGTCCCTGGGCGCGTTGGCGTCCTGCGGCAGCCGGGTGACCAGGACGGCCGTCCAGCCCTTGCCGATGACCGTCGACTTCGGTTCCGCGGCGGGACCGGCCGGCTTGGTCACGTTGCCCGGCTTCAGCTCCCTGGTGCCCCCGGGCGCGCCGGCCTTGTCTGCGCCGGCCTTGTCGCTGCCCTCGGTCACCTTCGCGCCGGGCGGCGGGTTGAACGCGAACACGCCGTCGTCCGGGCGCTTGAAGCTGACCTGGGTGAAGCCGATCTCGAACGCGGCCTTGTTCGGGTCGCCCTTGGCGAACACCTGCAACTGGATCGGCACGTGGGCGTCACCGTCGATCGCGATGCGTACCTCGGCGACCAGCGACGCGGTGTCCCGCGGCCGCAGGACCAGCTGGTACGCCTTGTGCTTGGCGACCAGCGCGTTGCTGTCGGTGGTGACCACGGTCGTCGGGTCGAGCGCGGCCAGTACCCGGTCCGCGGCCTCCTGCGGCGTCTTCGGCAGGTCGGCGGGCAGCCCGCTCGGGGCCGCCTCCGGGTGCGGGCGGGCGTCCTTGTCGCTCTCCTGGTAGTGCGTGGCCGTGTTGTCCCGGCTGTTCCAGAGCCATGTGTCGGTGCCGTTGTGGACGATGTCCGACTCGCCGTTGGACCGGATCAGCGCCACGCGGGCCTTGTCCTTGCCGGAGTACCAGACGCGCATCGTGTTCGAACCGCTGATCAGCGAGGCGAGGTCGATGCCGCTGCTGCCGGCCGCACCGCCGCCGATGCCCGGCGGCAGTGCGATCAGGCCCAGATCGGCGCGCTCGACCACGGTACCCGAGACGCCTTCCAGCCGCGCGGTCTGCACGTCGACCAGCAACTGGGCGGCGCTGCGCGGCGGCAGCCGCACGTCGGCCGACGCCTGCATCGTGGTGACCAGCGCGCCGCCACCCAGGACAACCGCGACCAGACCGGCCGGTAGCGCCCACCGGAGCACCGGCCGGGACGTCAAGACGGACATGCGTAACGCCTCCCTCAGTCTTCCCCTCGTGTACTCCCATCCTGCTTCGGGTCACCTGTGCGCGGCCTGAGACCTGCTGAGGATCGTCACAGCCGCGTGTCACGCTGTACCCCATGCGGGTGCTGGTGGTGGAGGACGAGCCGCGGCTGGCCCGTGCGCTGCAGCGCGGGCTCACCGCCGAGGGCTACGCGGTCGACCTGGCCGCCGACGGGCTGACCGGACTGGAGGCGGCCCGGCACGAGGGGTACGACGCGGTCGTGCTGGACATCATGCTGCCCGGCCTGTCCGGGTACCGGATCGTGCGGACCCTGCGCGCCGAGCAGAACTGGGTACCGGTGCTGATGCTGTCGGCCAAGGACGGCGAGTACGACCAGGCCGACGGGCTGGACTCCGGTGCCGACGACTACCTGACCAAGCCGTTCTCGTTCGTGGTGCTGCTCGCCAAGCTGCGCGCCCTGCTGCGCCGCGGCGCACCGCAGCGCCCCGCGGTGCTCAGCGCGGGCAGCCTGAGCCTGGATCCGGCGACCCGCCGGGTCACCCGCGACGGCCAGGAGATCGCGCTGACCACGCGCGAGTTCGCGTTGCTGGAGTACCTGATCCGGCATCGCGACGAGGTGGTCACCAAGACCGAGCTGCTCGACCACGTGTGGGACGCCGGCGCCGACACCGACCCGAACGTGGTCGAGGTCTACGTCGGGTACCTGCGCCGCAAGATCGACCAGCCGTACAACGTGCGGTCGCTGCAGACCGTCCGCGGCGCCGGGTACCGGTTGGTGGGCTGAGGCACATGGGTTGGTTCCGGCGGCTGTCCCTGCGCGGGCGGTTGATGCTCATCGGCACCGGCGGCCTCGCCGTCGGCCTGCTGCTGGGCGGCCTGCTGCTGGTCTCCGTGCTGCGCCTGGTGCTGGACCAGGCGCTGGACTCCGGGGCCCGCCGGACCGCCGCCGACGTCGTGGAACTGCTGGACAACAACGGGCCGGTCGATCCGATCCCGACCGCGGGTACCCAGTACGTGCAGGTGATCGACGAGCGGGACCGGGTACTGGCCGCGTCGATCAGCGCCGACCGGCTCAACCCGTTGCTGCACCGCGACGAGCTGGCCCGGGCCCGGCGGGGACACGCGATCGTGATCGGCGGCGACCGGGTCGGCATCGACGGCGACCTGCGCGTGGTCGCCGCGCAGACCCGGGCCGGCGACCGCACGGTACTCGTCGCGGCACCCCAGCAGGACATCACGCAGAGCCTGCGCACGGTCGCCCACGCGCTGCTGATCGCCTATCCGCTGCTGCTGGGTACCCTGGCGGCGCTGGCGTGGTGGGTGGTCGGCTGGACGCTACGGCCGGTCGAGCAGCTGCGCCGCGGCGCGGAGGAGATCAGCGCGGCGCAGGTCGGGCGGCTGCCGGTACCGGACGGTGAGGACGAGCTGCACCGCCTCGCGCTGACCCTCAACCGGATGCTCGACCGCCTGGAGGCGGCCCGGATCCGGCAGCGCGCGTTCGTCGCGGACGCCGCCCACGAGCTGCGCAGCCCGATCGCGTCGCTGCGCACGCAGCTGGACGTGGCCGCGCACCTGGGGGAGCCGCCCGCGCCGGCCGACCTGTCCGCCGACGTCGACCGGCTCGGCCGGCTGGTCTCCGACCTGCTGCTGCTGGCCCGCGCCGACGAGGGCTACCCGGGGCTGCGCGGCCACGAGCCGGTCGAGCTGCGCGGGCTGCTGCTCGACGTGGCGGGGGCGTACGCCGGTGCGCGGGTACCCGTCGCCGTCGCACCCGGCGGTCCACAGTGGACGGTCGGCGACCAGGGCGCGCTGTGGCGGGTGCTGGACAACCTGGTCGGCAACGCGGTGCGGCACGCGGCGTCGGCGGTGACGCTGGCGGTACAGCGGTCGGCCGACCGGGCCGTGGTGAGCGTCGCCGACGACGGGCCGGGCATCCCGGAGCCGGACCGCGCGCGGGTCTTCGACCGGTTCACCCGGCTCGACGACGCGCGTACCCGTGACGACGGCGGGGCCGGCCTGGGCCTGGCCATCGTGCGGGAACTGGTGCGGCTGCACGGCGGCACGGTCACCCTCGGCGATGCGGCGCCCGGCCTGCGGGTGGCCGTCGCGCTGCCGGCCGGCGAGGCGCCTACACGCCCAGCCGAGCCTGCCGCAGCTTCGCCGTCAGCTCCTCCGGTCCGGTGAGCTCCACCCGGGCGGCGCGCTGCCGGCCGTTCAGGAACAGCACCAGCTCGCCCGGTTCGCCGGTCAGCGTCACCTGTGCCGGACCGGTGTGGGTGCGCACGATACCGTACCCCGGCGCGGTGATCTCCACCCCGGCCTTGAACCGGCGCAGCGCCAGCCGGGCGGTCCCCGACACCCCGTGCCACAGCGCCCGGGTGGTCGTCGCGTCCAGCCGGCGCGGCTCCCACTCCGGCTGGGCCCGGCGCACGTCCTCGTGGTGGATGAAGAACTCCAGCGTGTTGGTGGCGCGGTCGGTCGGCCCGAAGCCGGCCAGCGACCAGAACGGCGGCCGGCGCAGCATCCCGATCAGCTCCGCGTAGGGCCGCTTCGCGGCGGCGGCGCGCACCTGTTCGGTGAACCCGCTCACCGGTTTGACCAGGATGCCCACCGCGGCGTCCGGGCGGCGTTCCCGGATCACCAGGTGGGCGGCGAGGTCTTTGGTGGTCCAGCCTTCGCACAGCGTCGGCCGGTCGGGACCGAGCTCCTCGAACAGGTCGCACAGGGCAGCCCGTTCCAGCCGGGCAACATTGACGGCGCTCACTCAAGGAATGCTAGCCGCCGGCACGTCGAGGGGCTCCAGGAGGTACCGGTGGATCGTCGGCGCGACCGCGGCGACCACCACCTCCGGCGGTGCGGCGGCCAGCGGCTCGACCTTCAGCACGTACCGGATCAGCCCGAGCCCGATCATCTGTGTCGCCACCAGCGAACCGCGCAGGGGCGCCTCGGCCGGGTCGAGCTGCAGTTGGCTGATCACCCGCCGGATGACCCGGGTGGTGAGGAACTCCCGCAGCATCCGGGCCGACCAGTCGTGCTGCAGTCCACTGCGCAGCAGCGCCACCGCCGCCGGCCCGCTCACCGGGTGGTCCCAGACCGACAGGAACGTGCGGACCAGCCGCTCCGGCAGCTCCTCGGTGCTCCCGTCGAGCACCCGCGGCAGGATTTGCGCCGGGTCGATGGGAGCGTTGACCGTCGCCAGGAACAGCTGGTCCTTGGTACCGAAGTAGTGGTGGACCAGTGCCGGGTCGACCCCGGCGCCGGTCGCGATGGCCCGGATGGAGGCCCGGTCGTACCCCTTCTCCGCGAAGGCCTCGCGGGCCGCCGCGATGATCGCCTCCCGGGTGTCCTGGTTGCCGGGCCGCCGTCCGGTCCGTGCCATCGCCTGCCTCAATCCGTCCGGCGCCGCAGGGTCGCCGCGGCAAAGCTCAGCGCGAGGACGATGCAACCGACCACGATGATCAGGTCCCGCCACATCAGCGGGGTCGGGTCGACGTGTGCCCCGACCTCCTGCAGCCCCTGTACCGCATAAGTGAGCGGCATCACCTTGGACAGCGCCTGCATCCAGCCGGCCATCTGGTCACGCGGCGCGAACAGGCCGCACAGGAAGATCTGCGGGAACACCACGAGCGGCATGAACTGCACCGCCTGGAACTCGGTGCGGGCGAACGCGCTGAAGAACAGCCCGAGCGCCACGCCGAGGATCGCGTCGGCCACCGCGAACACGATGACCAGTCCCGTGGTGCCCGCGGTGCTCAGGTTGAACGCCCAGTAGGCCAGCCCGGTCGCCACGCCGGCCTGTACCGCCGCGACCAGACCGAAGGACAGCCCGTACCCGAAGAGCAGGTCGGGCTTGTTCAGTGGGGTGGTCAGCAGGCGTTCGAGGGTGCCGCTGGTCCGCTCGCGCAGCATGGCGATGCTGGTGATCAGGAACATGATGGCGAACGGGAACAGGCCCAGCATGATGAGCCCGATCTCGTTGAACACCCCGGGCTGCTTCTCGAACAGGTAGTACACGAGGGTCAGCAGCACCACCGGTACCAGGACGACCAGCGCCAGCGTCCGCTTGTCGTGGCGCAGCTGGGTCAGCACCCGTCGGGTCGTGCTGAACAGGATCCGCGGGCTCATGAGGCCACCTCCACCGGCTCCTGTGCCCGGATCAGCCGCAGGAACGCCTCGTCCAGATCGTGCGTGTCGGCGGCGCGGCGTACCGCGTCGACGGTGTCGTCGGCGATGATCCGGCCCTCGCGGATGAGGATCAGCCGGTCGCACCGCCCCGCCTCGTCCATCACGTGGCTGGAGACCAGCAGGGTGACACCGGAGGCGGCCAGCTCGCGGAACTTGCGCCACAACTCCTCGCGCAGCACCGGGTCCAGCCCGACCGTCGGCTCGTCGAGGATCAGCACGTCCGGCCTGCCGACCAGCGCGCAGGCCAGCGAGGCCCGGCTGAACTGTCCACCGGACAGCGAGCCGACCATCTGGTTGGCGGCGTCGGACAGGCCGACGTCGGCGATGGCCCGGTCGGCATCGGCCCGCGTGACGCCCTTGTACAGCGAGGCGAAGTAGCGGACGTTCTCCCGCACCGTCATGTCGGCGTAGACGCTCGGTGCCTGGGTGAGGTAGCCGATGCGCGACCGCAACGCGGCCGATCCGGCCGGCTGCCCGAGCACGGTCACGCTGCCCGAGCGCACCTTCTGCACCCCGACGATCGCGCGCATCAGGGTGGTCTTGCCGCTGCCGCTGGGCCCGAGCAGGCCGGTCACGCCGCCGGTGGCCACCGACGTGCCGATGCCGTGCAGGACCTCCTTATGGCCGCGTACCACGACGAGGTCCCGGACCTCGATCGCCACGTCCATGGCTCACTCCTCAAAACTCATCAGGTGTTGAACTCAACGCTAGATGAAATCGTGTCGACGGGCAAGCACGCGGATGTGTTTTGCTTCTGACATGAATGTGGGGCTCACGGTGGGGGAGGCCGCCGCGAAGGTCGGCCTGTCCGTGCACACGCTGCGGTGGTACGAGCAGGAGGGGCTGGTCAGCCCGGTCGGGCGGGACGCGGCCGGGCGCCGCCGGTACCGGTCGGAGGACCTGGACTGGCTGCAGCTGCTGACCTGCCTCCGGGGTACCGGGATGCCGGTGCGGGACATGCGCCGGTATGCGGAGCTGGCGCGGACCGGCGACGCGACGATCGGGGAACGGCTGCGGCTGTTCGAGGAGCACCGCGAGCGGGTACTGGAACGCATCGCCGAACTGGAGCGCGACCTCGACGCGATCAACGGGAAGATCAGGTTCTACCGGCGGTTGGCGCAGTGACCTGGGCGGCGCGGGTTCCCGCGCCGCCCACGTTGTGCCGCACCGGTCAGGGCTGGAGCAGGCCGACGACGTTGCCGTCGGGGTCCTTGACCGCGGCGATCAGCCGGCCGCCGCCGACGTCCTTGACGTCCTGTACGACCTCCGCGCCGGCGTCGACGAGCTGCTTCAGCGCGCCGTGCACGTCATCGACGTGGAAGTAGGGCGTGGTTCCGTGCTGGTGACCTTGCGGGTCCAGGCCGATGTCCTGGCCGTCGATGGTGAAGCCGACGTAGTACGGCGAGTCGGACGTCGGTTCCGCACCCAGCAGCTCGCCGAACCTGGCCTTGGCCGCGGCGAGGTCCCGGACCGGGTAGATGATCGTCTTGACGCCTTGCGACATGGTGCACTCCTCCTGCAGTGTTCGGTCACCGTTATGACCTGCCCCGACGGAAGAATGTGACGGGTGGACGAGGACTTTCTGGCCGACCGGTTCGAGGCGCACCGGGCGCACCTGCGCTCGGTGGCCTACCGGATGCTCGGCTCGGCGAGCGAGGCCGACGACGCGGTACAGGAGGCGTGGCTGCGGCTGCACCGCGCGGACACCAGCGGCGTGCAGAACCTGGCCGGTTGGTTGACCACGGTCGTCGCCCGGGTCTGCCTCACCATGCTGCAGTCCCGGCGCTCGCGTCGCGAGGAGCCGCTGGGCGCCCTGGAACCCGAGCCGGGTGCCGGTCCCGAGCACGAGGCGGTGCTCGCCGACTCGGTCGGAGTCGCGCTGCTGGTGGTCCTCGACACGCTCACGCCCGCGGAACGGCTGGCGTTCGTGCTGCACGACATGTTCGCCGTACCGTTCGAGGAGATCGCGCCGATCGTCGAGCGCACGCCGACCGCGGCGCGGCAGCTGGCCAGTCGCGCGCGGCGTCGGGTACAAGGAACGGCTCCGGCGACCGACGCGGACCCGGCGCGGCACCGGCAGGTCGTCGCCGCGTTCCTGGCGGCGTCCCGCAACGGCGACTTCGACGCGCTGCTCTCGTTGCTCGACCCGGACGTGGTCCTGCGCGCGGACAGCACGGTCGTGCGGATGGGCGGTGGTGCCGCGGAGGTGCGTGGCGCGGCCGAGGTGGCGCAGACGTTCTCCGGGCGGGCGCGGGCCGCGCAGCCGGCGCTCGTCAACGGCGCCCCCGGCCTGGTCTGGGCGATGGACGGGCAGCCGCGGGTCGCGTTCACCTTCACGATCATGGACGGCGACATCGTGGCGATCGAGATGATCGCCGATCCGCAGCGCCTCGCGCGGCTGGAACTCACCCTCTTCGACGGATGATCAACTGCACCACGGGCGTGGTACGGTGTCCCGGTGCAGGAGCGTTACGGCTTCACCCCCGAGGGCCTGCACAACTTGGCGGTGTACGGGATCTCGCCGGCGGCCGTGTGGTCGGCGCTGACCGCTTTGCACCGTGTCGTCCGGCACCTCTGTGACGACCTGGACGAAGCCGATGTGAAGGTGGTGTTCGCGGAGACCAATGGTGAACACCTGGTGGTGTTCCTGACGGAGTCCGATCGCGACGACAATGACTGGAACATCGTCGCCGCTCGACCGATGTGGCCGGATGAGGTGGCCATGTTCGACAAGTTGGTCGCAGGGGGTAGCCATGAAGCGGGATAAGCGGGTCAACGAAGCGCTCGAAGGAAGCCTCACCGACGTCCTCGCCGACGGTGCCGAGGCGTCGCTGGCCACACCGGACACCGGTACGCCGATGGTGAGCAGATCACTACGGATGCCGCTGCAGACCTATGAACGGTTGCAGGCCGCCGCGGCGGCCCGACACATGCCGATCACCACGCTGATGCGCGATCTCATCGAGGCCGGGCTGGCCGAACTCGACGACACCGCGACCGTACCCTTAGCCGACGTCCGCCGGGCTCTCGCCGCGCTCGCCACGCGAGCCGCGTGATTTCTTGGTGGACCTTGGACGCTTGTACCCCTTGGCGGGGGCACAAGCGTCCAAGATTGCGGATCACAGGTTGAGTAGCCGGTCCAGGAACTCGCGGTAGCGGCGCAGCGCCACCCGCAGCGACTCGGTGTCCGGGGTATCGGTGTGCTGATGCGGGTCGATCGAGCTGAGCTGCTCGGACAGCAGCGCGTCGGCCAGCGTGTGTACCGCTTCGGAAACCAGCGCCCGGATCTGCGCCACGGCCTCGGTCGGCTCGTCGACGAACCGGGCCTGAACCTCCACCACCTGCTCCCGGATCGCCGCAAGGGCGTCCGGCTTCCAGATCGCGATCGACGTCTGCGCCACGTCACCCGGGCGCAGCGGGGCGAGCGCGGCTACCAGTACCTCGACCTCCTCGGCATCGGGACTGCTCTCCTCCTCCACGAGGACGGCGACGGTCTCGTACGCCTCGGCCGGCTGCCCGCCGGTGTCGGCCGGTCCGGGTACCGGTTCCTCGGCCAGCACTTCCTCGGCGTCTGCTTCCCCGGCGTCTGCTACCTCGGCCTCCGCTTCCTCGGCGTTTGCTTCCCCGGTCTCCGCTTCCTCGGCGTCCGCGAGGCTGGCCTCGACGAGGTCGAGTACCTCCTCCGCGGGCTCGGGCTGCTGCTCGGTGAGTTCGGGCTGCTCGGTGGCTTCGGGCTGCTCGGTGGCTTCGGGCTGCTCGGTGGCCACGTTGAGATCGGCCGCGGCCGCGGCGATCTCCTCGGCCGCTTCGACCACCTCGGCCGGCTCGGCTTCGGACAGGTGTGCGGGTTCGGCCTCGGCCTCGGCCTCGATCGGTTCGGCTTCGGGTTCGGCTTCGATCGGTTCGGCTTCAGCTAGTTCAGCGTCGGCCGGCTCCGGCTCCGGCTCCGCCTCGGCTTCGGGTTCGGGTTCGGGTTCCTCGGTCAGGTCGGCGTCTGCTGCGGGTTCTTCGGCGGGTTCGGGTTCGGGCTCCTCTTCGGTTGCGGCTTGCGGTTCGGGTGTCTCGGGCTCTTCTGCTTCCTCTGCCTCGGCTTCAGGCTCGTCGGCCAGGTCCGCCTCGGCGTCCGGCTCGTCGGCGGTTGGCTGCTCGGTATCCGCGACCTCTGCCGCGGCCTCTGGTTCCTCGGCCTCTGGTTCCTCGGCCTCTGGTTCCTCGGGCTCGGGTTCCTCGGCTGCGGCTTCGGGCTCTTCGGCGTCGTCGGCTTCGGCGACGGGTTCCTCGTCGACCTCGGGTTCGGGTTCGCGCTCCTCTTTGGCTGAGGCGTCTGGTTCCTCGGTCGGTGCGTCTGGTTCCTCGGTCAGTTCCGTTTCGGCGGCGGGTTCCTGTTCGGTTTGGGCTTCCGGTTCTTCGGCTGCTTCGGCGACCGGTTCGGTTTCCTCGGCTGGAGCCTCGGGTCCTTCGGCTTCGGCGGCGGGTTCCGTGTCCGCTTCGGCTTGCGCTTCTTCCGTTGCGGCTTCGGGCTCTTCGGCGTCGTCGGCCGGCTGCGGTTCGGGTCCGGCGTCGGCGTCGGACTCGGCTTCCGGTTCCTCGGTCAGCTCGTCGGTCGCCTCAGCCAACTCCGCTTCCGGCTCCTCAGCCGCATCGGCTTGCGGCTCCTCGGGTTGGACCGGTTCCGGCGCAACCTCAGTCTCAGCGGTCTGCGACTGGCCGGCCTCCGCTTCCGGTACCGCTGTCTCCGCGGCGGGTTCGTCCGTGACCTCCGCCGTACCGGATGCGTCGGCTTCGGTCAGTTGCGCCTCGGACGCCGGCGGGGCGTCCTCGTCCGCCCCTCCGGACGCGTCCGGCTCGTCCGCGTCCACCGAGGCGTCGGCGGACGCCTCGCCGGCTTCCCCCGGCGCGGCCGCCGCCACTTCTGCCGACGGTGCCGGTTCCGCCGCTGACGGGTCCACCGCGCCGGGGGCGGCCTCGTCGGGTGTGATGACCGCGGTTGCGGTGTCGCTCAGACCGTCGTCCAAGGCTTGCCGCGCCGCGGGTATCGTCGTTGGTTCTTCCGGGAGCGGCTGTCCTCCGGGCCGCTCGATTTCTGCCTGCACTCAGTCCTCCGTCCGTTCCTCCGGCGGCTCGGGGCGGCCGCCGGGCGGGTGTCCGCCTGCGCCCCCGCGGCGGTGTGCACACACCTCCGGGAGCCCAGCGGACCGGCGCGCAGGTACGCCGAACGGGCCACAGCGGACACGGAGTGCCGAAAACGGCACCCCAGTGGGAGGCCGCTGAGGAGACGAAGGACCGACTGCTGCGTGGGAGGTGAGCGCTCGCCCAGAAGCCGCGACGGCGCGAACATCACGGTACCCCCGGGTAGCCGGCCGCACATCCCCCAAAATCCTTGGTGGCAATGGGACGGCTTGGCAACGTTGCCGGGGAGTGCGGAACAATCGGGCATCTGAGAGGAGCAACCGTGACTGCAACTGTCTCCCCGGCGATCCTCGCCCGGCTGTCGCGCGACCCGGCCGGGCTCGTCGCCGCGGTCGTGCAGCAGTACGACACCGGTGAGGTACTGATGCTGGCGTGGATGGACGACGAGGCGCTGCGCCGTACCCTGGCGACAGGGCGGGCCACGTACTGGTCGCGCAGCCGGCGCAGCTACTGGGTGAAGGGCGAGACGTCGGGGCACCACCAGTACGTGCGCTCGGTGGCGCTGGACTGCGACGGCGACGCCCTGCTGGTCCGGGTGGACCAGGTCGGGGCGGCCTGCCACACCGGTACCCGCACCTGCTTCACCGATGTGATCTACGAGGGGACGGATCAGTGACGACCGGAGTGGTGACGCCGGACGAGGAGACGTTCCAGACCCTGGCGCGCACCCATCGTGTCGTACCGGTGACCCGTCGATTGCTGGCCGACGGCGAGACACCGGTGGGGGTTTACCGGAAGCTGGCCGGCGGTCCCGGTACCTTCCTGCTGGAGTCCGCCGAGCAGGGCGCCGCATCGGGCGGCACGGCCTGGTCACGGTACTCGTTCATCGGAGTGCGCAGCGTCGCCACGCTGACCGAGCGCGACGGGCGGGCGGTGTGGCTGGGCAGCCCACCCGACGGCGTACCCGTCGACGGCGACCCGGTCACCGTGCTGCGCGACTCGGTCCGCGCGCTGGCCGGCTCGGGTACCCCGCACACCGGCGAGGATCTCCCACCGCTGACCGGCGGCCTGGTCGGCTACCTCGCGTACGACATCGTGCGCCGCTTCGAGCGCCTGCCCGAGCTTGCCGACGACGACCTGCACGTCCCGGAGCTGGGCATGCTCCTGGCCACCGACCTGGTCGTGCTGGACCACTTCACCGGCTCCGCACTCCTCGTCGCCAACGCGATCCTGAAACCGGACGGCGACGAGCGGGACGCCGCGGCGGCGTTCCACCAGGCGATCGGCCGGCTGGACGCGATGACCACGGCGCTGTCCCGGCCCACCCCGCCGATGGTGTCCACTGTGGACTTTCCGGCGCTGGGCACCGTCGCCTCCCGTACGCCACCGGGCCTGCACCCCAAGGCGGTGGAGGCGGCCAAGGAGGCGATCCGCGACGGCGAGTGCTTCCAGATCGTGGTGGCGCAACGGTTCGAGCGCGCCACCGGTGCCGACCCGCTCGACGTGTACCGGGTGCTGCGCACCACGAACCCGAGCCCGTACATGTACTTCATCCGGTTCGACGGGTTCGACGTCGTGGGGTCCTCGCCGGAGGCGCACCTGAAGGTGACCGGGCGGCGGGCGCTGCTGCACCCGATCGCGGGTACCCGCTGGCGGGGCGCCACGCCCGCCGAGGACGCGCGGCTGGCGACCGAGCTGCTCGCCGATCCGAAGGAGCGCGCCGAGCACGTGATGCTCGTCGATCTCGGCCGCAACGACCTGGGCCGGGTGTGCAGGCCGGGCACCGTGCAGGTGCCGGAGTTCGCCACGATCGAGCGGTACAGCCATGTGATGCACATCGTCTCGACGGTGGTGGGGGAGCTGAGCGACGAACAGACCGCCTTCGATGCCCTCGTGGCCACCTTCCCGGCCGGTACCCTGTCCGGCGCGCCCAAGGTGCGGGCGATGGAGATCATCGAGGAGCTGGAGCCGACCCGGCGGGGCCTGTACGGCGGCATCGTCGGGTACTTCGGCTTCGGCGGCGACCTGGACACGGCGATCGCGATCCGCACCGCGCTGATCCGTGACGGCGTGGCCTACGTGCAGGCCGGCGGCGGCATCGTGGCCGACTCCGACCCGGCCGCGGAGGAGCAGGAGACCCGCAACAAGGCCGCGGCGGTGCTGACCGCGATCGCGGCAGCGGAGACCCTGCGCCCGGCGCGATGAGAGCCGCCCGGCGGGACCTGGCCGTCACAGTGGCGGAGTGTGTCCTCGGCGCGCTGCTTTCGTTGCTGGCCGTGTCGCGCACCTGGCGGGTGGTGACCGAGACCGGACCGGTCCGGCTGCCGGGCCACCGGCTCACCGGCGGCGCGGTGCTGCACTGGGCGCCGGCGGTCGCGTTGGTCGCCCTGGCCGGGGCCGCGGCGATCGTTGCGGTCCGCGGGTGGTTGCGGTCCGCGCTTGCGGGGGTACTGGTCGTCGCCGGCCTGGCGCTGGCGATCGGGGGCGGTTTCGTGGCGGGCACCGGGCGCGGCAACGCCTGGTCGTTGCTCTGCGCACTCGGCGGGGTACTCGTCGCGCACGCCGGCCTGAAGGCGCTGCTGCGCGGCGGTTCGTGGCCGGGGCTGGGCAGCCGCTACGAACGCGCGACCGAACCCGTCGAGTACGTGGAACGCAGCGGCCCGTCCCGGTCGGACGTGGCGATGTGGGACGCGCTGGACCGTGGCGAGGACCCCACGCGGCGAGGCGATTGAGCGTACTCCAGGGTGCGGCCTGCGGCGCCGCGTACCCCCCGCACGCCTGCGGCTGGACGGTCCGCCTAGCATCGGGCGCATGACACCCGGAGAGGGGAGTCCGATGTCTTCCGCGGGCGGCCAGAGCGTGCTCGACGAGATCCTGGCCGGCGTGCGCGAGGACATCGCGGCCCGCCAGCGGCAGGTATCGATGGACGAGATCCGCGAACTGGCGGCTGCCGCGCCTCCACCCCGGGACGGGTACACCCTGCTGCGCAAGCCCGGCGTCGGGGTCATCGCCGAGGTCAAGCGCGCGTCGCCGTCGGCCGGGCAGCTCGCCGACATCCCCGACCCGGCGGAGCTGGCCGGCGAGTACGCCGCGGGCGGCGCGCGGTGCATCTCGGTACTGACCGAGTCCCGCTGGTTCGGCGGCAGCCTCGCGGACTTCGACGCGGTACGCGCCGCGGTCGAGGTACCGCTGCTGCGCAAGGACTTCGTCGTGTCCAGCTACCAGGTGCACGAGGCCCGGGCGCACGGTGCCGACCTGGTGCTGCTCATCGTGGCGGCGCTGGAACAGAACGTCCTGGTCGGCCTGCTGGAACGGGTCGAGTCGCTGGGCATGACCGCGCTGGTCGAGGTGCACACCGAGGACGAGGCGGACCGCGCGCTGGCCGCCGGCGCCCGGGTCATCGGGGTCAACGCGCGCAACTTACGCACCCTCGAAGTCGACCGCTCGGTATTCGAGCGCATCGCACCGGGCCTGCCGAATATGGTGGTGAAGATCGCCGAGTCCGGCGTCCGGGGGCCGCACGACCTGATCCGGTACGCCTCGGCGGGGGCCGATGCGGTACTCGTGGGGGAGGGCCTCGTGACCAAGAAGAGTCCGCGGGACGCGGTGGCCGAGCTGGTCACCGCCGGCTCGCATCCGGCCACGCCGAGGCCGGCGCGGTGACGGGGGCGCTGTCCGCGGCGGGCCTACTGCCCGACGTCGCCGGGCACTTCGGGCGGTACGGCGGGCGGTTCATGCCGGAGGCACTGGTACCCGCACTGGACGAGCTCGACGCCGAATACCGCCACGCGCAGGCCGACGAGGCGTTCCAGGCCGAGTTCAGCCGGCTGCTGCGCGACTACGCCGGTACCCCGAGCATGCTCTACGACGCGACCCGCCTGTCCGACGCCGTCGGTGCCCGGATCCTGCTCAAGCGGGAGGACCTCAACCACACCGGTGCGCACAAGGTGCGCAACGTGCTCGGTCAGGCGCTGCTGACGGTACGGATGGGAAAGCCGCGGGTGATCGCGGAGACCGGCGCCGGTCAGCACGGCGTCGCGGCCGCCACCGCGTGCGCGCTGTTCGGCCTGGAGTGCGTCGTGTACATGGGCGAGGAGGACACCCGCCGCCAGGCCCTCAACGTGGCCCGGATGAAGATGCTCGGCGCCGAGGTGATCCCCGTCTCCAGCGGCTCGCGCACGCTGAAGGACGCGATGAACGAGGCGCTGCGCGACTGGGTGACCAACGTCGCGACGACCCACTACATGATCGGTACCGCGGCCGGCCCGCACCCCTTCCCCGCGATGGTGCGCGACTTCGCCCGCGGCATCGGCGTGGAGGCCCGGGCGCAGTGCCTGGCGCTGGCCGGCCGGCTGCCCGACGCGGTCTGCGCCTGCGTCGGCGGCGGCTCCAACGCGATCGGCATCTTCCACGCGTTCATCCCCGACGAGTCGGTGCGCCTGTACGGCTTCGAGGCCGGTGGCGACGGCGTGGAGACCGGCCGGCACGCGGCCAGCATCAGCGGTGACGGCGGCGTCGGGGTACTGCACGGCGCGCGCACCTACCTGCTGCAGGACGAGGACGGGCAGACCCGCGAGTCGCACTCGATCTCCGCCGGGCTGGACTACCCCGGGGTCGGCCCGGAGCACGCCTGGCTCGCCGACACCGGCCGGGCGGTGTACCAGCCGGTGACCGACGCCGAGGCGATGGCCGCGTTCGAGCGGCTGTGCCGCACCGAAGGGATCATCCCGGCCATCGAGAGCGCGCACGCCCTGGCCGGTGCGCTGCGGATCGCGCCGACGCTGGGTACCGATCCGGTCATCCTGGTCAACCTGTCCGGCCGCGGCGACAAGGACGTGCAGACCGCCGGCCGCTTCTTCGGGTTCCTCGGAGAGCACGCGTGAGCGTCGCGCCGGCCTTCGAGAAGGCGAAGGCGGACGGGCGCGGGGTGCTGATCGGGTGCATGCCGGCCGGGTTCCCGACGGTACCGGGCAGCATCGCCGCGATGCGCGCGATGGTCGAGTCCGGCGTGGACGTCGTCGAGGTCGAGTTCCCGTACTCCGACCCGGTCATGGACGGTCCGGTGATCCAGCGGGCCAGCGAGATCGCGCTGGCCGGCGGGGTACGCACCCGTGACGTGCTGCACGCGATCGAGGCGGCCGCGCAGGCCGGCGCGCCGGTGATCCTGATGACCTACTGGAACCCGATCGAGCGGTACGGCGTGGACCGGTTCGCCCGCGACCTCGCCGCGGCCGGCGGTGCCGGGCTGATCACGCCCGACCTGATCCCGGACGAGGCGCAGGAGTGGCTGGCCGCGGCCGACCGGTACGGGCTGGACCGGGTGTTCCTCGCCGCGCCGTCGTCGACCGACGCGCGGCTGGCCGGGGCGGCGGCCGCGTCGCGCGGCTTCGTGTACGCGGCCAGCATCATGGGCGTCACCGGTACCCGTGAGCAGGTCTCCGCCTCCGCGCCCCGGCTCGTCGCCCGGCTGCGTGAGGTGACCGACCTGCCGATCGGCGTCGGCCTCGGGGTACGCGACAGCACCCAGGCGGCCGCGGTCGCCGGGTACGCCGACGGGGTGATCGTCGGTACCGCGCTGATCCGCTGCCTGCTGGACGCCGCCGACGAGGCGTCCGGGCTGGACGCCCTGCGCCGGCTCGCCACCGACCTGGCCGCCGGCGTGCGCCACCCTCAGCGGAGCTGACCGGCGGCCCACGCCACAGCCGCGGCTAGACGGCGGCGACCGCTTCGGCGGCGTCGGCCGCTTCCGGTACCTCGGGCTCGGGGTCGCGCTGCACCTGCCGCAGTACCCCGGAGCGGCCGACCACGGCGTCGCGCAGCGCGGTGCGCGTGGTCGCGGTCATCGGACTCGGGAGGCTGTCCGGCTCGTACCAGCAGAGCCGGCGGATGTGTCCCGGGTCGTTGAGGGTCGTTTCGCCGTCCAGGCGCCCCCGGAAGACGTGTACGAGCAGGTCGGGCAGGTCGTCACCGCAACCGTCACCGGTGAGCTGGTACAGCCCGACGAGATCGATGATCTGGATGTCGGTACCCGTCTCGATACGGATGTCGCGAATGGTGGCGTGGATCGGGCTCTCGCCGAGCCGGATCTTGCCGCCGGGCAGGGTCCAGAGCCGGTGGCCGGCACTCTGCTGGCAGAGCAGCACGCGGCCGGCGGGGTCCTCGATGACCGCCGCGACCGCGGAGGTGAGCAGCTTCATGGACGAAAAGCCTAGAACCGGGCGGTCCCTGTGACCAGGGGAGCGCACGCGTGTCGGGCAGCGGTAGCGTGTGCACCCGTGAGTTTCGCAATGATTCCGAGCCCGACGACCGCGGCTTGGAACCTCGGACCGGTCCCCATCCGGGCCTACGCGCTGTGCATCGTGCTGGGCATCGTGGCGGCCTGCTACATCACCGAGCGGCGGATGCGGGCCCGTGGCGCCCCGCCGTACCTGGTCCTGGACGTCGCCATCTGGGCGGTACCCATGGGCATCCTCGGCGCGCGCGCCTACAGCCTGGCCACCTCGCCGCAGCAGTACTTCGGCGACGGGCACAGCGCCTGGGAGTGGCTGCAGATCTGGCACGGCGGCCTGGGCATCTGGGGTGCCGTGGCGGGCGGCGCGCTGGGCGCCTGGATCGCCTGCCGGCAGGTCGGCATACC
The DNA here is from genome assembly GCA_005885555.1 of Actinomycetota bacterium. Classification (GTDB taxonomy): domain Bacteria; phylum Actinomycetota; class Actinomycetes; order Mycobacteriales; family Micromonosporaceae; genus AC-43. The sequence continues at coordinate 178,318 of VAWN01000023.1, forward strand.
ACTGTCGTTCGTCGCCGACGCGCTGGCGCCCGGACTACCCGTGGCGCAGGCGATCGGCCGCTTCGGCAACTGGTTCAACAACGAGCTCTACGGCCGCCGGACCAACCTGCCCTGGGGGCTGAAGGTCTACGAGATGGCCGACGGCAAGGCGATCGTCCAGGACGGCCAGCCGGTGGCCCGCCCCGGCCTGTACCATCCGACATTCCTGTACGAGTCGCTGTGGTGCCTCGGCGTGGCGATCCTCGTCTGGCAGCTGGACAAGCGGTACAAGTTCGGGCGGGGCCGGGCGTTCGCGGTCTACGTGATGGCGTACACGGTCGGCCGGTTCTGGGTCGAGGCGCTGCGCGAGGACGAGGCCAACCACTTCCTCGGCATGCGGCTGAACGACTGGACCTCGATCGTGGTCTTCCTCGCCGCGCTGATCTACTTCCTGCGGGTGCGCGGGCCGCAGCTGTGGCTGGTACCCGCCGAGGGCGAGAACCGGTACCGTGCCGTACCCGCCGAGGAGGCTCAGCGGATCCTGGCAGAGACCGGTGCGGCGGAGGTCTCGACTTCGGGCGGTACCGAGCCGGATGATGTCGGAGCGGACGGCGACGCCGATGAGCCTACCGACCCCGAGGGCGACCTGATCAAGGACGCCGACATCGAGGGCTCCGACATCAAGGGCTCCGACCCGCCGGACGAGCCGGCCTCGACCGGCCCGCCGGGCAGCGCGGCGGAGCGGTAGCGGGTCGGCAGGAAGGTAGGGAAGTCGGATGCGCTCTGCGGTGGTGGTCGGTGCCGGTATCGGCGGTCTGGCCATCGCGGGCGCCCTGGCCCGCACCGGCTGGCAGGTCACCCTGCTGGAGCGCAACGACCGGCTGCGCGGCGACTCGGCCGCGCTGATGATCTGGCCCAACGGGATACGCGCGCTGCACGCCCTCGGCCTCGGCGGCGGCCTGGGCACGATCGGCACTCCGGCACCGTCGCGCGGCATCCGCCGGCCGGGCGGGCAGTGGCTCGTCCAGCCCGACCAGTCCCAGGACGAGGACGAGCCGGACGGCGCCATGGTGGTGCACCGGGAGGACCTGCACGACACGCTGGTCGCCGGGCTGGGGGACCGGATCGACATCCGCACCGGGGTCGCGGTACGCACGGTGCACGCCGCCGCCGGCGACCTGCCCGCGGTCGGCGACGGCCGGACCACGTGGACGGCCGACCTGGTGGTCGCCGCGGACGGCGTGGACAGCGTGGTCCGCCGCCGGCTCGCGCCGGAGAGCACCGCCGTCGCCGCCGGCTGCGCGGCGTGGCGC
>VAWN01000023.1:179661-346637 GCA_005885555.1 Actinomycetota bacterium
GACGCTCGGACACGGGCACCGCTTCCGGTACGCGGTGCTCGGCGAGCGGACCGCGTCGCCCGGTGGCGGGATCTACTGGGCGGCGACGGTACCCGGTGCCTACCGGCCCGAGCCGCCGCCCGCCCAGCTCACCCTGCTGCGCCGCTGGTTCGCCGACTGGCACTTCCCGATCGGCGACCTGCTCGCCGCCACCGAACCCGAAGACCTGATCCAGCACGCGACCGCCGAACTGCGGCCCATCCCGCGCTCGTTCGCCTTCCCGGCCGGCCCCGGCGGGTTCGCGCTGCTCGGTGACGCGGCCCATGCGATGAGTCACCACCTCGGCCAGGGCGCCTGCCTCGCGCTGGAGGACGCGGCCACGCTCCGGGCGCTGCTGATCGAGGCGGCACCGGGAAAGTCGCTGGTACATGCGCTGGAGGAGTACAGCGTGCAGCGCCGGCCCCGGGTGGCCCGGATCATCCGCCAGTCCCGCCGGGTCGGCGCGGTGTACGCGGCGAACGGCAACCTGGTGATCCGCGCCCGCAACGCCGCGCTCGGGCTCACCCCGCGGCTGCTCGGCCGGGCCGGCGCCGTGGCCCGCCAGTGGCGCCCGCCCGCATAGTACTCCGCCGATCTTGGACTTGTGTCGGCGACATAAGGGACACCGCTCCGCGAGTCGGCCAGCACAACTCCAAGATCGACGCGCCAGGTGTGATCTGGTGCTCTTTCGGCCGGGGGACTGCTTTCACGTAGACTCAAGAGGCTTCGCAGGGCCGACGTCGTCCCGCCAGTGCATGATCAGATGACGTCCAGGAGGCCCGATGGCGCAGACGCACCCGCAGGGGCTGTACGACCCGGCCTACGAGCACGACGCCTGCGGTGTCGCATTCGTGGCCGACATCGACGGTCGCCGGTCCCACGACGTGGTCGTCAAGGGCCTGGCCGCGCTCTGCCGGCTGGATCACCGCGGTGCCCGGGGCGCCGAGCCGAACACCGGCGACGGCGCGGGCATCATGATCCAGGTACCTGACGCCTTCTACCGCGCGGTCGTCGACTTCCCGCTGCCACCGGCCGGCCAGTACGCCACCGGCCTGTTCTTCCTGCCGGCCAGCGCGACGCCGGCGGACGAGGCGCGGGCGGTGACGGTACTGGAGAAGTACGCCCTGGTCGAGGGCGCCCGCATCGTCGGCTGGCGGGAGGTGCCGGTGCGCCCGGACGGGTTGGGTGCCACGGCGCTGGCCGCGATGCCGCGCATCCGCCAGGTGTTCCTCGCCGCCGACCGGCTGACCACCGGCCCCGGCGGCCGGGCCGGCGAGCCGCTGTCCGGCCTGGCGCTGGAGCGGGTCATGTTCTGCGTCCGCAAGCAGGCCGAGCGGGAGACCCGGGAGCGCGGCGTCGGGCTGCACTTTCCGTCGCTGTCCGGCCGCACCGTCGTGTACAAGGGCATGCTCACCCCGGATCAGCTGCGCACCTTCTTCCCGGATCTGTCCGACCCGCGGGTGGACAGCGCGATCGCGCTGGTGCACTCCCGGTTCTCCACGAACACGTTCCCGTCGTGGCCGCTGGCCCACCCGTACCGCTTCATCGCGCACAACGGCGAAATCAACACGATCCGCGGAAACCGGAACTGGATGGCGGCCCGGGAGGCGCTGCTCGCCTCGCCGCTGATCCCCGGCAACATCCGCCGGTTGTTCCCGACCTGCACGCCGGACGCCTCCGACTCGGCGAACTTCGACGAGGTACTGGAGCTGCTGCACCTGGCGGGGCGGAGCCTGGCGCACGCGGTACTCATGATGATCCCGGAGGCCTGGGAGAACGACCGCGCGATGGAACCCGCGCGCCGCTCGTTCTACCGGTTCCACGCGAGCCTGATGGAGCCGTGGGACGGGCCGGCGGCGGTGGCGTTCACCGACGGTACCGTGATCGGTGCGGTACTGGACCGCAACGGCCTGCGCCCCGGCCGCTGGTGGCGCACCGCCGACGGGCTGGTCGTGCTGGCCAGCGAGGCGGGCGTGCTGGATCTGGACCCCGCGAGCGTGGTCGCCAAGGGCCGGCTGGCGCCGGGCAAGATGTTCCTGGTCGACACGTCGGCCGGCCGGATCATCGAAGACGACGAGATCAAGGCGACGCTGGCCGCCGAGCACCCGTACGACGACTGGCTGATGGCCGGCATCATGCGCCTGGGCGACCTGCCCGAGCGCGAGCACGTGATCTATACGCACGACTCGGTGCAGCGGCGGCAGCAGACCTTCGGGTACACCGAGGAGGAGCTGAAGATCCTGCTGTCGCCGATGGCGCGGCTGGGCGCGGAGCCGATCGGGTCGATGGGCACCGACACCCCGATCGCCGTGCTCTCGAAGCGCCCGCGGCTGCTGTACGACTACTTCGGGCAGCTGTTCGCCCAGGTGACCAACCCGCCGCTGGACGCGATCCGGGAGGAGCTGGTGACCAGCCTCGGCTCGACGATCGGGCCGGAGGGCAACCTGCTCGACCCCGGTCCGGCCAGCTGCCGGCAGATCGTGCTGCCCCGGCCGGTCATCGACAACGACGAGCTGGCCAAGATCCTGTCGATTGACGAGGACGGCAACCTGCCCGGGTTCAAGGCGGTCCGGGTGTCCGGGCTGTACCGGGTACGGGACGGCGGCGCCGGGCTCAAGGCGCGGCTGACCGAGATCTGCCGGCACGTGTCCGAGGCGATCGAGGACGGGGTACGCATCCTCGTGCTGTCCGACCGGGACTCCACCGCCGATCTGGCGCCGATCCCGTCGCTGCTGCTCACCGCGGCCGTCCACCAGCATCTCGTGCGTGAACAGACGCGCACCCAGGTCGCGCTGGTCGTGGAGACCGGCGACTGCCGCGAGGTGCACCACGCCGCGGTACTGATCGGGTACGGCGCCGCGGCCGTCAACCCGTACCTCGCCTTCGAGTCGATCGACGACCTGATCCTGACCGGCGCGCTGGTCGGCATCGAGCCGGCCAAGGCGATCGCCAACTACGTCAAGGCGCTGTCCAAGGGCGTCCTGAAGATCATGTCGAAGATGGGCATCTCCACCGTCTCGTCGTACTGCGGTGCCCAGGTCTTCGAGGCCGTCGGGCTGGACCCGGAGCTGGTGGAGCGGTACTTCACCGGTACCAGCAGCCGGATCGGCGGCATCGGGCTGGCCGAGATCGCCGCCGAGGTCGCCGCCCGGCACGCCCGCGCCTGGCCCGCGACGCTCGCGCGGCGGGCCCGGTCGGCTCAGTCGGCCAACGAGGCGCCGGCGGTACGCCGGCAGCTGGAGGTCGGCGGGGAGTACCAGTGGCGGCGCGAGGGCGAGGTGCACCTGTTCAACCCGGAGACCGTGTTCCTGCTCCAGCACGCGACCCGCAGCGGGCAGTACGAGGTGTTCAAGCGGTACACCGGCACGGTCGACGCGCTGGCCGCCGACGCGGGCAGCCTGCGCGGCCTGTTCGAGCTGCGCTACGGCGACCGGGAGCCGGTGCCGATCGACGAGGTCGAGCCGGCGGAGAGCATCGTCAAGCGGTTCGCCACCGGCGCGATGAGCTACGGCTCGATCTCCGCCGAAGCGCACGAGACCCTGGCCATCGCGATGAACCGGCTGGGCGGGCGGTCCAACACCGGCGAGGGCGGCGAGGACGTCGACCGGCTCTACGACAAGCAGCGGCGCAGCGCGGTCAAGCAGATCGCGTCGGGCCGGTTCGGGGTCACCGCCGAGTACCTGGTCAACGCCGACGACATCCAGATCAAGATGGCCCAGGGCGCCAAGCCGGGCGAGGGCGGCCAGCTGCCCGGCAACAAGGTCTGGCCGTGGATCGCCAAGACCCGGCACGCCACCCCGGGCGTCGGGCTGATCTCCCCGCCGCCACACCACGACATCTACTCGATCGAAGATCTCGCCCAGCTCGTCTACGACCTGAAGAACGTCAACCCGGCGGCGCGGGTGCACGTCAAGCTGGTCGCCGAGGTCGGCGTGGGTACCGTGGCCGCCGGGGTCGCCAAGACCAAGGCCGACGTCATCCTGATCTCCGGCCACGACGGGGGTACCGGAGCGTCGCCGCTGAACTCGCTGAAGCACGCCGGTGCGCCGTGGGAGCTGGGGCTGGCCGAGACCCAGCAGACGCTGCTCGCCAACGGGCTGCGCGACCGGGTGACCGTGCAGGTCGACGGGCAGCTCAAGACCGGCCGGGACGTACTGGTGGCGGCGCTGCTCGGCGCCGAGGAGTACGGCTTCGCGACGGCACCGCTGATCGTCGAGGGCTGCGTCATGATGCGCGTCTGCCACCTGGACACCTGCCCGGTCGGCATCGCCACGCAGAACCCGGTGCTGCGGCAGCGCTACACCGGGCGGCCGGAGTTCGTGGAGAACTTCTTCCTGTTCCTCGCCGAGGAGGTACGGGAAGGGCTCGCCGCGCTCGGTTTCCGCACGCTCGACGAGGCCATCGGGCACGCCGAGCTGCTCGATCTGGTACCGGCGATCGAGCGCTGGAAGGCGCGCGGCCTGGACCTGACCCCGGTGCTGCATGTGCCGGACCTGCCGGACGATGCGCCGCTGCACCGCGTCACCACGCAGGACCACGGCCTGGACCGCGCCCTGGACAACCTGCTCATCGCCGCGGCCTGGCCGGCGCTGAGCGACAGCACCCCGACCCGCATCGAGATCGCGGTGCGCAACGAGCACCGCAGCGTCGGCGCGATGCTCGGCGGCGAGGTCACCCGCCGGTTCGGCGGCAAGGGGCTGCCCGACGACACGATCGAGGTGCACCTGCGGGGCACCGCCGGCCAGTCGTTCGGCGCGTTCGTACCCAACGGCATCACGCTGCGGCTGACCGGCGACGCCAACGACTACGTCGGCAAGGGACTGTCCGGCGGGCGGCTGGTGATCCGCCCGGACGCGACCGCCCCGTTCGTCACCGGCGAAGCCGGCACGGCCGGCGGGGCCGAAGACCAGATCATCGCCGGCAACACGATCCTGTACGGCGCCACCGGCGGCGAGCTGTTCCTGCGCGGCCGGGTCGGCGAGCGGTTCGCGGTGCGCAACTCCGGCGCCGTCGCGGTGGTCGAGGGCGTGGGCGACCATGGCTGCGAGTACATGACTGGCGGTACCGTCGTCGTGCTCGGCGGCACCGGCCGCAACTTCGCGGCGGGCATGTCCGGCGGGGTGGCGTTCGTCTGGCGGCTGGACACCGCCCGGGTCAACCGGGAGCTGGTCGACCTGGAACCGGTGGCCGCCGACGACAAGCACACCCTGCGCGACCTGGTCGAGCGGCACCACCAGGAGACCGGCTCGCCGGTCGCGTCCCGGCTGCTGGCCGAGTGGGTGACCGCCGTGGAGGAGTTCACCGCCGTGGTACCCCGCGAGTACAAGCGGGTCATCGAAGCCATCCGGACCGCCGAAGCCGCCGGTCGCGACGTCGACGAGGCGGTTATGGCGGCCGCTGGAGGTAAGAGTGCCTGACCCTCAGGGCTTCCTGCGATACGAGCGCAAGCTCCCCACGCGGCGGCCGGTACCGGTGCGCATCCAGGACTGGCGGGAGGTGTACCCGTCCGCCTCCGACGAGCTCATCCGCGAGCAGGCGACCCGGTGCATGGACTGCGGCATCCCGTTCTGCCACCAGGGCTGCCCGCTGGGCAACCGGATCCCGGACTGGAACGACCTCGTGCGTACCGGGCAGTGGCGGTACGCCATCGAGGCGCTGCACGCGACCAACAACTTTCCGGAGTTCACCGGACGGCTGTGCCCGGCGCCCTGCGAGGCGGCCTGCGTGCTGGCCATCAACGGCGGTTCGCCGGTGACCATCAAGCAGGTCGAGGTCGAGATCATCAACCGGGCCTTCGACCTCGGGTACGTGACCCCGCAACCGGCACCGGAACCGTCCGGCCGGTCGGTGGCGGTGGTCGGCTCGGGGCCGGCGGGGCTGGCCGCCGCGCAGCAGCTGGCCCGGGCCGGGCACGCGGTGACCGTGTTCGAGCGCGACGACGAGCCGGGCGGGCTGATGCGCTACGGCATCCCCGACTTCAAGCTGGAGAAGCGGCACATCGACCGGCGGCTGGCGCAGCTGGACGCGGAGGGCGTGCGGTTCGTCACCGGCTGCGCGGTCGGGGTGGACGTCACCGTCGCCGCGCTGCGCGAACGGTACGACGCGATCCTGCTCGCCGCCGGTGCGCTGGCCGGTCGCGACGTCCCCGACACGCCCGGCCGGCACCTGGCCGGCGTGCACCTGGCGATGGAGCACCTGGTACCGGCGAACCGGGTGGTGGCCGGGAAGCAGTCGACGACACCCATCGATGCCGCGGGTAAGCACGTGATCATCATCGGCGGCGGCGACACCGCGGCGGACTGCCTCGGCGTCGCGCACCGCCAGGGCGCGGCCAGCATCACCCAGCTCGACCTGTACCCGCTGCCGCCGCTGGACCGCGACGAGACGCACGACCCGTGGCCGACCTGGCCGTGGATCCTGCGCGAGTACCCGGCCCACGAGGAGGGCGGCGAGCGGGTGTTCGCGGTCGCGGTGCAGGAGTTCGTCGGAACGCGGCGCGTCGAGGCGATCCGGATCGCCGAGGTGAGCGTGGTCAAGCAGAACGGGCGGCGCCTCGTGACGGTGCTTCCGGGTACCGAGCGGGAACTGCCCGCCGACCTGGTGCTGCTCGCGATCGGCTTCGACGGTACCGAGGAGGGGCCGCTGCTCGACCAGCTGGGCCTGGCCCGAAACCGGCGCGGTGGCATGGACTGCGGGCCGGACTGGCAGACCGCGGTACCCGGCGTGTTCGTCGCCGGCGACATGCACCGGGGCGCCTCGCTGATCGTCTGGGCGATCGCCGAGGGGCGCGCCGCCGCGGCCGCCGTGCACACGTACCTCGGCGGCGCCGGTTCGCTGCCCAGCCCGGTCGACCCGGCCGCGGTGCCGCTAACGGCGTAGGTTCGGCAGGGTGCCGCGGGCCGAGTCGATCGACCACTGCCGCAGCGTGCTCGGTACCGGCTGGCCGCCGACCGCGATCAGATGGATCTTGAGTTCCAGGTTGGCGTCGAGTACCAGCAGCGTGAACCCGCCGCCCGACGGAAGCAGGCCGGTCGCGTCGGTGCCGACCCCGATCACGTGGTCGCCGCCGGCCTTGTCGCCGGCGTAGCTGGCCGCCGCCTTGGCCGGGTCGCTGAAGATCACGGCGTCCGCGAAGATCTTGACCTTCTGCGTCGAGCCGAAGCCGCCGGTACAGGTGAAGTCCTGGCCGGTGGGGTGCTTGGCCTGGCCGCTGCTCGTCGTCGGGGCGCCGGCGCCGGCCTGGATGGTGGTGAAGTCCATCGCCGGGCAGAGCTGGCCGGAGGCCAGCCGGTACGGCTGCCCGGGCGGCGGGCCGCCGGTCGGGCCGCCGGGGGTGCGGGTGGGGGAGACGCTGCGGCTGGCCGCGGCGCTGGCGCTGGCCGACGCGCTGGCACCCGCGCTGGCCGCGGCGCTGGCCGGCGTGTCATCGGTAGGCCCGAGCGTGGTGGGCTCCACCGCCGGTGGGGGGTACCCGCCGGTGGCCGGGTGGTTCGTCGGCACGCCGCTGGTCAGCAGCAGGTACGCGGCGGATCCGGCGGCGAGGATCAGCACGACCACCATACCGAGAATGATCAGGTACCGGCGGCGCCCGGAGTCGGCCGGCGCCTCCTCTACCGGCTCGGGCTCCGTCTGCCCGTACAACATCAGACTCATCGCGCCTCCTGCGCTACGAACCTCGCGGAGTATGGCATCCATCGACTGCCGTCGTCGATGCCTGTCCGCCTCCCGGAGCCGGCGACCGGGGTGCGGATCCGGACCTCGGCCCGGCGGCCCCGGGCGAGGCACTAGCCTGGAGGCGTGACGCGTCGCGCCAAGATCGTCTGCACGCTGGGGCCGGCCACGGCCAGCCCGGAGCGCATCCGCGGGCTCGTCGAGGCCGGGATGGACGTGGCCAGGCTGAACTTCAGCCACGGTCGGCACGACGACCACGAGCAGGTGTACCAGCGGGTCCGCGAGGCGGCCGCGACCACCGGCCGGGCGGTCGGGATCCTCGCCGACCTGCAGGGTCCGAAGATCCGGCTGGGCCGGTTCGCGGGCGGGCCGGTGGACTGGCGCACCGGTGAGGATGTGGTCATCACCAGTGACGACGTCCCCGGTACCCACGACCGCGTCTCCTGTACCTACCGACGGCTGCCCGCCGAGGTGCGGCCCGGCGACCGGCTGCTCATCGACGACGGCAAGGTGGCCGTCGAGGTGAAGAGCGTGGTCGGCGGTACCGACATCGACTGCCTGGTCGTCGAGGGCGGCCCGGTCTCGGACAACAAGGGCGTGTCGCTGCCGAACGTGGCGGTCAGCGTTCCGGCGCTGTCCGACAAGGACACCGAGGACCTGCGGTTCGCGCTGCGTCTCGGGGTGGACCTGGTGGCGCTGTCGTTCGTCCGCTCGCCCGACGACGTCAAGCTGGTCCACGAGATCATGGATCAGGCCGGGATACGCCGGCCGGTGATCGCGAAGCTGGAGAAGCCGGAGGCGGTCGCCGCCCTGGAGCCGATCGTCGACGCCTTCGACGGCGTCATGGTGGCCCGCGGCGACCTGGGCGTGGAACTGCCGCTCGACCAGGTGCCGCTGGTCCAGAAGCAGGCCGTGCAGCTGTGCCGGGAGATGGCCAAGCCGGTGATCGTGGCCACCCAGATGCTCGACTCGATGATCGAGAACTCCCGGCCGACCCGGGCGGAGGCGTCCGACGTCGCCAACGCGGTACTCGACGGCGCCGACGCGGTGATGCTGTCCGGCGAGACCAGCGTCGGCCGGTACCCGGTGCTCAGCGTCTCCACCATGGCGAAGATCATCGAGACCACCGAGGCCGGGCCGATCGGGGTACCCCGGCTGCAGCGCGACCCGCGTACCCGCGCCGGCGCGCTGACCCTGGCCGCCGCGGGCATCGCCCGTCACATCGGGGCGAAGGCGCTGGTCGCGTTCACGCAGACCGGCGACACGGTGCGGCGGCTGTCCCGGCTGCACTGCGAGCTGCCGCTGATCGCCTGTACCCCGGAAGCCTCCGTGCGCGCCCGGCTGGCGCTGTGCTGGGGGGTGCAGACCCACCTGGTGCCGTTCGTCAACCACACCGACGAGATGTTCCAGCAGGTCGACCGGACGCTGATCGATGCCGGCGCGGCGGCCGCCGGTGACTACGTGGTGATCGTCGCGGGCAGCCCACCGGGTACCCCGGGCTCGACCAACACGCTGCGGGTGCACCAGCTTGGCTCGATGACGGACTTCGCGTGACCGGGGTAGTCACCGGGCAGGCGGCCGTCGACGAGCTGCTGGCGCTGCTCGACCTGCGGCGGCTGGGCTCGCACGACTTCGAGGGGGAGAGCCCGTCGATCGGGCAGCAGCGGGTCTTCGGCGGGCAGGTGGCCGGGCAGGCGCTGGTGGCGGCCGGGCGTACTGTCGACCCGACCCGGTTCGTGCACTCGCTGCACGGGTACTTCGTCCGGCCGGGCGATCCGACCGTGCCGATCCGGTACCAGGTGGAGAACATCCGCGACGGGCGCTCGTTCTCGGTCCGCCGGTCCGTGGCCTACCAGCACGACCTGCCGATCTTCTTGATGTCGGCCTCGTTCCACCGGGTCGAGGAGGGGCTGGACCACCAGGCTCCGCCGCCCGCCGACGTACCCCCGCCCGAGGAGCTGCCGACCATGGCCGACCGGCTGGCCCGGTACCCGGAGCGGCTGGGCATCTGGTCGCGCATCCCGCGACCGATCGACGCCCGGTACGTCGGCGAGCCCGGCTGGGTGCGGCCCGGCAACCGGACACCGGACGTGCACCAGCGGGTCTGGATGCGCATCGACGGCAAGCTGCCCGACGATGCGCTGCTGCACGCCTGCGCGCTGACCTACGCCTCCGACCTGACCCTGTTGGACTCGGTGCTGTCGGTACACGGGGAGGTCTGGGGACCGGGAGGCGTGGTCGGGGCGAGCCTGGACCACGCGCTGTGGTTGCACCGGCCGTTCCGGGCCGACGAATGGTTCCTGTACGACTGCTTCAGCCCGTCGGCCGCGGGCAGCCGCGGCCTGGCCACCGGGCGGATGTTCGCCCGGGACGGCCGGCACATCGCCACCGCCGTCCAGGAGGGGCTGCTCCGCCGGGTCGGCGCCTGACGAGCCTCGGCGCCGTGACCGAGGCGCGGTGATCGAGGCGTGGTGACCGGGGCGCGGTGATCGAGGCGCCGTGATCGAGGCGCTGCGGGCGCGGAGCGACCGCCGATGTCTCAGCGCGCATAATGGGCGTCGTGCGACTCTCAGCCCGGGTGGACTACGCGCTGCGCGCGGTCGCCGAACTGGCCTCGGCCGGCGGCGGGCCGGACCGGCCGGTCACGGCCGACCAGCTGGCCCGGGCCCAGGGCATCCCGCCGAAGTTCCTGGAGAGCATCCTGCTGCAGTTGCGCCGCGGCGGCATCGTCAACGCGCAGCGCGGTCCCGAGGGCGGGTACTGGCTGGCCCGCCCGGCCGGCAACATCACCCTGGCCGACGTGATCCGGGTGATCGACGGGCCGCTGGCCAATGTCCGCGGCCAGCGCCCGGAGCAGCTGGGGTACCAGGGCTCCGCGCACGCGCTGCAGGAGGTCTGGATCGCGTTGCGGGCCAGCGAGCGGGAGATCCTGGAGCTGGTGACGATCGGCGACGTGGCAACGGGCGAGCTGCCGGAACGGGTACGGCAGCTGACCGCCGACCCGACCGCCTGGGTCTAGTCACCTGCCCGGCGGGAAGCGGCCGGCCGAGGTGATCCGCGGCGGTGGCATCGCCTCGCGCAGTTCCGGCCGGCCGGGTGCGGACAGCCAGCCGGGCAGCAGGTACGCGCCGGGGCCGCGCTGGGCGCCGGGGCCGCGGCGGGCACCGATTCCGGCGAGGTCCAGCGGTTCCCCGCAACCCGAGCAGGTCATCGCCGGCTCGGCGGGGGCGCCGCAGGTGTGGTGCACGACGGTCACCGGTGGCCCGGCCGGGTCGGCGGCCCACCGGTCGCCCCAGCGCATCAGCGCGAGGAGCACCGGTACCGCGTCGGCACCCTTGTCGGTCAGCTCGTACCGGTACCGGACCGGCCGCTCGCGGTACGGCTCGCGGGTCAGCAGGCCGTGTTCGACGAGCGTGGACAGCCGGTCGGCGAGGATGTTCGTGGCCACGCCCAGGTCGCGCTGCAGCTCGTCGAACTTCGTCAGCCCGAAGACGATGTCGCGCAGGATCAGCGGCGTCCACGGCTCGCCGAGCACCGCCAGGGTACGGGCGATCGAGCAGGGCATGGCCCGGAAGTCGGTGCGCTGCATCCCCGCAGCGTAACGGTGGCGGCGGGCGCCGCCAGGGCAACGCCCGCCGCCACCGGTTCCAGGGGCTTACCAGTTACGCATGAACGACAGGTGCGCGTTGAGCCAGTCGCGCGCCTTGACCACCTCGTCGGTCCGGCTGTCCAGCCACGGCAGGTAACCGCCGATGGCCAGTACGCCGAGCACGATCGCGCCGATGCTGAGCAGCAGGCCGAGCAGGGCCACGCTGTGCCCGGTGACGCCGCGCCGGCTCGCGCCGACCAGGCCACCGGCCGAGATCGCGCCGCCGACCACGCCGGCCGCCACGCCGATCGGCGCGAGCAGCCCGGTCAGCGTCGCGAGCAGGGCGGCGAGGCCCACGATCAGGCCGAGCGTCGCCAGCGCGCTGACCCGTACCCAGCGCGGTGGGGCCTCCTCGACGGCGGGCCGCTCGGTGACCGGCCGGTCCGCCACTTCGGTGTCCCGGGCGCGCCGGTCGTCGATCGTCGGGCGGGTTTCGATCCGTTCCACGCTCTCCGGGCGGTCGATCGTATCGGTCACTTCGTCGTCCGCCGTCCGGTTTCGGTGCATGCCGAGTCTCGCCACGGCAGACTCCTCCCTCTTGCGCTCCGATGTTTACGACGTATCGATACCCAGCCCGGTTCTCCGCTACACCGGACAATGGCGGTATGGCAGACCGGCTGACCGAGTACCGGCGCAGGCGCGACGCCCGGCGCACCCCGGAGCCGGTACCGGCAAAAGCGCCCGAGCCGGGACAAGGTGACGTCTTCGTGATCCAGCAGCACCACGCCCGCCGGCTGCACTGGGATCTGCGGCTGGAACGCGACGGGGTACTGGTCTCCTGGGCGGTACCCCGCGGCCTGCCCCGCGACCCGGCGCGCAACCACCTCGCCGTGCACACCGAGGACCACCCGATGGAGTACGCGGACTTCCACGGCGAGATCCCGGCCGGCGAGTACGGTGCCGGCCGGATGACGATCTACGACAAGGGCACCTACACGACCGAGAAGTGGCGCGACAACGAGGTGATCGTCGTACTGCACGGGCAGCAGGCGTCCGGCCGGTACGTGCTGTTCCAGACCCGCGGCAAGGACTGGATGATCCACCGGATGGACGGTCCGCCGCCGGGCTGGTCGCCGATGCCCGAGCGGGTCGAGCCGATGCAGCCGACCGGGGCGACGAAGCTGCCGCCGGACGACGACGCGTGGGGCTTCGAGCTGTGGTGGCCGGGGGAGCGCGCGATCGCCTACATCGAGGGCGGGCAGCTGCGCCTGGACGCCGAGGGGTACCCGAAGCTGCGCGGCCTCGGCGAGGCGCTGGCACCCACCGAGTGCGTCCTCGACGGCGTGGTCGTCGGCTTCGACGCCGCCGGCCGGGTACGGCCACCCGACCCCGACAACCATCACTACCTCGCGGTCGACCTGCTCTGGCTGGACGGGGTACCCACCGTGGAGCTGCCGTACGAGCGGCGCCGGGAGCTGCTGGCCGGGCTGGCGGTCGCCGGCCCGTACTGGCAGACCCCGCCGTACTTCGCCGGCGGCGGCGAGTTCGCGCTGGCGGCCAGCGCCGACCAGGGCGCGCCCGGGATCCTCGCCAAGCGACTGGATTCTCCGTACCTGTCCGGCCGGCGTACCCGTCGCTGGCTGCGCGTCCGCGGCTGACAGCATTCCGCCGACAGACCCCTTGCTACCGTCCCGGCCACTGTCTAGCCTTTACCTATCGAATTAATCGACAAAGTAGGGATGGCCATGGGTACCCGGATCTTCGCAGGCGTGGCGGCACTCGCTCTCGCGGCGGCGCTCGCCGGCTGTGCCGGTACCGTCAACGCCGACAACGGTGGCGGTGCCAGCGGCGGCCCGGTCACGCTGTCCCTCGTCGCGTACTCGACCCCGCAGGCCGCGTACGAGGCGCTGATCAAGGCGTTCCAGGCGACACCCGAGGGCAGGAACGTCAGGTTCACCCAGTCCTACGGCGGCTCCGGCGACCAGAGCCGCGCGGTGGGCGCGGGCCTTTCAGCCGACATCGTGGCATTCTCCCTGGAACCGGACATCACCCGCCTGGTCACCGCCAAGCTGGTCGCCCCGGACTGGAACGCCGACGCGACCAAGGGCATGGTCACCGACTCGGTCGTGGTCATCGCCACCCGCAAGGGCAACCCGAAGGGCATCAGGACCTGGGACGACCTGGTCAGGCCGGGAGTACAGGTGATCACGCCGAACCCGTTCGCGTCCGGTGGCGCGCGGTGGAACCTGCTGGCCGGGTACGGCGCGAAGTCGAACAAGGGCGCCGACAAGGCGGCGGGCCTGGCGTACCTGGAGGCGCTGCTGCGCAACGTGCCGGTACAGGACACCAGCGCCCGGGCGTCGCTGCAGACCTTCGCCGGCGGCAAGGGCGACGCGATCATCTCCTACGAGAACGAGGCGATCTTCGCGCAGCAGCACGGCCAGGCACTGGACTACACGGTGCCCGACGACACGATCCTGATCGAGAACCCGATCGCGGTGACCACGAACTCGGCGCACCCGACGCAGGCCAAGGCGTTCCTCGCGTTCCTGCACTCGGCGCAGGGGCGGAAGATCTTCGCGGACCACGGGTACCGGCCGGTCGGGCAGGCGGTCACCGGCGTGGGCTTCCCGACCCCGGCCGGCCTGTTCACGATCAAGGACCTGGGCGGCTGGTCCAAGGTCAGCAAGGAGTTCTTCGACCCGGGCACCGGCTCGGTGGCCGCGATCGAGCAGAAGCTGGGCGTGTCGACCGCGAGCGGTGGCGGCACCCCGAGCCCGAGCGGGAAGTAGGCGCCGTGGCGACCATCGAGGCGCGGGCCGCACCGATCTCCGCACCGCCGGCGGCGCCCGCACGCGCGCCGCGGCCGCGGCGCCGGCCGCCGCACCTCGGCACCGGGCTCGGCCTCGGCCTCGCGGTGACCTACCTCAGCCTGATCGTGCTGCTCCCGCTCGCCGCGGTGGTCTGGCGGGGAACGCGAGGGGGCGACTTCTGGCGCGCGGTCAGCACCCCGGACTCCTGGGCCGCGCTCAAGCTGACCGTGGGCGGGTCACTGCTCGTCGCCGCGATCAACATCGTCATGGGTACCGTCATCGCCTGGGTCCTGGTCCGCGACCGGTTCCCCGGCAAGGCGGTCGTCGACGTGCTGATCGACCTGCCGTTCGCGCTGCCCACGATCGTGGCCGGCCTGGTGCTGCTGGCCCTGTACGGCACCGCGAGCCCGCTGCACCTCAACCTCGCCTACACCCAGGCCGGCGTCATCGTCGCGCTGCTGTTCGTCACGCTGCCGTTCGTCGTGCGTACCGTGCAGCCGGTACTGCTCGAACTGGACCGCGACATGGAGGAGGCGGCGCACTCGCTGGGCGCCGGCGGGTGGCTGACGTTCCGCCGGATCATCCTGCCGAACCTGCTGCCCGCCATGCTCTCCGGTGGCGGGCTGGCGTTCACCCGCGCGATCGCCGAGTACGGCTCGACGGTGCTGATCTCCGGCAACATCAAGTTCAGGACCGAGGTCGCCGCGGTCAACATCTTCGGCCGGATCGAGAACGACGAGATCACCTCGGCGGCCGCGGTGTCCACCGCGCTGCTCGTCGTGGCGTTCGTCGTGCTGGCCGGGCTGGATCTGGTACGGCGCTGGGGAGCCCGCCGTGGTGACTAGGTACTCGTTACGTGTGCTGGCCCTCGGGTACCTGCTGTTCCTGCTGGTCCTCCCGGTCGGCCTGATCGCCTGGCGGACCTTCGCCCGCGGCCTGGCGCCGGTGCTGACCGCGCTGACCTCGCCCTCGGCGGTGCACGCGTTCGAGGTCACGCTCAGCGTGGCGAGCTGGGCGGTGGTGGCGAACACGATCTTCGGCATCGGCGCCGCGATCCTGCTGGTCCGGCACCGGTTCCCCGGCAAGCGGATCCTCGGCGCGCTGATCGACCTGCCGCTGGCCGTGTCGCCGGTGGTGGTCGGCCTCGCGCTGATCCTGGTGTACGGGCGGTTCGCGCCGGCCGGCGGCTGGCTGGAGCGGCACGGCCTGCAGGTCATCTTCTCGCTGCCCGGCATGGTGCTGGCCACCGTGTTCGTGTCGCTGCCGCTGGTGGTACGGGCGATCGTGCCGGTACTGGAGGAGCTGGGCGAGGAGCAGGAGCAGGCCGCGCACACCCTGGGCGCCACCGGCTGGCAGACGTTCCGGCGGATCACCATCCCCGGCATCCGCTGGGCGCTGGCCTACGGCGTGGTGCTGTGCCTGGCCCGCGCGCTCGGCGAGTACGGCGCGGTGGCGGTCGTCTCCGGCCGGCTGGTCGGCCAGACCCAGACGCTGACCCTGTTCGTCGAGGAGCGGTTCCAGAACTTCGACCAGCCGGCCGCGTTCGCCGCCGCGACCGCGCTCGCGCTGATGGCGGTCGTCACCCTGTTGCTGACCAAGTTCCTACGGCCCAAGGACTGAGCATGGCGATCGAGGTACGCGACGTGACCAAGAGCTTCGGCGGTACCCCGGTGCTGCGCGACGTGTCCGTCGACATCGGCTCCGGGTCGCTGACCGCGCTGCTGGGGCCCAGCGGCGGCGGCAAGTCCACGCTGCTGCGGATCATCGCCGGCCTGGAGCAGCCGGACACCGGTACCGTCGTCATTTCCGGGGTGGACGCGACCCGGCTGTCCCCGCAGCGGCGCAACGTCGGCTTCGTGTTCCAGCACTACGCGGCGTTCAAGCACCTGACGGTGCGGCGCAACGTGGCCTTCGGGCTGGAGGTGCGCAAGCGGCCGAAGGCGCAGGTGCGGCGCCGGGTCGCCGAGCTGCTGGAGCTGGTGCACCTGGAGCAGCTGGCCGACCGGTACCCGGCCCAGCTGTCCGGCGGCCAGCGGCAGCGGATGGCGCTGGCCCGGGCGCTGGCGGTGGAGCCGGAGGTGCTGCTGCTGGACGAGCCGTTCGGCGCGCTGGACGCGCAGGTGCGCAAGGAGCTGCGCACCTGGCTGCGCCGGCTGCACGACGAGGTGCACGTGACGACCGTGTTCGTCACCCACGACCAGGAGGAGGCGATGGACGTCGCCGACGAGATCGTGGTACTCGCCGACGGGGTGGTCGAACAGGTCGGCAGCCCGCACGAGATGTACGACAACCCGGCCAACCCGTTCGTGATGAGCTTCCTCGGTCCGGTCACCCGGCTGGACGGGCGGCTGGTCCGGCCGCACGACATCGAGGTCTGCGCGGCCGAGCAGCCGGGCAGCAGCGCGGCGACGGTCACCCGGGTGGTCCGGCTCGGCTTCGAGGTGCGCGTGGAGACCCGGGTGGCCGGCCAGGACGTCTGGGCGCAGCTCACCCGGGGCTCGGCCGACCACCTGCGGCTCGACCCGGGTGACACGGTCTACCTGCGGCCGGTCTCCAACGCGCGCACGCTCGCCGGGTCCGGCTGACCCGGGGGTACCGTGCCGGCCGGCTCGACGGTGCCGTCGGGACGGTACCGGCCGGGCCGACCGGTACCCAGCCAGCCGCCCGCCCAGCGCGCCACGATCTCGCCCAGCTCGCCGACGGCCGCCCGGCGCCCGAGCGCGTCGACGACGGTCTGGTCGCGGTCGGGGGCCGGCTGGTCGTCCGGTCGCAGGGCGAACTCGGTGACCGGGCGCCCCGGCGAGCGCACCGCCTCGGCGAGCACGTTGCCGAAGGCGGCCAGCAGCGCGGTGATCCGTTCCGGCCGGTACCGGTCGGCGTCGTAGGCGGCCGCCAGCTGGAGCTGGTGGCCCTGGGGTACGCAGCGCAGGGACAGGTCGACCGGGGTCGGCACCGGCAGCGGTACCGGTTCGGCGGTCACGCCGGGCAGCTCCAGCGCCGGTGCTTCGGCGTCGACGACCTCGAAGAGAACCTGCGTCGCCGGTACCGGGCCGACCGTCGGGTGGGCGAGCGCTTCGAGCAGCTCGTCGCGCACCTGCCGGACCTGGTTGGCGAAGGTGCTTGCCGGGTCCGGGCGCAGCCGCAGCGGCGCGATGTCGACCAGCCCGCCGAGCAGCGGCTCGAAGGCGGGCGAGCGGGGCCCGACCATCGGGGTACCGACGAGGAGGTCGGCCTGTCCGGCCAGCCGGGCCAGCACCACGCCGAGCGCGGCGAGCAGTACCGCGGCCGGGGCGGCGCCGAAGCTGCGCGCGAGCCCGGCGATGCCGGCCGTGGTGGCCGGATCGAGGACCGTGTCCGCGTGGCCGGTCGGGCCCGGTCGGGTACCGGTCGCGTCGGCCGGCAGGTCGAGCCGGGTCGGCACGCCGTCCAGGTGCGTCGACCACCACAGCAGGTCGGCCGGGCCGCGCCGGCCGGTCCGCCAGGCGACGTATTGCGCGAAGCCGGTCGGCAGCGGCGGCAGCCGGTGGCCGTCGTAGGCGGCGGCGAGCTCGGCGTACAGCAGCGCCTGGGTGCGCTCGTCGAAGACGGCGCGGTGCCCGACGAAGGCGAGCACGTGCTCGTCGGGTCCGGTTCGGTGCAGCGCGGCCCGCCACAGCCGCTGGGCCGGGTCGAAGTGCCTCGTCGCGATGTCCGCGAGGTCGTCGTGCAGCGGCACCGGACCGGGCGGGTCGACGATGCCGGCGCCCTGGACGATCCGGTACCGCAGCACGTCCTGGCGGGCGGCGACCGCGTCGAGGGCGGCGCGCAGCGCGGCCGGGTCGAGGGGGCCGCGCAGGCGCTCGGCGAAGGCGGTGTGCCAGCCGGCGGTGGCGCCGTCGAGCAGCGGCACGAGTGCGCTCGGGCCGGTTGCGTGGTGCGTGCGTACCGCGGAGCGCAGCCCCGGATTGATGCGGTTACCCGGACGGTGCATGTCGCGCAGGCCTTCCCTTCATCGAGGGGGGCGGTGCCGAAATCGGAGCGAGCGTACGACACAGCGCAACCGGCGGGAAGTACCCGAGCCGCGGTCCGGACCGCCCATCGAGGCACTGACCTGGGCAAACTAGCCCACGAAATCGGGTACCGTGCTGGCGCGTCGTCACCTTCGGTAATCACCCGTTCGAGGCCGCATTGATGCTGGTCAACCCTGTATCGGCTGCCGTGATTGGCATGAATCGGGCATCATACGCGGGTACCGATGCTTTGTCCCGAAATCGCGCGAGACCCGGCGCGCGCTGGGGGTGGTCGGCGACGCTGTGCTCAGGCTGTGCGGCGAAGGGGGGCAGTGTGCCGCTCCGGGTGCTCATGGCCGGGTACCTGTTCGTCATGGCGGGGCTCGCCGCCGCCTTCTACGCGGTCCCGGCCGGGCACATGGTCTTCTGGACCGCCATCGGCGTGGTGAGTGCCGCCGCGATGGCGGTGGGCGTCGCGCGCCACCGCCCGCGGCAGCGGCTGCCCTGGCTGGTCCTGGCGGCCGGCGTGCTCGGCTTCGCCGGCGGCGACCTGACCTTCAACCTGCTCGTCACCGTCTGGCACCAGCCCGACCCGTTCCCGTCGGTGGCGGACGCGTTCTACCTGGTCACCTGCGTACTGCAGCTCACCGGGATGGTGCTGCTCGCCCGGTCGACGGCGGCCGGGCGGGACCGGACCAGCCTGCTGGACAGCCTCGTGCTGACCCTCGGCGTCGGCGCGCTCTCCTGGATCTTCCTGATCAGCCCGTACGTGCGCGATCCGGACCTGGCCCCGTTCGCCAAAGCGGTCGCGGTCGCCTACCCGCTCACCGACGTGCTGCTGCTCGCGCTGGTCATCCAGGTGGTCAGCACCGCCCGCCGCAGCCCGGCGGTGGCACTGCTCGCGATCGGTACCGCGGGGCTGCTCGTCTCCGACGTGCTGTACGGCCTGCGCCAGCTCGGCGGCTCCTGGCAGGTCGGCGGCCCGACCGACCTCGGCTGGATCGTGCTGTACGCGGCGTGGGGCGCGGCCGCGCTGCACCCCTCGATGGCCGGGCTGACCGAGCCGCGCCCGCTGCGGCCGGTCGAGGTCGGCTGGCCGCGGCTGGCCCTGCTCGCGCTGTCGTCATTGATCGCGCCGGCCGTGCTGCTGGTCGAGGCGGCGCGCGGCACCGTCCGGGACGGCGTGGTGATCGCGGTCGTCTCGGCGCTGATGTTCGCGCTCGTGCTGGCCCGGCTGGCCGGCATGGTCAACCGGCACCGCCAGGCGCTGGCCCGCGAGCGCGGCCTGCGCGAGGCCGGCAACGCGCTGCTGCTGGCCACCGACGTGGCCGGGGTGACCGCGGCGGTGCGGGATGCGGTGGCCGGGCTGCTGCCCACCGGTACCCCGCACGAGGTGCTCTTCGGCGAGAACTGCGAGGGACCGGGCGAGGTGGCGCTGGTACCGCCGGACCGGCTGCCGGCCCCGTTCGCCGAGCGGCTGCGCGACTTCCCGCTCGCGCTGTGCTGCCCGCTGGCGATCGGCCACCGGCCCGGCACGGTCGCCCGGGTGGACAGCGTCGTGGTGGCCGCGGCGGAACCGGTACTGGCCGTGCTGCAGGGGCCGGTCGAGGTACTGGCCACGAAGGCGGCGCTGGCACTGGAGCGGATCGTGCTCGCCGACGAGATCAACCGGCGGGCGGGGGAGGAGTACTTCCGCACGCTGGTACAGCACACGCCGGACATCATCCTGATCGTCGACGACGACAACGCGATCCGGTACGCGAGCCCGGCCGCGGTACCCGTCTTCGGCACCGAGGCGCTGGTCGGGGTCAACCTCGCCGACCTGGTCGAGGCCGGCGACCGGCTGCTCGCGGTGCAGCTGCTCGACCTGGTGCGCTCCGGCGGGTACCGGCACGACCCGGTGGACTGGCGGCTGCCCACCATCGACGGGCACGTGATCCAGGCCGAGGTGGCGTGCCGGGACCTGCGCGCGGACCCGACGGTCGCCGGCCTGGTGGTGACCCTGCGGGACGTGACCGAACGGCGCCGGCTGGAACGGGAGCTGAGCGCGCGGGCGTTCCAGGACCCGCTGACGGGCCTGGCCAACCGGGTGCTGTTCGGCGAGCGGGCCCGCCAGGCGGTGGCGCGCAGCAAGCGGACCGGGCAGGGCGCCGGGGTGATGATCGTCGACCTGGACGACTTCAAGGAGGTCAACGACACGCTCGGGCACGCCGCCGGGGACGAGCTGCTGGCCAAGGTCGGCGAGCGGCTGACCGCGGTGCTCGGGCCGGAGCACCTGCCGGCACGGCTGGGCGGGGACGAGTTCGCCGCGCTGATCGAGGACGTCACCGACCCGGGCGACCTGGACCGGCTGGCCGCGCGGGTACTGGGAGCGCTGGCTGAGCCGTTGCGTGTCGGTACCCATCTGATGCCGGCCCGGGCCAGCATCGGCGTCGCGATGGTGGTGGCCGCCAGCGGCAGCGAGGACCTGGTCCGGCAGGCCGACCTCGCGCTGTACGCGGCCAAGGGCGCCGGCAAGGGCCAGTGGCGGCGGTACCAGTCGGAGCTGCACACCGCCGTCGTCGAGCGGCTGCGGCTGCGGGCCGAACTTGACCGCGCGGTGGAGAAGGACGAGTTCACCCTGCACTACCAGCCGATCGTGGCGCTGGGCAGCGGCACGGCGGTCGGCTTCGAGGCGCTGGTGCGCTGGGCGCACCCGGAGCGCGGCCTGCTCGCCCCGGCGCACTTCATCGGGGTCGCCGAGGAGACCGGCGTGATCGTGCCGATCGGCGAGTTCGTGCTGCGCAGCGCGATCGGTACCGCGACCGACTGGTACCGCCGGTGCCAGGCGCAGTCGACCGAGCCGCCGTACCTGAGCGTGAACGTGTCCGCCCGGCAGTTCCGCACCCCGGGGTTCGTCGCGACGGTACGCCGGGAGCTGGCGGCGGCCGGGCTGCCGGCGCGGTACCTCATGCTGGAGATCACCGAGAGCCTGCTGCTGCGCGACGACGAGCAGGTCTGGTCCGACCTCGACGAGCTGCGCGCCGTCGGGATACGGGTGGCGATCGACGACTTCGGCACCGGGTACTCGTCGCTGAGCTACCTGCGCCAGGTACCCATCGACGTGTTGAAGATCGACAAGTCGTTCATCGACACCGCCGTGTCCTCGCCCCGCCAGCGGGCGCTCGTCGACGGCATCGTCCGGCTCGCCGACACCCTCGGGCTCACCGTCGTCGCCGAGGGCATCGAGCGCACCGCCGACCGGGACCTGCTGCTGGGCCTCGGCTGCCGGTACGGCCAGGGGTACCTGTTCGCCCGGCCGATGAGCTACCCGGACGCGGTGGCCTGGCTGTTCGCCGACCGGGTCGCGGCGTGACGCGCCAGCCCCGGGTGGCCGGCGCGATCGTCATCGGCCGCGGGTCAGCGCGGAGACCGCGAACGTGACCGGCAGCGGGCCGGACCGCAGTTGCGCGGCAAGCCGGCGGGCCGCCGCGCCGTCGATCTCGGCGCCGGAGATGGCCGCGTCGCCCGGGATCTCCGCCTGCACCGTCGGTGCCGAGATCACCTCGTCGTCCACCACGATCGCGATCTGGTTCGACGGCGTGTAGTGCACCGCCGCCCGGGTCAGCGCGGTCCACCGGGCCTGCCCGGCCGGGGTGAACCGGACGGTCACCGTCCAGCCGGAGACGGCCTGCAGCTCGACGACCGCGCCGGCGACGTCCGCGGCGGTCACGGCGGCCGGCTGCAGCAGGTACTTGGCCTCGGTGCCGGTGCGCTCGCAGGCGACCACCGGTACCGCCGGATCGAGGGCGCCCGGCGCCCGGCCGTTGAGCTGCGCGCACGTGATCGTGGGTACCGCGTACTGCATCGCCGCCGGCAGCGCGGCCACCTCGTCCGGGCGCAGCGTGCCGAACGGCGCGAGCGCCGGCAGCGCGGACGCCGGCACCTGGCCGGGGTCGGTGAGGTCGCGGGCGGCCGGGTACGCGGCGCCGAGCTTGGCCAGCACGGCCGGCGGCACGCTGGCCGCGGCGGCGCTGGGCGTGTCGACGTGCGGGGTGGTGGGGCTCGCCACCACCGCGCGGAAGCTGAGCCGGCCCGGCTGCGCGAGCAGCCGCAGGCCGTCGGCGTCGCCCCCGGCCACCGTCACGGTGACGGTGTGCGGGCCGGTCACGCTCACCCGCGGCCGTGGGTAGCCGGCCGCGGAGAGCCGGTCGAGCAGCAGGTCGGCCGCCCGGTGCAGGTCCGCGTCGGCCGGGGCGCCGGCGTCCAGCGTCATCACCAGACCGGCCGGCGGGCGGCTGGCGCGCCACCAGACCAGCCCCCCGGCGGCGAGCGCGAGGACCACCACCGCGGCCACCGCGACGCCCAGCCAGGAGCGGCGGTACCGGGTGGGAGGCGCTTCGACGGCCGGCCGTACCGGCGGCGCCGGGACGGGTTCGGCAGGCGGCGCGGGGTTCGGCGGTCCGTCCGGGGCCATGGCACCGCAGCCTATTACGGCAGCTGCCCCAGCAACGCCCCGGCCACCCCGGTGACGTCCTGCGCCGTCCAGGACAGGGCCGGTTCGGCGACGGTGACCTCGGACATCGCGTACCCGGGTGCGCCTTGCGTCCAGCCGCCGCTGAGCCAGATCTTCTCCGTCTCCGCCAGGCGCACGGTCGCCTCGTCCAGCGCCGCGGCCGGGTACGGCAGCCACCACTGGAACTGGTGTGTGTGCGGCGGCTGCGGATGCACCCGGGCACCGGGTACCGCGGCCAGCGCGTCGGTGACGGTACCCGCGTGGCCCACGTACTCCGGCAGCCGCGGCAGTACCGTGTCCAGCCCGGCCAGCGCCGCGAGCGCGGCCGGCCACTGCTGGTACAGCATGCCGCCGTACCGGTGCCGCCAGGCGCGCGCCTGGGCGATCAGGTCGGCCGGGCCGGCCAGGGCCGCACCGGAGATCCCGCCGAGCGTCTTGTAGAACGAGACGTACACGGTGTCGGCGAGGGCGGCGATCTCCGTCAGCTCGTGGCCGAGGTACGGGGTGGTCTCCCAGATGCGGGCGCCGTCGAAGTGCACCCGGGCGCCGCGCTCCCGGGCCGCCGCCACGGTCGCGGACAGCTCGTCCCAGGTCGGCAGCAGGTACCCGGCCTCGCGCAGCGGCAGTTCCAGCAGCAGCGTGCCGAACGGCTCATCGAGCGCGCGGATGTCGTCGGCGGTGGGTGGCCGGGGTTCCCGGGTCGGGTGGACCGCGCGCAGGCCGGTCAGCACGGCGTACGCGTGCCGCTCGTGCACCTCGGGATGGGCCAGGGGATGCATGGCGACCGCCCGGTTGCCGGTACGGTCGGCCCAGCAGCGCAGCGCCACCTGCTGCGCCATGGTGCCGGTCGGGAAGAACAGCGCCGCCGGGGTACCCAGCAGCCCGGCCACCCGTTCCTCCAGCGCGGCCACCGGACCGCCCGTGCCGTAGAAGTCCGGCGTGCTGTACCCGTCGGACACCGCCACCGCGGCGTACAGTTCCGCCAGCCGCTCGCCGGTGCTGCGCTCGCGGGGACCGGACAGGATCCGTTCGCAGCCGGCCCGCGCCCGGCGCAGCCGCGCCACCCGTTCATCCATGACGGCAACCCTACGGCTCACGTGATCGCTGTTTCCTTACCGGATTGCGCAGTCTGACTGACGATCCGGTACGGAGTTCCCGATCTTGCCGCGGGGGACTACGGTCACGTCCGATGAGTGACCATGTCGCGATCGTCACCGGTGCCAACCACGGCATCGGAGCGGCGACCGCGAGAGCGCTGGCCGCGGGCGGCGCCGCCGTGCTGTGCGCGTACTGGCGCGTGCAGGACCCGGTCGACCCCGCGGTACCCGATGCGTACCGGCGCAACCGGGCCCGCGACGCCGATCACGTGGTGGCCGGGATCGCGGCCGGCGGCGGCCGGGCGCTCGCGATCGAGGAGGATCTGCGCGATCCGGGGGCCCCGGCGCGGCTCTTCGACGCCGCCGAGGCGGCCTTCGGCAGCGTCGACATCCTGGTCAACAACGCCAGCGGCTGGGTCCAGGACACGTTCCGCCCGGCCACCGTCGACCAGGTGGGGCGGCAACTGCGACCGGTCACCGCGCAGACCTGGGAGGCGCAGTTCGCCGTCGACGCCCGGGCGGCCGCCCTGCTCATCGCCGAGTTCGCCGGCCGCCACGCGGCCCGCGGCGCGACCTGGGGCCGGATCATCGGGCTCACCTCCGGCGGCGAGCTGGGCTTCCCGAGCGAGGTCTCGTACGGCGCCGCGAAGGCCGCGCAGGCCAACTACACGATGTCCGCCGCGGCCGAGCTGGCCGGCCTCGGCATCACGGCGAACATGGTGCACCCGCCGGTCACCGACACCGGCTGGGTCACCCCGGCGGTGCGCGGGTTCGTCGCCGGCAGCGGTACCCACGTCCACGTCGCCACGCCGGAGGAGGTCGCCGCGGTCATCGCGTTTCTCGCCTCGGACGCGGCGGCCCTCGTCACCGGCAACGTGATCACGCTGCGCTGACCTCAGGACCGCAGGTAGGCGAGCACGATCCGATGCGCGGGGACTATCCCACCGGCCGGCACGGCAGTTCCAGGCGCAGCACCGTCGGGCCGCCCGGCGGGCTGGCCACGAGCAGCCGCGCGCCGGCCGCGTCGGCCCGGTCCGCCAGCCCGTACAGCCCGCTGCCGCGGGACGGGTCGGCACCGCCCTTCCCGTCGTCGCGTACCTCCACGACGAGCGTCCCGGCGTCGTACCGCGCGGCCACCACCGCCTGCCCCGCACCGCTGTGCCGGTCCACATTGGACAGTGCCTCGCCGATGACGAAGTGGGCGGTGCTCTCCACCTGCGG
Organism: Actinomycetota bacterium; assembly: GCA_005885555.1. Taxonomy (GTDB): domain Bacteria; phylum Actinomycetota; class Actinomycetes; order Mycobacteriales; family Micromonosporaceae; genus AC-43. Next base: position 204,555 of record VAWN01000023.1, read on the forward strand.
CGCGAACCGGCCGGGCAGGTCGACGTCGGTCGTCACCGGTACCGCGCACCGGGACGCCAGATCGGCGACCGCGGCGGCCAGCCCGCGGTCGGTCAGGATCCACGGGTGGATCCCGCGGACCAGCGCGCGCAGCTCGTCCAGGATCGCCTTGGCCTCCTCGTGCGCCTGCGCGACGAGCGGTGCGGCCGGTCCGGGTTCCAGGCGGGCCAGGCCCAGCGTCACCGACAGCGCGAGCAGCCGCTGCTGTACCCCGTCGTGCAGGTTCCGCTCGATCCGCCGCCGCTCGTCGTCGAACCCGCTGACCAGGCGCGACCGGGATCGGGTCAGCTCGGCCAGCCGGGCGCTGTCCGGCCCGGGTACCAGCAGCGCCCGGGCCAGCGCCGCACGCAGCCGGGCCAGCGCCGTCACCCCGTACGCCAGCGCCACCGAGAGGACGACGCCGAGCAGCGGTACCAGCCAGATCACGCCGGCGTGCGCGAGCCGCGTCCCGTTGGGTACCGCGGCCGGCGGCGCGACCGCGACCACGACCGGCGCGAACAGGGTGAGCAGGCACAGCCCGACCGCCCCGACCACCACGGCCAGCTCCAGCGGCCACAGCAGCACCCCGGCGAGCAGCGCGAACGCCAGCTCCTGCCAGGTGGCCGGCTCCCGCAGCCGGGTCGCGAGCCAGCCGCGTGGGCCGACCGGCCGGTGCGGCGACGGCGCCGGCCGCGGGTCGACCAGCCGCAGCCGGCGCCGCTCCACGGCGCCGACGGGCACGCCGGAGCCGAGCGCGGCGAACGGCACGAGCAGCAGCGCGAGGACGCCGACCGGTACGCCGGTGGCCAGGTAGAGGAGCGGGCGCCAGGGTCGGGGCACCCGATCACCGTAGTCCGCCGCCGGCCGGTGGGCCGGTCCTCGTCAACTTCTCGGGGTTGAGCTGGTTGAACACGGCGGTGATCTGCCCGTCGGCGACCGCGAACGCGGTCACCACCCGCTGCACCGTCCCGTCCGGCAGGCGTTGGTCGACCAGCAGGCCGAGGTCGCCGTTGACCAGTACCGGCTCGACGGTGATCCCGGGCCGGCGGGACTGCCGCACCAGGTTGGCCAGGAACCGGGCCACCCGCAGCGCGCCGGTGACCGGGGTACGGGTCGCGGTCGCGCCGTCGCCGATCACCACGATGTCCGGCGCGAGGACGGCGAGCAGCCCGTCGATGTCGCCGCGCTCGGCGGCGTCCAGGAAGGCGGCCAGTACCCGTCGCTGCTGCGCCCGGTCGCGGTCGTGCCGCACGCCGCCGTCGGCGACCGCCCGGCGCGCCCGGGAGGCGAGCTGCCGGGCGGCCGGCACGCTGGTACCCAGTGCCGCCGCGATCTCCTCGAACGGCACCGCGAACACGTCGTGCAGGACGAACGCGACCCGCTGTTCCGGACCGAGCCGGTCGAGCACGACGAGCAGCGCGAGGCTCACCTCGTCGGTGCGGGCGACCCGGTCGGCCGGGTCGGGCCCGCCGGCCGGCAACCGGGACACCACCGGCTCGGGCAGCCACTGCCCGACGTAGCTCTCCCGGCGTACCCGCGCCGAGCGCAGCACGTCCAGGCAGATCCGCGCGGTGACGGTGGTGAGCCAGCCGCGCGGGTCGGCCAGGTCGTCCGGCCGGCTCGCGGCGTAGCGCAGCCACGCCTCCTGTACCGCATCCTCGGCCTCGGCCCAGCTGCCCAGCATCCGGTATGCCACGCCCAGCAGATGGTCGCGATGGTCCTCGAACCCGTCGGCCTGTACCACTCCGACGAGCCTATCCGGCTGGTCGGCCGTACAGTGGGCGCGGAACGGAGGGACAAACGTTGGCACCCACGGCCGCGGTCGACCGGTTACGGCTGGGCGACCACGTGTGCTGGGATTTCGACGACGACGATGCGCGGCTGGAGACGATCGCCCGGTTCGTCGAGGGCGGGATCCGCGCGCACCACCGGGTGCTGTACCTGACCGAGACCGACCTGCCGGCGCGGCTGCGCACCGCGTTGCGCGACCGCGGGGTACCCGTCGACGAGCTGCTCGCGGTCGGCCAGCTCGACCCGGCCGCCCGCATCGCCGCGCTCGCCGACTACGTGGCCGCCGCGCGGCGCGACGGGTACACCGGGGTGCGGGTGGTGGCCGACATGTCCGGGGCGGCCGGCGCCGCCGACGCGATCGAGCGGATGGCCTGGTTCGAGGCGAACCTGAACCCGGTCTTCACCGGCGGCCGGGTGATGGCCATCTGCCTGTACGACCGGCGGGTGTTCACGGCGGCCGAGCTGTCCCGGCTCGGGCCGGCGCACCCGGCGACCGCCCGGCCGCAGGACGACCCGGCCACGTGGGCGCCGCTGCTGCGCGCGGTACGCCTGCCGGAGGGCTCCGGGCTGCGGCTGGTCGGCGCGGCGGACGCGGCCAACCGGTACGCCGTCGCCGCCCTGCTGGGCTGGCTGGTCGGGGACGCGGTCCGGGCCGGCCGGGCGGCGCTGCTGGACCTCGCCGGGCTGCAGTTCGCCGACGTCGCCGCGGCGGAGGCGATGGTGGCGGCCGGCCGGGCGGTACCCGCCGGGCTGCGGCTGACCGGCTGCCGGCCGGAGATCGGGCAACTCATCACACTCGTCGGCGGGGCCGGGATGCTGGACCGGACCGCATGAACCCGTTCGTGCACGAGGGGTTCTTCTACGCCGATCCGGACGGCTATCTCGCCGGTACCGTGCCGTTCCTGGAGTCGGCGCTGTCCGCCGGGCAGCCGGCGCTGGTGGCGGTACCGGGGCCGAACCTGGAGCGGATCCGCGACGCGCTCGGCCCGGCGGCCGACCGGGTGCGCTTCGCCGACATGACGGTGGCCGGGCGCAACCCGGGGCGGATCATCCCGTGGGTGCTGCACGCGTTCCTCGCCGAGCATCCGGGTACCCACCCGCACATCATCGGCGAGCCGATCTGGGCCGAGCGCACCCCGCAGGAGTACGCCGCCGCGGCCCAGCACGAGGCGCTGATCAACGCCGCGTTCGCCGGCCGGGCGGCCACCATCCGGTGCCCCTACGACACCGGCCGGCTCGGCCTGCGGGCGCTGATGGAGGCGGAGGGTACCCATCCGGTGCTGGTCCGTGACGGGCACCGCTGGACGAGCCCGGAGTACGCCCCGTTCGACATCGTGGCCGCGCACAACCGGCCGCTGCCGTCGCCGGACGGCCCGGTCGCGTCCGCCTGCTTCGACGACGCGGTGGCCCTGGCCGACCTGCGCGGGCTCGCCGCCGAGCAGGCGCGGCTGGCCGGACTGCCGCAGGGCCGGGTCGCCGCCCTGCAGATCGCGGTGACGGAGCTGGCCACCAACAGCCTCGTCCACGGCGGCGGTACCGGGGTGCTGCGCCTGTGGCCGGACCGCGGCGGGCTGTCCGGCGAGGTGGCGGACCACGGCCGGCTGGCCGACCCGCTCGCCGGGCGGTTGCCACCGGCGGACGGCGCCCCGGGCGGGCGGGGTCTGCTCATCGTCAACCACCTGTGCGATCTGGTGCGCATCCACACCGGCCCGGACGCGACCCGGATCCGGTTCCACTTCGCCACCTGACCACGACCGTCCACTGTGTACCGTCATCACCCGGCCACCGTCGGTCGATGAATGCTTCCGCGTGCCGGACAGGACGGCGGCAAACGGTGTGTTTCCCCTAGGGTGGATGCGTCCTTGATGAGTGACGTCGATAATCTTCGATTGACCGATGTGTCACCAACCAGGGGAGTAGAGCGGCGGACCTATGGTCACGAGGCGGCAGGTCATTCAGGCAGGAACCGTCGGCGGTGCCGCGCTGCTGGTACCGGCGGCGTTCATCGCGCGGCAGCAGGCTTTTGCGGATCCGGTACCCGGCGGCACGCTGGACCCCACGAAGGTGCCCAAGTACGTGCTGCCGCTGTTCGTGTTGCCGGCGATGCCCGGCGGCCGGCAGGTCGGCGGCACGGACTTCCACGAGATCTCGGTGCGGCAGTTCAACCAGCGCATCCTGCCGCCCGGGTTCCGGACCACGCCGGTGTTCGGCTACGGCCGGCTCGGCGTGTCCTCGACGTTCCACTATCCGGCATACACCATCGAGGCGCAGACCAACTGCGCGACGCGGGTCCGCTGGGTCAACGAGTTGATGACGCCCGACGGGCGCTTCCGGCCGCACCTCGTACCGGTCGACCAGACGCTGCACTGGGCCAACCCGCCCGGCGGCAACTCCGGCCGGGACATGCGACCGGAGTTCAAGTCCACCCCCGGCCCGTACCGGGGACCGGTGCCCACCGTCGTGCACCTGCACGGCGCGCACGTGTTCGAGGAGAACGACGGCTATCCCGAGGCGTGGTACCTGCCGGCGGCGGCCAACATCCCGAGCGGCTTCGCGAAGGTCGGCACGTTCCACAACCGGTTCCGCGCCGAGGCGGCTGCGCGTAGCGGAGTCAGCTGGCCGGCCGGCAGCGCGGTGTTCACGTACCAGAACGACCAGCGCGCCACCACGATGTGGTACCACGACCACACGCTCGGCATGACGCGCACCAACATCTACGCCGGCCTGACCGGCATGTACCTGTTGCGCGGCGGCTCGTCCGACCTGCCCGACGGAGTGCTTCCCGGTCCCGCGCCGATGCCGGGTGACCCGCCCGGCAAGCGGTACTTCGAGTTCCCGCTCATCATCCAGGACCGCTCGTTCAACGCCGACGGCACGCTGTTCTTCCCGAAGACCCGGGGCACCTTCGGCGACACCCCGCCGGACGGACCGTTCATCCCGAAGACCGACGTGTCGCCGATCTGGAACCCGGAGTTCTTCGGCAACACCATGGTGGTCAACGGAAACACCTGGCCGGTGCTCGCGGTGGAGCGGCGGCGGTACCGGTTCCGCCTGCTCAACGCGTGCAACGCGCGCACGCTGTTCCTGAAGATCGCCACCGACCCGCTGGCCAAGCGGCCGGCACCCGCGGCGCTGCCGATCTGGGCCATCGGGACCGACGGCGGGTTCCTGCCGGCGCCGGTGTCGCTGCCGTCGGCGCGGCTGGGCGTGGCCGAGCGGATGGACGTCATCGTGGACTTCTCGAAGGTACCGGCCGGCACCGCGCTGTACCTCATCAACGAAGGCCCGGACGAGCCCTTCGGCGGCGGCGTCGTCGGCACCGACTTCGAGCCGGCGGATCCCGGTACCACCGGACAGGTCCTGAAGTTCGTCGTCGTGCCCGCCACGTCCACGGACCGCAGCGTGCCCCCGGACAGGTTGCGGCTACCCGCGGTGCCGCGGCTGGGCAACGCGGGCGTGACCCGCAAGCTGTCCCTCAACGAACTGGACTCCGCGGCGTTCCCGGAGGCGCCGACCGAGGGCATGCTCGGCTCCATCAACGCCGACGGCACGCCGACCCCGCTGCCGTGGATGGCGCCGGTGACCGAGAACCCGCGCAAGGGCGCCACGGAGATCTGGGAGTTCCGCAACTTCACCGAAGACGGGCACCCGATCCACGTGCACCAGGTGCAGTTCGAGGTGCTCGACCGGCGGCCGTTCGGGGGTGCGCAGAACCCGAACCAGATCGGCACCCCGCGGCCGCCGGAATCGTGGGAGACCGGGTTGAAGGACACCGTCATCGCGCTGCCCGGCGAGATCACCCGGATCAAGGCGCGGTTCGACATCGCGGGTCGGTACGTGTGGCACTGCCATATTATCGATCATGAAGACAACGAGATGATGCGGCCGTACCAGGTGGGTACATGACGCAATGGAGAGGGTACGTTACAGATTCCTTGACATCGATGTCATGTAGACTCTTTTCCTCGATGGCGAGCCTGCCGTAGGCTTCGGAATGCCCTTCCGCAGGCCCGAATCAGTCGGGCTGGGAGGGGTCCTGGGGATTCAGGTTGGCTGATGACCGGTGCCTCGACAAGGCTGGCCGTGCAGTCGCCGCGGCGCCTGGTACGCGATGCTCTCTGCGCGTACCTGGCCGGCTGGCCAGAGTTTGCTGTCGTCGGGCAGACTGCCGAGCTCGACGCGCTCTACGCGCTGTGCGCGCTCCGGCAGCCTGACACCGTGCTCGTCGACACTGACCGGCTCGCGGTGGAGACGGTCGCTGAGCTGTCCCGGTTGCGCACCGCATTCCCGTCGGTACAGGTCGTCGTCATGTACAGCGAGTTCGGGCCGCATGCGCTGGCCGCCGCGGTACAGGCCGACATCACCGCGCTGGTACCCGGCAACCGCGGCCTGAGCGGGCTGTTGCGCGCGCTACGCGTCGGCGGCGGTACCCCGCACCGCGCCGGCCCGGACGGCCTGGCGCTCACCGAGCGGGAACTGGAGATCGTGTCGCTGCTCGGCGCCGGTCAGACGGTTCCGGAGATTGCCACCCAGCTTGAAATAAGTCCGCACACGGTGGAGAACCACAAGCGCCGTATCTACGTGAAACTAGGCGTGGGGAACCAGATACACGCAGTTTCCCGGGCGACCTCGCTCGGGCTGCTCCAGCCGGACCCGGCGAGCCAGCCGCCGCGCCGCCCGCGCGAGGAGCCGGGCCGGCCGCCGCTGGTCACCGTCCGCGGTCCGGGCGGCGGCACCCTGGACGACGTCACGACGGTACTGGTCGAGGCCGGCCTGCCGTTCGTGTTCGCCGCCACCCCGCAACTGGACGACCGCGAGCACTGGTTCCTCTGGCACCGTGGCCCCCGGCCGGTGCTGCTCATCGACCCGCAACCGGAGGACTGGACGTTCGCCGAGGCGCTGGACGGGCCGGTGACCGTGGTCTGGTCCGTCCAGCCCGACCTCGCCGACGTGGTGGACGCGTTGCTGCGCGGGGTACGCGGGCTGGTCCGGCCGGCCGACGTGCCGACCGAGCTCGCCCCGGTCATCTCGCTGGTGTCACACGGCTACGTGGCCCTGCCGGCCATGCACTTCGACGAGCTGGCCCAGACACTGGTCGGGCGGCTGGACGAGCGGCCCGGTGGGGTACCCGAACTGACCGCCCGGGAACGCGACATCCTCGACTCGATCGCGTGCGGGCACACGGTACGGCAGACGGCGCGCACGCTCGGTATCGCGGCCAAGACGGTGGAGAACACCCAGGCGCGGTTGTTCCGCAAGCTCGGAGCGCACAACCGGTCCGCCGCGCTCACCATCGCCTACCGGTTAGGTTTGGTGGCGCCGCGCGGTACCAACGGGGAGCCCGCCCACTAGGGGAGCTGTGTCCTGGCGCGGCGTGTCGTTCCCACCTTGACTCTGGAGCATGACATTGGTGTCGGTCGATTCTGCGCGCCGCACCGAGCCGCGCGTCCGCCCCGAGCCGCGCGCAGACGTCGTCGCGCCGCTGGCGGAGGCCTTGGCGCCGCTGGCGGAGGCCTTCGCGCTGCTGGCTGAGCTGGGCCGGGTGGCGTGGGTACCCGACCGGCCGGCCGCCGCCCCCGTACCCCCGCCGGACGTGCAGTTCGACCTCACCCCGCATGTGCCACCGTCGCGGCTCATCGACGGGATCCGGATCCGGTTCGGGCCGGTGCACACCGTGTTCGCCACCGCGGTCCTGGAGCGCACCCCGACCCGCGAGGACCAGCAGCGCCTCGCCGACGCCCTGGCCACCGTCGAGGCGGCGTACCCGTGGCGGCCCGGCGGCCTCTTCCTGCACGTCGCCTACGGGCTGCCGTACTTCCGCCGGCTGCCGCGCGGCCTGTTCGACCTGTACGTGCCGCGGCGCCTCGCCGACACCAGGCGCTTCGTGCTCGCCGAGGCACAGCCCGCCACGGCGGACACCCGGGTACTCGTCGAGACCAACGAACTGCTGCTCACCCTGCGCAGCGACGTACCCGACCACCTCGCCGACGTGCTGGCCTGGTTCACCGGCAGCGACCGCCTCGCCGGGTACCCGGTGGACTCGCCGCGGCTGCCGGTGCGCTTCACCTCCGGCCGGGTGGCGTTCACCCAGCCCGGGTTACCGGCGGCGCTCGCGGTGCGGCACGGGCTGCGCTACGCCGAGCGGCTCAACCCGCGCTCGCCGACCTGGATGGGGCTGCTGGACAACCAGCCCGAGCCGGGTACCACGGCACCGGCGGTCACCTTCCGGCGCGCCGCGACCACCGCACAGGCCGGCGACTACTTCGACGAGGGTGCGGTACAGCACCTCGCGCACACGCTGCTCGACCTGCCCGCGTTCTACGAGGACGCCGGGTTCACCGAGCGGGTGCGGTGCCTGTTCCGCGACGTGCCGGTACCCCGGGCGCCCGGTGCGGTACCGCTGCACGAGCGCATCGACGGACCGGGCCTGGACGCGATGGACGTACCCGGCGGCGCGGTCGCGCCCAAACTGCATTTCGCCGTGTTCGTCCCCGACGCCGACCACTTCGTCGCCCTGCGCCGCGACCACCCGCCGGCCGACCTGGAGCGCTTCCTGACCGCCACCCGCCGGCAGAACTTCCTCGTACCGCCCCGCCGGCACCGCGCCTTCCCACTGCTGGAGCTGGCCTAAGCTGGCCGCATGCCGCCACCCCTGCCGGCAGCCGACCTGGCCGCCGCCCTCGCCCCCTTCGGCACCTCGCGGATGCTGCCCGGCGCGGCGTACACGTCGCCGGAGGTGCTGGCCTGGGAACGGCGGCACCTGTTCGCCGCCGCGTGGACGTGCCTGGGCCGCCGCGACGACCTGCTCGCCCATGGGACGACCCAGCGCGGCGTCACCGCGGGAGACGTGGGCGTGCTGCTGACGGCCGCGGGGCAACGGTTGCGCGGGTTCGCGAACGTGTGCCGGCACCGTGGTCACGAGCTGCTGCCCGACGGGGGTACCGCGACCAGAGGCGCCATCGTCTGCCCGTACCACGGCTGGTCCTACCGCCTCGACGGTGCCCTCGCCGCGGCACCCCGGATGCCGACCGACCTGGACGCGTCCGACCACGGCCTGGTCGAGGTACCCGTCGAGGTCTGGCAGGGCTGGGTCTTCGTCAACGCCACCGGCACCGCGCCGCCGCTGCCCGCCTACCTCGGCGGCCTCGCCGGTCTGGTCGAGCCGTACCACCCCGCCTCGCTGGTCCACGGCGCCCGGCACACCTACGAGATCGCGGCGAACTGGAAGGTCGTCGTCGAGAACTACCACGAGTGCTACCACTGCCCGCTGATCCATCCGGAGCTGTGCAAGGTGTCCCCGCCCAACTCCGGCGACAACTGGAACCTGCCCGGCGCCTGGGTCGGCGGCGCGATGGACCTGCGCGAGCATGCCGAGACGATGTCGCTGTCGGGCGCCTGCGCGGGACGGTTCATCGACGGTGCGCCGCGCGGCACCGTCCGCTACCTCGGGCTGTTGCCGAACCTGCTCATCTCCGCGCATCCGGACTACGTGATGACGCACCGCCTGGAACCCGTCGCGCCGGGCCGCACCCGGATCGAGTGCGACTGGTACTTCCCCGACGGGGTAACGGATCCGGCGTACGCGGTGGAGTTCTGGGACATCACGAACCGGGAGGACTGGGCCGCCTGCGAGTCGGTACAGCGGGGGTTGTCCTCGCCGCACTTCCGCCCCGGTCCGCTCGCGCCCGGCGAGGACGCGGTGTACCAGTGGGTGACGCTGGTCGCCCGGATGTACCTCGACCCCGCTGTCGCCTTACGTCAAGCGACCGAGAATCCACCGTCCACGAAAATCGTCTGGCCGGTGATGTAGTCCGCCGCGCGGCTGGCGAGGAACACCGCCACGCCGGTGAAGTCGGCGACCTCGCTGGTGCGGCCGACCATGGTGCGGCCGGCGAGCTGCGCCCAGCGGTGCGGATCGGCGGCCAGCGCACTGGTCATCGGGGTGCGCACGATGCCCGGCGCGATCGCGTTGACGCAGACGCCGTGCGCCGACCACGCCTCGGCCTGTGACCTTGTCAGGCCGGCCAGTCCGGCCTTGGCCGCACCGTAGGCGCCGCTGTTGCCGTACGCCCGGACCGCCTGCTGCGACAGGAGGTGGATGATGCGACCCCAGCCACGCGCCGCCATCGCCGGGCCGAAGCGCTGGCCGAGCAGGAACGGCGCGGTGAGGTTCACCGCGATCGTCTCGTCCCACTGCGCCGTGGTCAGCTCGGGCAGCGGCGGGCGGATGTTGACGGCGGCGGAGTTGACGAGGATGTCGGGCTCGGGTACCGCCTCGGCCAGCCGGGCCACCGCGGACCGGTCGCCGAGGTCGGCGGCGGCCCACTCGGCGGTGCCGCCGGCCCGCTGGATGCCCTCCGCCGCCTCGCGCAGCCGGTCGGCGTCGCGCCCGGCGAGCACGACGCGGGCACCGGCTCGGGCCAGCCCTTCAGCGATCTCCCGGCCGATCCCGGAGCTGGCGCCGGTGACCAGGGCGGTGCGGCCGGACAGGCCGAACAGGTCGATCAGGAAGTCGCGCACCGGACCACTGTGCCATTCATGAGACGCACGGTGTGGTCCGGAACGCGGTGGGTAGCTCCGTCCTGGAGGAACCCAACCCCGACGGAGGTCATCGTGGACGAGGTGCAGAGCGGGGCGCGCGCCCCGGACCAACCCGGCCCGGTCCGGCAGACCGCCGGCCAGGCCACCGAGGCGGCCGGCCAGGCCGCCCGCAACGTGACGCAGACGGCCAGGGAGCAGACCCGCCAGGTCAGCGGCGAGGTGGCCGCCCAGGCGCGCGGCGTCGCGGCGGACGTCCGGGACAGTGTCACGAGTCAGGCGCACGCGCAGAACGACCGGCTCGTCGAGAGCATCCGCCGGCTCGCCGACGAGCTCGACGAGATGGCCTACGACCGCAAGGACTCGCCGGCCCGTACCGTGGTGTCCCGGGTCGCGCACAGCAGCCGCCAGCTCGCCGACCACCTGGCCGACCGCGGACCCGAAGGGGTACTGGCGGAGGTGCAGGACTTCGCCCGGCGCCGCCCCGGTACCTTCCTGATGTCCGCCGCGGTCGCCGGGTTCGTGGTCGGCCGGCTCGGCAAGGGCGTGCTGAACGCCACCGGACCGGATCGCGCGCGGGCCGCCGGCACCGGATACGCCGGCGGATCGACCGAGTACCTCGCGACCGGCACCGGCACGCCGGTACCCGTGACCGAGCAGGTACCCGCGACGCCGCCCGCACCGGTGACACCGCCGGCACCGGTGACACCGCCGAACCCGTGGCAGCCGCCTCCCACGCCACCCTCGGCGGTGCCGCAATGACCGCCGCGCAACAGCCGCAGGAATCCTCCGTCGGCCAGCTCATCAGCGAGATCAGCGACGACCTGTCGACGCTGTTCCGCCAGGAGATCGAACTGGCCAAGGCCGAGGTGCGCCAGGAGGCGCGCAAGGCCAGCCGGGCGGCCGGGATGCTCGGCGCGGCCGGCTTCGCCGGGTACATGGTGGCGCTGCTGCTCACCCTCGCCGTCGTGGCCGGGCTGAGCAACGTCATGGATCCGGGCTGGGCCGCCCTCCTCGTCGCCGTGGTGTGGGCGGTCGCCGGCGCGGTGCTGTACGTGACCGGGCGCCAGCGGCTGCGCGCGGTCTCCCCGGTACCGCGGCAGACCGTCGAGACGCTGAAGGAGGACGCGCAATGGCTGAAGAACCCGACCGGATAAGGAACGAGATCGAGGCGACCAGGTCGGACCTGGCGCGCAACGTCGACCGGCTGGCCGACCGCACGGTACCCACCCGGGTCGCCCGGCGGCGGTGGGTCGGGGTCAAGGAAAGGGCGCGTGGCGTGAGCGAGAAGGTGATGGGCGCGTCTCGCGACGCGGCCGGTACGGCATCCGACGTCGCCTCCGGTGTGGCGGACAAGGCTTCGGACGTGGCGGACAGTGCGCGGCAGGCGCCGCGGGCGGTGGTACGGCAGGCGCAGGGCAACCCGATCGCGGCCGGCCTGATCGCGTTCGGCGCCGGGCTGCTGGCCGCCTCGCTGCTGCCGGCGACCGACCTGGAACGGCGGGCCGGCCAGACGGTGCAGGAGAACGCCGGCGACCTGGTCGACAAGGTGCGCGAACCGCTGACCGAGTCGGCGCAGCAGGTACGGCAGGAGGTGACCGGCTCCGCCCAGCAGGCCGCGCAGCAGGTCAAGGAGACCGCCCGGGACGCGGCGCAGACGACCACCGACGAGGCCAGGGCGTCGGCCCAGGACGCGGCGTACCAGACCCGGCAGGCGGCCCGGGACAGCACCACCTGACCGCCGACGCAACGGTACCCGCGGCCGCATCCGGGCGCGGGTACCGTTGCGTCGTGGCCAGGCTCATCTACTCGATGATCGCGTCGCTGGACGGGTACACCGTGGACGCCGACGGCTCGTTCGACTGGGCCGCACCGGATGAAGAGGTGCACGCGTTCGTCAACGACCTGGAGCGCCCGGTCGGCACCTATCTTTACGGCCGCCGGATGTACCAGACGATGGCCGCCTGGGAGAGCCCGGAGATGCTCGCCGACCCGTCGCCGGTGGTGCGCGACTTCGCGCAGGTCTGGCAGGCCGCCGACAAGGTGGTGTACTCGACGACGCTGGACTCGGTCGCCAGCGCCCGCACCCGGATCGAGCCGGCCTTCGACCCGGACGCGGTACGGGCGATGACGGCGGCCGCCGACCGGGACCTCTCGATCGGCGGCCCGCACCTGGCCGCCCAGGCGCTGCGGGCCGGCCTGGTCGACGAGTGCCACCTGTTCCTGCACCCGATCGCGGTCGGCGGCGGCACCCGGGCGCTGCCCGACGGGGTACGCATCGGGCTCGAACTGCTCGACGAACGCCGCTTCGGCAGCGGCGTGGTGCACCTGCACTACCGCGTGACGGCCTGACCGCCATGCCCCGGCTCGCCGGGAAGCCGGTCGGTGCGCTGGCGCTCGCGGTACTGGCGGCCACATCCGGCGTGGGGTACGTCGACCAGCCGCCGTTGACGCCGATGCTGGCGCGCTGGACCGGTACGGCCCGCGCCACGGGCTGCCGACCGTCTACAGTGGACACAACGAGCTGCACCGCTTCGGTCCGCCGCCGGACTCTGGACAACGGCGTCGGCGTCGACAACGAGGAGCAGGGCGCCCCCGTTGCCGTATGCCGGAACCCGACCGCGCCGTGACACGGGCTGTGGCCGCGCTTCCAGCACTACGACTAGCGTTCGGCGACTGACGCTGCGTCGAAAGCGCCTTGGGGGACTTGACAATTGTCTATGCGTCGATTTTGGCTGTCTCCGGTGGCCGGGCGCAGCCGTCCGGAATTGGGGGGTCCACCGCACACACAGCCCTGCTCCGGAGGTACCTCTTGCCCCGCAGAACAGCAGTCGCCCTCGTCGCCGTGACGACCCTCGGGCTCGTCGGTCTCGGCGGCGTGGCCATGGCCGCCCAGGCGCCCGCCCTGAAGACGGCCCCGCAGGCTGCCCACCCCACCCGGCACACCTGTTCCGCCATGCCGACCACACCCGGCCACTTCACCTGCTTCGCGGAGGTGCAGACGGACACGGTGCAGGCGTTCGTGGCCGCCCAGGCCAACCCCGCCGGCCTCGGCCCCGCCGACCTGCAGAACGCGTACAAGCTGCCGTCGGCCACCGCGGGTGCCGGCGCGACGGTCGCCATCGTCGACGCGTTCGACGACCCCAAGGCCGAGTCCGACCTCGCGACGTACCGGTCCCAGTTCGGCCTTCCGCCGTGTACCACGGCCAACGGCTGCTTCCGCAAGGTGAACCAGACCGGCGCCGCGAGTCCGCTACCCAAGGCGGACGCCGGCTGGGCCGGTGAGATCTCGCTGGACGTCGACATGGTCTCCGCGGTCTGCCCCATGTGCAAGATCCTGCTGGTCGAGTCGAACGGCCCGGACAACTCGCTGTTCACCGCCATCGACACGGCGGCCAAGATGGGCGCCAGGTACATCTCGAACAGTTGGGGCGGCTCGGAGTCGCCCGGCCAGGACACGTTCGACCAGCAGCACCTCAACAAGCCGGGCGTGGCCATCACCGCCAGCAGCGGCGACGGCGGCTTCGGCGTCATCCACCCGGCCAGCTCCCGGTTCGTGACCGCGGTCGGCGGCACCTCGCTGCGCCGTTCCAGCAACGCCCGCGGCTGGACCGAGACCGCCTGGAACGGCGCCGGTTCGGGCTGCGCCGCGCAGTCGCCCAAGCCGAGCTGGCAGCACGACACCGGCTGCGCGCGTAGGACCGTCGCGGACGTGTCCGCGGTGGCCGACCCGGCGACCGGTGTGGCGGTGTTCCTCACCTTCGGCGGCAACGGCTGGTCGGTCTTCGGCGGTACCAGCGCCTCGTCGCCGATCATCGCCAGCGTGTACGCGCTGGCCGGTACCCCGGCATCGAACACCACCCCGGCCAGCTACCCGTACGCGCACACCGGGAACCTGTTCGACGTGACGTCGGGCAGCAACGGTTCGTGCAGCCCGGCCTACCTGTGCCACGCGGGCACCGGGTTCGACGGCCCGACCGGTCTGGGTACCCCCAACGGCGTCGCCGCGTTCGCCGCCGGTGGCTCGCCGCCGCCTCCGCCGTCGAACCACTTCGAGGCGGAGAACGCGAAGCTGTCCCAGGCCACCGTGGCGACCAACCACACCGGGTTCACCGGTACCGGGTTCGTCGACTACGCCAACGTCGCCGGTAGCTTCGTCGAGTGGACGGTGACCCGGACGGCGGCCGGCAGCGCACGGATCACCATCCGGTACGCCAACGGCACCACGGCGAACCGGCCGATGAGCATCAGCGTCAACGGCGGCGCGCCGGTGACGGTGAACTTCCCCGGTACCGGTTCCTGGAACACCTGGTCGACCGCCTCGGTCACGGTGAACCTGAAGGCCGGCAGCAACACCATCCGGGCCACCGCAACGGTTGCGGCCGGCGGCCCGAACGTCGACTGGCTGGAACTGGCCTGACCGCAAGGCAACTGGCCTGACCGCAAGGCAGACGGAAGGGGCCGGCGCAACCGCGCCGGCCCCTTTCTGCGCGTTGAGCGTCAGGTGCTGGCGAAGTCCTGGGTCAACCAGACGGTACCCTTCGAGTCCCGCACGACGTCGATCCCGATGAGCGTGAAGCCGCGGCTGAGAATGTTGCGGCGGTGGCCGTCGTTGGGTGCCTTCTCCTTGTACATCGCCATCGTCAGGTCCTTGGCGGCGTTGAGGATCGCCGTCTGGTTGTTGCCGACCGGCCCTTCCTCGCCGATGTTCTCGCCGGCCGAGCGCCACTTGACGCCCTGCGCCGCGATGCGCGGCCCGAGGTCGGCCTCGCCGGGGCAGCGGTGCGAGAGACCGCAGGTCGACGGCGGCATCATCGTCACGTTGTGCAGATGGGCGCTGGCGATCAGGCCGCTGCTCAGCTTGTACGGCGGCAGCCCGTTCTGCGCGCGCAACTGGTTGACCTGAGCCAGCAACTGCTGTACCAGACCGGAGCCGGCCGGCGGGGGAGGGTTCTTCTTCGACGGGGCGGTCGACTGCGGCGTGGCCGACGGGCTGGCCGGCGTCGACGGGCTGGATCCCGCCGAGGGGTCGGCCGGGTTCGCCGGGTCCGAAGGCGCTGCCGAGGCGTCGGCGGCCACCGGTTGGACCCAGTTGGGGGTACCGGTGCCGGCCGACGCGGCGCAGCCGCCGGACGCGGCGAGCGCGCCGCACAGGACGAACAGGGGGAGGAGCCGTCGCATCGGGCTTTCCAATCCCGACCCGGGGGAAGGGGGTCGTGAAAAGACAACGTTTGCGGGCACGAACCCGGACACCCTATCGACCCACGAACGTCAATGCGACCCTCGGGGGTACTTCTCGCGGGCGGTGACCGTGCCGTACCGCTCTGACATGATGGCCTGATGGAACGGCCGTCCTGGGCACCCGAAGGCATCGACCTGAACCGCCCCAACGCCGCCCGCATGTACGACTACGCGCTGGGCGGTTCGCACAACTTCGCCGTGGACCGGGAGATGGTGGAGAAGGTCGAGGCGATGCTGCCCGGCAGCTCCCTGATCGCCCACGCGAACCGCGCGTTCCTGCGCCGTGCCGTGCGGTTCTGCGTCGAGGCCGGGATCCGCCAGTTCCTGGACGTCGGCTCGGGTATCCCGACCGTGGGTGCCGTGCACGAGGTGGCGCAGGCGGTCGCACCGCAGTCGCGGGTCGTGTACGTCGACGTCGACCCGGTCGCCGTGGCACACGGGCAGGCGCTGCTGCGGGACAACCCGTCGGCCACCGCGATCGCCGGCGACCTGCGCCGGCCGGACGAGATACTCGCCGACCCGCGCCTGGTCAAGCTGCTCGACTTCGGCCAGCCGGTGGCCGTCCTGCTGATCGCGATCCTGCACTTCATACCGGACGACGCCGACCCCTGGGCCATCGTCGCGCGGCTGCGCGAGCGACTGGTACCCGGCAGCTACATCGTGATCTCGCACGGTACCCCCGAGGAGCTGCCCGACGAGGCGGACAGCGTCGGCCAGCTCTACCGCGGCACGTCCACCCCGCTGTTCCTGCGCTCGCGCAGCGAGATCGAGCGGCTGTTCACCGGCTTCGAGATCGTCGAACCCGGGATCACCTGGGTGACGTCGTGGCGACCGGTACCCGAGGACGACGACGCCGACCGCCGGGAGATCCTAGTCGGCGTGGGCCGGCGTCCCTGAGCCCGGCGCCGGCCAGCCCGTCGCTGGCGGGCCGGACGCGGGCGAGACCAGCAGCGTCACGCCGATCAGCTCGTCGCTGTCGTTGCGCAGCGGGATGGCCGAGGTGTGCACCCGCTGCCGCTGCCCGTCCGGCAGGATGATCAGCACGTCGCGGTGGATCGGTTCGCTGTGCTCGCCGACCCTCGCGAAGCCGGGTTCGAGCCGGTACGGCAGGCCGTCCGCGTCGGTCGGGGTCAGCACGTCGAACAGGTCGACCAGCGGGGTACCCGGATGGATCGGCAGGCCGGTGACGGCAACCGCGCGCGGCGACGCCCGGCGCACCGTCAGGTCCGGCCCGAGCAGGATCAGGCCCACCGGCAGCCGGTCGAAGGCGGCGTCGAGCACCTGGTTGGCCTCCAGCAGCCGGGCGTGCATGCTCGATCCCGGCCTGCGCGCAGAGCACGTCGAGCAGGTCCAGGTGTTCGGCACCGAACCAGGTGGACAGGTGGTGGTGCTCCAGGTACAGCAGCGCCATGAGCCGGCCGTCGCGCAGGATCGGGGTGCACAGCAGGGCGGCGGGCGGCTGCTCGCGCAGGTACCGGTCGCTGGACAGCCGACCGGGCAGCTCGGCGGGCTTGCCACCGACCGGTTGCCGGCGGCGCAGGACGTAGTCGACGACGGTCTCGGGTACCTGTTCCGTGCCGAGCTGGCGCGGGTCGGTGACCACGGTGACCCCGCCCCGTTCGGCGCGGGCGGCCGCCACGACGGCCAGCCCTGCCTCGCGCGGCAGCAGCAGTGCGCCGCGCTCGGCGTGGGTGTGCTCGATGAGCAGCGTCAGCAGGGTCACCACGAGCCGGTCCACGCTCAGCTCGCCGGCGATCGCCTGGAACGCCCGCACGATCGCCAGCAGGTCGAGCTGGTCGAAGGTGCGGTGCGGCCGGGTCGGCACCGCGGCCAGCGTCCGGTCCACGTGCGCGACCAGGGCCGGTGCCCGCCAGCGCTGGTAGCAGTCGCGCGCCCGCCGCAGGTAGGCCACCGCGGTACCGGTCTGCGCGCACGCCAGCGCGTGCCGCCCGCCCAGCTCCGCGGCGAGCGCCTCGACACACCCCAGCGACTGCTTGCGGGCGCTGTCCACGGCCCGTGCGTACCGGGCGGCCGCCTCGTCCGCGTCGCCGGCCAGCTGGGCGCGGACGCCGGCGAGCAGCGCGGCGTACCCGTCGAAGGCGGCCGGCCCGCGGTGCGCCCACTCGTCGACCAGCGCCTGGCGCGCGGCCAGCTCGGCGAGGATGGCCTCCTGTCGCGGTGCGCCCGCGTCCGGGTACTCGGCCGCGAGCGCGAGGGCGTGGTACACCGCGGTCACCGCGGACAGGAAGCTGCCGTCGTCGGCGCCGGGTGCCGCCGACCGGACCAGCGCATGGTCGCCGAGCAGGCCGGCCGTCATCACGATGACCGCCCGCGCGACCGGTGGCAGGTCGGCGGGCAGGGTCAGCTCGACCGGCTCGCCGGCCAGCCGGCTGAGCACCGCGGCGAGCGCCCGGACCGGTACCGCGAGCCGGTCCGGCACGCCGTACCGCTCGGACAGCCGGGCCAGCGTCTCGACCTCGTCACCGAGCGCGCCGAGCGGGGTACCCAGGACGAACCGGTGCGCGATCGACAGCAGCAGGTTGTCCAGGGCCGGGATCGGCTCGCCGTCCTCGATTCCGCTGCGGTACCCCTGGTCGAGGTGGGTGAGCGGGCGCAGCTCCGCCTCGTACCACAGCGCCCGCACCAGCGCGACGACCGGCGCCACGCGGGCGGCGTACCCCGGCGCCGGGCAGCTGTCCACCAGCGCGAGCGCGATCCGGGCGGCCCCGGCGGCGCTGGCGCTCTCCGGCCCGTCGCGGTACCCGACCCGCCGGGCCAGCGCCGCGGCGTGCCCGGCGAACGCCAGCGCCGCCGCCGGGGTCGGCCCGAAGTCGAAGGCCAGCCGCACGCCGGTCGCGGCGAGCAGCGCCGCCCAGTCGTCGTCCGGCTCGTCGAGGGTCATCGCATCGGCGATCACGTCCAGCGCCAGGACCGCGCGCGGATCGGTGGCGGTCAGCCCGCGGGCGAACTCGGCGACGTCGACGTCGGCCAGCTGCCGGATCAGCGCGGACGCCGCCGCGCGGGCCGCGAGCCGCCAGCGCGCCGGCTCCGCGGGCAGGTCCAGGCCCAACAGTCCGAGGGCCTGGCGGGTCGCGGTACCGGCCAAGGCAGGTTGACCGTCGGCGCGCCGCCAGCGCGCGCGCAGGGCGAGCACCTCGGCGCGGGCGAGGTCGTCGGCCGCGTAGCCGCCGGCCAGGTCGAGCAGCTCGTCGGCGCGCGCGGCGTCGTCCGCGGCCCGCGCGGTCCGCGCCGCATGCAGGTGTACCGCATAAGCCAGCGGCCCCCGCCGCGCCCAGCCGCTGGGCGGCAGCAGCCCGACCGCCACGCGCATCCGGTCCCGGGCGACCTCGACGGCGCCCACCTGGTACGCCTGCCGTCCGGCCGCGAGCGCGCGGCCGGCCAGCTGTGCGCGGTCGGCGACCGAGCCGCCCGGCCCGCCGGCGCACAGCTCGACGACAAGGTGCGGGTCGGCGGCGGGGTCGGCGAGGAGCAGCCGGCCGACCGCCGCGGTCAGCTCCGCACGTTCGGTCTCCCGCAGCGTGGCCCGCACCGCCCGGCGGACCACCTCGTGCGGCCACCGGTACCGCCCGGTGCCCGGCGCCGTCACCAGCAGCCCTTCGCGGACCGCCGCGTGCAGCAGTTCGAGCAGGCTCTCCGGCGTGGCTCCGGTGACCGTACCGAGAACCCGCGTGTCGATCCGGTCGCCCAGGACCGCGGCCATCTGCAGCATCCGCAGCAGCCGGGCGGGCAGCGCGCCCAGCCGGTGCTGGGCGGCCGGCAGCACGTCGTGCACCGGCTTGGCCTCGACCAGGTCCATCCGGTCCCACTGCCAGACCCCGGCCGGTTCGTCGAAGGTGAGCAGCCGCTGGTCGCGCAGGTCGCGGAGGAACTCGGCGACGGCCAGCGGCCGGGATCCGGTCTTGTCGGCCACCACCCGGGCCAGGTCCGCGGCCTGCTGCTGGCGGGCGCGCAGGGTGTCGGCGAGCAGCTCGGTCAGCGCGGTGTCCGGCAGCGGCCGCAGCGACAGGGTACCGGTGGACCGGCCGGTGGCCTGTTCGCGCAGCAGCGCGGCGACCGGCTCGGGTACCTCCTTCGGCCGCAGCGCCGCCACCATCAGCAGGCCGGTGGTCTCCGGGTCGGACAGCACGTACCGCAGCAGCTCGACGCTTGCCGGGTCGGCCCGGTGCAGGTCGTCGAGCACGAGGACGACGGGTGCCTCGGCGGTGCAGACGGCGGACAGCAGCCGCCGTACCCCCAGCCGCAGCAGTGCCCGCGCCCGCCGGCCGGACACCGCCGCGGTACCGGTTCCGCACAGTGGCGCGAGCGCCGGGCTGATCGAGACCAGTACCCCGGCGGCGCCGCCGAGTTCGGCGGTCAGCCGTTCGCGCCACGCGTCGAGCTGGCCACCGCAGCGCATCACCAGGTGCTCGGCGAGGTCGGTCAGCAGCCGGGCCAGCGCCGCGTAGGGCGCGGCGTCGCTGGCGCCGAACGCGGTGCGGGCCACCCAGCCGCCGTCCAGGACGACCGTGTCGGCGAACGCGCCGAGCAGCGCGCTCTTGCCCAGGCCCGGGTCGGCGCTGACCGCGACGAGCTCCGCGCCGCCGCCGCGGGCCACCCGCTCGCGCGCCGCGAGGAGCTGGGTGAGCCGGCCGCGCCGGCCGTACAGGCGGCCGGTGAAGGTCAGCCGGTTCGGCACGTCCGCGGGCCCGATCGCAAACCCTTCGACGGTACCGGTCGCGGCCAGCTCGTCGGCGCAGCGGCGCAGGTCGGCCAGTACCCCGTGGGCGCTCTGGTACCGGTCCTCCGGCAGGGTGGCGAGCAGCGTGGCCACGAGCCCGGCGACCCCGGGCGGTACCGTGCCGGCCGCCGCCGGTGCGGTACCGGACAGCTGCGCCCGGACCAGTTCGGCCGGCCGGGCGGTGCCGAACGGCAGCTCGCCGGTGGCCAGCTCGTACAGGATCACGCCCAGCGCGTACAGGTCGGCGCGCTCGTCGACGTCGCGGGACAGCCGGCCGCTCTGTTCCGGAGCGGCGTAGGGCGCGCGGTCGGTGGCCGGCCGGTACCCGTCGAGGAGCGTGACCTGCCCGTCGGCCTCGACGCGTACCGCCTCGGGGCACAGCCCGCCGTGCGTGCCGGCGCGCCGGTGCCGGCGGACGAGGGCGGCGGTCAGCCCCTGGGCGAGGCGCAGCAGTCGCCGGGCGGCTACCGGTGCACCACCGGCGGAGCGCAGCGTCCGGTCGCCTGTAGACGCCGGGGTGCTGGCCCTGGTCTGGCCTGGCATCCGCGCCCCCTCGCCCCCGGTTGTGGTCGGCGCGGTCTCGCGGTCTTTGGTTACCGCGCGTCATGGCTGGGCTGCGGACAAGTATTTCAATGGCTCCGCGACCGGGCAACGGCACAAACGGTCAGTATCGGACACGTGCGGCGGTGCCACATGCATGGTGCAAGTGACACCGCCACGAGTGCCGCAATTCGCCCGCGGGTACCCGGTGTCCAAGATCTAACTGTCCACATTGGACGAGCGCGCGCGACCTACCATGGCGCCATGAGCAAGCGTCTGTGGCGGTACCTGACCGTGGTCGGCGGAGCGGCGCTTGCCGGCGCTCTCGTGGAGAGCCCGGCCTGGGCGCACGGCCTCGTCGAGGCACGGCGCAGCATCGGGTTCAGCATCTTCCGCGGCCTCGGGCTGTTGTGCTGCGTCATCGTGGTGATCCTGGTCGGCGCCGGCGTGCTGATCGGCATGCTCGTCGGCCGCGGGCGCCGCCGCCGCGGTCCCGGCGACTACTGAGGCCGCACGCCCGGCAGGGCGCGCATATGTGGCCATTCAGCGCCTTGACTTGATCCTGGGCAAACGCCATCCTCTTACTCTGGCGGTCGGACCAGGGGGTTTGCGCGGCACATCTAGGATGTGCGCCGACGGGGGGAACCAGAGGTCGTAGCGCAGACGCTGGCCGGCTGAGCCAGCAGCACCATCGGTACGTTGGGGGCGGTTTGATCGTACGGCTGGGGGGTCGTTGCGGTATTGCCGTGGTCCGGATCGGGCCTGGTGGGCCCTGTGCGCCCTTGGACAGCCAGCGCATGGTCGCGCCAGTCATCACGTACCCAACAGGCCGACAATCAACCGCGATCTCGCAACAGGATGCGAGCGCGTAGGACAAGGAGCGATCCATGGCGGCGACGTACGGAGCCCCGGGCGTCTACGTAGAGGAGAGGCCGAGCGGATCCATGCCCCTGCAGGGGGTGGGCACGGCAGTGGCGGCGTTCGTGGGCTTCACCCGGACCTACAACGCGGACGCGGGTGACCCGTCCGACCCCGAGGGCGTGAAGCCGCAACTGGTCACCAGCTGGCCGCAGTACGAGCGGATCTACGGTGGGTTCGCCAAGGGTGCGATGCTGCCGCACGCGGTCAAGGGGTACTTCGAGAACGGTGGCAGCCTCTGCTTCATCGTGCGCATCCCGTCGGGCGCCGGTGACGGCGCGCTGCCGCAGCGCGCGCTGCCGTCGGCCGGGCGCAAGGAGGTGGAGAGCCTCGTCGTCGAAGGGCTGGAGCCGGACACCGCGGTCGACGTGGTCATCGAGGGCCCGCCGCCGCCGGCCGAAGGGCAGGAGCCGCCGCCCCAGGAGTTCACCCTGAAGATCGTGCAGGACGGTGCGGTCCGCGAGGAGTACCCCGGCCTGACCATCGGCCGCGGCGCGCGCGGCGTCGACCGGGTGGTCAACGAACGCTCCAAGCTCATCCGCGTGCAGGTGCAGTCCGCGCCCGGGATGTCGCTGGCCGAGCGCACGCCGGCCGCCGGTACCTACCCGGTCAAGCCCAAGCGCGGCGCCACCGTGGTCAAGGCCACGCCGCAGCAGATGGAGGGGTCGGAGATCGAGCGGACCGGGTACCAGGGCCTGGCGATCGCCGACGACGTGACGATGGTGGCGGTACCCGACCTCATCACCGTGGCCACCCGCGAGGACGGCTCGCTCGACGAGGACATGTACCTCGCCGCCCAGGGCCGGCTGGTGGACTGGTGCGAGGCGAGCGGTACCCGCATGGCGATCCTCGACGCCCCGCCCGGCCTCAACGCGCAGAGCGCCCTGGAGTGGCGCACCGCGCTCGGCAAGGACAGCGCGTTCGGTGCCGCGTACTACCCGCACCTCGTGGTGGCGAACCCCTTGGCCACCAACGGTTCCACCAACGGCGAGCGGTTCATCACGGTACCGCCGTCGGGGCACGTGGCGGGCGTGTGGGCGCGCACCGACGCGGTACGCGGGGTGTGGAAGGCGCCGGCCAACGAGATCGTCCGTGGCGTGGCCCGGCTGGAGTCCGACGTCACCACCGGCGAGCAGTCGTTGCTGAACCCGGAGCAGGTCAACTGCATCCGGTCCTTCGGTGCCAACGGGATCCGCATCTGGGGCGCGCGCACGCTGGCCCGGATGGACCAGAGCTGGCGGTACATCAACGTGCGGCGGCTGTTCATCTTCGTCGAGGAGTCGATCCGGCGCGGTACCCAGTGGGTCGTCTTCGAGCCCAACGACACGGACCTGTGGGCCCGGGTACGGCGTACCGTCGCCGCGTTCCTGCGCGGCCTGTGGATGCAGGGTGCGCTCGTCGGCGCAACGCCGGACCAGGCGTTCTTCATCCTCTGCGACGAGACCAACAACCCGGCCAACTCGGTCGACGAGGGCAAGCTGGTGGTCGACATCGGGATAGCGCCGGTGAAGCCGGCCGAGTTCGTGATCTTCCGCATCAGTCAGTGGCAGGGCGGCGCGGCGACCGCCGAGTGAATGGAGTAGGGGAACATGCCTGACTTGACACCGAGCTTCATCTTCGTGCTGGAGGTCGACAGCGTGGAGATGGGTAGCTTCCGCAAGTGCTCCGGGATCGAGTCCGAGACCGAGACCATCGAGTACAAGGAAGCCACCAAAGACGGCAAGATGATCATCCGTAAGGTGCCCGGCGCGATGAAGTGGTCCGACATCACCATGGAGCGCCGCATCGACGACTCGAAGGCGCTGTGGGAGTGGCGCAAGCAGGTCATCGAGGGCGACATCGACTCCGCGCGCCGGCACGGTTCGATCGTGGCGAAGAACTCCAAGATGGAGGAGGTCGCCCGGTGGAACTTCGAGAACGGCTGGCCGTCCAAGTGGACCGGGGCCGACTTCGACGCCGGCTCCAACGAGGTGGCCACCGAGAAGGTCGTCATCACCCATGAAGGCCTGATACGGGCATGAGCTTGCACACCGAGTACCCCTTCACCCTGCCGAAGGGGTACGTCGACGACGAGGGCACACTCCACCGCACGGGTGTCATGCGGCTGGCGTGTGCCCGGGACGAGATCGAGCCGCTGCGCGACCCGCGGGTCAAGGAGAACGAGGCGTACGCGAGCGTGATCGTGCTGGCCCGTGTGATCACCGAGCTGGGTAGCCTGCGCACCGTCACCACGAAGGTGGTCGAGGGGCTGTTCGCCAGCGACTTCGGGTACCTGCAGGACTTCTACCGCATCATCAACTTCGGCGACCCGAGCATCCTGGAAAAGGTGGAACCGGGCAGCCCTTTCCCCAAGGAGTCGCTGGCGGTGGGCTAGGACGCTACGCCGTGGACGAGATCTGGCAGGAGCTGGCCTACCTGGCGTACCACCTGCACTGGGGCCTCGACCCCCTGCTGGATCTCGAACACGGCGACCGGATCCGGCTCCTCGAAGAGGTCGCCAGCCTGAACGAGCGCGCGTGGCAAGGAGTCGTTGGTGGCTAGTTCCCGAACGGTGGACCCGCCCTTCGCGGGGAAGTTCGTCTTCACCGTGGACGGCATGACCATCGGCGCCTTCACCGAGGTGTCCGGGCTGTCCGTGCAGATCGACGTCGAGGACCTGGCCGAGGGCGGCCAGAACCAGTACACGCACAAGCTGCCCGGGCGGATGAAGTGGCCGAACCTGGTGCTCAAGCGCGGCATCACCGACACCGACAACCTGTTCGCGTGGTTCCAGAAGAGCTCCGGTGACGGGTTCACCGGTGCCGGTAACAAGATCGAGCCGAAGAACGGCGCGGTAACGCTCATGGACGCGGCCGGCAAGCCGGTGCGCACCTGGAAGTTCGCCGACGCATACCCGGTGAAGTGGACCGGCCCGAAGCTGGCCGCCGCCACCCGGGACCTCGCGGTCGAGGAGCTGGAGGTTTGCCACTGTGGATTCCAGTCCTCGTGACATCCGCCGCCGCACCGTGGCGCGGCCGCGGATCCCGCAACCGCGACGCGGTCTGCTGCCGCGCCAGCGGCCGCTGGCCGGGGTAGCCCGGCCGCGGATCCTGCACGGCCCGCTGGACCTGTCGTCGATGTCGGTACGGCGACCGCTGTGGTGGTGGACGGCGCACCGGCACCTGATGCTGCGCAGGCAGGCGCGCGCACGGTCCGCGGTCCCGGTCGCCGACGCGCGCGCCGCCCCGACCGGCCCCGACCCTTCGCGCGCAACCGGACCGGCGCTGGCGCGGCCGAGCATCATCGACGGACCCGCGCCGCGCCCGTTGCCGCTTCTCGCGCGGCGGCCGGCGCTCGTCACGCCGTACCGGGCACCGGCTCCGGCATCGGCCGGCGCGGCGATGCCGATGGCGGCGCCACCCGGCCGGCTCGCCGCCGCGTTGCTCGCCCGCGCGGCCGGTGACCTCGTACCCGCAGCGGTCCCGGCCGGTTCCGCGCCCACGATCGCGGCGGCACCGACGATCGCAGCAGCGCCCACGATCGCGGCGCCGGCACCGGCCGCCACGCTCGCGACCGCCGGACAGCCCGCCTCCATCGCGGAGGCCGCGTCGCCGTTCAGCGGCTCCGCACCCGGACGGCCGGTGTCGGGCCGGTCGGTCGCCGGCCGGTCAGTGGTGCGCCCGTCCGTGGTGCGCCCGTCCGTGCTCGGCCGGTCGGTGCTCGGCCGGTCCGTGGACGGCGGGCCGGTCGCGGCCACACCGCTTGCGGGGCAACCGGTGTCGAGCCGGCCGGCGGCAAGCGGTACCCCCGGAAGGCGGATGCCACGGCCCGAGACCTTCGGCGTGTACCAGGTCGCCGACCTCCGGGTCCTGGGCGCCGGCCCGGTGGCCGCGCCGTCCGGCGGCTTCGACCCGTCCGCCGCGCTGATCCCGACCCCGCCCCCGCCGACCCCGGTGGCCGCCGCGGAGAGCCTCGCCGCCGGCCCGGCCGCGCGGCGGCGCGCGACCTCGCCACGGATGCGCCCGGCCGCAGCGCCCGGGGCGAACCGTGGCGCGACGGCCGGCCCGGCGAGCGCCGAGACGCGCTGGCGGGCCGCGGTCGCGTCGCGCCCGCTGGAGAGCCCGCGCCCGTTCCCGGCGCCATTGCGCCCGCTGGTGGCCGCGGTCACCGGCGCCGAGCGGGCCACCTACACCACCGGCCCGGCGACCCGGGAGGCGCTGGCGGCCGCCGGTGCGCACGGCGCCACCACCGGCTCGGTCGTGCACCTGCCCGCCGCGCCGAGTACGGCGCCGGGTCCGCTGCTCGGCGTGGTGGCGCACGAGCTTACCCACGCGCGGCGCCCGGTCAGCCGGCCGCGGTTCCTGCTGGAGGGGCTGCACGGCGGCGGCGACGATGACGAGCGCTCGGCGCTGGCGCTGGGGCGGCGGTTCGCCGGATCGCTCGGCGGAGCGGTCACCGGCGGCGCCGACGAGATCCGCGCCGGGATCGTGGACGAGCTGCCCGTGGGCGGCCTGGGCCGGGTCACCGGCGCGCTCGGTCAGGCGCGCGACGCGGTCGGCGGCGGGCTGCCCGACGTAGGCGCGGCCGCCGGCGGCGCGGTCAGCGAGTTCGTCTCCGGTGGCGGGGCGGGATGGCCCGGTGCCGGGATGCCGGGCGCCGATGTCGGTACCGCGGCCGGCGATGCGGTCAGCGGTGCGGCGTCGGCCGCGATGGGCGGTGCGTCGGCCGCGATGGGTGCGGTCGGCTCGGTCGTGGACGCCGCCGCCGGTACCGTGGCCCACGCCGACGGTACCCCGGGCGGCGCGGCGCCACCGTCCACAGTGGACATCGACCGGCTCGCCGATCTCCTGGAGCAGCGGCTGCTCCGGCAGATCGAGCGGCGCGGCGGACGCTACGCGGGAGTGTTCTGATGACCGGACCGGCCAAGGCATACCTGAAGACCGAGCGCGGCGACCGCATCGACTGCCTGTTCAACCCGTCGGAGTTGACGGTCAGCAAGTCGAACTCGTGGAACGCCGGGCAGAGCAAGGGCCGCAACGCGCCGGAGCTACGGTTCCAGGGCGGTCAGTCGGCCACGCTGTCGCTGAACCTGACGTTCGATACGACGCGGGAAGGCACCGACGTCACCGAGTACACGACCAAGCTGCTCGACCTGATGAAGTCCGACCCGGGCCTGCCGGGCGCCGACCGGGCGCGCAACTCGGCCCGGCCGCCGTGGGTCGAGTTCCACTGGGGCAAGCTGCACTCGTTCCGCGCCATCATCGAGAAGCTGCAGCTGAAGTTCACCTACTTCGCCAGCGACGGTACGCCGTTGCGGGCCAAGGCCGACCTGTCGCTCAAGCAGTGGAAGGACGAGGCGGAACTGCCGCTGCAGAACCCGACGTCGTCGACGCCGAGCGTGCACACGGTACACACGTTGCTGCCGGGGGAGACGCTGGACCGGGTGGCCGCGCTGCACTACCAGGACGCCACCCGGTGGCGGCTGATCGCCGAAGCCAACGGCATCGTGGACCCGTTGGAGATCCCGCCGGGTACCGCGCTGATCCTGCCCGAGCCCGGAGTGCGGCACCGTGCCTGAGCAACGCCGGCTCGACGCCGCGGTCGTCTCCGTCGACGGCAGCCCGATGGCGGCCGAGCTGTACGGGCGGCTGATGCTGATCCACGTCGAGGAGTCGGTGCACCTGCCGGACTCGTTCGCGCTGCACTTCGACGACCCGCACTTCGAGCTGTTCGACCAGGACAAGTTCCGGCTCGGTACCCGCGTCCAGATCGCCTTCCGCGCCGAGGACGACGTCGTGGTGGTCACCTCCGGCGAGGTCACCGCGATCTCGATCGAACCGGGTACCACCGGCCGGCACGAGCTGGTGGTGACCGGGCTGGACCTGACCCACCGCCTCGCCCGCGGGCCGAAGACGCGCACGTTCCTGAAGATGTCCGACTCCGACATCGCCGCGAAGATAGCCGGCGAGTACGGGCTGGACACCGACATCGACGCCGTCCGCGAGACGCACGAGTACGTGCTGCAGGCGGGGGAGACCGACTTCGCCTTCCTGAAGCGGTTGTGCGGGCGGATCGGGTACGACTTCTGGGTTTCGGAGAAGAAGTTCTACTTCAAGCACAAGCCGGCCGGCCGGGCCAAGCCGTACCAGGTGCGCTGGGGCGAGAACCTGAGCCGCTTCAGCGTCCGGTTCGCCTCCTCGGACATGTGCGACGAGGTCGTCGTCAAGGCATGGAACCCGGTCGACAAGCGGGCGGTCACCGGCCGGGCCACGAACGGCGACCTGGGTACCGACGCACCGGCCGCGAACGACATGGTGAACGCGGCCAAGCACGCGTTCGGGCGGGTGACCCGCTTCGCCGGGCAGTTCCCCGCGGACAGCCAGGCGGAGGCCGACGCGGTCGCCGCGTCGCTGCTGCTGCGCGCCACCGGCGGCGCGGTGATCCTGCGCGGCGAGGCGACCGGCAACCCGTGGCTGGGCGCCGGCGACGAGGTGGCGCTGGACCGGGTCGGCCGGCGGCTGGCCGGCAACTACCGGGTCACCAGCGTGGAGCACACCTACGGCGCGGACAAGCCGTACACGGTCCGGTTCGTGTGCGGCGGCAAGGAAGCCGCGGACATGAGCGACCTGCTCGGCTCGGCCGCGGCCGACCTGAGCCGACGGGGCTGGGGCGGCCTGGTCATCGGCCTGGTGACCAACAACGACGACACCGACAAGCTGGGCCGGGTGAAGGTGAAGTACCCGACGCTGTCCGACTCCGACGAGAGCACCTGGGCCCGGGTGGCCACGCCGGGCGGCGGGGTGCAGCGCGGCCTGCAGTGGATCCCCGAGGTCGGCGACGAGGTACTGGTCGGGTTCGAGCTCGGCGACAAGACCCGGCCGATGATCCTGGGCGGCCTGTGGAGCCGCAAGGACAAGCCGCCGCAGCCGGACGCGACCCAGGGCGGCAAGACCACCCTGCACCTGATGGCGAGCCGCAAGAACCACCGGGTGGTGCTCACCGACGACCCGAAGAGCGCGGTGGACCTGACCCTCGGCGACGCGCAGAGCGCGCTGCACCTGGAGAAGTCCGAGTCGAAGCTGAACGGCGAGCAGCCATCGAGATCAAGGCGACCCAGAAGCTGGTCATCGAGGCGCCGCAGATCGAGATCTCGGCCCGCTCGGAGCTGAAGCTGTCCGGCAAGCCGATCCGGCTCAACTAAAGGGAAGACCATGCCGCAACCAGCCGCCCGCCAGAACGACCCGGTCGTCGGGACCGACGTCCATATCCTGCTGGTACCGTCACCCGGCGGTCCGGTGCCGACACCCACCCCGCTGCCGTTCTCCGGTCAGCTCACCAGCAACCTGTCGACCAACGTGTACGTCAACGGGCGGCAGGCGGCGGTACAGGGGAGCATCGCGCAGAACATGCCGCCGCACATCGCGCCGCCGCCGTCGACGTTCCAGAAGCCGCCGACGAACCAGGGTCGGGTGATGATGGGTTCGCCGACGGTACTGGTGAACGGAAAGCCGATGGCCCGCCTGGGCGACCAGGTGGCCACGTGCAACGACCCGGCCGACGCCCCGACGTCGGCCATCACCGCCGGCTCGCAGGACGTGTACGTCGCATGAACGGGGCACGGGGCGACCTCATCGGTTCGGGGTGGAGCTTTCCGGTGCGGCTCACCCCGGGCGGCAGCGTGCAGTTGTTCAGCGGGTCCGAGGAGATCGACGCGGCGATCCGGATGATCCTCACCACGGCGCCCGGCGAGCGGGTGATGCGGCCGGACTTCGGGTGCTCCATGTGGGAGCAGGTGTTCGCCCCGGTCAACCCGAACACGCTGGGCCTGATCGAGCAGAGCGTGCGGGAGGCGCTGGCCCGCTGGGAACCGCGCATCACGCTGGACAACGTCACCGCCCGGCCCGACGACAACGACAACGCGATCGTCCAGATCGACATCGAGTACCACGTGCGGGCCACCAACGACCACCGCAACCTGGTGTTCCCGTTCTACGTGATCCCGCACGAGGAGCCGGCTCCGTGAGCGAGCGTCAGCCAGTGAACCAGAGTTGCCGCGCCATGGTGTCTCATGGCGGACCGCAGCGCATACCCGCCAAGAGCACTGAGGATCCGGCATGAGCCTGCCCGCACCCAACCTTGACGACCGGCGCTTCCAGGACATCGTCGACGAGGCGAAGCGCCGGATCACCCGGTACTGTCCAGAGTGGACAGACCACAACGTCTCCGATCCGGGCGTGGCGCTCATCGAGCTGTTCGCCTGGATGACCGAGATGATCCTGTACCGGGTCAACCAGGTACCCGACCGGCTGTACGTGAAGTTCCTGGAACTGGTCGGCATCGAGCTGTTCTCCGCCGCGCCGGCCCGCACCGACCTGCTGTTCACGCTCGCCGCACCGTCGCCGGAACCGATCCGCATCGCCGCGGGTACCCAGGTGGGCACCGAACGCGGACAGGGCGAGGAGCAGATCGTCTTCATGACCGACGAGGAGCTGCACCTCGTCCAG
Organism: Actinomycetota bacterium; assembly: GCA_005885555.1. Lineage (GTDB taxonomy): Bacteria > Actinomycetota > Actinomycetes > Mycobacteriales > Micromonosporaceae > AC-43. The sequence continues at coordinate 234,822 of VAWN01000023.1, forward strand.
CCGGCGCTGAGCGCGTGCCTGTCCCGCGGCGGCGGCCGGTACGAGGACCACAGCGAGAGCCTGCGCCTGGGCGGCTCGATGGTGCCGTGCTTCCCGACGCTGCGCCCCGGCGACGCGCTGTACCTCGGCTTCGCGGGCAGCCTCGCCGGCAACCTGATCCGCATGCACGTCAACGTCGGCGGCGTGGACGCCCCCGGCATCGACCCGCGCCGGCCGCCGCGCATGTGGCAGAGCTGGGACGGCTCGGACTGGCGGGAGGCGCGGATCCTCGAAGACACCAGCGAGGGGTTCAACTCCTCGGGCGAGGTCACCCTGCTGCTGCCCGCGCGGCACGAGCCGCTGGCGATCGGCGCGGTCCGCGCGCACTGGTTGCGCTGCCGGCTGGTTGACGTGGTACCCGGACAGCCGCCGTACCACATCTCACCGATGCTCGAATCCGTCGAGGCGGTCGGGCTCGGCGGTGCCGTCGCCGCGCACCACGCCGAACCGGCCCCGGCGGAGCTGCTCGGCACCAGCAACGGCCGGCCGGGGCAGAGCTTCGAGGTGCGCCGCGCCCCGGTACTGTCCCGGCGGCCCAGCGAGACCGTCCGCGTGGTACCCCCGCGCCGCGAGCCGTCCCGCGAACCCGAGGCGGCCCACTGGACCGAGGTCGCCGACTTCGCCGACGCCGGCCCGGACGACCGGATGTTCACCTGGAACGGCGCCACCGGCGAGATCCGGTTCGGCCCGGGGGTGACCGGGCGGGACGGCCGGATCCGGCAGTACGGCGCGGTACCCGAGGAGGACGCGCAGATCTTCGTGACCGGCTACCGGCACGGCGGCGGCCGGCGCGGCAACGTCGGCGCCGGCAAGCTCTCCGTGCTGCTCACCTCGATCCCGTCGATCGAGTCGGTGCGCAACCTCGACCCGGCGACCGGCGGCGTCGACGCGGAGACCGTGGAGAACGCGAAGATCCGCGGGCCGCTGTACCTGCGCGGCGGCAACCGCGCGGTGACCGCCACCGACTTCGAGCGGCTGACGCTGGAGGCCGCGCCCGGGGTGGCGCGGGCCCGCTGCCTGCCGCCGAACTCGCCCGGCGAGCCGGTGCGGCTGCTCATCGTGCCGCGCGTGGACATCGAGCCGGAGCGGCTGGTACTGGAGGACCTCGCGCTGCCGGAGACCCTGGAGAGCCGCATCAAGGGCTTCCTCGACGAGCGCCGGCTGCTGACCACGCGGGTCCTGCTGGACGTGCCGTCGTACCAGGGCATCACGATCACCGCCGAGGTGCACGCGGCGCCGACGGTACGGGCGGAGAAGGTGCGCACCGAGGCGGAGTCGGCGCTGTACCGGTTCATCAACCCGATCACCGGCGGCCCGGACGGGCAGGGCTGGCCGTTCGACCTGGACCTGTCGATCGGCGACGTGTTCTCGGTGCTGCGTGCGGTACCGGGGGTGCAGCGCGCGGAGACCGTGCACATCTTCCTCGCCGACCTGCGCGGCGACCTCGCGCCGGAGGAGGCGCGCCAGCGGATCCGGCTGTCCAGCGAGGCGCTGTTCATGTCGGTACGGCACCGGGTGGTGGTGCGGCAATGAACACCCACAACGGTTGGCTGGTCGGGCAGTTGCCCCAGGCGATGGCGCGGGACCGGGTCATCGAGGGGTTCGTGCACGCCTGCCAGGAGGTCGCCGACGGGTTGCGGCACCGGGTGGAGAGCGTCGAGCACGAACTCGACGTCGACCTGGCCGCCCCGGAGATGCTCACGTTCGTCGCGTCCTGGCTCGGGGTACCGGCGGGGGCCGTCGAGGGACCGGACCGCGACGCGCAGCGCCGGCTGATCCGCGCGGTGGGGCAGGTGCTCGGCTGGCGCGGTACCCGCCGCGGGGTGGAGACGTTGCTGGAGGCGCTGACCGGCGGCCGGGTCGACGTGAGCGACTCGGGCGGCATCTTCGGCCGCGACGATCCGCTGCCGCCGGCCAACGACGTGGTACGGATTTCGCTGGCGCACACCGGCGGGCTGTCCGAGCACCAGATCCTCGCGTTCCTCGCCGACGAGCTGCCGGTCGGCACGCGGGTGGAGCTTCAGGTACGGGCACCGAAGGGACGGGCACGTGTGGGGTGAGACGGCACCGGCGCGGCCGCCGGTCACCTGCCCGGACTGCGGGCGCACCGTGCAGGCCGGCGGGAAGCTGTGCCCGCACTGCGGGTACCCGCTGATGTTCGAGGCCGGCGCGCGGGTCGAGGAGCCGGCGATGCCGGGGTACCTGCGCAAGCCGAACACGGTCGACGCCACCCGCGAGGCCGAGGTCCCCGGCGTGTACGCCGGCGGCCAGTATCAGGGCCCGCCGCAGGTGACCGCGCCGCAGCAGCCGCTCGGCCCGCACTGCCCCGCGTGCGGGCACCGCAACGGCGTGCGCCGGGTGCGCTGCGAGGTCTGCGCCGCGGAGCTGTGGCCGGGGGCCGCGTTCCCGGTGCGGCGCCAGCCGTTCCCGGCCCGGCCACCGGTCACCTCGGTGCGGCGCAAGGGGATCCGCTGGGGACCGGTCCTGTTCATCCTCGCCGCGATCGCCGCCGTCGTCGCGGTGTACCTCCTCGCCTACGCGCTCGGCTGACCGCCGGTACCGCCCGCGCCGCCGGTCAGTCGCCGGCCGGGCCGTGGAAGACGGCTTCGATGTTGTTGCCGTCCGGGTCGTTGACGTAGGCGCCGTAGTACCCGCTGGAGTACTCGTCGCGTATCCGTGGGCCGGCCCGGTCGGTACCCCCGTTGGCCAGCGCCGCGGCGTGGAACGCCTCGACCGCTTCCCGGCTCTCCGCGACGAAGGCGACGTGCGCGGTCGTCGTCGGCGGTACCTCACCGGCCGGGACGATCGCGAAGTCGTCGATTCCGGGTACCCCGTAGGAGGCGCCCTCGACGTCGCCGGTACTGAGCCGGGAGAAGCCGAGCGTGGCCAGTACCGCGTCGTAGAACCGGGTGCTGGCCGCCAGGTCGCCGACCACGAGCACGACGTGGTCGACGACGACGCGACGCTCGACCATCAGGCCGGAACGTAGGTGAGCGACCTGATCATGGTCGGGTTCGGATCCTTCGGGTCGGTGCTGGCGTGGCTGAACGACACCGAGACGATCGGCCCCTGCGGCGCGCCCTGCACAGGGTACGGGATCGTCGCGTAGGTACCGTTGGCCGCGGCCAGCGTCGCGTCCTCCATCTGCCCGGACGCCAGTTGCACCCGCAGCCGGTACGGCACTCCGGTGGACGCGTACGTGAGGCTCAGCTGTCTCACCGGGTTGGCGAACACGATCTTCACCGGCAGCGTGTTGCACGCCCCGATGTAGACACCGCTGGTGCTGGTCAGGAACGCGCCGATCGGGGGCTGGGTGCGCAGCGCGACGCTGGTCGCGTTGGCACAGTCGGGCGTGGCGTACTGCGGATCGGCGCTCAGCGTCACGCCGGGATAGTCCTTCGGCCCGATGAAGGTGTTCCCGGCCGGCTCACCGTTGGGCTTCGCGGTGAAGTCGAGGGTCACCGGCTTTCCGGCCGCGGCACCACCACCACGACCATCGCCGGCCGGTGCGCTCTGCGCCGGCTTGCCCTTCCCGGCCTGCGACGCCGCTGCGCTCGGCCCACCGGGTACCGGGGCGAGCGACATCCCCGACGGCGGCGGCGGCACGCTGATGGCCACGTTGGGCTGGCTCGGCTTGTCGTGGGCCTTGTTCACCAGTGCGGCGCCGATCGTCGCGCCGGCCAGGACGAGCACCGCGGCGGCGATGCCGGCCACCTTCATCGGCCCGCCGGGTACCCGCGGCCGCTGCACGAACGTGATGTTGCGCTCGGCGGCGAGGTCCGGCGGAGCGCTGGCCTTCACCGTCAGCGTGCGCCGCACCTCCTGCCCGGTCCACGGTGCCCGCGCCTTGACGGTGACCGTCGCCGGCGCCGTCGAGTTCGGCGCGATCTGCACGCTGCGCGGCCGGAACGCGAAACTGACCTTGCGTTCCTGGTCGGTACCGGTCAGGCTGACCGCCACGATCGTGTTGCCCTCGTTGGCCACCCGTAGCGTGTACGTCGCGTCCGGCCCGCCGGTGATCACGTCCGGCTGCGCGTCCATCTTCAGCGCCGGGGCCGGCTGCAGGTCCATCCGCAGTTCCTCGCAGCGCGACACCTGGCGCTGGTACGGCGAGCGGACCAGTACCCCGAGGGTGTACAGGCCGGCGTCCGGTGCGGGCCGCTCCGGGATGCTGATGTTCATCTGTACCGCGCCGGACTCGCCCGGGCGCAGCTTCACCACCGAAGGCTCGCAGTCGAAGAGGTTGTCACCGGGCAGCCCGACGATCGAGGCGCCGTAGTGCTCGACCGCCTGGCTGGTGTTCTGGATGGTGACCTCGACGCCGACGCTCTCCCCGGGGCGTACCGTCACCCGGTCCGGGGCCACCGTGACCTTCGGTATCCCGCTCATCGTTGCCGATCCCGGCATCATCGGTAGTACTCCATGATGTAGTCACTGCGCTTGGGTCGTTGGTTGTTGCGGCCGATGAAGCACTGGAACCGGTGCGCCTGGGCGACCCGTAGCCCGCGCACCGCCGCGGCCTGGCTGGTGTAGATCTCCATCCGGCTGTTGCCGTCGGTCAGCAGCCAGTCGCCCGGCTCCTGCTGGATGGTCAGGCCGGATCGGTTGTACCCGATGCAGTCCTCGCCGCTGACCGGGCCGGGCGAGTTCCGGCCGCCCTGCCAGTACTCCATGATGTTGTTGGTACCGCGGCCGACGAAGCACTGTTCGTTGAAGCCGCGGGCGACCGACACCCCGTTGTTCCCGTCCTGCTGGGTGTCGAAGAGCTCCATCCACATGTTTCCGTCGCGCATCTGCCAGGCCGACTGGAATGGGACGAGGGTCAGGTTGCCGGGGTTGTACGGGATGCAGTCCTCCGGCGCGGCGGTGTCCTGGAACCCGGCGCCCACAGTCTGGTTGCCGGACATGGTGACCGTGCACTGACCGGTACCCCCGCAGGCGCCGGTCCAGCCGGTGAACCGGTAGTACTGGTCGGCCGGTTGCGCGGTGAGCGTGACCTGCTGCCCGTCCTGGTACGTGGCCGAACACGTCGGCGGGCAGGAGATGCCCGACCCGGTGACGCTGCCGGAGGTGGGCTGCTTGACGGTCAGCACCGGCAGCGCCGCGAAGGTGGCGGTCGCCTTGACACCGGTGGCGGTCACGGTCACCGCGCAGTCCGGTGCGGTACCGGCGCATCCGTCCGACCAGCCGGTGAACCGCGCGCCGTTCGCGGCGGCCGCGGTGAGCGTGACGGTGCTGCCCACGTCGAACGTCTCGCTGCACGACGGCGGGCAGGCGATGCCGGCCGGCGCGCTGGTCACCGTGCCCTTGCCGGCGACGGTGACGTTGACCGGCCCGGCGACGATCGGCTTCGGGGTGATGTCGACGGGCGCCGACGCCGTCGCGGTGCGCCGGTCGGCGAACGTGGCCACGACGCCGACCACGTACGTCTGCGCGGAGCCCCAGCTGTGGCTGGGTTGCAGGCCGGGGCCCGTCTGCCCGTCGCCGAAGCTCCACTGTGCACTGATCGGCTGCCGGCCCTTCACCGCCGCCACCTTGAAGCCGATATCCTCGCCGACGTGCGCGCTCGGCCGGTTCATCGTGATCTGCACGGCCAGATCGTTCGGGTTGCCCGGCCGGTTCCCGGACGGGTTCGCCGGGCCGGCCGGCGGGTTACCCGGCGGGGTGCTGCCCGGATCCGCCGGCGACTGGCTCGGCGGACCCTCCGGCCCGCTCTTGCCGGACACGCCCTTGTTCGGGTCCTTCGGGTCGTACTTGCGCGCCGCACTGACCCCGCCGTCCAGCCGGATCACCCCGGCGTGCTCGCTGTTCGGGTCGTTGTAGAACACCACGCCGTCACGGGTGAGCAACTGGAAGCGGGTCTGCGGGTTGACGATGGTCGGCTGCGCGATCACCCGGGACTGGCGCAGGTCGACGATCCACACCGTGCCGGTGCCGTAGTCGGGGATGAACAGGCGGCCGCCGGTCTCCACCGGGCTGCCCAGGTCCTGCCCGGCCGAGCTGCCCAGCGGTACCGCCGAGTTGCACCCGGTCGCGGTCAGGTCGCAGATGCTCAGCACGCCGCGGTCGGCCACCAGGTAGATGAACGGGCTGTGCGACGACCCGCTGACCTGCAGCCGGTCGCCCGGACGCAGGTCCAGACCGAGCCGGGACCGCCGGCTGCCGTCGGTCGGGTCGAGGACCGTGGCGGTGCGGGCGGCGGTGTCCACCACGACCGGGTCGCCGTCGGCGAGCACCAGCAGCCCGGCGCCGGGCGTGGCCACGCCACGCCGGCTGCGCGGCTGGCCGTGGTCGATCCACACCAGGTCGCCGGTCGCCGGGTCCAGGACCCAGAGCCGGCCCGCGTCGTCCAGTGCGGCTGCCTGCGGGCTGACCTGCGTCGCCAGGGGTACCGGTGTGCCGCGCGCCGCCAGCGTCTTCGGATCGGCCGAGGTGATGATCCCGCGCTCGCTGTCCATGGCGTAGACCGCGTCGGTACCCGCGAACGCCTGCAACCCGTCGCGCGCCCCGGGCAGCGGGCTGGCCGGCGTGCCGACCTCGAAGGTGGCGCCGTCGACCCGGCGGATCGTGCCGGTGCTGCGGTCGACCGCGTACCCGGTGGCCGCCTGCTGCACCACGTCGAGCCGGTCGCCCCGGGTCGCGACCGGAACCTGCGCGGCCACCTCCGCCGAGGAGCCGTCGAGCAGGGTGAGCTGGCCGACCTGTGCGGAAGCCAGCCAGGCGGAGCCGGAGCGCAGCTGCGGCCGCTCGGCGGGGTACCCGCTGCGCACGCCGAGCACGAGCACACCGCCGGCCAGGACCAGCGTCGCGGCCCCCGCGACCATGCCCCGTATCGCGGTGCCCGCGACCATGCCCCGCATCCGCACCATCCTCAGCCCTCCTGGAGCTCCTTCAGCGCGCCACGCAGGCGGCGCCGGTCGCGCCAGGCGTACACCAGCGGGCGGGGGTCGAACAGCGCCCGCAGCGCGCGCAGCATGCCACGCGAGCGGCGCAGGTCGCGGCGGAACTGGGTGGACAGGTCCCAGGCGTCGCGGACGTTGTCCTCCAGCGGTTCACCGGGGTAGAAGACCGCCGCGGTGACTATCGGGGCGAGTACCGCGACCGACCGGGCCGGCTCGCCGAGCTGCTCCTCGGCGTGCGCGGCGGCCTCGACCGCGGTCAGCGATCTGGGTACCGGGATGCCGCGCTCGACGAGCCGGTCGGTCACCTCCCGCCAGGCGCCGACGATGCGGTCGTTGCCGCTGCCCAGGCGGCGACGGTACCGGCGGCGCACCTTCTCGATCACGATGCCGAGCAGCGTCAGCAGGATCACCACGACCAGTACCCCGGCGCCGATCAGCGAGCCGGCGAGCACCTTCGCACCGGTACCCGGACCGCTGGACAGGGTCGGGTCCACCTTCGCTGGCTGGGCCTCCGGCAGCTGCGGGTCCCCGGGCTTGTCCGGCGTGGTGGTCTCGGTCTTCTTGTCCGGCGTGGCGGTGGCGCGGTGCGTGGTGTCGGTCGGGTCGAAGCTCACCCAGCCGTACCGGGCCAGGTTCACCTCCGCCCACGCGTGCGCGTCGGCGGTCGTCACCCGGTACGTGTCGCCCTGCTTGGCCTCGGAGCGCAGCAGGTACCCGACCGCGACCCGGGTCGGGAAGCCCTGCGCCCGGGCCAGGACCGCGAACGCCGACGCGAACTGCTCGGCGTAACCGATCCGGTCCTGCGCGTTGGCGCCGAACAGCCGGCGCAGCGCGTCGTAGGAGTGGCCGGGCCGGGCCTGCAGGCTGTACGGCAGCGTGCGCAGGTACTTCTCGATCGCGACCAGCTTGGCGAACGGCGCGCTGGCCTGCGCGGTCAGCCTGGTGGCCTCCTGCTCCAGTTCCGGCGGCAGGCCGGGTGGCAGCTGGGTGTCCTTGCCGGCCGACCCGCTGAGGTTGGGTACCGCCGAAGGCAGATCCGCGTCGCGTACCGGTACCTCGCCGACCACGTCGTAGGAGATGCCCTGCAGGTCCGCCCCGGGGCCGACGAGGACGCCGGAGGACGCGCTGAACCCCAGGCCGGTCGCGTCGATCTTCACCGGCCAGCCGAGCACCGGCAGGTACGGGCCGGTCAGGTTGCCCACCTGGACGTGGGCCGTGACGCGCCGCGGGTGTTCGAGGTTCGGGTCGGGCGGCAGGGTGTGCCCGGCTAGGAGGAAGCTGTCGTCGGCGGTCCACAGGGAACCGTTGTAGTTGTCCAGCGCCGCGGTGCGTACCCGGTCCAGCGGCTGCCCGCCGTCGTCGGTGATCCGGATGGTGAACAGCTCCTGGGCCGGCGTCTCCTTCAGCTGGCCCTTGAGGCCGACCAGCGGGCTGAGCATGTCCGACACGTCGTACCGCTGCGGGGTCACGGTACGCGGGTCGAACCGTTGCGTACCGGCGGCCACCGGTACCACCTGGGCGCCGCCCACCCCGACGGCGGTGACCAGCAGGGCGACCGGGATGCCGAAGGCGATCCGGCCGACCAGCCGGCGCTTGGCCGGTTCCGGCGCGGCCACGACCTCCTCGTCCGGGTCGCGCGCCACCAGCGCCGTCTCCAACCGGCTGACCCGCACCACCACCAGCATCAGGCTCACCACGAGGAACGCCGCCGTGACCACCGCGCCGGCCGCCGGCCGGGCCGCGGTGAACAGCAGCCCGATCACCAGCGCCAGCAGGGTCGGCAGCACCGGCGCAAGGATCGCCCGGGTGCGCAGCGACAGCGTGGTGGACACGAACGCGGCGACCCAGGTGATGAGCACCGGCGTGATGAGCAGGTCCTGGGTGACATCGGCGGGCAGCCCGACGCTGAGCATGCGGGCCCAGCCGTGCAGCAGGCCGGTGCCCAGGTCGGTCGCCGTCTGCACGGTCGGCACGCCGTGGTCGAGGGTGTGCCGGTACACCAGCGTGACGGCGAGCACGACGAAGCCCAGCACGGCCACCAGCAGCGTGCTGGTCAGCCGCCAGCGGCGCACCGCGCTCAGCACCGCCAGCAGCGCCGCGCCGGCGGCCGCGGTCATCAGCGGCAGCAGGTACTCGCGGCTGGTGAAGAAGCCGTTGTACAGCACGCCGGTGGTGGCCGCCGCCATCGTGGCGAACAGCACCTCCAGGTAGGCCAGCGGGCCGGTCGGCGGCCGCTGTTGTACGGTCTCGGTCTGCTGCCGTTCCTTGTGCCGTCCCCGCTTCATCGCCGTACCAGTTGGTTCCAGGCCGCGGCGAACTCCGCGCCGCTGCGGACGTTGACAGAAATGACGCCGCGCAGGGCGGCCGGCGGGCCGGCGAACCGTTCGGCGAACTGGATCAGGCTCACCATCAGGAACCGGTTGCGCACCGCCGGCAGCACCGACAGCATGTTCTGATCCGGCTGCCCGGTGACGATGCCCAGGGAAACACCCTCGTCCATCGGTACCATCGACGGCAGCGCGGCCAGGCCCGGATCCTCGTCGGAGCGCTCCACCACGGCGAGCAGGTCCAGCAGCGCGGCGCTGCCGTCCCGGCCGCGGTCGACGGCCGAGCTGCCCCCGCCGGTGGTGTGCAACTCCAGCGGGAAGCCGCCCTCGACGGCGGCCACGCACAGCGACGCGGCGGCGCTGACCGCGTCCTCGAAGGACTTCTCCGAGTACGGCGCGGAACTGGTGTCCAGCACGACCATCAGGCGCGGCTCGTTGGGTACCACGTTGTGCCGCACCATGAACTTCTCCAGGCGGGCCGTGGACTTCCAGTGGATGAGGCGCCAGTCGTCGCCGTACTCGTAGTCGCGCAGGCTGTGGAACGCCACGCCGCCCCGGGGTGCGCTGCTGGACGTCGGGCCGTCCATGTCACGGGTCTGCCCGGTGGGTACCGGCTCGACCGGGTGGATCCGCGGGTGCACGTACAGCGTCGACCAGGTGGCGTACTCCTTGCCGACCCGCATCAGCCGCAGCGGGTCGCTGTGCCCGATGGTCAGCGGGCCGACCTGGAAGATGCCGCGCCGCTTGGTCGGCAACGGGTACGTGGTCTGGTGGCTCTCCCCGGCCGCGAGGCTGGGGATCGGGATCGTCAGCCGCCGCCCGGTGACCGCCTCCGCGGCCATGATCGGCGGGCTGCGCCGCTTGGCCTCGTTGGTGACCGTGATGACGCCCATCGCCGACTCGCCGACCGCGACCCGGTGCGGCCGGACCTCGCGCAGCGCACTGACGTCCGGCCGGGCGAGCATCCACAGCGCGGCGACGATCAGCGCGGCGAGGCAGGCGAACCCGAGCGCGGCCAGCTCCGGGTAGTCGGCGAGCCACGCCGCCCCGAGCAGGACGAGGGCGCAGCCAGCGACGACCACGCCTGACCTGGTGAGCATCCGTTCCTCACACCCGGACCGGATCCTGCGGTACCGGCACCGCGGCCATGATGTTGTCGACGATCGCGTGCGTCGTGTACCCCTGGATGGCCGCCTCCGGAGTGAGCAGCAGCCGGTGGGCGAGCACCGGCCGGGCCATCGCCTTGACGTCGTCGGCGGTCACGAACGGCCGGCCCTCGAAGGCCGCGCACGCCTGCGCGGCGACCGCCAGCGCGTTGCTGGCCCGGGGGCTGGCACCCAGGCGTAGCTGGGCGACGGTACGGGTGGCGCCGGTGATGGTCACGATGAAGCTCTGCAACGCCGGCGCCATGTACACGGCCCGGGTGACGTCGATCATCCGGACCAGCTCCTCGACCGTCATCACCGGGTGCAGCTGCTCCGGCAACCGGCGGGCGATGGCGTCGGCGACGATGCGCATCTCGTGCTCGGCGCTGGGGTACCCGATCCGCAGCAGCATCATGAACCGGTCGAGCTGCGCCTCGGGCAGCGTGTACGTGCCCTGGTGGTCGATCGGGTTCTGGGTGGCGACGACGAAGTTGGGCCGGGGCAGCTGGTACGTCACGCCGTCCATGGTCACCTGGTGCTCGGCCATCACCTCCAGCAGCGCCGACTGCGTCTTGGGCGAGGCCCGGTTGATCTCGTCGCCGAGCACGATGTGCGCGAACACCGGTCCCTCGCGGAACTTGAACTGCCGTGCCGCCGCGTCGTAGATCTGCACCCCCACCACGTCGCTGGGCAGCAGGTCCGGCGTGAACTGGATCCGCCGCATCGACCCGTTGATCGAGTGGGAGAGGGCCTTGGCCAGCGAGGTCTTGGCGACCCCGGGTACGTCCTCGATGAGGATGTGGCCCTCCGCGAGCAGGCAGATGACCGCGTCGCGGACCACCTGCGTCTTACCGTGGATGAAGTGCTCCACGTTGTTGACCAGATCGGCGCAGCGTCGCTGCACCCAGGCCGTCTGATCCGCCAAACTGGCGTCGAACGACATTGCTCCCCCTGCGCCTGTATCCCCCCGCGCCCCTGAAGTCGGCGGCATTAGGCTAGCGGGCGCTGGCAACTCCGGCTACGGGGCATTGACCACAGTTGTTCGTACGTTCGGGTGTGGGGGTGGTTGGTGCCGTTTTCGCTCGGTGTCGACATCGGCAGCACGTACACCGCCGCCGCGCTGTGGCGCGACGGTTCGGTGCAGAGCGTGCCGCTGGGCAACCGGTCAAATGCGGTGCCATCAGTGCTTTTCATGCGGGAGGACGGCACCTTGCTGGTCGGCGAGGCGGCCACCCGGCGCGCCGTCGTGGAACCCGACCGGCAGGCCCGCGACTTCAAGCGTCGGATGGGCGACGAAGTACCCATCCTGCTCGGCGACGAGCACCGGATGTCCGCCCAGGAGCTGACCGGGCACCTGCTGCGCTGGGTCATCGACACGGTGGCCGAACGGGAGGGGGAGCGGCCCGGGCACCTGGTGCTGACCCACCCGGCCGAGTGGGGCGACTACCGCCGCGACCTGCTCGTCGAGGCGGCCGCCACGGCCGGGCTGCCCGACGTCGGCCTGCTGCCCGAGCCGGTCGCGGCCGCCGCCTGGTACGCGGCGCAGGACCGGGTGGCGCCCGGCGCGCTGGTCGGCGTCTACGACCTGGGCGGCGGTACCTTCGACGCCTCGGTGGTCCGCAAGACCGAGACCGGGTTCGAGGTGTACGGCGAGCCGGGCGGCGACGAGACGATCGGCGGGCTGAACTTCGACCACACGCTGCTGCGGTACGTGGCGGCCGCGGCCGGCGTGGACCTCGCCGCGCTGGACGACACCGACCCGGCGACCGCGGCGGGGCTGGCGCAGTTCCGCGATGCCGTGGTGGACGCGAAGGAGGCGCTGTCCGCCGACACCGAGGCGACCATTCCGGTACTGCTGCCCGGGCTCGCCCGGCACGTGACGCTGAGCCGGCCGCAGCTGGAGACGCTGATCCGGCCGCAGATCCTCAGCACCGTCCAGCTCTTTGCGCAGATCGTGAACCGGGCCGGCGCGGAGCCGAGCGCGCTGCACGGGGTCCTGCTCGTCGGCGGGTCCAGCCGGATCCCGCTGGTGTCGCAGCTGCTGCGTACCGAGCTCGGCGCGCGGGTCGCCGTCGACGCGCACCCGAAGTACGCGGTCAGCCTCGGGGCCGCGATCACCGCCGCGCCGCACGTGGCCCCCGTCGCACCGCCGGTGACGCCACCGGTTCCGCAGCCGCCGCCGACGACCACGCCGGACTGGGACGCGCCGACGGTACCGTTGCCGAAGATCCCGGTGCCGTCGTTCGACACGGCCGCCACGATGGAGCTGCGACCGGTACCCCCGGCGCCGGAGGCGGTCGACGCGCCGACCGTGGTGCACCCGGTGAACCTGGCGCTGACCGGGTTGACCGCGCCGACCGACGTGACGGTGACCGTCCCCCGCCGGCCCTACATCCCGCAGCCCCGGGTGACCGCGCGGGACGAGCCGGTCGTGGTCCGCACCGGTACCGCCGGCGGCGGCTACTGGGGTCGCGGCGCGACCACCGCGGTGGTCGGCGTCGTCGCGGTGGTGGCGGTGATCGCGCTGATCGCCGCGATCGCCCTGCACCGCGGATCGCCCGGGTCGCCCCCGCAGTCACCGCCACCGAGGTCCGCCACCCCGAGCGTCGGCCCGACCCTGCCGGTCGCCCAGGCGACCGGCGCCCTGGTGACCGACCCGCAGGGTGTCGACGTCATGCGCGCCGCGGCCCTGCTGCCCTCGGGCGAGCTGGTGGCGGTCGGCTACGCCGGCAACCAGCAGCCGCGCGGGTGGGTGCGCAAGGGCGCCGCCTGGCGGTACATCGCCCCGCCGGGCACCACGGGTCTGATGCTCGACGTGGCGGTTTCCGGCGGCCGGCTGGTCGCGGTCGGCTCCTCCGGTACCGGCGACAACCAGCGACCGGCGGTGTGGACCTCGACCAACGGCGAGTCGTGGAAGGCGGTACCGCTGTCGGCCGACCTGCAGTCGGACAAGCTCACCGGGCTGACCGCGGTCGTACCGGCCAGGGGCGGCGGATTCCTGGCCGCCGGCATCGACACGAAGACCGACAGGGCCGGCGACGTCGCGCTGTTCCACTCCGGCGACGGCACCCAGTGGCAGCGGGTGAAGGCGACCGGCCTGGACGGCAGCGGCCCGCAGGAGGTCAGGAAGATCGCGCTCGGGCCCGACGGGTACGTCGCGGTGGGCGCCGACCTGAACGGCGCGGTACTCGGGCCGGCCGTCTGGACCTCGCCGGACGGGCAGCAGTGGCAGCTGTCGCCGGACCACCCGCCCGGCTCGCCCGACCTGTTGGCGATCGCGCGGCAGGCGGACGGTTCGATGCTCGTCTGCGGCTCGGTCAGCTCCGCGGACAACCCGGCGGCCGGCTGCTGGGTACAGCGGGGCAGCGACTGGAAGGCGGTGAGCGTGGCGGCGGCGCAGGGTTCGCCGAGCGCGCTGTACATCTACGGCCTGGTACCGACGCCGGGCGGGATGGTCGCGGTAGGGCTCGGGCGCTCCGGTACCGCCACCGACGCGGCCGTGTGGACCCTCGCGCTACCGCCGTCGTAGCGGCTATTCCGGTGGCGGGGCGACGCGTACCGTGGCGCGGGCCGGGGGCAGCGTGGCGGCCAGCCCTTCGCAGGTACGCATCAGTACCTCGGCCGCCCGCACCAGTACCGGCTCGGACAGCGGACTGTGCGCCACCCGCCGCCAGTACCCGTGCGACGCGGCGATCGCCGCCCGTACCTCGGCGTCGGGTGCCTCGGGTGGCAGGCCCAGCCGGGTACCCACCGCCGAGCCCTCGCCGCCGAGCAGCCGGTCCATGTGCGCCAGCTGGTCGGGCGCGGCCGGTACCAGGCCGGTGCGCAGCTCGGTCAGCAGCCGGATCTCGGCCAGCTCGTGGGCGCTGACCCGCAGCCGCTCCACCTGCTGGCGCAGCCAGGGCGCGGCGTCGATGGGGTCGGCCCGGGTGACCGCGTCGATCGCCCGCAGCGCGCTGTCGGCCTTGAGCACGTCGCGCCGCTCGGCGAACTGGGTGAGCAGCAGCCGGCGCAGTTCCGGCAGGCCGCTGCGCCGGGTGAGCAGCGCGACGAGATCGCCGCGCCGGGCGGCCGCACCCCGTTGGCGTAGCGCGTCGAGGGACAGCCGCAGCCCGTACATGCCCAGCACCCGGACCAGCCGGTGCCGCCGGTCGGCCGGTACCGGTACCGACGGCGCCGCGACGAACCGGTCCGCGGACAGCAGCATCGGCGCGGTCGTCTCGGCGGGCAGCCCGGCCAGCCGCATCAGGTCGGCGAACTCCTCCGGGCGCAGCGTCGCGCCGGCCTCGCCGAGCAGACCCGACACCGGCAGCACGGTCTGCACCAGGCTGCGCAGCCGGGGATCGTCGCGGTACCGGGTGGCGATGCGCTGCGCCTGCTCGATCGCGTCGGGGCCGCCGCCGCCCACCTCGTCGGAGCGCGACAGGACGCCGACCGCGTTGACCGGGGTGGAGTGGCTGAACTGCGCGTCGGACAGCACCTCAAGGAAGTCCACGTCGGTGGCGTGCAGCTGGCGCAGCAGGTACACCACCGCGTCGACGCCGTCCGGGTCGGCGGCCCGGTCGGTGTCCCCGGCGAGGAACTCCTGCGCCTGCCGGGCCACCGACTCCGACAGCGACCCCATGCCCGGCGTGTCGACCAGGGTCATCCGGGTCAGCCAGGAGCTGGGTATCTCGACGCGCAGCTCGTTCAGGTCGTCGGCGCGCAGGTCGCCGAGGTCCAGTACGAGCGCGGTGCCGCGCGGCTCCAGGCGCAGCGGCCGGGGCTCGGCGTCGCGCGGATGGGCGCTGGCCGACGGGTGCTCGCCGTGCGTGTACCAGGTCACCACGCGGGTGCACTCGCCCGCGTCGGTCGCCGCGACCCGCTGCCCGACCAGGGCGTTGAGCAACGTCGACTTGCCGGCCTTGACCCGGCCGGCGATCGCCACCCGCAGCGGCTCGTCCATGTGCCGGGTGACGGCGAGCAGGCGGCGCTCGGCCGGGCGGCCCCGGTACGCGGTGACGGCCTCGGCGAGCAGCGCACGTGCCCGGTCGGCGAAGGTCATCGCGGCCGCACGCCCCGCACCCGACCGGCCTCGTCCAGCAGGGTGGTCACCCGGGCCAGGTCGGTGGCGGTCTGGCTGGCCCGCTGCTGCGCGCTGGACCGGTCGGCGTGCACCGCCCGTACCGTGGCGGCGTGCTCGGCCTGCGCGGTCATCGCCAGTTCGGTGGCCCGGTCCAGGTAGTAGTCGCGGATCTGGGCCCGGTTGTGCCGCAGGATGTTCTGCACCGCGCGGTTGGCGTCGACCCGGGCCTGGTTCAGGTACCCGGCGACGCTGCGCAACGCCTCGGTGCGGGCCGCCTCGACCCGGGCGGTCTTGAACCCGTGTACCGCCTTCACCGCGAACACCGTGCCCAGCGCGGCGGTGATCGGCAGCACCACGAGGAACCCGGGGTGCAGCGTGGCGACCACCAGCGTGGTGACCACCGAGCTGCTCAGCGACCAGCCGCGCGCCGCGTGCATGCCGAGTTCGAGCTTGCCCGGGCCGCGGATGCTGAGCTGGTCCAGGCGCAGGCCGTCGCCGGCGGTCGGCCGCTGGTACCCGCCGCCGGTCAGCTGGCCGATCATCGCGACCTCGCCATCGAAGAGCCGGCCGACCTCCTCGACGACATCGTTGATCAGTTTCATCATCTGCGTGTGCGCGTCGGTGAGCTCCTCGTTGGTGCGCTGGTACAGCCAGGGCACGATCTCGGCCCACTCCCGCGCCGGGTCGCCGGCCTTGATCCGGTCACTGGCCTCCTGTTCCAGGCGGCGCATGCGGGCCTGCAGGTCCTCGTCGGCCCTGGACTGCACGTCGGCGAACCGGTCGTTGATCACGTGCTGCCAGCGCGCGTCGGGGGTACGCAGCCCCGTGGCGCGCTCCCGGGCCTGGTCCAGGCGCTGCAGGGTGGCGGCCTGCTCCTCGGGCCGGGTCAGCGCGGCGTGCTCGACGTCGAGGGTACCGGCGACCTGGGCGAGCGAGCTCTGCACCGCCTCCGCCGCCCGCGTCGACGACACCGCCTCGCGCTGCGCGGCCAGCTGCGCCCGCAGCCGGTTGACCAGGGCGGGGAACCCGGACTCCGCGTTGAGCGGCTGGTCACCGGACTGCAGGGCGGTGTCGCGCAGTACCGACGACACGGGCAGGATGTCGACGGTGAGCCCGGCCCGGCGCAGGTGCCCCTTGTTGATCTCCAGGATCCGCTGCCATTCCGGGTAGAAATCCACCTTGGTCAGCACGCACAGCAGCCGCGGGCAGATCTCGGCGGCCCGGCGCAGCAGCTCGACCTCGGCCGCGGTGTACTCCTGCGACGCGTCGGACACCACCAGTACCGCGTCGGCCAGCGACATCGCCCGCATCGTCGAGGCCGCCGCCGCGGCCGCGAAGCCGCCGCCGATCCCCGGCGTGTCGATCAGTACCAGGCCGCCGCGCAGCAGCTCCCGCGGCAGCGCCACCTCGACCGACTCCAGCCGGGCCTCCTCGCCGATCGCGCCCTCGGTGGCGTACCGCGCCGCCTGTGCCGGGTCGATCGTGCGACGCTGCCCGCTGTCGAGTACCACTTCGGCGGCCGGCGCCGGACCGTACCGGATGATCGTCGGTACCGCGGTGAACGCCACCGCGTCGGTGCCGCACACCGGTACCCCGAGCAGCGCGTTGACCAGCGCGCTCTTGCCCTTCTTGAACTCGCCCGCGACGAGCACGTGCCAGGCGCCCGAGGTGACCTGGTCGCGTTGCGCGGTCAGCCGCCCGGCCAGGTCCTGCCGCCCCAGCCGGTTGGTCTCTGTGATCGCCTGATCGAGCAGCTGCAGGATCTGGTCACTGCCGATGACCGTGCCCGGAAAGCTCAATGTCCCCCGCCGTGGCCGTGGTCGTGGTACCAGCTGCCGTCGTCGACCGGCGGCGGCCCGCCGGGCAGGTTGGTCGCCTGCTCCAGGGAGTCGTCCAGTCCGTCGCCGTTCGCGTCGACCAGCGTGAAGTACAGCGGCTCGTGGGCCGGCGGCGGGGCGTGCACGTCGGCGTGCGGATCCGGCGCCGGGGTGCCGTGCGGGCCGGACGGCGGCGGCGCGCCGCCGCCGGGGTGCCCGCTGTCGAACTGGTCCGGGTCGAACGCGAGCTGGTCGCTGAAATGGTTGCCGGAGCCGCCGGGAACGCCGGCACCGGCCGCGGCGGCGAAGTCGCCGAACGTCGCCGGGCCGACCTGCACGCCCGCGCCGGACGGGGCGGCGTCGACGACGTGCACGCCGCCGCCGGGATCGGCCGCCGGTACCGGCGCGGTCCCCCACCCGGCCACCGCGTGCGCCGTGTCCGACCAGGTGGCAGCGGCGGCGCCCGCCGCGTCCACCGTCGTCAGGTCCAGCGGCCCGCTCGCGCCCGCATGGTCGGAGATCCCCGGGATCACCGCGGCGTACTGGAACCGCTTGGTCGTCGCGTCGAAGCTGCCCACCCCGTACTGGCTACCCAGCGCCTCGATCGTCTTGCCGTCGCCGAGACTGATCGCCACGTGCTGGTGTACCGGCGCGGGCCCGCCGTTGGGATCGGAGTTGAACGAGAACAGCAGCGCACCCGGCGTGTGGATCGCCTGGTCGACCGGGATCACCATGCCCCGGTCGTGCAGGAACTTGTACTGGTCCCACGCGTTGCGCGGCAGGTCCACCCCGGCCCGGTGCGCGGACCATTCGACCAGCATCGAGCAGTCGAACGCCTTCGGGTCCGGGTCGTCGAGCCGGTCCATGATCCCGAAGATGTACTGGTCGTGGTTCTGCGCCAGCGCCGACGACAGGAACGTGTGCAGGTGATCGCCGCCGCCGGGGGTGCCGGGCGTGCCGGGGGCGCCGCCGGTGCCGGTCGCGGCGGTGGTGACCGCGGTGGCGCCGGCCGTCGACATTGTCCCATCGGCCGGGACGCCGCCCGGGGTCGCGGGATCGAGCGGGATGCCGTACTCGGTGCCCGGGATGCTGTCCAGCGGGATGCCGTACTCGGAACCGGCGATGTGCACGCCACCCGGGCCGGTGCCACCGGTACCGAGCGCGGCCGCCGGGCCGTGGCCGACGTTGACCGCGTCGCTGCCCTCGGTCGTGGCCGGCGCCGCACCGCGGCCGGACGGGTCACCGGGCGACAGCGGATGGCCGTAGCCGGCGGTGCCGGTCCAGACGCCGTGGTTGCGGCCGTCGCCGTAGGCCGCCGCGGCCGCCTGGGCCTCGTCCTTGAACCGCAGGTACCGTGCCGAAAGCCCGCCGTGCGTCGTGGTCCACGGCGACACGTCGGTGCCCCCGTGCGAGGCGATGAACGCCGCCTGCGCGTTCTGTGCCGGATCGTACAGGTTGAACCGGGCCGCCAGGTCCGGATGCGCGAGCGCGTTGATCTGCCACAGCCCCTGGCTGTCCTCACCATGCGTGGCGTGCGAACGGCTGTCGCCGCCGGACTCCGCCATGGCGATGGCGGTCATGGTGGTGGCCTGGTCCGGCGAGAAGCCGGCCTGGCGGGCGTAGGCGTAGATCTGCTCAGCCGTGAACCGCGGCATGCAGACACTGTAGAGCGGTGTCGCACGATTGCGGAGTCTTGGTTGAATCGGTCCGTGCATCCGCCGTGGCAGGTACTCGCCGACACGCTCCTGGAGCGGGAGGCCCTCGTGTGCCGCCTGGGCGACGGCATGCTGCCGCACGACTTCGCCGGCCTCTACGTCGGCGGCGAGGAGGTCGACCGGATCCTGCGCGGGCTGCCCGGCCTCGGCGGCGCGACGGTGGACAAGGTACGGCCGCTGCTGGACAGCCTCGCGCCCGCGGTCGCGGCGGCCCGGGAGGCGTTTGTCGGATCGCTGACCGGGCCGGAACCGTTCGCCCGCATGGCCCGCCGGGCCGGGCTGGCGCCGGCCGAGGCCGAGGTGCTCGCCGTGCTCGCCGCGGTCGAGCTGTCCCCGCAGCGGATGCGGCTGCTGGCCTACGTGCAGGACAACGTCGCGCTGCCCCGGCCGACCCTCGCGACGCTCGGCCGGATGTTCGCCGCTGACGACGGGCATCCCGGCGAGCGGGCCGTGGCACCCGGGGCCGCGCTGCGCCGCGCCGAACTCGTCGAGGTCGGTGCCGACGGACCGTGGGCGACCCGGATGTGCGCGCCGGCGCCGCGGGTGTCCTGGGCGCTGCGCGGCGACGACTCCGCCGATCCGGGGCTGCCGCCGGGTGCCCGCCGGGTCGCCGGCCCGGCTGCGCCGGACCCGCCGCACCTGCTGCTGGTCACCGGCGCCGACGCCGCGAGCCGGCTACGCGTCGTCACCGGGGGTACCCTCATCAGCCCGCTTCCGGCGACGCCCGGCGAATGGGCGGCGCTGGTACGGGAGGCGACGCTGGCCGGTCTGGTCGTCGTGCTCGAACTCGACCAGCCGCTGCCCCCGGCCGCCCGCGAACGCATCGCCGCGACCCGGCACCTGACCTGGGTACTCAGCGCCGACAAGGAACTGCCGCTGGACACCCTGCCCGACCGGCCGTGGTCGGAGGAGCGGCTGGACTCCGGTACCGCCGAAGCCGACGACTGGCAGGGTGCGCTGGGCATCCCGCCCGATCCCGGGTACCGGCTGACCAGAAGCCAGCTGGGCCTGGTGGCCGCAGCCGCCGGCGGCGATCCGGGGCGACTGCCCGACGCGGTCCGCCGGCTGGCCGGCGGCCACCTGGACGCCCTCGCGGTCCGGGTGCGTCCCCGGCGCGGCTGGGTCGACCTGGTGCTGCCGCCCGACCAGACCGCGCAGCTGCGCGAGCTGGCCGCCCGGTACCGCGGCCGGGACATCGTCTACGACCGGTGGGGCTTCCCGCCGCTGCCGTCCACCGGCGTGGTGGCGCTGTTCTCCGGCCCGTCCGGCACCGGAAAGACGCTGGCCGCCGAGGTGATCGCCGGCGATCTCGGCCTGGACCTGTACAAGGTCGACCTGTCCTCGGTGGTCAGCAAGTACATCGGGGAGACCGAGAAGAACCTGGAACGCATCTTCAGCGCGGCCGCCTCCGGTGACCTGGTGCTGTTCTTCGACGAGGCCGACGCGCTGTTCGGCAAGCGGTCGGAGGTCAGCGACGCGCACGACCGGTACGCCAACATCGAGGTGGCATACCTGTTGCAGCGCCTGGAGGCGTACCCCGGCATCGTCGTCATGGCGACCAACCTGCAGGGCAACATCGACCAGGCGTTCGTGCGCCGGATCTCGGTGTCGGTGGACTTCGAGCCGCCCGACGAGCCGCAGCGCCGGCTGATCTGGGCCGGCGCGTTCCCGCCCGGTGCGCCGGTCGCCGGGCTGGACCTGGACTTCCTGGCCCGCCAGTTCAAGGTGACCGGTGGCATCATTCACAACGCAGCCCTGGGTGCGGCGTTCCGCGCGGCCGACGAGGGCGGTCCGGTCACCATGGAGCGGGTCGCCTTCGCCCTGAAGCGGGAGTTCCAGAAGCTCGGCCGGCTGCGCACCGAGTCCGAGTTCGAGCGGTACTTCGATCTGGTGAACGGAGTCGACGATGTTGCACCTGCTCGATGAGTCGCTCGAAGTGTTCCTGCGGGCGACGGTACCGCTGGGCAAGCGCGAGGTGGACGTGTCCTTCGCGGCGCCCGACCGGGACTGGGCGGCGCGGGTGTCCCGCCCGACCGTGAACCTGTACCTGTGGGACGTGCGGCGCAACCTCGACGAGCGCGATGGCGGCATGGAGACCGTGGTCGGCGACGACGGCCGGCCGCTGCGCCGTCCGCCACTGCCCCGGGTGGATTGCCGGTACCTGGTGACCGCGTGGACCTCCGAGGTGCAGGACGAGCACTCCCTGCTCGGTCACACGCTGGCCGCGTTGCTGCTGCACAACACGATCGAGGAACGGTACCTGCAGGGCTCGTTCGCGCAGGTGCGGCCGATCCCGACGATCGAGGTGGCCGCCGGGGACGGGCGGGACAACTCCGACTTCTGGTCGGCGCTGGGCGGGCAGCTCAAGCCCGGGCTGGACGTGGTGGTCACCGCGACCGTCGACGCCGCGCTGCTGGTGGCGGCCGGCCCGCCGGTCGACCGGTACACGATCCGGGCGCGGCGCACCGGCGACGAGGCGCCGATCAGCGAGCGGTCGTTCATCGGCGGCCGGTCGGCGTCCTCGGACGAGGGCGATCTCGTGGTGACCCGGCGTGGTTCCGGCCGGGTCGGCGCCGACGGCGCGTTCCTGGTACCGGCCGAGCCGGGCGACCAGGTGTCCGTCGACGGCGCGGTCCGTGGCCGGGTACCCGACAGCGGCCCGATCGACCTGCCGGGGCAATGAGCGGGCTCCGGTCGCGGCGGTGGCGAACGGCGTTCGACTAAGCTGGGACGCGTGACGACACCTGCTCCGCCCTGGCAACGCGCGGCCCGGTCGCGGCCGGCGAAGCCGCCACTGACCCGGCCGGCGAAGCCGCCACTGAGCCGGCAGGCGGTCGTCGAGGCGGCCATGACGGTGCTGACCGCCGAAGGGCTGCCCGCGATGAGCATGCGGCGGGTGGCGCAGGAGCTGCGCACCGGGCCGGCGTCGCTGTACGCGCACGTGAGCAACCGGTACGAGCTGGAGGACCTGGTCTACGACCGGATCGTCGGGGAGGTCCCGCTGCCCGAGCCGGACCCGGCCCGCTGGCAGGAGCAGCTCACGCAGCTGATGCGCGACACGCTGGCGGCGTTCGCGCGGTACCCCGGGGCGGCCCGGCTGACCCTGGCCCGGGTGCCGTTCACGCCGAACTCGCTGGTGTACCTCGAAGTCATGCTCGCCCTGCTGCGCGCCGGCCGGCTGTCCGACCGCACCGCGTCGTTCGGCATCGACCTGCTGTCGCTGTACGTGTCGGCGACCGGCATCGAGGACACCATCCACCTGGAGCAGGGGCCGACCGAGGAGGCGGTGGGGGAGCGGTTCGCCCGGATGCGCGGGTACCTGCAGTCGTTGCCCGCCGACCGGTTCCCCAACGTCGTGTCGATGGCCGGTCCGCTGCTGGCCGGCGGCGGTGACGACCGGTTCGAGTTCGGGCTGGACATCCTGGTCCGGGGACTCGCCGCCACGGTGACCCAGGCGCGGTGACCCGGGGCGCGGTGACCCGGGCGCGGTGACCCGGGCGCCGTGATGTAGCAGACCCGTTCGGCCCTACCACCTCGGTCGATATCCCCCGCAGACTGGATAGCGTGGCGGCCATCGATCTCCCCGGGCGGCCGGTGCCCGGTGTCGGGTATCGAACCGTCGCGCGCGGCTGGGTCTGGGTACGCCGCCAGCGGCCGCTGAGCTTTCCCGGTGCCGTACTCGGGGTCGGCTTCCTGTGCATGTCGCTGACCCCGTCGCTGCTGCCCCGTACCTGGTTGATCCAAGGGCTGGTCAGCGGGTTCTCCACCGCCACCGGGTACGGCATCGGGGTACTGGCCGGGTGGACCTTCGGCAAGCTGACCCGTACCCGGGCGGGAGAGCGGCTGCGGCGGGCCGGGTGGCGGGTACTCGCGCTGATCACCCTGCCGTCCGTGGCGATCCTGCTGTACCAGGGTTCGCGCTGGCAACGCGACCTGTACCAGCTGATGGGCGAACGGGCGCCGACCCGGCAGGGGTACCTGCGGGTGATCGTGGCGACCGTCGTCGTGTTCGCCGGCGCGCTGGCCATCGCCCGCGCGCTGCGGTCGGCCGGGCGCGCGGTCGGCCGGTACCTGGGTCGCTGGATCCCGCGCCCCGCGGCCCGCGCCGTCGGCGGCGCGCTGGTCGCGCTGATGTCCCTCGGCCTGCTGAACACGGCGGTCTACGACCCGGCGATGTCGGTGGTGCTGTCCAGTTCGGAGTCGGTCAACGACCGGATGAGTCCGCGCGTCACGCAACCGACCAGCCCGACCCGGTCGGGCGGTCCACAGTCGGCGGTGAGCTGGGCCTCGCTCGGCCTGGAGGGGCGCGCGTTCGTCTCCGGCGGCCCGACGACGGCGCAGTTGCGGGCGTTCAACCACGCGGCGCCCATCCCGCCGATCCGCGTCTACGCCGGCCGGGACTCGGCGCCCGACGTCAACGCGGCGGCCGCTCTCGCGGTCCGCGAGTTGTGGCGTACCGGGGCGTTCTCCCGCAAGGTGGTCTGCGTGATCACCACGACGGGTACCGGCTGGGTCGACCCGCGGGCCGCGACGTCGCTGGAGTACCTGTACAACGGCGACACCGCGCTGGTCGCCATCCAGTACTCGGTGCTGCCGAGCTGGCTGTCGTTCGCGGTGGAGCGGGACAAGGCGGTGAAGGCCGGCCGCGAGCTGTTCAGCCAGGTGTACGCGGCGTGGGCGACCCTGCCGGCGGCGAGCCGTCCGAAGCTGGTGATGTTCGGGGAGAGCCTCGGCTCGCTCGGCGGCGAGGCGGCCTTCGACGGGCTCGGCGACCTGCTGAACCGGGTCGACGGCGTGGTGTGGGCCGGCCCGACCGAGGCCAACCCGCTGTGGTCGCTGCTGGTCGCCGCCCGCGACGCCGGTAGCACCCAGGCGCATCCGGTGTACCAGCGGGGCACCACGGTCCGGTTCGCGACTTCGGCCGCCGACCTCGCCACCGCGCCGGGTGCCGCACCGCCCAAGGTCGTGTACCTCGAACACGGTTCCGATCCGATCGTCTGGTGGACGCCGGATCTGCTCGTCAAGCGGCCGGACTGGCTGCACGACTCGCGCGGCAGCGACGTCCTGCCCGCGATGCGGTGGTACCCGTTCGTGACGTTCTGGCAGGTCACCGCGGATCTGCTGTTCGCCACGGACGCCCCGTACGGGCACGGGCACCGGTACGGCGGGGAGCTCGCCACGGCGTGGGCGGCGATCCTGCGGCCGGCCGGGTGGACGGCGCGCGACACCGCCCGGCTCAGCGCGCTGATCGACGCGAGCTGACCGGCGCGGTCGGTGGCCCGACGTGCGACCCGTGCACCGGCGTCGTAGGCTGTGCGGACGATGGCACCGACCAGCGCGCAGCCCGCGCCCGCATTCCGCAGAGTTACCGGAAACGCCCGCTTCGCGGTGACCATCGTTGTCATCCTCGCCGTGCTGACCGCGGTCAACGTGCTGCTCAAGTTCGGGCCGCCGCACCTGGGCCTGGTACTCGGGCCGGCGGTCGCGCTGGTGCTGGTACTGCTGGCCCGCCGGCACGGGCTGACCTGGGACCACCTCGGCATGTCCCGCCGGACGCTGCGCCGGGGCACCGCCTGGGCGGCCGCGGCGGTCGGTGCCGTCGGCGCGGTGTACCTGCTCGGCGCGCTGCTGCCGCTGACCCGCGCCGCGTTCCTCGACGTGCGGTACCACCTGCAGCTGGGCGCCGCGCTGCTGGTCGCGCTCGTGGTCGTGCCGTTCGGCACGGTACTGCTCGAAGAGGTCGCCTTCCGCGGCGTGCTGCTCGGCCTGTGGCACCGGCACCGCGGCCCGGGTTCGGCGAAGCTGTTCTCGTCGGGCCTGTTCGGCCTCTGGCACGTGCTGCCGTCGCTGCGGCTGTCCCGGGCGAACCAGGCGGTCGCCGGGGTGTTCGGTGCCGGTACCGCCGGCCAGTGGTTCGCCGTCCTCGGCGCGGTCGGCTTCACGGCGCTGGCCGGACTGCTGCTGTGCGAACTGCGCCGCCGCAGCGGAAGCCTGCTCGCCGCGGCCGGGCTGCACTGGGCGACCAACGCGCTCGGCGTGGTACTGGCGGCAACGGTGTGGGCGGTGCGCACCGCATGAAGCGCGCCGCCGCCGTCCTCGCCGCTGCGATCCTCGCCGCCCTCGTCCTGCTGGCCGGGTGCACGGTCGGCACGCCGTCGGGTACCCCCAGCGGAGCGGCCAGCACCACCGCGGCGGCGCTGGCCACGGTGCCGGACGTCGTCGGGCACAACGCCGACGTGGCGCTGGACGAGTTGAAGCGGGCCGGGTTCACCAACATCGACCTGGGTACCGTCGACGGCCACAAGTTCGTCGCGCTGCCGCAGAACTGGACGGTGAAGACGCAGTCGGCGAAGGCGGGGCAGCGGCTGCCCAAGGACACGAAGATCGTGCTGGGCTGCGCCCGCAACAGTTGACCGGGCAGCGCCGGCCGGCCGGTGGCGGCTACTGTCGATCGATGCGTGGTGCCCGTACGGCCGTCCTCGTCGCGCTGATCTCGTTGGCCATGCTCGCCGGCTGCGGACCGGCCCGGCCGGCGGCGCATGCCACGGCTCCCTCGGCCACGCCGCCAGCTCCTGCACCGGCGCCATCGGTGACCTCCCCGGTTCCGTCGGCGGCGGCCGCGCCGACTTCGCCGTCCGGGTCCAGCCTGCCGGCTTCGCCGTCCGGGTCCAGCCCCCCGGTGCCCAGGCCGTCCGCGTCGCCGCGGCCCGATCTGCTGCGGCCCGGTGCCAGCGGACCCGAGGTCCTCGCGGTGCAGCAGCGGCTGGCCGGCCTCGGGTACTGGCTGGGTACCCCGGACGGGCGGTACGGGTCGGCGACCGTGCACGCGCTGACCGCGTTCCAGAAGCTCGCCGGGCTCGACCGGGACGGCGTGCTGGGGCCGGACACCAAGCGGGTACTGGCCGGAGCGCAGCGGCCGAAGCCACGCAGCACCGGCGGCACGCTGATCGAGGTGAGCCTGGCCCGGCAGGTGGTGTTCCTGGTCCGCGACGGGCGCACCGAATGGGTACTGGACGCGAGCACCGGGCGGGTCGCGGGTACCACGCCGACCGGGCGGTACACGGTGTTCCGGCAGGTCGACGGGTACGACCCGGGGCCGCTCGGGGTGCTGTACCGGCCGAAGTACTTCACCGGCGGGGTGGCCGTGCACGGGTTCCCCGACGTGCCGCCGTTCCCCGCCTCGCACGGCTGCGTCCGGGTCACCAACCAGGCGATGGACTGGCTCTGGTCGAGCGGCCGGCTGCCCATCGGCATGCCGGTCTGGGTGTACTGACCAGAAATCTGCTATTGCAAATCACCGGCAAAAACATACGATTGCCGGGTGACGACGACCGAGCGTACCCGCGGTACCCGGCTGACCGGCCAGGAATGGAGCCGGTTGGGCGGGATGGCCGGCTTCATCGCGCTGCTGCACGTGGTCGGGTTCGGCATCCTGATCCTGTTCGTCGTGCCCGGCCACTACCGGGTCGGCACGGGCCTGTTCGGTCTGGGCACCGGGATCACCGCGTACACGCTCGGCGCGCGGCACGCGTTCGACGCCGACCACATCGCGGCCATCGACAACACCACCCGCAAGCTGATGGCCGAGGGCCGGCGCCCGCTGTCGGTGGGCTTCTGGTTCTCGCTCGGCCACTCGTCGATCGTGGTCGTGCTGACCCTGCTGCTGGCGCTGGGGCTGCGCGCGGTGGGTACCGAACTGGCCGACGAGTCCTCGCCGCTGCACCAGTACGGCGGGCTGGTCGGCACGCTGGTCTCCGGTGCCTTCCTCTACCTGCTGGGCATCATCAACCTGGTGATCCTCGTCGGCATCGTCAAGGTGTTCCGCAACATGCGCCGCGGCGAGTTCGACGAGCAGTCGCTGGAGGAGCAGCTCAACAAGCGCGGGTTCATGAACCGCATCCTCGGCCCGGCCCTGCGCGCGATCCGCCGGCCCTGGCAGATCTACCCGGTCGGCGTGCTGTTCGGCCTGGGCTTCGACACGGTCACCGAGATCACCCTGCTGGTGCTGGCCGGGACGAGCGTGGCGGCCGGGCTGCCGTGGTACGCGATCATGTGCCTGCCGATCCTGTTCGCCGCCGGCATGTCGTTGCTGGACACCATCGACGGCTCGTTCATGAACTTCGCCTACGGCTGGGCGTTCGCCAAGCCGGTCCGCAAGGTGTACTACAACATCACCATCACCGGGCTGTCGGTGGCCGTGGCGCTGCTCATCGGTACCGTCGAACTGTTGTCGATCCTGGCCGGCAAGCTGGGGCTGACCGGCGGCTTCTGGGCGTGGCTCGCGACGCTGGACCTCAACACGCTCGGCTTCGCGATCGTCGGGCTGTTCGTCGTGGTGTGGCTGGTCGCGCTCGCGGTCTGGCGGTTCGGGCACATCGAGCAGCGGTGGAGCACCGGCGTGCGGCCGGGCGAGCCCGCCGCGCCGACGCCCGCCGACTGACCGGCCGGGTCAGGACCGGGCGGCGGTGCGCAACGCGTCGCGCCACCACCAGCCGGCGGCCGCGACGGCGACGCCCATGCCGAGCATCACCGCCTGCAGCGCCATCCGCGGCCCGATGACCGCGAGCTGCACGAGGATCCAGCCGACGAGCAGCGCTCCGGCGGCCATCGCGGCACCGGCCGCCCGGCGGCTGCCCAGCAGCGCGAGGGCGGCGGCGCCGAGCATCGGTACCGCGACGACGGCCAACAGCGCGACGCCGGGCAGTACCCACCCGTGGACAGGCAGCGGGTCGAGGTACTCCGACGGCAGGTGCCAGGCGTCGGTGACGAGCATCGCCGCGCCGTACACCGCGCCGATACCGGTGAACAGTTCGAGCGCGGCGAGGACGGTACGCGGGACGAGGGCTTTCATGGCGTCACCCGTCGCGGGATGAGGACGGCGGTTGCCGCGACCGCGAGGCGCCGCCGGTTCGGTACCGTGGCCCGCCGGCCGAACACGTCGTACCCGGCCCGCACCACCTCGTCGAGGATCGCGCCGTAGAGCCGGTACGCGGTGCGGATGCAGGCCCGCGAGCGGGCGTCGAGCAGCGGGATGCCCGGCGCGGCGAGCCGGTAGTGCTCCCGGGCGCGGTCCACCTCCAGCGCGACGAGCCGGCGTACCGCCGGGGTGGCCTGCCTGGCGCGCAGGTCCGCCGGCGCCACCCCGCACTCGGCGAGGTCCTTGAGCGGCAGGTAGATCCGGCCGCGGTCGGCGTCCTCACCGACGTCGCGGATGAAGTTGGTGAGCTGGAAGGCGAAACCGAGCTGGCGGGCCGGTTCCCGGGCGGCGGCCGGGTCGCGGGCGCCGAGGATCGGCAGCATCATCGTGCCGATCGCGGCCGCCGAGCCTTCCATGTACTCCAGCAGGTCGTCGTACGTGGCGTACTCCCGGACGGTGAGGTCCATCGCCATCGACCGCAGGAACGTGGCGAGGTCGGCGACGTCGAGGTGGAACAGCCGGACCGTGTCCACCACGGCCGGCAGGGCCGGATCGCTGACCGGTACCCCGGAAAGGGCCGCGGTGAACCGGTCGCCGAATCCGCGCAGCCGGGCCGCGCGTACCGCCTCCGGCGTGGCGTCCAGCGCGTCGACCAGTTCGTCGGCGTACCGCGTGAAGCCGTAGAGCGCGTGCACGTGCCGCCGCTTCCACCTCGGCAGCAGGCGGGTGGCGAGGTAGTAGGTGCGGCCGTACTCGCGGTGCAGGACGCGGCAGTACTCGTACGAGGCGTCGAGGGTCACCATGGCGTCCTCCTTCAGGATGCGGGTTCGCGGTTGCGGGCGCGCACGGTCGCCAGTACCAGCAGGCCGGCGGTTGCCGCGAGGGACACCGCGACCGCGGGCAGGTACCCGGTCACCGTCGCGCCGGTGAGCAGTCCGGCGGGGGAGCGCACCAGGTTCGTCGGCAGCCACCGCACGACCACGTGGACGGCACCGGCGAGCGGCAGCACGACCAGCAGCACGACGACGGCGGTACCGATGGTGGCGAGCGTGCTGCGGCCGACCGTGGCGGTGGCGGCCACCACGGCCACCGCGAACGCGAGGAACACCAGCTCGTAGCCGGCGCCGACCAGCATCCGGCCGGCCGGCAGCGGACCGAGCACGAGGCGGGTCTCCAGCCAGGCGGCTGCGGTACCGGCGAGGTAGGCCACGGCGGCGACCGCGGTACCGGCGACGAACCGCGGCCAGATCAGCGCGAACGGCCCCGGTGCCCAGGTGCGGTAGAACGTGGCGAGGCCGCGGCGCGCGTCGTAGGACAGCCCGCCGGCCACCACGACGACGAGCACGAGCAGGCCGGTCTGGCTGCTCTGGCTGACGAAGTTGACGATGCCGTCGACCGCCTTCGGCGGCGGCGCGACGATCTGCACGCCGGAGGAACCGAGCTTGGCCAGCTGGGTCAGGTACCTGGCCAGCAGCGGCGCGGTGAAGCCGAAGAACAGGTACACCAGTGCCAGCACG
Source organism: Actinomycetota bacterium (assembly GCA_005885555.1). Classification (GTDB taxonomy): domain Bacteria; phylum Actinomycetota; class Actinomycetes; order Mycobacteriales; family Micromonosporaceae; genus AC-43. The sequence goes on from VAWN01000023.1 coordinate 264,266, forward strand.
AGACCGCGCGGGGAGCGGGTCATCCGCAGCCACTCCAGCCGCCAGGGGTTCATCCGCTCACGCGGGGCTGCCGGCATGGCGCACCTCCGTCGCGGTCAGCGCGAGGAACGCGGCTTCCAGGTCGGCGGCGAGCGGCTCGCAGGAGATGAGCCGGGCGTGGCAGGCGGCGAGCACCTCGGGGATGCCCTGCTCGCCGTGCGCCACGGTATCGGCGTCGACCCGGATGCGTTGTCCGTCAAGGGCTTCCGCCCGCCGCGTCCACGGCTGCGCGCGCAGTGCCCGGACCACGTCGGCGACCGGACTGTTCAACCGCAGCACCCAGCGCGGGTCGAGGTACTCATCGATGAGCGCGCCGGTGGCGCCCTGGTAGCTGAGCCGGCCGGCGCGCAGCACGCCGACCTGGTCGGCCACCCGCTGCACGTCGGCGAGGATGTGGCTGGAGAACACGACGGTACGGCGACCGCGCATCGCGGCCACCAGGTCGAGGATCTCGGCGCGCCCGGCCGGGTCCAGCGCGGAGGTCGGCTCGTCGAGCAGCAGCACCCGAGGGTCGCCGATCAGCGCTGCGGCCAGGCCCAGCCGCTGGGTCATGCCGCGGGAGAACCCACCGACCCGGCGGTCGGCCTGCTCGTCGAGCCCGACCGTGTACAGCGTGCGCAGTACCGCATCGGCGGCCAGGTCCGGGGCGACGTAGTGGCGGGCGAGGTCGACGACCTCGAAGGCGGTCAGCCACGGCTCGAACCCCGGAACGTCGGGGCACACCGCGATCCGGTTCCGCGACGCTCCAATGTGGACGGTGCCGCGGTCGGCGCGGCGCAGTCCGGTGAGGATCGACAGCAGCGTCGTCTTGCCGGCGCCGTTCGGGCCGACCAGACCGTAGACGCAGCCGTGCGGTACCCGCAGGTCGACGTCGAACAGGCCGGCACCGCCGCCGTAGTCGCGGGTGAGGCCGTCGGTGCGCACGACGACCGCGCCGGACCGCGCCGCAACCGGGGCCGGGGCCGCGGCTGGGGCCGGGCTCGTCGGCGCCGACGACGGCGCAGCCGGCGCCGGCCGACCCGGTGCCGGTGCGGGCGTGGTCGCCCGCTGGGTGCGGGACAGCACCAGGTACACCACCGCACCCCACGGGGTCACCACGAGGATCAGCGGTACCCAGGCCCACTTCGGCAGGTACGGTGCGCGCGGGCGACGGACCAGGTCGACGAGGCAGTACCCGACGAGGGCAAGGGTGAGCAGCGCCAGCGGAAGCAGGGCCGGGAGAAGTCGCCCCACGTCGGTCCGGGCCATGCTCACTCCTCCGGAGTCGAGCAAGGCACCCGTCGGCGGACCGCGGGCGGTTCGCCCGTCCCCATCGGTCGGGTGCCTTGCGCGTCCCAGTCTTGCCGTTGCGGCGTAACGGGTTCAGGTCCGGAGGTCCCGCGCTAGGCGGCCGTTGGTCCTGTCGTCGGTGCCGGCGCCGGCTGCGGCGGTACCGGACCGGGCTCGCCCACCTCCTGACCGCCCATGTCCAACCGGAACGGCGGGTACCGGTCGGTCATCAGCGACGCGTAGGCGGCCACCCACCCACCGGTCCATGCCGAGGATGAAGTCGTACAGCGACTGCGGGTACCGTCCGGTGAACAGCAGCACGACCACCGCGACGAGCGTCAGCAACCCGATCAGGCCGACCCCGGTCCAGCCGACGTTGTTGTTGTGGGTCTGGTAGGCCACCGCGGCACCGCCGCCGGCGAAGATGCCGACGATGATGTAGTGCGGGATGGCCAGCAGCCACCACTTGACCAGTACCAGACCGCGGGACAGCCGCTCGGGGTAGTCCACGCTCAGGTGCGCCGGATAGTCCGGCACCTCGGCGAGCGTGAACGGCGGGTACCGGTCGGTGCCGTACGCGCCCGACGAGTAGTACGCCACCCGCCAGTACCACCGCATCACCCCGACGTTGAACTCGAAGATGCCCCGCGGGTACCGCGCCGTGAACAGGATGGCGAAGAACGCCACCACGGTCAGCACCGCGAACGCGATCCACAGGAAGAACAGGATGATCGCGTGCGGGATGATCAGGAGCCACTTCACCAGCCACAGCCAGCGCGACAGGCCCGGATCGAGGGTGGCCTCGATGCGTGCCGGGTACCGTTCGTTCGACACCATTGCCACCATCCCCTTCCTCGGAAACTGGGGTGTCCCGGCTGACGGTAGGTGCCGTTGGGCCGATTGGGACGGGGCGAAGGTCCCGACCTGCTGGACGCGTTCGGGCGGTCACCCTGGCGCCGCGCGCGCCGGAGCGCGCGCTGCGCGCGCCGGAGCGCGGCCTGAGATCCGCCGCGGCGGGCCGAACGGCCCGCGGTCGCGGGGACCTGGGCTCTGCCCGGTGCCGGGCCGGTCGACGAGGCTCGGAGGTGACGAGTGAGGAGTGCCGTGATGACGTACCGGGTGGCGATCAACGGGTTCGGCCGGATCGGCCGGGACTTCCTGCGCTGTGTGCTGGAGCGGGGCCTGCTGGGTCGGGGCCTCGACGTGGTCGGCATCAACGACCTGTGGGACGCGGCGACGCTGGCGCATCTGCTGGAGTTCGACTCGACGTTCGGGCCGCTGCGGTGGGACGTGTCGCACGACGACGGCGGGTTCACCGTTGGCGGGCACCGGATTCCGGTGACCGGCCTGCGCGACCCGGCCACTCTCGGGTGGGGCGAGCTGAGCGTGGACCTGGTCATCGAGGCGACCGGCAAGCTGCGCGGCCGCGACGACGCGGCGGCGCACCTGAAGGCCGGAGCGAAGCGGGTACTCATCAGCGCGCCGGGCAAGAACGTGGACGCGACGCTGGTGGTCGGCGTGAACGAGGACATCTACGACCCGGTGCGGCACGAGATCCTGTCGGCCGCGTCGTGCACCACGAACTGTGCCGCGCCGATGGTGGCCGTGCTGCAGCACGCCTTCGGCATCGAGAACGGGTACCTGACCACGGTGCACGCGTACACCAACGACCAGGTGCTGCTGGACACGCCGCACAAGGACCTGCGGCGGGCCCGGTCGGGTGCGGTGAACATCATCCCGACCAGTACCGGTGCGGCCAGGGCGATCGGGCTGGTCCTGCCGCAGGTGGCCGGCCGGCTCGACGGGGTGGCGCTGCGGGTACCGGTGGAGAACGGTTCGCTGTCCGACCTGACCTGCCAGCTCGCCACGCCGGTCACCGCGGCGGAGGTCAACGAGGTGTTCCTCGCCGCCTCGCGGGAACGGCTGGACGGGATCCTGCGCTACACCACCAAGCCGATCGTGTCGCGGGACGTGGTCGGCGACCCGGCCTCGTGCATCTTCGACGCCAGCCTGACCCAGGCCAGTGGCACGCTGGTGAAGGTGGTCGGCTGGTACGACAACGAATGGGGGTACACCAACCGGCTGGTCGACCTCGCGATGCTGTTCGCCGAGCTGGGTTGACCGTGTCGACGTTGCTGCGGTCGCTGGGCCCGCTGGTGCGGGCGCTGCACGGCCAGGGGTACCGGGTCGTCGGGCCGACCGTGCGGGACGGCGCGATCGTGCTCGCCGAGCTCGACCGCGCCGACGCGTTGCCGTACGGCTGGGGCGTCGAGGCCGCACCGGGACGGTACCGCCTGCACCGGCGTGCCGACGCGGCCGCCTTCGGTCACGCGGCCGGACCGCAGTCGTGGAAGGCGTTCCTGCATCCGCCGCGCAGTCCACAGTGGACAGCCGACCGCACGGCCGACGGGTTCACCGTCACCGAGGCGCCGCCGGATTCGACGCGGTACGCGTTCCTCGGGGTACGCGGATGCGACCTGCGCGCGATCGCGGTCCAGGACCGGGTGCTCGGCGGGGCGGACGGCGGGTACGCGCGGCGGCGCCGGGAACTGTTCATCGTCGCCGTCTCCTGTACCGAGCCGGCCGACACGTGCTTCTGCGCCTCGACGGGATGCGGGCCGGCCGCGGGGCCCGGGTACGACCTGGGGCTGACCGAACTCGTCGACGGCGACCGGGTGCGGTACCTCGTCGAGGTGGGAACGCCCGCGGGGCTTGAGTTGCTCACGCAGCTGCCCACCGAGCCGGCGCCGGTCGATCTCGTCGAGGAGGCGGCGGCCGCGGTCGCCGCCGCCGCAACGAAGATGAGCCGCGCACTGCCCGAGGGTGACCTGCGCGACCTGCTCGCCGGCAGCCACGACGCGGCGCGCTGGGACGACGTGGCGGCGCGCTGCCTGTCCTGCGGCAACTGCACGATGGTCTGCCCCACCTGCTTCTGCACCACCGTCGAGGACGTGACCGACGTGGCGGGCGAGCACGCGGAACGCTGGCTGCGCTGGGACTCCTGCTTCGACCTGGACTTCTCGTACCTGCACGGCGGCCCGGTGCGCACGTCCACCCGCAGCCGGTACCGGCAGTGGCTGACCCACAAGCTCGGCACCTGGCACGACCAGTTCGGCGAGTCCGGGTGCGTCGGCTGCGGGCGGTGCATCGCCTGGTGCCCGGTCGGCATCGACATCACCGAAGAAACGCGAGCACTCGTCACCGAGGCCGAGGAGGCGTGATGGAAGCCACGTACGAGCTGCTGTCCAGCCAGCCGTTCCTGGCCGGGCTCACCCCGGCCCAGCTGGACAAGCTGTCCTACTGGACGCGCAAGTCGACGTTCCATGCCGGTACCCGGCTGTTCGAGGAGGGCCAGCGGGCGGACCGGTTCTGGCTGCTGCGCGAGGGCCACGTCACCCTCGACACGCACGTACCCGGGCAGGGTACCCAGATCGTGGAGACGCTCGGGCCGCACGCGGTGCTCGGCTGGTCGTGGCTGTTCCCGCCGTACCGCTGGCACTTCTCGGCCAGCGCCGTGGAGACCACGCTCGCGGTGGAGCTGGACGGGCCGGGCGTGCGCGACCTGTGCGCCCGCGACCACGAGCTCGGGTACGAGCTGATGCGCCGCTTCGTCGAGGTTGTGGTGCAACGGATGCAGGCCACCCGGGTACGCCTGCTGGACCTGTACCGAATGCCGTCATGACCCCGTTGCGGTACCGGGTGCGGCGCCGCCTCACCGAGACCGCCGACACGGTGACGCTCGTGCTCGACCCGGTCGACGAGCCGATCGTGGCGCCGCTGCCCGGCCAGTTCACGATGATGTACGCGTTCGGCGTCGGCGAGGTGCCGATCTCGGTCAGCGGCCACGCCGACGGCGGCATCGTGCACACCGTCCGCGCGGTCGGTGCGGTGTCCCGTGCGGTGGCCGGCGCCCGCACCGGCGACGTGCTCGGCATCCGCGGCCCGTTCGGCACCGACTGGGGGGTACCGCCCGGTGGCGACCTCGTCGTGCTGGCCGGCGGGATCGGCCTGGCGCCGCTGCGGCCGGTGATCCGCCAGGCGGTCGCGCGGCGCGCGCGGTTCGGCACCGTCGCCGTGCTCATCGGCGCGCGCACCCCGGCGGACCTGCTGTACCCGCACGAGTACGCGACCTGGCGCGCCGCGGGGCTCGACGTGCGGGTGACCGTCGACCGCGCCGACATGAGCTGGACCGGCCACGTCGGCGTGGTCACCACCGTGCTCGGCGCGCTGCCGGTCGACCCGGCGGCGACGACCGCGTTCGTGTGCGGTCCCGAGGTGATGATGCGCTTCGCCGCCCGCGCGCTGGTCGACCGCGGCGTGCCACCGGCCGCGGTACGGGTGTCGCTGGAACGCAACATGCGCTGCGGCGTCGGGCTGTGCGGGCACTGCCAGCTCGGGCCGCTGCTGGTCTGCCGGGACGGCCCGGTGGTCGGTTGGGACCGGGCCGCGCCGCTGCTGGCCGTGAAGGAGCTCTAGATGGGTACCGCGCCGACGCTGGCCGTGTGGAAGTTCGCCTCCTGCGACGGGTGCCAGCTCTCGTTGCTGGACTGCGAGGACGAGCTGCTCGCCATCGCCGGCCGGATCCGCATCGCGCACTTCCCGGAGGCGTCGCGCGCGACGGTCGAGGGACCGTACGACGTGTCCCTTGTGGAGGGTTCGGTCACCACGCCCGGCGACGTCGCGCGCATCCACCGGATCCGGGAGCAGTCCCGGCTGCTGGTCGCGATCGGCGCCTGCGCGACCGCGGGCGGCATCCAGGCGCTGCGCAACTTCGCCGACGCCGATCAGTTCCGGTCGGTGGTGTACGCCCGGCCGGAGTATCTGTCCACATTGGACACCTCGACGCCGGCCTCCGCCCACGTACCCGTCGACCTCGAACTGCACGGCTGCCCGATCGACCGGCGGCAGCTGGTGGACACGCTCACCGCGCTGCTCGCCGGCCGAAAGCCCGACCTGCCCGGGCACAGCGTGTGCTTCGAGTGCAAGGCGCGCGGCACGACGTGCATCACGGTGGCGCGCGGCGTACCGTGCCTGGGGCCGGTCACCCGGGCCGGCTGCGGGGCGCTGTGCCCGGCGTACGGGCGCGGCTGCTTCGGCTGCTTCGGCCCGGCCGCGGTGACCAACACCCCGGCACTGGTGGACCGCCTCCGCGAGCTGGACATGACGGAGACCGACATCGGGCGCGTCTTCCGCACCTTCAACGTGCTCGCTTTCGCAGGGGGCGGCGATGACCCATCGCAGTGACCGGTCGCTGAGTGTCGCCGGGCTCGCCCGGGTCGAGGGCGAGGGCGCCATGCACGTGCGGGTCGACGGCGCCACGGTGACCGACGTGCGACTGGAGATCTACGAGCCGCCCCGGTTCTTCGAGGCGCTGCTGGTCGGCCGCGGGTACACCGAGGTACCCGACATCACCGCCCGGGTGTGCGGGATCTGCCCGGTGGCGTACCAGATGTCGGCGTGCGCCGCGGTCGAGGACGCCTGTCAGTCCACTGTGGACGGTACCCTCGCCGACCTGCGCCGGCTGCTGTACTGCGGCGAATGGATCGAGAGCCACGCGCTGCACATCTACCTGCTGCACGCGCCGGACTTCCTCGGGTACCCGGGCGCGGTGGAGCTGGCCCGCGATCACCGGCCGGTCGTCGAGCGCGGCCTTTCGATCAAGAAGGCGGGCAACGAACTGCTGACCCTGCTCGGCGGCCGGGCGATCCATCCGGTCAACGTGAAGGTCGGCGGGTTCTACCGGGTACCGGCGCGCGAGGAACTGCGGCGCCTCGTCACGCCGCTGCGCCGGGCGCGCGACGACGCACTGTCCACTGTGGAGTGGGTGGCCGGCTTCGAGTACCCGGACTTCGCGCACGACCACGAACTGCTGGCGCTGGTGGAGCCGGGACGGTACGCGATCGAGACGGGTACCCCGACGACCGACCGGGGGCTGACGTTCGCGGTACGGGCGTTCGAGGAGCACGTCATCGAGGAGCAGGTGCCGCACTCCACCGCGCTGCACGCCACGCTGGCCGGGCGGGGGCGGTACCTGACCGGGCCGACCGCGCGGTACACGCTGAACCACCGGTGGCTGTCGCCGCTGGCGCGGGAGGCGGCGCGGTCGGCCGGCCTCGGTACCGGCTGCCGCAACCCGTTCCGCAGCATCGTGGTACGGGCGGTGGAGCTGGTCTACGCGTGCGACGAGGCGCTGCGGCTCATCGACGGGTACGAGCCACCGGCCGCGGCCGCGGTCGAGGTACCGCCCCGGGCCGGGGTCGGGTACGGGGCCACCGAGGCGCCGCGCGGCGTGCTTTTCCACCGGTACCGGCTGGCCGCCGACGGTACCGTCGACAGCGCCCGCATCGTCCCGCCGACCGCGCAGAACCAGGCGTGCATCGAGGACGACCTGCGCCGCTTCGTCGCTGCCCGGCTGGATTTGAGCGACGAGCGGCTGACCTACGAGTGCGAGCAGGCGATCCGCAACTACGACCCGTGCATCTCCTGCGCCACCCACTTCCTCGACCTGCACGTGGCGCGGACCGTCCAATGAGGACGGTCGTGATCGGGGTCGGCAACCCGTACCGCCGCGACGACGGGGTCGGCTCGGCCGTCGCCGAGCTGCTGCGGGACCTGCCCGGCGTCGAGGTCGCGCAGAGCCTGGGGGAGACCACCGACCTGATGGAGCTGTGGGACGGCGCGGACCTGGCGATCCTGGTCGACGCGATCCTCGTCGACGCGGTCCGGACCGGTCCCGCCCGGCCCGGCCGCATCCACCGGCTCAGCGTGCCGGCCGCGGGCTGCGGTGCGGCCAGCACGCACGGGCCGGGCCTGGGCGAGGCGGTGGAGCTGGCCCGGGTACTGGACCGGCTGCCCGCGCGGCTGGTGCTGTACGCCGTCGAGGTCACCGACGTCGGCCACGGGCGCGGCCTGTCGCTGCCGGTGGCCGCGGCGTCGCGGCGGCTGGCCGAGCGGATCAGAGCGGAGGTGTCCTGGTGTGCCTGAGCATCCCGCGCCGGGTTGTCGCGATCGGCGCGGACGACACCGCAGTGGTCGACGCGTCGGGCCGGGCGCAGCCGGTGGCCCTGTTCGGCGTCGCGGCGGACGTGGGGGACTGGCTGCTGGTGCACTCCGGGATCGCGCTGGCCCGCCTCGACCCCGCCGAGGCCGAGATCCGGCTACGCCTCGTCGACCGTGCGGTCGGCGGGTAGGCGCGGGGTCGCCAGCGGGCCACGCTCGCGCGGGTCGGTCAGGCCCAGCCGTAGCACGAGGTACGGCCAGGTGGTGCTGCCGAGCAGGTCGCGAAGGGCGCGGCGGGTCACGGGTACCTCGATGACCGAACTGACCGGGACCACCGACACGCCGAGCTCGCCCGCGGTCAGCCACAGCGCGGACAGCGCCTGGCCCGCGGCCAGCCAGCCCGCCGGCCGGTCCTCCTCGCCGCACAGCACCGCGTACACCGGCTCCCCGCCCGGCTCGTCGCCGACCGGAAGCGTGCCGCGGCGGCCGAAGTCGCGCTCGGGCACCGGGTTGCGCACCGGGCGCTCGGGCAGGTTCACGTCCGGCACGCCGGTGCCCGACGTGCCCGGGTCGCCGGTCCACCGGCGCAGCTCGGCGCGCCAGGCCTCGTCCGCCTGCTGGGCCTCGGTGGCCGCGGCGGCGAGCTCCGCGACCGCGGCGACCCGGTCGCGGGTGAGGTAGCGCAGGACCGCGCCGTGCGGGCGGGCCGCGTTCGCGAGCGCCTGCATGGTCGTCTCGTCCATGCGGTCGGGGGAGACCGGCCGGCGGTCGGTGCGGCGCAACGCGGTCGCGTCGTACATGCGGATGTCCGCGCTGGTGATCGGGGCGTTGCCGGACACCGTGACCCGGGCCAGCAGGTCCGGCCGGGCCGGGTCGGGCAGCGGTACCACCGCGGGCCGCAACCCTTGCGCCGCAAGCGCGACGAGCGCGTGGTGCAGCGCCGTGCCGCAGCTGACCGTCAGCATCCGCCCGACCGGGTCGGCGACCCGCAGCTGCCGGTCGCGGTCGGCCCACAGTTCCAGCGCGCCGTCGGCGACGTGCCAGCGCCACGGCTGCGTGTTGTGCACCGACGGCGCGTCGCCGGCCATCGCCGCGGCGTGCCGCAGCGCCTCGTCGATCTCGCGCGCGGTGCGGCGCGCGACGCCGGCCGGGATCCGGGCGCTTGCCATCACGACTCCCTCTGAGCGGGTTGCCGGGTCAGCCGCCCGGTCGCCACACCGGCCGGGCGCAGCTCGGGCAGGACGACGACCGGGCAGCTGGCGACGCCGACGCACTCGCCGGCGGTGGTGCCGTGCGCGGCCGGGAACAGCCGGGCGTACCCGTGGCTGCCCAACACCAGCAGGTCCGCGCCGCGGGCGCTTTCCAGCAGTACCGGACCGGGCCGGCCGTACTCCGCGACGCTGTGCACCGGTACCGCGGGCTCGGTGTCGTGCGCCTCGCGGACGGCGGCGCGCAACAGGCGCAGCGCCCGCAACCGTTCGGCGTCGAGGTCGGCGTCGGTCGGCCGGTCGAAGTCCTCGGCGTGCCACGCGGCCACCGCGGTGACCACGCCACAGTGCGCGGCCGCCTCCCGTACCGCCCAGCGCAGCGCCCGCCCGCCGGCCTCGGTGCCGTCGACGCCGACCACCACCCGGTAGGCCCTCATGACACCTCCAGCCGCGCGTGCACCACGGCGACGGGCCGGTGCGCATGGCGGACCAGCCCGTCGCTGACCGAGCCGAGCAGCAGGCCGGCGAAGCCGCCCCGGCCCCGCGGCCCGACCACGACCAGGCCGGCGTCGCGGCTGTGCGACACCAGCGTCTGCAACGGGTTGTGCGTCGGCACGGCGCGCCGCTCGACGGTCACGTCCGGGTACTTCTCCGACCAGCCGGCGAGCTGCTCGGCGAGGTACCGGTCGGCGTCCGCCTGCCCCTCGACGTCGGGTGGCCCGTCGGCGTGCCGGCGCCGGGCCGGCCAGGCATAGATCGCCGTCAACCGGTTGCCGAACCCGTCGGCGGCTTCGAAGGCGAACTCCAGCGCGGCCGTCGCGCCCGCCGAGCCGTCCACCCCGACGACGACGCCGGTACCCGAGCCGGCGCCCGGGTCGGCGTGCACGACGATGACCGGAGCGAAGGCGTGCGCGGCGACCTGCGCGCCGACCGAACCGGCGAGCATGCCGCGGATCCCGCCCAGTCCCCGCGAGCCGACCACGACCAGCGAGGCGGTCAGCGACTCGTCGATGAGCACCGCGGCCGGGTACCCGTCGGTGACCGCCGTGGTGACGGTCAGCCCGGGGTACCGCCCCCATAGCCGGTCGGCCCGCTCGCGCAGCACCGCCCGCAGTTCCCGGGCGGGTGCCGCCGCCTCGAAGGCGACGAGGGTACCGGTCGAGTACGCCGCCGGCGGCGCGTACCCGTGCACCAGGCGCAGCGGCCGGTGTCGCCGGACCGCCTCACCCGCCGCGAGTTCGGCCGCCGCCCACGAGTGCGGCGAACCGTCGACCCCGGCCACCACCGGGGCGTGCTGCAGACCGGTCATGGTGCCCTCCGTTCGTCATCGGCGCCTCCAGCATCGGCGGCCCGGGTGGCGACCGGCCAGGGTCGGTGCGACCGGCCGGCCGGGACCTTCGGCCCGGGACCAAGGCAGGGCCCGGGCCGGGCGCGCAAAGTCCCGCCGCGCAGGGCCGACCGGATCTGGGGTACCGCCGCCCGGTGCGTTCCCATGGACGGATGAAGCGCTGGCAGGTCGGCGACGTGATGACCCGGGGCGTGGTGAGCGTCCCTCCCACGGCCGGGTACCAGGAGATCGCGGACCTGCTGGTCCACCGGTCGATCAGTGCCGTACCGGTCGTCGACGGGAGCCGGCACGTGCTCGGTGTCGTCTCGGAGGCCGATCTGCTGGCGAAGCTGGAGTACGCCGACCGGGTGCCCCGGCACGCGCTGGCGGCCCGCCGGATGCGCGGCGGCCGGCGCCGGGCGGCCGGGGACACCGCCGCCGAGCTGATGACCGCGCCGGCCGTCGCGATCGCCGCGACCGCGACGGTCACCCGGGCCGCCCGGCTGATGGACGCCGCCCGGGTCAAGCGGATGCCGGTCATCGACGAGCGCGGCCGGCTGATCGGCATCCTGTCGCGCCGCGACCTGGTCCGCATGTACACCCGGCCGGACGCCGACATCGGCGCCGCCGTCACCGACGGCGTCCTCCGTCCACTGTGGATAGACCGGCGCCACGTGCGCGTCGCGGTCCGGGCCGGCATCGTCACGCTGACCGGGCGCGTGGACCGGCGCAGCGTCGCCGACATCCTGGTCGCGTTCAGCCGCGCCACCCCGGGCGTGGTGGACGTCGTCGACGAACTGGAGTGCGACGTGGACGACACGTGCCGGGAGCTCAGCCCGCGATGACCACGGCGACCGGCCGGCGCGGGGTGGGGAAGCCGGGCCGGCCGTACCCGATGCGCAGCACCATCTGCGGGCTGCCGAGCCGGCCCAGGCCGCGGCGCAGCCGTTCGCGCGCCGCCGGTACCTCGATGGGCTGGGACAGCATCGACACCGCGAGCCGGTGCTCGGTCGCGGTGAGCAGCACCCGTTGCAGCGCCTGGCCGGCGACGAGCTGGTCGAGGATCGTGTCGCCGGCGGTGCCGAGCACGGCCACCAGCGGGTCGGTCTCGTAGTCCCGGCCGGGTGCCCGGGTCGGGCCGCCGAAGTCGCGCATCGCCAGCAGGTCCTGCGGTTCCGGGCTGGGGCCGCCGGCCTCGACGGGTACCCCGTCGGGTGCGCTGCTGCGCCGGCTCCACTCCTGCAGCTCGCGGCGGTAGGCCGGGTCGCGGATCAGGTTCGTGTCGGCGGCCCGGACCACCTCGGCCACCACGGCGAGCGGTCCGCGCCCGATGAGCAGGTCCAGCCAGGCGCCCTCGGTGCGGGCCGCGTCGACGAGGTGGCGGCGCACCTGCGCGGGTACCGGCTCGGCGTTGAACGGCTGGCGGTTGCTGTGCCGCAGCGGAATGGCGGCGTACAGCTCCTTCTCCGCGGGCGACGGTGGGTGCGGCTCGCCGGGCGTCAGCCGGGCCAGCAGCTGCGGATCGTCCGGGTCGGGACGCAGCCGCACCTGCGTGGGATGGCCGGCGACCGCGAACGCCAGCCGCGCGTTGAATGCCGCCGCCCCGCAGGCCAGGCGCTGCGCCCAGCCGTGCGGGTCGGCCGCCGGCAGCTGCCGGCTCGGATCCGCCAGTACCTCCATCGCGCCATCGCGCATCCGGAAGCGCCACGGCTGCGTGTTGTGCAGCGATGGCGCCCGGATAGCGGCCTCGACGGCGGCGAGGAACAGCGGATCGGCGCTCTCGGTCACGTCCCATTCACTTCGATCGTCTGCTCGGCCGGCAGCCGCGGCGTGTGCGGCGGTCCGGCGTGGTCGGGGTCGGCACGGCCCAGGCGCAGCACCAGGTACGGCTCGCCGAGGCCGGACAGCAGCCGGATCAGGATCGGGCGGGTCGCCGGTACCTCGACGGTCGCCGACAGCGGCAGTACCGAGATGCCGTGCTCGGTGGCGGTCAGCCAGCCGGCCGACAGCGCCTGGCCGGCGCGTACCCAGTTCTCCCGGCTGTCCTGGTCGCCGTACAGGATGGCGAACGTGGCGCCGCGGTCGTGCCCGGCGCTGACCGAAAGGGTGCCGGGGTGGCCGAAGTCGCGGCCCGGTACCGTCGTCTGCGGCGGCTGCGCCGGGATGGCGGTGTCCGGGATGCCGGCGCCCTCCGGCCGGGTACCGCCGGTCCAGTACGCCAGCTCCGCCTGCCACGCCTCGTCGGCGGCTTCGGCCTGCTGCGCGCGGGACACCGCGGACGCGAGGTCCAGCACCTGGTCCGGCCGCAGGATGTGCAGCCGCGCGCCCTCCGCGTCGACCGCCCGCAGCACCGCCTCCAGCTCGGCCGGGCCCAGCGGGGTACCGGTCACCGGCCGGCGGTCGGTGTGCCGCACCCGGATCGTCTGCACCAGCCGTACCGCGTCGGCGGTCACCGGTACCGTCTCGGCCAGCCGCAGCCGCGCGAGCCACGCCGGATCGGCGGGATCGGGCAGCAGCGTCACCTCGACCCGCCGGCCCTCGGCGGCCAGCGCGGTGCGCGCGTGGTGCAGCGCCGCCCCGCAGCTGAGCAGCGCCAGCCGCCCCTCCGGGTCGGTGACGGCCAGCTGCCGGCTGTGCACGGCGAAGAGGTTGAGCACGCCGTCGTGCACCCGCCAGCGCCACGGCTGGCTGTTGTGGATGGACGGCGCATACCCGGCGAGGGCTGCCGCATTGGCCAGCAGTCCGGTCGTCGTCTCCACGGCGGGCGTCTCCTTCATCGACATGCGCTTCACACTGCGCCCGCCGTCGCCGCCGCGGGCAGGGCCACAGGTCCCGTCCGGTCGGGACTCTGAGACGCTGCGCGGACCCGCCCGGGCAGGTACAAAGGACAGGTGATCCGTGTCTTTCTGCTCGACGACCACGAGGTGGTCCGCCGGGGGCTGGCCGATCTGCTGCAGGCCGAGGGCGACATCGAGGTGGTCGGCGAGTCCGGGTCCGCGGTCGAGGCCACCCACCGGGTACCCGCACTGCGGCCGCACGTGGCGATCCTGGACGCCCGGCTGCCCGACGGCAACGGCATCGACGTGTGTCGCGACGTGCGCGCGGTCGACCCGTCCATCAAGGGGCTGATCCTCACCTCGTACGAGGACGACGAGGCGCTGTTCGCCGCGATCATGGCCGGCGCGTCCGGATACGTGCTCAAGCAGATCCGCGGCACCGACCTGGTCGACGCGGTACGGCGGGTGGCGGCCGGGCAGTCGCTGCTGGACCCGGCGGTGACCGCGCGGGTACTGGAACGCATCCGCACCGGTATCGAGGAGCCCAGGGAGCTCAAGTCGCTGACCGACCAGGAGCGGCGGATCCTGGAGTACATCGCCGAAGGGCTGACCAACCACGAGATCGCCCAGCGGATGTACCTGGCCGACAAGACCGTCAAGAACTACGTGTCCAGCGTGCTGGCCAAGCTCGGCCTGGAGCGGCGCACCCAGGCCGCGGTACTGGCGACCCGGCTACTCGGTGGCGGCCGGTAGCCCGGTCCGGTCCACCACGTCGTCCAGCGGCCGGCGCGGCGACGGCACACCGGCCGGCCCGTACCCGATCCGCAGCACCACCTGCGGGTAGGCGCTGACGTCGCGGTCGGTCATCAGCAGGCGCAGCCGGGGTAACTCCAGCGGCTGGCTCAGCGGCGTGGTGGCCAGGCCCTGCACGGTCGCGGTGAGCAGCACCCGTTCCAGCGCCTGACCGGCGCGCAGCCACTGCTGCGGGGTGTCCCCGGCGGTGGACAGCACCACGAGCGTCGGATGGGCCTCGAAGTGCGCGCCACGCCTGGGTTCCGTGCGCCGGGTGAGGCCGAAGTCGCGCAGCGGCAACGTCTCCAGCGCGTCCCACGGCCCGAAGGCGGCCTGCGGTACCCCGTCCGCCCGGCCCGGGTCGGCCGACGTCCATTCGGTCAGCTCGGCGAGGTACCCGGGATGGCGGCGCAGCATCCGCTCCGCCGACCGGGCGAGCCCCAGCAACTGGTCGCGACCGAGGTCGTCGGCGACGGCGAGGGTGGCGCCCTCCAGCCGCGCGGCGGCGGACAGTTCGGCGAGGACCTCGGCCGGAACCAGTACCCGGTCGAACGGTCGACGGCTGGTCCGGCGGTGCGGGATCGCGTCCGCGAGGGCCCGTACCGCCGGGTCCGCGTCGACCGGCGGCCCGAACCGCACCGCGGCCACGAGGTCCGGTTCGCCCGGGTCGGGCAGCAGCCGGGTGACCGGCATCCGGCCGTGTGACAGGATCGCCAGCCGGAGGTTGAGCAGTGCCGCGCCCAGGCTGATGAAAAGCTCCCGGCCGCGCGGGTCCACCACGCCGAGCTTGCGGGTGCGGTCGGCGTACAGGTCGACGCCGCCGGGCCGCAGCACGAACCGCCACGGCTGGCTGTTGTGGATCGACGGGGCCGCCACCGCCGCGCGCAGGCAGGCCTCCAGGTCCATCGCGTCCTCCTTCCCGGTCAGGCCGGCCGGCGCCACGACCAGTCGCGCACCTCGGGCAGGTCCTCGCCGGTGCGCCGGACGTACATCCGGTGCTCGAACCGCTTGTCCACCATGCGTTCCCGGACCGTGGCCGCCCGGCGGGCCAGGCCCGGTACCCGGTCGATGACGTCCATCACGAGGTGGTACCGGTCCATGTCGTTGAGCACCAGCATGTCGAACGGCGTCGTCGTGGTGCCCTCCTCCTTGTACCCGCGCACGTGGATGTTGCGGTGGTTGGTGCGCCGGTACGTCAGCCGGTGGATCAGCCACGGGTACCCGTGGTAGGCGAAGAGGACCGGCCGGTCGGTGGTGAAGATGGCGTCGAACTCCGGATCGGGCAGCCCGTGCGGATGCTCGCTGTCCGGCTGCAGCCGCATCAGGTCCACCACGTTGACCACGCGGACGCGAAGCTCCGGCAGGTACCGGCGCAGCAGGTCGGTCGCCGCCAGTACCTCCATCGTCGGGACGTCCCCGGCGGCGGCCAGTACCACGTCCGGCTCGCCGTTGTCGTTGCCGGCCCAGTCCCAGATACCGAGCCCGCGCGCGCAGTGCAGCGCCGCGGCGTCGATGTCCAGCAGCGTCGGCGCCGGTTGCTTGCCGGCCACGATGACGTTGATGTAGTTGCGGCTGCGCAGGCAGTGGTCCGCCACGGACAGCAGGGTGTTCGCGTCCGGCGGCAGGTACACCCGGACGACCTCGGCCCGCTTGTTCATCACGTGGTCGATGAAGCCGGGATCCTGGTGCGAGAAGCCGTTGTGGTCCTGCCGCCACACGTGCGAGGTCAGCAGGTAGTTCAGCGACGGTACCGGCTTGCGCCACGGCAGCGTGCGGATCACCTTGAGCCACTTGGCGTGCTGGTTGACCATCGAGTCGACGATGTGCACGAACGCCTCGTAGCAGGAGAACAGGCCGTGCCGCCCGGTCAGCAGATACCCCTCCAGCCAGCCCTGGCAGGTGTGCTCGGACAGGATCTCCATGACCCGGCCGCGCGGCCCGAGGTGAATGTCCACATCGGACACTGCGGCCCGCCACACCTTGTCGGTGACGTCGAGCACCGCGCCGAGCCGGTTGGACTCGGTCTCGTCCGGGCCGACCAGCCGGAAGTTGCGGTACCGGTCGTTGGCCGTCACGACGTCGCGCAGCCAGCCGCCCAGCACCCGGGTCGCCTCGGCGGTGTCGCCGGCCTTGACGCCGTACTCGCGGAAGTCGGGCAGCTCCAGGTCGCGCGGGTGGGCTCCGCCGTTGGTGTGCGGGTTCGCGCCCATCCGCAGGTCTCCGGTGGGCAGCCAGTCCACAATGGACGGTACCGGTGCGCCGTCCTCGTCGAACAGCTCCGCCGGCCGGTACGCGAGCATCCACTCGCGCAGCGCGGCCAGGTGCGCGGCGTCGCCCCGCGCCGCCGACAGCGGTACCTGGTGCGCCCGCCACGTCCCTTCGACCGGTACCCCGTCGACCTCCTTCGGTCCGGTCCAGCCCTTCGGCGTGCGCAGCACGATGACCGGCCACTGTGGACGGTCGGTGGCGCCGTCCTCGCGGGCCGCACGCTGGATCGAGGTGATCCGGTCGAACACGGTGTCCAATGTGGACGCGAGCAGCTGGTGCACCGCCGCCGGATCGCTGCCCTCGACCAGATACGGCTCGTACCCGTACCCGCGCAGCAGCGCGTCCAGCTCGTCGTCACCGATGCGCGACAGCACCGTCGGGTTCGCGATCTTGTACCCGTTGAGGTGCAGGACCGGCAGCACCGCGCCGTCACCGACCGGGTCGAGGAACTTGTTGGAGTGCCACGACGCGGCCAGCGGCCCGGTCTCCGCCTCACCGTCGCCGACCACGCAGACCGCGACGAGGTCTGGGTTGTCCAGTACCGCACCGTAGGCGTGCGACAGCGAGTACCCAAGCTCCCCGCCCTCGTGGATCGAGCCGGGCGTCTCGGGTGCGACATGCGACGGTATCCCGCCGGGGAAGGAGAACTGGGTGAACAGCCGCGCCATGCCGGTCGCGTCCCGCGACACCCGCGGGTACACCTCGGAGTAGGTGCCCTCCAGCCAGACGTTGGCGACCAGCCCCGGACCGCCGTGCCCCGGCCCGGTCACGTAGATGACCTGCTGGCCGCGGGCGGCGATGACGCGGTTGAGGTGGGCGTAGATGATGTTGAGGCCGGGCGTGGTGCCCCAGTGCCCGAGCAGCCGCGGCTTGACGTGTTCGGGCAGCAGCGGGTCGCGCAGCAGCGGGTTGCCCATCAGGTAGATCTGGCCGACGGACAGGTAGTTGGCCGCGCGCCAGTAGGCGTCGATGCGGGACAGTTCCCCGGCGCGCAGCGGCGCACCCTGGACGACGTGCATCAGGCTCCTTCGGACAGGTCGATGACGAGCAGGCGGTCGGTGGGGTGCGGAGCCAGCCCGTGCCGTTTCACGTACCCCTGGACATTGTCGGCGTATCCCTCGTCGCCGGGCCGCAGAATCCGCGCAACGCCGTCGCGGAGCACGCCGGCCCGGCGCACCGTCACCGGCCGCGCGTGGCGGAAGTTGCGCCACCACGTCTTGTCCGGCGCGTCACCGACGAGCACCAGGAGCCGCCCGTCGGTCCTGGCGTACATGACCGGCAGCGCATACCGCCGGCCGGACCGGCGACCGTGGTACCGCAGCTCGCACAGTCCCGGGTCGAGCAGCGCGTGCAGCGGCGAGCGCAGCACCGCGAGGACGCACCAGTTGGCCAGCCGGCGGTGGCGCCGTACCGCAGGCGGGGGAACGGTGACATGCCGGACGGTCATCGGGTACCTCTCAGTGGTGTCAGTAGGTGGCGGTGGTGATCGGTACGGCGGTGATCGGTACGGCGGGTTCGGCCGGTGGCCTGACCGGGTGCGGCACCGGTACCACGACAACCGGGCACACCGCGGCGCGGATGCACTGCTCGGCGACCGACCCGACGACGGCGTGGAACAGCCGGCCGTGCCCGTGGCTGCCCAGGACGAGCAGGTCGGCGTCGGTCGCGGCGCCGGTGAGCACCTCGGCGGCGGGGCCGGCGGCCACCTCGGCGGCGACGGCGACGTCCGGGTACCCGCGGCGCGCGACGGCGATCGCCTGGTCCAGCGCCTGCCGGGCGACGTCCTCGCGGTCGGCCCGCACCTCGGCGCCGAACTGCGGCGGCGTCAACGCCCACGCGATGATGGCCTGCACGGTGCCGCCGCGGCGCTGTGCCTCGGCCACCGCCCAGGTCAGCGCGCGCTGGCCGCCTTCGGACCCGTCGACGCCCACGACGATGCGGTAGGTCTGCATGACGGTTCCCTCCTCGACTTGTGGTCTGCGTCCAGCCTCGGCGCGGCGGCCCGGACCGGGTAGGGCCGCAAGCTCGGGCGCGGCCGGGACCTTCGGCCCGGGTCACTAGGGTGGTCCGGGTGGCGGACATCCTGGTTCTCAACGCGGGTTCGTCGTCGCTGAAGTGGCGGCTGTTCCGGTCCGGCGAGCCGGCCGACGGCGGCATCGTCGAGCGCATCGGGGAACCCTCCGGCGCGGTCGCCGACCACGGCGCGGCGGTGCACCAGGTCCTCGACCGGCTCGGCGGCGTCGACGCGGTCGGGCACCGGATCGTGCACGGCGGCACCCGGTTCCAGGCGCCGGTCGTCGTCGACGACGAGGTGCTGTCCGCGATCCGCGCGCTGTCCGAACTCGCCCCGCTGCACAACCCGGTCGGGGTGGCCGGCATCGAGGCGGCCCGGCACGCCATTCCGGGGGTACCGCAGGTCGCCGTCTTCGACACCGCATACCACGCGACGCTGCCGGAGGCGGCCGCCACCTATGCGCTGGACCGCGAGGTGGCGCAGCGGTACGGCATCCGCCGGTACGGGTTCCACGGCATCTCGGTCGGCTGGGTGGCCGCCGGTACCGCCGCGTTGCTGGGCCGGCCGCTCGCCGAGCTGAACCTGGTCGTGCTGCACCTCGGCAACGGTGCCAGCGCGACCGCCGTGGCCGGTGGGCGCAGC
The DNA here is from genome assembly GCA_005885555.1 of Actinomycetota bacterium. Classification (GTDB taxonomy): domain Bacteria; phylum Actinomycetota; class Actinomycetes; order Mycobacteriales; family Micromonosporaceae; genus AC-43. Next base: position 283,601 of record VAWN01000023.1, read on the forward strand.
GTGGACACGTCGATGGGCCTGACCCCGCTTGAGGGCCTGGTCATGGGTACCCGCACCGGCGACCTCGACCCGGCCGTCGCCTTCCACCTCGGCCGGGCCGGCCTCGACCTCGCCGGCATCGAGGACGTGTACCTGCACCGGTCCGGCCTCGCCGGCCTGTGCGCGGACAACGACATGCGCCGGGTCATCGACCGTTGCTCGGCCGGCGACCCGGCCGCGCGGCTCGCCCTCGACGTGTACTGCCACCGCATCCGCAAGTACGTCGGCGCCTACCACGCGGTACTCGGCCGGCTCGACGCGATCACGTTCACCGCCGGGGTCGGCGAGCACAGCGCCGTGGTACGGGCCCGGTGCCTGGCCGGCCTGGAACCGCTGGGCATCGCCGTCGATCGCGCTCGCAACGAGGCCGGCGACCCGGCCCGGATCGTCTCGCCGGACGGCAGCCGGGTCGCGGTCTGCGTGGTACCCACCGACGAGGAACGCGCCATCGCCGACGAGGTCGCCCGCCTCCTGCGCGCCTAGCCTGCGCGGCCGGCCCGGCTCGGCCCGGCCGCCGAGCCGGGATCTTGGACGCGAGCACCCCCTGCAAGGGGTAGTCGCGTCCAAGATTCAGGTACCCAAGCGCCCGCTTCGCCGACTGGCCGCGCGACTAGGTGACCGGCTCGTGCAGTTCCCGTACCCACGGGTCCGGTTCGTCGGCGACCGGGGCGAGCCGCAGCTTCACGTCCACCGCGACCACCCCGTCCGGCCCGGCGAGTACCGGATTCAGGTCCAGCTCGGCGACCTCGGGCAGCTCCTCGGCGAGGCGACCCAGCCGCAGCACCAGATCCTCGACCGCGGCCGTGTCGACCGCCGGCCCGCCGCGGTACCCGGTCAGCAGCGGCGCGCCGCGCAGCGAGCGCCACATGCCGGCCGCGTCGCGGTCGGTGAGCGGGAGCAGGTGCAGTGCCCGGTCGGCGAACAGGTCGGTGTTGACCCCGCCGAACCCGAGCATCACGAGCGAGCCGAACAGCGCGTCGTGCACCACGCCGGCGGCGAGCTCGACGCCGCGGACCTGGCGCTGTACCAGTACCGCCGGCGTCCCGGTCGCGGCCGCTACGGAGGTGTAGGCAGCGGCGACCGCGACGGAGTCGGTAAGGCCCAGCCGTACCGCGCCCAGCTCCGTCTTGTGCACCAACGTGGGATCGGCGGCCTTCACCACCGCCGGGTACCCGAGCGCGTCCGCGGCCGCCACCGCGTCGGCGGCGCTGCGGGCGACCCGGCCGGCCGCGACCGGGATACCGAAGCGGCGCAACAGGTTCGCCGCGACGTCGGGCGGTTGCCATCCGCCGCCGTCGCGCAGCGCCTCGTGCACGGTCGCGCGGGCGGCGGCCTCGTCGACGCCGGGCAGCACCGGTACCCTCCCCAGCGGCTGAGCCCGCCACGACGCGTACCGGGCGGCGTGCCCGAGCGCGGCGACGGCCTGTTCCGGCAGCGCGTAGACCGGCGCGCCGCCCAGCGTGTGCGGCGGTTCCGGCACCCCGAGCAGGACCACGGCGAACGGCAGCGGCGAGCGCGTCGCGGCAGCGGCGATCGCGGCGAGGACACCGGGCACGTTGTTGGCGACCGTGGCCGCGAACACCACCAGTACCGCGTCGACCCCGCCACTGTCCACAATGGACGCCAGGGCGGCGCGCACCGCCTCCGGGGTGGCGGCGGCGCCAAGGTCCACCGGAGTCGCCGGTACCATCAGCTCCGCCGCGTCCGCGGCGTCCGCGGCGAGCACGTTGACGCCACCCGCATTGCCCACGATCGCGATGCGCCGCCCGGCCGGCAGCGGCTGTTCCACCAGCAGCCGCGCGGTGTCCAGCAGTTCGCCCAGCCCCGCGCAGCGGATGACGCCGGCCTGGGCGAACAGCGCGTCCACGGTCGCGTCGGGGGCGGCCGCGGCGGCGGTGTGCGAGGCGCCGGCCCGCGCGCCGGTGGCGGTGCGACCGCCCTTGACCGCCAGGACCGGCTTGCGCCGGCCGATCGCCCGCGCGATGCGCGCGAAGCGGCGCGGGTTGCCGACCGACTCCAGGTACAGCGCGACGGCCCTGGTGTGCGGGTCGTCGTACCAGTAGGACAGCAGGTCGTTGCCGGACACGTCGGCCTTGTTGCCGAGCGAGACGAACGAGGACAGGCCGACCCCGGTGCGCGCGGCGTGGTCGAGGATGGTGATACCGACCGCGCCCGACTGCGAGGCCACCGCGAGCCCGCCGGACGGTGGCGTGATGGCCGCGAAGGTCGCCTGCATCCGCACGGCCGGGTCGGTGTTGAGCACGCCGAGGCAGTTCGGCCCGACGAGCCGGATGCCGTACCGGCGCGCGGTGCGCACGATCCGCGCCTGCTCGGCCCGCCCCGCGCGGCCGTCCTCGGCGAGCCCGGCGGACAGCACCACGGCCGCCCGGATCCCGGCCCGGCCGCAGTCCTCGACGGCATCGTTGACGGCCCCGGCCGGTACCGCGACGACGGCCAGGTCGACCGGCCGGCGGATGGCGGCCGCCGACGGGTACGCGGCCCGGCCGGCGACCTTGGCGGCGTGCGGGTTGACCGGGTACACCGGCCCGGTGAACCCGCCGTCGACGAGCCCGCGCAGCACCGCACGGCCGATGCCGCCCGGGTCCCGGCCGGCCCCGATGACCGCGATGGCGTGCGGGGCGAGCAGCGGCGTCAACGAGTGCCGCTCGGCGGTGCGGTTGCGCGCCTCCAGCGCCGGGTTGTCCGCGTCGCCGGTCGGCACGTGCACCTCCAGCACGCCGGAGTCCGGCTGTACCCGCAGCGCCGGCCCCAGGTCGCGGGCCACCTGAAGCATCGGGTTGTTGCCGACCAGTATGTCGCCGACGAGGTCGTCGATGCCGTGGTGGCGACCGGTCGCGGCGAGCTGTTCGAGCAGCAGGGTACCGACGCCGCGACCGTGTGCGGCGTCGTCGACCAGTAGGGCGAACTCGGCGGTAGCCGGCTCGCGCAGCCGCTCGTACGAGGCCACCCCGACGACCCGGCCGCGCTCCTGTGCCAGTACCGCCACGTGGTCCTCACCCGGTGGCCGGGTGAGCCGGTCCAGCTCGTCGTCGATGCCGGCCCGCCCGCCGCCGAGGAACCGGCGGTACAGGTTCTCGTCGCTGGTGCGCCGGTACAGCGCGGCGAGGTCGGTGCGGTCGTCCGGGCCCACCGCGCGGATGCGCACGATGGCGCCGTCGGCGGTCAGGGCGTCGTGGCCGTGGTCGGTGGTGATCGTCTCCACATGATCAACGGTCCACGTGGGCGGGCCGTCCGGGCAGAGGCGGAGGTCCCGGTGGGTCAGGCCGTGGGTACCGCCCAGGCGACCCGGGTACCGCCGGCCGGGCCGGGCGAGATGGTGAGGGTACCGCCGTGGTCGCCGGCCCGCCGCCGCATGTTCACCAGGCCGCTGCGCTCGTCGAAGGGTTCACCCGGCCCGATCCCGTCGTCGGTGACGGTCAGCCGCAGCTGCCCGTCGCGCACCTCCACGGACACCTCGACGCGGCTGGCCCGCGCGTGCCGTACCGCGTTCGACAGCGCCTCATGCAGCACCGCGAGCAGGTCGGGGCGCACGTCGTCGGGTACCGCGCTGTCCAGCGGCCCGTCCAGCCGCAGCTCCGGCCGGAACCCGAGGGACGCCGCGGCCGCGTCGACCGTGGCCCGGATCTCGGCGCGCAGCGCGGCGTTGACCGGGGTACGCAGCTCGAAGATCGCCGACCGGATGTCCCGGATGGTCGCGTCGAGGTCGTCGACGGCGTTGCTGATCCGGGTGCCGACCTCCGGCCGGCCGGCGAGGTTGGCCGCCGACTGCAGGTGCAGCCCGGTCGCGAACAGCCGCTGGATCACCACGTCGTGCAGGTCGCGGGCGATGCGCTCGCGGTCTTCCAGGACCACGAGCAGTTCCCGCTCCTCCTGCGCGCGGGCGCGTTCGAGGGCCAGCGCCGCCTGGCCGGCGAACGTGGACAGCAGGCTGACGTCCTGGTCGTCGTCGAACCGGGGACCTTCCGCGGCGTGCGCGACGATCAGCAGGCCGGCGACGGTACCGGAGGCGGCCAGCGGGGCGACCAGGGCCGGGCCGGCGGAGACCGGGGTCGGCCAGTCCGCGGCCCGGTTCAGGTTGTCCACGATGACCGCGTCGCGGGTGGCCAGCGCCTGGCCGAGCGCCCCGTGGGCGGCCGCCAGCACGGTACCGCGCAGCTGCGGCCGGTCCGGCTCGCAGACCTCCACGCGCAGCTGGCCGGTGGCCGGCTCGTGCAGCAGCACCATGACCGTCTCCGCGGCGGACACCTCCCGGGCCCGCCGCGCGACGAGCTGCAGTGCCGAGGTCCGGTCGACCTCGCCGAGCAGCACGTTGGTGATCTCGGCGGTGGCTTCCAGCCAGCGCTGCCGGGCGCCGGCCGCGGCGTAGAGCCGGGCGTTGTCGATGGCCACGCCGGCGGCCACCGCGAGGGCCACCACGCTCTCCTCGTCGTCTTCGGTGAACTCCTCCGCGTCGCGCTTCTCGGTCAGGTACAGGTTGCCGAAGACCTGGTCGCGGATGCGGATCGGTACCCCGAGGAAGCTGCGCATCACCGGATGTTCGGCGGGGAACCCGTACGAGCGCGGGTGCTCGGCGATGTCGCGCAGCCGCACCGGCTTGGGTTCGTCGATGAGCAGGCCGAGCACCCCCCGGCCGGTGGGCAGGTCGCCGATCTTGTGGTGCACCTCGGCGGTGATCCCGTCGGTGATGAACTCGATCAGGCGCCGGTCGGGTCCGATCACGCCCAGGGCGCCGTACCGGGCACCGGCGAGCCGGCACGCGGCCAGCACGATGCGGTACAGGGTGCTGCGCAGGTCCAGGTCGCTGCCGATGCCGACGACCGCGTCGAGGAGCGCGGACAGCCGCTCCCGGCTGGCCATGACGTCGCCGACCCGGTTCTGCAGCTCGCGCAGCAGCTCGTCCAGCCGGAAGCTGGCCAGCGGCGACAGGCCCAGCGAGGGTGCGGTCCAGAACTCCTCGGACACGCTCCGATGCTAGCGGGCCGGGCCGCCGACGGATCAGCGGTGCACCACGGCGACCGGGCAGTGCGCCTGATGCAGCAGCAGGTGCGTCACCGAACCGACCAGCCAGCCGGGTACCCCGCGGTGGCCGTGCTCGCCCGCGACGACGAGCTGGGCCTCGGCGGTCGCCTCGACCAGCGCCGGACCGGGCCGCGAGCGCACCACCCGCCGGTGTACCGCGACGTCCGGGTACTTGGCCGGCCAGCGGGCCAGCGCCTCGTCCAGTACCCGGGACTCCTCGGCCGCCACCTCGTCCGGCTCGTACACCAGCGGCAGCATGTCACCCGGGCCGGACGAGGCCGGACCGGTCCACGCGTGCAGGGCCAGCAGTGGCGCGCCGCGCAGCGAGGCCGCCTCGAAGGCGAAGCCGAGCGCGGCGTCGCCCTGCGCCGTACGGGGTACCCCGACCAGGACGTACCCGGTGGCGTCCGGCTCGCCGCGGGCGACCAGCACCGGGCAGTGCGCGTGACTGGCGACGCTGCGCGCGACCGAGCCCAGCGTCCGGCCGGCGAGGCTGTCGTGTCCCCGGTGCCCGACCACCAGCAGCGCGGCCCGCTCGGACTCCTCCACGAGGACGGCCGCGGGGTACCCGGGAACGACCTCGCTGGTGACCTTCGCCGAGTTCCCGGCGCGCTGCAGCGCCTCCCGCACCGCGCGACGGGCCACCTCGTCGGGCGACGCGACGTCCGCCCAGGCGGGGTGCGACGTCCAGGTGTTGGCGTAGACGAGCCGGACCGGCCGGTTCCGCAGTCCGGCCTCGCGCACGGCGAGGTCCACCGCACGCAGGCCGGCCGGGGAGCCGTCGATGCCGACCACGATGGGTGCGGTCATCATCGCGTCAACCTCCTCGGTCGGTTCCAGCGTCGCCGCGACCGCGCGGCGGCGGCAGGGCCGGACGGCCCCTTCCCGGGTACCCCGAGGCGTTGGACCCGCCACGGTGGGCCGACCAGATCTGGGCGCGCCGTTTCCGGTGCGCTGCCATGGATCCATGATGCGTTGGTATGTCGGCGACGTGATGACACGTGACGTGGTGAGCGTGGCGCCGACGGCGGGGTACAAGGAGATCGCGGACCTGATGGTCCGCCGGTCGATCAGCGCGGTACCGGTGGTGGACGCGCAACGGCAGGTGCTCGGTGTGGTCTCCGAGGCCGACCTGCTGGCCAAGCTGGAGTACGCCGACCGGGTACCGCGGCACCCGCTGACCGCCCGCCGGATGCGCAGCGGGCAGCAGAAGGCCGCCGGGGACACCGCGGCGGAGCTGATGACGAGGCCGGCGGTCACGGTACCGGCGACCGAGACGGTGACCGGCGCGGCCCGGTTGATGGACGCGGCGCGGGTCAAGCGGATGCCCGTGGTGGACGACGGCGGCCGGCTGATCGGCATCGTCTCCCGCCGCGACCTGGTCCGCATGTACACCCGGCCGGACGCGCAGCTGCGTGCCTCGGTCGCGGAGGGTGTGCTCCGGTCGCTGTGGATCGACCCGGCGGCGTTGCACATCACGGTACGGGCCGGCATCGTCACGCTCTCCGGTCGGGTGGACCGGCGCAGCCTGGCCGGGATCGTGGTCGCCTTCACCCGGGCGATCCCCGGCGTCGTGGACGTGGTCGACCAGCTGTCCTGGGAGGTCGACGACGGTACGGACGACAACCGGTACCATCCGGGCTTCGCCCGCAGCTGACAGGGGGAGTAGGCCCCAGGGGTGGCGCATGGCAAAATAAGCCCAGGCAGCACAAATACGGCCACGCGCGGCGTCCCGGGAGGTGGCCAGGGGATGCGTCCGATCGACGATGGTCCGGCGCAGCCGCGCCCCGGGTCCCGCGAGTACACCGAACCGGGCTTCGTCCACGCGGCGCGGCTGGAGCTCGACGAGCTTCTCGAACAGCTCATCAGCAGAGCGCGTGACGTGCAGGCCGCCCGGGGCCGGCTGCGCGGGCTGCTGCGCGCCAACCTGGAGGTGGCCCGGGCGGTCGACCTCGACGAGGTGCTGCGGCACATCCTGGAGGCCGCCCGTACCCTCGTCGACGCGCGGTTCGCCGCGCTCGGCGTGGTGGAGCAGGGCCGGCTGGTGCGGTTCCTGCATGCGGGGATGGACCCGGCGACCGTTGCCTCGATCGGGTACCTGCCGGACGGCAAGGGCCTGCTCGGCCGGCTCATCGACTACCCGGAACCGCTGCGGCTGCCGGACATCGCCGGGCACCTGTCGTCGGTGGGGTTCCCTGAGCGGCATCCGCCGATGCGCTCGTTCCTCGGGGTACCCGTCCGGGTGGGGCAGCGGGTCTTCGGCAACCTGTACCTGACCGACAAGCAGGGCGCCGACGGGTTCAGCCACGACGACGAGGAGCTGGTACTGGCACTGGCCGGGGCGGCCGGCGTGGCGATCTCGCACGCCGCGCTGTTCGCCGAGGCGCAGCGCCGGCAGGAGTGGCACGCGGCGATGGTCGCGATGACCACCGCGCTGACCGACGAGGAACCCGCGCGGGGGCTGACCCGGATCGCCCAGCACGCCCGGGCCGTGTGCACCGCGGCGGGTACCGCGATCTGCATACCCGCCGAGGAGCCCGACCAGCTTCGGGTGGTGGCCACCGAAGGGTGCTGCGAGCCCTGGCTCGGTGCGCTGCTCCCGGTCGCCGGCTCGGTACCGGGGGAGGCGCTGACCGGACGCCGGCCGGTCGTGGTCACCGACCCGGCCGCCGATCCGGGTACCGCCGGGTGGCTCGGCGCGGCGGCCGGGCCGCTGGTGGCGGTACCCCTGGTGAGCGACCTGGCGGTCAGCGGCGTGCTGCTGGTGTGCCGGTACCCCGACGGCGGCCCGTTCGACCGGGTGGAGCTGGAGATGCTGACCGCGTTCGGCATCCAGGCGGCGCTGGCCCTGCAGCTGGCCGAGGCCCGCGCGGACAACGACCGGCTGCGCCTGGTCGAGGAGCGCCAGCACATCGGCGAGGACCTGCAGCGCCGGGTCGTCCAGCGGCTGTTCCGGCTGGGCCTGGAGCTGCAGGGCGTCGCCGGGCGTACCACCGACGGCCAGGCCCGGGAGACGATCAGCGCCAAGGTCGAGGAGATCGACGCGGTCATCCGCGAGATCCGCGCCGCCGTGTTCTCCCTGCGCCCCACCGGCGACCAGTCCGGGTAGGGCGCGCGGGTTCGTCCAACGTTCCGCGCCTGCTCATGATCTGTTCCCCTGCGGTTCCGCCGGCGCCCCGAACGTATTGCGGGTGTCCGACGGACCCCGAGTCAGCGTCGTCATCCCGACCCGCCTGCGCCCGGCGCTGGTACCGCGTGCCGTGTGCAGCGCGCTGGCGCAGGCCCTGACCGACATCGAGGTCGTCGTCGTCATCGACGGCCCGGACCCGGACACCCGTGAGGTGCTCGCCGCCATCGCCGATCCGCGGCTGCGCATCGTCGAGCTGGAGCGGTCCGGCGGCGCACCGGCGGCCCGCAACGTCGGGGTGGACCACGCCCGGGCGGCGTGGACGGCGCTGCTCGACGACGACGACGAGTGGCTGCCGGAGCCCGGTCCTCGACGTCATCTACGGGTTCGTCGGGTTCAAGGTGCCCACGCTGCCGTCCCCGCCCGGACCACCCCCGGCGCTCGCGCCGGTACCCACGGCACCCGACGAGCCCGCCTGACGGTCGCCCGATTCGGCCCGCTGTCGAAATCCCCGGCGGCGGAAGGTTGCGGCGCGGTCACCTGCCGTAGCGTGGCGCAGGTCCGCGAGAGGAGCGTGCCATGACCGCGTACCAGCCGATCACCGTCCGGCAGCCGGCGCTGTACGACATCGTGGACGATCCGGTCGCCGTGTCCGGTGTCGGCACCGGGTTCGAGGGCACGTTCGCCGCCCGGGTCCGCGACGCGCAGGGGCACCAGCTCGGGCAGGTGACGATCCACGCGGGCGGCTCGGGGATCTGGGGCAACTTCCAGGTCGGCATCGCGCTGTCCGGGGTACCGGGCACCCCGCAGGGCATGCTCGAGGTCTACGAGGTCTCCGCCGCGGGTGCCGGGGAGGTCAACAAGGTGACCGTCCTCGTGACGTTCGGCCGGGCCCTGCTCAATCCGTACCACGGGTTCCTGGAGCACACCGTCGCGCAGGGGGAGACGCTGTCCGCGATCGCCGGCCGGTACTACGGCAACGTCAACCTGTGGCCGCGGGTGTTCGAGGCCAACCGGCACATCCTCCTCGACGCGAACCGGATCTTCATCGGTCAGGTGCTGCGCATCCCGCAGTGATCAGGACAGCGGGAACGGCGCCGGCAGCAGCAGTTCCACGTTGCGGTCGACGGCCGCTCCGCGGCGGCCGTCGACTCCCGGGGTCGGGCGGCCCCGGGCCTGCCAGTCGTTGGCGGCCAGCTCGCGGGACAGCGCCGCCAGCGGTACCTCGTCCGCCGCGGTGTCCGCGACAGTGCAGAAAACCGAGACGGTACCGTCGGCGTTGTCCACGATCTCGACCAGCCGCACCTGTTGCGGCCAGTCGATGAGCGACGCGGTGGTGACCTCGTAGAAGCCACCGGCGACGGGGGAGTCGGCGGGGCGCGCGTGCGGGGTGACGCCGTTGACGTGCGTGTGGCCGTTGACCCACAGCACCACGTCCGGGTAGCGCAGGAGCAGGTCACGGACCCGGTGGCCGAGTACCCGCGGCGACGTCGGCGGGGCGAGCCAGTTGTCCATGGTGGCGACGGTGTGGTGGCTGAACACGACGAACAGGCGGTCCGGGCCGGCTGCCGACACGGGCGCGCCGGCGGGGTCGAGGTACCGGCGGTGTCCGGCGACCAGTTCCCGTTCCAGCCACGCGAACTGCGCGGTGTCCAGCGAACCGTTCGGCCCGCCGTGCCCGTTGACCGTGTCGAGGACCAGGCACCGCACGATGCCGGCGTCGAAGCCGTAGTACGCGGTACCGGTGGCCGCCCCATCGGCGGCGAACCCGTGCCCGACCGGCCGGCCCCGGGTGGTGAAGTGCTCGCCGATGACCTGTGCCCGGCTGACCAGCCGGCGGTCCGGATCGGGGGTCACCTGGCGCACGATGCCGCCGCGCAGATGCCGCAGCGCGGCCGGGTCGCCGCGCAGGAGATCGTCGGCGAACCGGACCACGTCGAACGCGTCCGGCAGCCCGACGATCTTGTCCTCGCCGGTGGCCACCTCGGTCAGCTCGGGTACCGGTGGCACGTTGCCCTGCAGCAGCGCATCGTGGTTGCCGTAGACGGCGTACCAGGGGACGGCGAGGCCCGCGCTCGGCACCGGCCGGCGGGCCTCGTCCAGCAGCCCCGGCCGGGTCGGGAAGCCCCACCGGGCGCGCGGGTGGTCGTCGGGTTCCCCGGGCGGCGTACCGTCCGGATGCCAGTAGTGCACGTCGTAGTGGTCCAGGTCGGCGACGCCCTCCCAGCGCGCGGGGTCGCCGGAGTCCGGCCGCACCGGCGTGCCGTCGAGCAGGTCGATGTACCAGCGCAGCTCGTTGTACTGGCAGTTGTCGCAGCTGTCCCCGGTCACCACGGCGAACGACAGCGCCTGGCCGCAGGCCGGTCCGCCGGTGAGCGCGTTGACCGCCCGTACCGCGGCGTCGCCCACCTGCACCGAGAGCATCTCCTGCGGCCGGTACGAGCCGCTGATCCGGTTGAATCCGCTGAACAGCGCGCCCGGCCCGCTGAACCGGTCGAGGTACTCCACCCGGGCCGGCGACTGCGCGTCGAGCACGTGCACGTCGGTCAGGTGGACGAAGGCGAGTACCGGACGCCGGCGCGACGGCCCGGCCGGCGTGGCCGGCGCGGCCGGCATCAGGTCCAGGCGGCGCAGGTGCGGCTCGCCGGGGCCGGCGACGATCGGCCGGTACCCGCCGGCGCCGGCCGGTCCCAGCAGCAGCGTGCGGGCCAGCGTGGTACCGGCCGGGGCCACCGGCGCGATCGCGCTCGCGGTCGCCGGTACCCCCGGTGGCGGCACGGGCGCGGGGGCCGGACGCCGGCGCCACGGCCACCACCTCATGCCTGGCACGGTACGCCCCGGGCGTAGGTCATGCGCGCGCCGACCCGCCGGGGCGAGCGCGGCGGCTGCCTTGCCGATAGCCTGCACTGGTGTCGCTGACCTGGTCCCAGGCCCTCGCGTGGCGGATGCGGCAGCAGCTGCTCGACCCGGTCGGCAGCGGATCGGTCGCCGACGTCGTGCGCCGGCTGGGCGCCGTCCCGGCCACGCCGCACGCCGCGGCCGAGCTCGCCGTCGGCGCCCGGCGCAGCCGGCACCGGCCGGGCGACGTCGCCCGCGCCCTGGCCGACGGCCGGCTGATCAAGACGTTCGCGTTCCGCGGCGCCACCCACCTGCTGACCCCCGAGGACGGCGGCGTGTACCTCGCCCTGCGGGCCGCCAGCCGGATGTGGGAGCTGCCCAGCTGGCAGAGCTTCTACGGCCTGCCGCCGTCGGACTGGCCACACCTGCGGGAAGCTGTCCGGGACGCGCTCGCCGACGGGCCGATGACCCGGGAGGAGCTCGGGGCGGCGGTCGCCGCCCGGCCCAGGTTCCGGCATCTGGGCCGGTCATTCACCGACGGATCCGCCACGCTGCTCAAGCCGCTCGCGTGGCAGGGGGACATGAGCTTCGGCCCGCCCCGCGACGGACGCGCGACCCTGCAGCGCCTGGACGGCAACCCGCGCTGGGCCGGCGTGCCCGACCTCGAAGAGGCCGGAACGCGCGCGGTCGAGGCGTACTTCCGGACGTACGGGCCGGCCACGCCCGACAATGTGCAGTACTGGCTCGGGTCGGGCCTCGGCGCGGGTCGCAAGCGGATCCAGTCCTGGATCGCCGGCCTCGGTGACCGCCTCGCGCCGGTCGACATCGACGGGGACCGTGCCTACGTCCGGCGCGCGGATCTCAAGGAACTGGCCGCGACGCCCGCGACGGCTGCCGTGCGACTCCTGCCCGGGTACGACCAGTGGGTGCTCGGTCCGGGCACGGCCGACGCCCATGTCGTGCCGCCGGCCAGGCGCACGCCGGTCAGCCGTGGGGCGGGTCTCGTGATCGCCGGTGGCGTCGTGTCCGGCACGTGGTCGCTCACCGGCGACGAGGTGGTCGCCGCCTGGTTCGCCGAAGCAGGACCGCCCGCGCGGGAAGCACTGGCGGAGGAGGTTGCGCGGCTCGCCACGGTGCTCGACCGGCCGCTTCAGCCGACGGTCCGGACAGCCTAGCGATCGGCGATGAGCGGTGGCTTGCCAGTTCTGCGTGGTGACGCCCCGGTAGCGCCGCCAATCAGGCGAAGTCGGCCTCGGTCATGCCGTCGGCATGGCCGCCCGGCCACTGGACCAGCTCGATCCGGTAGCCGTCCGGGTCGGTGAGCCAACTGGTCCGCGGCCCGTCCGCGCCGCCGGGAAGCCCGGGCGACTCGGCCACGACCCCCTTGCCGGCGAGGTCGGCGAGGGTCGCGTCCAGCGACTCGACCTGGACGACGAGGTGGTTGATGCCGGTACCGAGGTCGACCGGCCCCCGCGCCGGGTCGTGGACCAGTTCGATGGTGACGAAGTCGTCGCCCGGCAGCCGGAGCATCGTCAGGCGGCCGAACGGCGTGCCCTCGACGGTACCGACAACCGCGTAGCCGACGGCGGTGTAGAACCCGAGCGACCGCGCCAGATCGCTGACCCGCAGGCCGACGTGCAGGGTACGCATGACGGTCACCCTAGACGGTCAGCGCATTCAAGGTTTCCTGCAGGTTCGGTGCAGGCCGGGTGGTGAGGCTTGCCTGGCTGGTGAAGTCAATCAACGAGGCCCAGGGAGGTTCTGGTATGCGTATACGCGTGTTTCGACCCGGCCGCCGGCGGGGTGGGTGTACCGCGGTCATGGCGGTGTTCGCGTTGTCGGTCGGTACGGTCGTGACCGGTCTTGCGGTCACCGCCGAGCCGGCGTCGGCCAGTCTGGCCGGTGCGGTACTGGCCGCGCCGGTGACGAGCAACTACGACTCGGTGCAGAGTAAGACGGCGACGGTGACGTGTCCGGCCGGTACCACGGTGGTCGGCCCGGGCGGCGACATTTTCAACGGGGGCGGGAAGGTGGCGCTGGAGCAGCTGCTGCCCGATGTCAGCGCCGGCACGGTTCAGGTGACCGCGAAGGAGACCGACGCCAAGGCCGGTGACTGAAGCGTGACGGCCAGGTCGGTGTGTGCGCCGGCGCCGGCGGGTCTGGTCCGGGTGGGGGTCACCAGTGTGAGCAACTCGTCGAACAAGGCGGTGACGGTCAACTGCCCGACCAACAAGACCGCGTTGGGTATCGGGTACGACGTCTTCAACGGCTGGGGTGAGGTTCTGGTCAACCAGGTGGTGCCCAACGGTGGGCCTGGTGTGGCGTCCACCTCGGTGACGATCAGCGCCTACGAGGACGACGCCTATGCGGCAAGCTGGCAGCTCAAGGGTTACCTCGTCTGTGCCGATCCGATCGCCGGCCAGCAGGTGATCCGCGGCACGGTGCTCAGCACGTCGGCCGGTCCGGCCGCGGTCAACGCGACCTGCCCCACCGGGCAGACGGCCACCGGGGGCAGCGCCTCGATCGCGCCGGTCACCTCCGGCATGGAAGGCGAGTACGCGGTCGACAGCGTCCTGCCGTTCGACCTGACCGCCGGAACTTCGGTGCCCGACAACGTTCAGGCCATCGCCTACCAGGAGGACCCGTACCCCGACTCCTGATGGCTCACCTCGCAGGTGCTGTGCACCTGACCGACCGTGCACACACAGCTGGGGTGACCCACCGGCCACCCCAGCTGGCGTTCGGGGCGACCGAGAATCTGGCGGCGTTACGCGGCGGGCTCCACCGATCCCCGCGTCGCCGGGTGGGTGTCCGAACTTCTGCCGATGTGTCCGAGCAGGGCGGCCCGGGTCAGTTCGGCCTTGTTGCCGACCCCGAGCTTGGCGCGGATGCGCTTGACGTATGTGTCGACGGTGTGCGGGCTGATGCCGAGCCGGGTGGCGATCTGTCCATGGGTCAGGCCGCGTGCGATCTGGCGGAGCACCTGCTCCTCACGCTCGGAGAGGTGATGGCTGAACATGTCGTGACGCTCGACGGCGGGTTCCGGCGCGGGCTCCGGCGCGGTGAAGTACGCCCCGGACGCGATCGCCCGCACAGCCCTGATCATGTGCTCCCCGGACTCGCACTTGCTGATCACACCCGATGCTCCCGCTCGCAGGTAGCCGCTGCCGCCGTCGGCCATCTCGTTGTGCAGCACCAGGACCGCCGTGCAGGTGGCGGTCTCGGTGATGTGCGAGAGGTCGTCCGGCGGGGAGAGGGCGTCGACGTCGATCAGTACCGCATCAGCGAGCCAGGACGGCTGCTGGCTGGGCGAGTGTCTGATGGCAACTACTTTGATCCCGGCATTGGTGAGCGTGTGCACGAGACCTATTCGGAAGATGGGTGAGCTGACAAGAATATCGGTCCGGATCATTCCGCCCCGCCAATCGTGGTCGTACCGCTATGTCTACGTCAGACCGTGTGATCAACCGGCTAGGGTGCGCCCCCTCTCGCTCGACCGCATGCTCGTACCACCGCTGGCTCGGTCAGCCAGAGACATTGAAGAGGATTCTTTGATCAACCCGTGCCGACCCTAGCAGCCTGTTTCTGGCGCACACCGGTCCCCGGAAGAGGGGACGATGAACAGGTGGGGCGGGGTGTTGACACCCGCCGAGAGTCGCATCAATCGGGGACGTGTCCGGCTGCGACGGGCACCCGAGCATGATCTTAACACGTTACCCGGGGACGAGGCAGGTATGTGTGTCCACTTAGGACTTCCGGCACGACACCGGCGCAGCGGCTGCGTACCCGCTACCGAGGGGATGGGTTCGTCCTGCGTGGGGTCGAGCACGACGAGATCGCCGCAGCCGGTCGACGTGGCGGTGGGCCGGCCGGCCGGGTGGCGCTGGTCAGTGGCGGCAACCGCGGTCTCGGCCTGCGGATCGTGGGTTCGCTCGCCGAACGGGGGATGCGCGTCGTCCTCGGTAGCCGGTCGGTGCGCAACGGCCAGGTCGCGATCGAGCTGTTGGGCGATCTCGCCGGTCGGGTAGCGGTACGCCAGTTGGACGTCACGGATGCCGCCAGCGTGGCGCGGCTGGCGTCCTGGCTGGACCGGCGGCTCGGCGGCTGCGACGTGCTCGTGAACAACTGCGCCGTCCTGTTCGACGACGACGGGGACACGGCGGCCAGGGTCGACCCGGACGTCGTGTCGCGCACGCTGCAGACCAACCTGATCGGCACGTGGCGGCTCACCCAGGCCATCGTGCCGCTGATGCGGGAGCGGCGGTACGGGCGGATCGTCAACATCTCCAGCGGCCTGGGCAGCCTCACCTCGATGCGTCAGGGACTGCCGGCATACCGGGTCTCGAAGACCGCGGTCAATGCGCTGACCCGGGTGCTCGCCGACGAGCTGGCCGACGACGGCATCCTGGTCAACGCCTGCTGCCCGGGTCCGGCGCGTCTCGAGTTGCGGGAGAGTCCGTTGATCGAGGCGTCCGTGTCGGTGGACACGCCGGTGTGGCTGGCCACCCTGCCCGACGACGGACCGACCGGCGGTTTCTACCGTGACCGGTCATCCCTGCCGTGGTGACCCAATCTGTCCCTCCTTACGGGGACCGATGGGAAACGCCGAAGGTACCTAACCTTCGGATTGTGACCGACAATGCGACGCATCACCTTGCGCTGACGGCCGAGGACAACGCCGTCCTGTCCCCGATGCTCACCGATCTGGCCAAGCGGTACGACACCGTGGAGGACAGCGAACTGGCCCGGCGCGCTCCCGTGCTCGCCCGGGCGCTTCCGGTACACCTTCTGGAGTTTCTCGAGGAGTTCCGGATCGGCGAGCCCGCCGCGCTGTGCGTGATCTCCGGCCTCGCCGTCGACGAGGCCCAGCTGGGGCCGACGCCGACGCACTGGCGGGACAGCCAGTTCGACTCACCGGCATTCCCCCAGGAGATCTTCTTCCTGCTCTGCGCGTCGGTGCTCGGCGACGTGTTCGGCTGGGGTACCCAGCAGGACGGCCGGATCATGCACGACGTGCTGCCGATCAGAGGTCATGAGAACTACGAGATCGGTTCGAACAGCCTGCAACCGCTGTCCTGGCACACCGAGGACGCGTTCCATCCCTGCCGGGGCGACTACGTCGCGCTGATGTGCCTGAAGAACCCGGACGAGGTGGCGACGATCGTCTGCACGGTGCCCGATCTGGACCTGACGAACGTCGACGTCGACGCGCTGTTCGAGCCCGAGTTCACCGTCATGCCGGACAACTCGCACCAGCCGCAGAACGCGCGGGAGTCCACCGGCGACGCCGGCGTCGACGCGCTGCGCGCGCGCAGCTTCCGCCTGATCGAGCTGTGGAACAGCAACCCCGACAAGCGCGCGCTGTTCTTCGGCGACCGGAGCAGCCCGTACCTGTCGCTCGACCCGTACCACATGGACCCGACCGGCTGGCCGCAGCGCTCACAGCGGGCGTTCGCCGCGCTCGTCGCCGAGATCGAGGCGAAGATGACGTCGGTGGTCCTGCGTCCGGGCGACTGCGTGTTCATCGACAACTTCCGGGCGGTGCACGGACGCAAGTCCTTCACGCCCCGGTACGACGGCTCGGACCGCTGGCTGAAGCGGCTGAACATCACCCGCAACATCCGGGGCTCCCGCGCCTGGCGCACCGCCCCGGACAGCCGCATCATCCACTGACCACCGCGGGCGTCCCGCTCGCCGGACCGGCCGCAAGCTCCAGGTACGACTGGGCGAGCGCGCGAGCGGCCGCGGCGACGACGCCGTGCGGACGGGCGAGGGAGATCCGGATGTACCGCAGCCCGCTGTCCGGGTCGGCCCAGTGGAACGGCGCGCACGGCAGGACGTGTACCCCGCGGTTGAGCATGTCCTTGTAGAGCAGGTTCGAGTCCGGTCCGTCGGCGGGAAGCTCGACGCGGGCGACGCTGATCCGGGACGTGGGGTCGGCCAGCCGCAGGCCGACGCCGGCGAGGGCCTCCTCGACGATGGCGCGGTTACGCTGCACGAGGCCGCGGGCGCGCTCGTAGCCGCCGTCGACCCAGTCGTGGGCGAGCGCGGTGATGAGCTGGAGCACGACCGGGGACGCGGACAGCAGCGACTCGGAGAAGGCGCGTTCGATCGGCAGCGTCGTGCGGCTGCTGTAGGCGAGGAAGCCGATTTTGAGCTCGTGGGTCGGCCACAGCTTTCCGGTGTCCTCGATGGTGATCCAGTCGGTACCCGCGGCGTCCAGGATGGCGTATGTGTCGTACTGGGCCTCGCGCACCTGACCGCGGAAGCTGGCGTCGATGATGACCGTCTGCTGGTGCCGGGCGGCGTGTACGGCGAGCGAGTGCAGGTGCGCCGCGGGGGTGACCAGCCCGGTGGGGTTGTTCGGGTGGGTGAGCACGACCGCGCTGACCGGTGGCACCGGCCAGTCCTGCGCGAGCAGCGCCTCCTCGGACATCGGGACCAGGTGCAGCCCGCGGGTGGTGAACAGATCGGCGATGTTGTCGAACGTGGGGTGCAGGACGGCGATGGTCGATCCGGCGGGTAGCGCACGGGCGACGATGTCGGTGGCGAGGGTGGAGGAGTAGCAGCTGAGGATGCGTCCCGTGCCGACCGGTGCGGTGTGCTGCCCGACAGCGTGCAGGAACGTGGCGTGCGCCTCGCGTTCGATGTCGGGGAAGGAACGCCGCGACGCCTGCGCGAACATCTCGGGCAGCCGCGCGACGATCGCCGCCTGCTCCTCGGTGAGGACGAGCCGGGCGTGGCCGTCGGTGAGGTTGAGCCCGCCGTCGATGTCGGTCAGCGCGTTGACTTCCATCGTGGTGAGGTTGGCGACCTTCGTCATCGTCGGGTCCTCCTGATGTGACCGCGCAGTGGGCAGCCCCGCCGGGAACTTGCCGCCCGCCGAGAACATTAGGCACTGCGGGACGCCCGGACTTGTCCCATCAAGAGGGGGCGGATGCGCCGGACGGCACCGCCCCCGCGGATGCGCACGCAGGCCCGCGCTCGGGGCCGCCGCGGGAGACTGCGGGCGGCGACGGGCGCAGGCCTGCACAGACGCCGGTACCGGGATTGCTGATGAGGGGGCGGTCAGGACGCCATCGCGCGCCGGGCACTGAGCGGGGTGATGTCGGTCCAGTTCTCCTCGACGTAGTCGAGGCACGCCTGCCGGGTGTCCTCGCCGTGGACCATGCGCCAGCCCGCCGGTACCGCCAACCGGGCCGGCCACAGGGAGTGCTGCTCCTCGTCGTTCACGAGGACGAGGAAGGTCCCCTCGGGATCATCGAAGATGTTCATCGGCGGCTCCTCGCAGTCGACTCGCCGCGACGACCGTACTCACTCGCGGCCGGACGGCACCTGTCACGGGTTCGCGCGACACCGGTGTCCCGCACCCGCATTCGATAGTGAGGAGCATGCAGGTCGCGATCGCGAGGCTCGAGGAGTGGATGCGGCTGTACTACCACAACGTCGACCACGACATCGGCAGCAGCGGCGTGCGCGATGTGACCATCGAGGAACTGCGCACGATCTGCGGCTTCGAGCTGTCCGAGCTGGACCCGATGGTGTTCCACGACAGCGAGAGCTTCGGCGGCCGGGCGCTGCGGGCGGCGCTGGCCGACCGGTGGACCGGCGGTGACGTCGGCCGGATGATGGTGACGCACGGCTCCAGCGAGGCGATCTACATCGTCATGCACACGGTGCTCGAACCCGGCGACGAGATCGTCGTCGTCGACCCCGCGTACCAGCAGCTGTACGACGTCGCCGGCGCGCTCGGCTGCCGGATCGCGCGCTGGGGACTGCGCGGCGACGACGGGTTCGCCGCCGACCTGACGGCGCTGCGCACGCTCGCGGCGCACCGGCCGCGGATGATCGTCGTCAACTTCCCGCACAACCCCACCGGTATCTCGGTGACCCCGCAGCAGCAGCGCGAGCTGGTCGCGATCGCCGCCGAGGCGGGCGCCTGGCTGGTGTGGGACCACGCCTTCGGCGAGCTGACCTACTCGGCGGCCCCGCTGCCGCCGCCCGTCTGGTACGACAGGTGCATCGCGTTCGGGACGTTCTCCAAGAGCTACGGCCTGGCCGGCATCCGGGTCGGCTGGTGCGTGGCGCCGCCCGAGCTGCTCGCGCGGATGGCGGTGCTGCGCGACTACATCGCCCTGTACGTCTCGCCGGTACTGGAGTTCTTCGCGGAGAAGGCGGTGCGCAACGCCGACCGGATCGTCGCGATGCAGCAGGCGCACGCGGCGGGCAACCTGCGGCTGCTGGCGGACTGGGCGGCGCGGATGGGGGACCGGGTGCGGCTGCATCCGCCGGACGGCGGGGTGACCGCGTTCGTGGAGTTCCCCGGACGCCTCGACGTGACCGGCATGTGCCGCCGGCTCGCCGAGCGCCACCGGGTGCTGCTGGTTCCCGGCGAGTGTTTCGGTGACGACTTCCGCGGCTTCGCGCGGCTGGGATTCGGTGGTACGACGGCCGAGCTGACCGCAGGGCTGTCCGCGATCGAAGAGGTCCTGCGCGAGGACAGCAGCGTCACCGGTGGGCGGCTCGCGGCCGGCGCGTGACGGTGGCCGGCAGCGAGGTGAACCCGCGCTGGTGCGGGGAGTGGACCCACCGCACGTTGGCGGCGTCGATCTCGTACCCGGACACGAGCGTACCGATCTCCTCCAGCGCGACCGTGATCTCCAGCTGGGCGAGCGCGGCGCCGGGACAGAAATGTGGCCCGTACCCGAAGCTGAGCATCTCGCTCGTGTCCCGGTCGAGGTCGAACCGGTCCGGATCGGCGAACACCCGCCGGTCGCGGTTGCCCGAGGCCGGCAGCAGCGCGACCCGGGCGCCGGCGGGCACGCGGTTGCCGTGCAGCACGGTGTCCTCGGTGAGCGTGCGCGCCATCATCTGGCTCGGCGAGTCGTAGCGCAGCGCCTCGTTGGCCCAGTCGGCGGCCCGCCCGTTGAGCCCGGCGCGCTGCACGTCGGGCCGGCGCCACCCGTGGTACAGGGCGATGCCGATCTGTTTGCCGGTCGACTCGTTCGTGGCGCTGACCATCAGGAAGAGGAACGCGACCAGCTGCCCGTCGGTCAGCGGTTCACCGTCCACGGTGGCGTCGAGCATGACGGAGATGAGGTCGTCGCGACGCCGCCTGCGCCGGTCGTTGACCAGGTTCACGTAGTAGACGGCGAGGCGGAACCCGGCGGCGACGGTGGCCGCCGACCTCTTGTCGGTACCGTCCTCGCAGTGGTTCAGCAGGTCGTTGTCGGCCCGGATCGCGTCCCGGTCGGCCGCGGGAATCCCGATGACCTCGCACATCACGTCGTTCGGCACGGCGGCACCGAAGTCGGCGAAGTCGAACGTCGGACCGTCCCTCAGCGGCGCCAGCCGGGCGCGGGTCAGCTCCCGTACCCGGGGCTCCATCGTCGCGACCCATCGCGGCTTGAACGTGCCGCCCATCAGCCGCCGCAGCTTGCCGTGCTCCGGGGGATCCATGGCGAGGAAGAAGCTGGTCTTCGCCGCCGCGGGTCCCCACAGGTCGGGTTCCAGCGAGATGCCGTTGCGGCTGGAGAACAGCCGCGGGTCGCGCAGCGCCCAGCGCACGTCGTGGTACCGGGACAACGCCCAGAAGTCACGCGCGTCGTTGCGGTAGAGCGGGGCGTGCTCGCGCATCCACGCGTACGTCGGATAGGGATCCTCGTGCAGCCGGTAGGAGAACGGGTCGTAGACGGGGTCGCGTTCCGCCCGGTCCGGGTACCCCATGAGTGGACCGTACGGGTCGGCGCGGCCCTCGGTGGGTCGCCGGTTCCAGCGACACGACACCTCTGCGACCTGCCCCGTAGCGTCCTGGCCATGGCCGTCCCGGACGACGGCATCGCCGTCATCGGGGTTGCCGCCAAGGTTCCCGGCGCGCGCGATGTCGAGGAGTACTGGCTCAATCTCGTCCGCGGCCGGGAGTCGGTGACGGTGCGCGGCGACGAGCAGCCGGACGCCGGGTGCTTCGACGCCGAGTTCTTCGACGCCGAGTTCTTCGGCATGACGCCGCGGCAGGCACAGGCGTGCGACCCGCGGCTGCGGCTGTTCCTTGAGGTCGCCCATTCCGCCATCGAGAACGCCGGATACGACCCGGCGGCGCTGCGTGACCGGGTCGGCGTGTTCGCCTCCGCCGGCCCGCCCGACCTCGCGGCGACGACGGTGTCGGACCGGCTCGGCCTGCGCGGCCCGGGCGGCCCGGTGCTGACCGCGTGTTCGAGCGCCCTCGTCGCGCTGCACCGGGCCTGGCGGTCGCTGCGTACCGACGCCTGTGACGTGGCGGTGGCCGGCGGCGCCGAGGTGGCGGGCCCGTCGGCCGCCGACGGTACCGTCCTCGGCAGCGGTGCCTGCGCCGTGCTGGTCAAGCGGCTGGCCGACGCGCTCGCCGACCGCGACCACATCAGCGCGGTGATCCGCGGCGTCGCCGTGATCCTGGACGCCACCGTACTGGCCGGGCTGCGTCCCGAGGACATCTCCTATGTGGAGGCGCACGGTACCGGTACCGCCCTCGGCGATCCGGTCGAGGTGGCCGCCCTGACCGAGGCCTACCCGCGCTGCCGCATCGGGTCGGTGCAGGGCAACGTGGGTCACCTCGGCGCGGTCGCCGGGATGGCCGGACTCGTCAAGGTGGTGCTGTCGCTGGAACGCGAGCAGTTGCCGCCGAGCATCAACTTCACCGCACCCGACCCGCGGCTGAACCTGGCGTCGACGCCGTTGCGGGTACCGGACCGGCTCACCTCCTGGCCACGCGACCCGTGCCGGCCCCGGCGCGCGGCGGTCGGCGCGATGGGTACCGACGGGTCGAACGTGCACGTCGTCCTTGAGGAACCGCCGGAACACGATCACGCGACGCACGGGGAGGAGCCGCGGGTCGTGGTGTGGTCCGGCATGACCGGCGACGCCGAACGGGCCGCGCGCGAAACGCTCGGACGGTTCTTCACCTCCCGCGGCGAGGCGGTGTTCGCCGACGCGGTGGCGACCCTGCAACACGGACGCGCCGCGCACCGGGTCCGTGCGGCCGCCGTATGCACCAGCGCGTACGACGCCGCCGCGGTGCTGTGGGGGGCCGAGGCCGACCGGATCCGCGTCGGCCGGCCGGTACCCACGCCACGACCGGTCAGCCTGCTGTTTCCCGGCGAGGGTCCGCCGCGGGTGGGCAT
Source organism: Actinomycetota bacterium (assembly GCA_005885555.1). GTDB lineage: Bacteria > Actinomycetota > Actinomycetes > Mycobacteriales > Micromonosporaceae > AC-43. Next base: position 305,801 of record VAWN01000023.1, read on the forward strand.
GGCCCACGGCCTGTACCGCGACATCCCCGCGTTTGCCGCGGCGCTCGATGGCTGGTTCGACCTGCTGGACAGCGACGACCTGCCGCTGCGGGACCACTGGTCGGGCGGCGCGGACGGCCCTGGCACGGTCTTTGCCGAGCCGCTGCTGTTCGCCATCGAGGCCGCGCTCGCGCGGCTGTGGCAGGACGCCGGGGTACGTCCCGCGGCGCTGCTCGGGTACGGCATCGGTGAGCTGGTCGCCGCGACCGTCGCGGGCGTCTTCGCCCCGGCCGACGCGGCCCGCCTGGTGCTCGCCCGGGCACGCGCGACGCCCGACCCGCCCGCGGTCACGCCGGCACCGCCGCGCATCCCGGTCCACTCCGCCGACGCCCTCGACGCGCTGCTCGCCACCGGGGAGGGTGTGCTCGTCGAGGTCGGGCCGGCGCCGGTGCTCACCGCGCTGGCCGGCCGGCATCCGCGGGTACGGCAGGGCGCGTTCGCGGTGGTACCGACGCTGGCCGACGACGGGGACACCCGGTCCTTCCTGAGCGCGGCGGCGCAGCTGTGGACCGAGGGGCACCCGATCGCGTGGGAGCGGATCGGGCAGGCACCACCGCGGCAGCGGGTACCGGTACCGGGCTACGCCTACCAGCGCACGCGTCTGCGGGGAGGGCCGGCATGAGCACGCCCCGGTCGGTGTGGTTCGACGACGTGCTGAACGCGGCCGGCACCGGGCCGGTGGTCGTGGCCCTGCCGTATGCGGGTGCCGCCGGCCGCGCGTTCCGCCCGCTGCAGCGGTACCTGCCGCGGGACTGCGCGCTGGCCCTGGTCGACCTGCCGGGACACGGCCGCCGGATGAGCGAGCCCTGCCTGCGCGACGCCGACACGGTGGTGCGCGGGCTGCTGGGCGCCCTGGACGCGTGGCCGGCGGACCGGGTGGTGCTGCTGGGGTACAGCCTCGGCGGCTGGCTCGCGTACGAGCTGGCGGCGCGGCTGACCGAGGCGGGTACCCCGCCCGCCGGCCTCGTCGTCTGCGGCGCGCGGGCGCCGCAGACCGGGATCGGCCATCCGCCGGTGGTCCACCTGCCACCGGGCGGCACGTTCCTGCGGGAGGCGGTCGCCGTCGGCCTCGCCGCTCCGGCGATGCTCGAACTGCCCGGCCTGGCAGACCTGTTCACCTCGGCACTGCACGCCGATCTGACCATCGTGCAGAGTTACCGGTACCGTCGTCGGCCGCCCCTGCCCGGCCCGGTCGGCGTCATCGGGTTCGACGCGGACTGGATCGCGCCCGAGCCGGCGTTGCGGGCCTGGCACGGACTCTGCCTCCGCCCGCCCCTGCAGCTGCGGGTGGACGGCGGCCACCTGGCGCTGCACGAGCGGGAGCGGGAGTTCGGCGAGGCGGTGCGGACCGCGGTGGACCACGTGCTCGGCCAGCGCGCCGCACCGGTACCGGGGCGCTACCCGCCGGAACCGACCGGCCGCAGGTGGATCGCGCCGGTGGGGCACAGCTGAGCGGCCTGGGTGGCCAGCTCGACGTCGGTGACCACGGCCACCTGCGGCGCGGACCGGTCGTGCTCGTCGAGGGCGAACAGGCCCGCCGCGACCACGGTGCAGGTCGCCGACCCGACGCAGCGTTCCCGGTCGACCGTCACGGTCACCGCGACCCCGTTCACCGCACGCTCATCCATCGCGGCCCGCCTTCGCCAGGGCTGACTCGCGTACCTCGACGGTCACCGGCGCGCAGCCGTAGCCGGCCACGAAGTTGGACGCGAGGTGGCTGGGTTCCCCGGCCGGGGCGAGGTCTGCGACCAGCGCGAACACCTCCTCGAAGACGACGCGGATCATACGGCGGGCGAGCGGGGCACCGAGACAGTTGTGCGGGCCGCTGCCGAACGCGAGATGCCGGTTCGGCCACCGGGTCGGGTCGAAGGTGTACGGGTCGGCGAAGACCGCCTCGTCCCGGTTGGCCGAACCGAGCCACACCACCACCGGGGCGCCGGCCGGCAGCCCGACCCCGCCCAGCTCGACCGCGGTCGTGGTGTGGCGCAGGAAGTGGTTCGCCGGCGACGCCCAGCGGAACGCCTCCTCCACCAGCGGGTCGAGCAGGTCCGGCCGGGCCGCCCACTGCGCGTACCGGCCGCTCGCGGCCAGCTCGACCAGCGCGACGGTGGCCGCGTGCGGCCAGGTCGCCGCGCCGACCATGAGGCTGTAGCAGTTGGCGACCACCGCACCCGGGTCGGCGTGGCCGTCGACCTGCAGGCCCAGCAGCGCGCTCATCAGGTCGGAGCCGGGGTTGCCGGCCCGGTCGTGCGCCTGGTCCTGGAAGTACGCGAACAGAGCGCGGTGGGCCCGCTGCAGGGTCGCGTCGGGGCCTTTCGGCAGCTGCCAGCGGGGCTCGTGGGGCGCCACCGCCATCATCGCGAGCCGGGTCAGCTGCGGCCAGTCCGCCTCCGGCAGCCCCATCACGGTCCCGAGCACGGCTACCGGCAGCCCGGTCATCAGGGCGGCCACGTCCATCCAACCGCTGTGCGCCGCGGGTACCAGCACGGCGCGGACCTGCTTGCGGATCACCGCCTCCTGGTCGGCGGTCGACCGGATGGACAGGGCCTGCTGCAGCGGGCTGCGCATGACGGTGTGCCGCGGCGGGTCGGTGGCGGCCAGCTGCCGGCCGCTCGCCGGGTCGGGCCGGCCCAGCACGTTGAGGAACGTGCCGCGGGTGGAGGTGAACGACCGGTGGTCGCGCAGCACCCGGTCGACGTCGGCGTACCGGGTCACCGACCAGTACCCGGGCCGGTCTCCCGTGCGGCGCCAGGACACCGGGTCGGTGCGCCGCAGCCGGTACCACACGGCATGCGGATCGCCGTCGGCGTACACCATCGGATCGGCGAGATCGGCGTCGCCAGCGGCGTCCACAGCGGCGTCCACTGTGGACGGTGGCGGGTCACGGTCGGGTCGGGTGAGTCTCACGTGCCCACCTCCTCGGCGCGCAGCTGTTCGATCGCCTCGGCCAGCTCCGCGATGGTCGGCTGCAGGTACAGCGTCGTGGCGGGTACGTGCACACCCACCGCACGCTCGGTGGCCACCAGCAGGTCGGCCGCGAGGAGCGAGTGGCCGCCCAGCTCGAAGAAGTCGTCGTCCACGCCGACCGGCTCGACCTTGAGGTACGCCCGCCACATCAGCGCCAGCTCCCGCTCCAGCGGCGTGGCGGCGGCCCGGTAGTCCGACGACAGCTCCTTTTCCGCGCGTTGGGTCGTACCGGTCACGCGATCACCGCCGCGCGCCGGGCCGCCACCGGCTGGAAGTCCACCGGCAGGCTGGTGATGCCGTTGATGAAGTTCGACCGCAGGTGGGTCACCGGCCCGGCGACCTGGAAGCCCTCCAGCCGGGCGGTCATCTCCGCCAGCAGCAGCCCGAGCACCTGTTGGGCCGGCGGCCCGCCGATGCAGCGGTGCGGGCCGAGCCCGAAGGCCAGATGCGGATTGTGCGTCCGCTGCGGGTCGAAGCGGTACGGGTCGGCGAACACGCTCTCGTCCCGGTTGGCCGACGCCACCCAGGCCGCGACCAGCTCACCGGCTTCCAGCCGGGTGCCGGCGACCTCGACCGGAGCGACGGTCCGGCGCAGCAGGTGGTTGGTCGGCGAGGCCCAGCGCAGGCTCTCCTCCACCGCCGTCGGTACCAGGTCGGGCCGGGAGCGCAGCAGCTGCCACGCGGCGGGCCGCTCGGCCAGGGCGAGCACCAGGTGCGAGGCGACCTGTGCCGTGGTGGTGACCGCGCCCATGGCGAAGCTGTAGCAGTTCAGCAGCACCTCGTGCGGGTCCATTGGACGGCCGCCGAAGTCCAGGCCGAGCAGCACCGAGACCACGTCGTCACCCGGATGCGCCTGCTTGTGCCGGACGAGGTCGGAGAAGACCTCGATGAGCCGGTGGTGCGCCTTGCGGAGGGTCTGCGCCGGGGTACCGTCGGCGTACTGCGGGTCCTCCGGCGCCACGCCGGCCATGGCCCACCGGGGAAGGTCGGCCCACACCGGCTCGGGCAACCCGATGGTCTCGCCGACCGCGGCCATCGGCAGGTGCAGCATGAGCGCGGCGACATCGACCACCCCGCCGGTGTCGAAGCAGCCGGCCACCAGCTGCCGGACACGTTGGCGCACCTGCTCCGCCCGGTTGCGCACGGCATGGGTGGACATCAGCCGCATGGCCGGCAGCCGCACGTCCGCGTGCCGCGGCTGGTCCATCAGGTTGATCGTCTGACCGCCGGCGCTGTCTCCGCCCGCGACGGCGAGGATGGTGCCGTACGCCGAACTGAAGTTCTTGTCGTCCATCAGCACGCCGGCCACGTCCCGGTAGCGGGTCACCGACCAGAACCGGATCCCGTCCGCGGTCTCCTGCGGCCACACCGGCGCGTCCCGGCGCAGCCGGTGCCAGGCGTCGTGCTGGGAGGACGTCGCATAGCGCGCCGGGTCGTAGAGGTCGATACCGGCCAGCGGTTGCGCGAGTTCGTCGGGTACCGGCTCGGTCATCCTCATGGCGCGCTCCTTACGGCGACCGGCTGCCCCCGCGGGACGGCCCGGACCGGCATGGACACCAGGCCGTTGATCCAGTTCGACCGCAGGTGCACCAGTGGCCCGGTCAGCTCGACCGCCGCGTACCGCTTGACCAGCTCCTCGAAGAGCAGGACCAGCGCCAGCCGGGAGGCCGGTGCCCCGATGCAGTAGTGCGGGCCACCGCCGAAGCCGAGGTGCCGGTTGGGGTTGCGGCGGATGTCGAAGGTGAACGGGTCGTCGAACACCGACTCGTCGCGGTTGGCCGAGGCGACCCACGCGGCCACCCAGTCGCCGGCCCGGACCGTCGTCCCGCCGATCTCGGTGTCGGCCGTCGCCCGGCGTACCAGGTGATGCGTGGGGGAGGTCCACCGGATGCCCTCCTCCACGAGGGCGGGTACCGCATCCGGCGCGACCAGGGCCGGCCAGAGTCCGGGGCGCTGGGCGAGCGCCAGCAGCGTGTGGCTGGCCACGTTGGGCGTCGTGGTGTTCGCCCCCAGGATGAAGCTGTAGCAGTTCAGCAGGATCCGCCAGTCGCCCAGCTGACCTCGATCAGGACGGAGATGAGGTCGTCGCCCGGGTGGGTGCGGCGGTGCCGCACCAGCTCCCGGAAGCAGGCGAACAGCTCGTGGTGCCCGAGGCGCAACGTCTGCGGCACGGACCGGCCCAGCGCGTACGCGGGATCCTCCGGCGCCACGCAGGCTCCGGCCCACAGTGCGATGTCGTCCCAGTACCGCTGCGGGATGTCCATGAACTCGCCGGCCAGCACCATGGGCAGGCGCCGCATCAGGTGGGCGAAGTCGACCTCGCCGGACCCGCACGGGCCGATCAGCTCGACGAGCCGGTCCCGGATCGCCGGCGTCCGCTGCTGGACCACCGCGTGGCTGAGGGTGCGCATCGCCGGTACCCGGATGGCGGCGTGCTCGGGCGGGTCGGTCAGGGTGATCGTCTGGCCGCCCGCGGTGTCGCCCACCCCGACTGACGCCAGGATGGTGCCCTCCTGGGAGCTGAACGTGCGGTAGTCCTTCACCACCCGCTCGCAGTCGGCATACCTGGTGACGCACCAGAAGCCCGTGCCGCCCGCGCGATCGTGCCACCAGACCGGGGCCTTCACCCGCAGCGTGCGCCAGGTCGGGTGCTGGTCGGCGCGGGTGAAGGTGCTCGGGTCGTACAGGTCGATGTCGCCCAGGTCGACCGGGATGTCGGGCGGCAGCGCGGTCAGCTCCACGGCTGATCAGCCGGCCCGGCTCGGTACCAGGTCGGCGTCGACAACCGCGGCCAGCTCCCGGATGGTGGGGTTGTCGAAGAACTGCACGGCGTTCAGCTCGATGCCGTGCGCCCGCAACCGTTCCAGCATCGAGACGCTGCGCAGCGAGTCGCCGCCGAGCAGGAAGAAGTCGTCGTCGATGCCGACGACGTCCATGGTGAGCACGTCGGCCCACGCGTGCGCGAGGATCTGCTCGACCTCGCTCGTCGGCGGACGGTACGGCGGGAGGAAGGTGAGCTCCGACCGGGCCAGGAACGGGTTGGGCAGCAGGCTGCGGTCGGGTTTGCCGTTGGGGTCGAGGGGGAGGGCGTCGAGCGTGACGAACGTCGCCGGGATCATGTATGCGGGCAGCCGTTCGCCGAGCCAGTCCCGCACGGCGGCGGTGGTCAGCGCCCGTCCCGGCGCGGCGACCAGGTAGCCGGCCAGTCGCTTGTCCGCGTCGCCGTCGCTGACCGCGACCACGACGGCACCACCGACGTCGGGGTGGCTGAGCAGCGTGCTCTCGATCTCGCCCAGCTCGATCCGGAACCCGCGCACCTTGACCTGCCGGTCGACCCGGCCGCGGAAGTCGACGGTACCGTCGGGCAGCAGGCAGCCGAGGTCTCCGGTGCGGTACATCCGCCGGCCCGGTACCGGGCTGAAGGGATCGGGCAGGAACCGTTCGGCGGTGAGCACGGCCCGTCGGTGGTAGCCGCGGCCCACGCCCAGTCCACCGATGTAGACCTCGCCGACCTCCCCGGCCGGCGCCGGTCGCAGGTCCGGCCCCAGCACGTACATCGTCTTGCCGCCCAGGGCTGTCCCGATCGGGACCCGGGACAGCTCGGCGCCGTTGCCGTCGGGCGCGGGTACCCGGTGCAGGGAGGCGTAAACGGTCGTCTCGGTCGGCCCGTACGCCGCGTACACCGTCGCCCGCGTCGTCGCGGCGGCCCGGATGTGTTGGGGCGACAGGACGTCGCCGCCGGTCATCAGGCAACCGACCGAGTCCAGCGCCGCCAGGTCGTGCTGGGCCAGCAGGTGGAACAGCCCGGTGGTGAGGAACAGCCAGTCGGGCGTCCAGCGGCGCAGTTCGGTACCGAGTTCGGCGACGGTCACCTGCGAGTCGAGGATGACCACCCGGGCGCCCCGGCACAGTGCGCCCCAGATCTCGAAGACGGAGGCGTCGAACGCCGCCGGGGCGAGCTGGGCGACCGTCTGCCCCGGCCGCACCGCGATCCGGGGTTCCCGCTCGACCAGGCCCACCACGCTGGCGTGGTCGATCACCACGCCCTTCGGGCGGCCGGTCGAGCCCGACGTGTAGACGACGTACGCCGCGTTCGTCGGTCGCACCGGCACCTCGGGCAGCGGGCCGCCGCCCGGCGGGCCGAGGTCGCCGCCCAGCGGGCCGAGGTCGTCGAGCGCGACCACGTCGACCGGCCGGCCGGCGTGCTGCCCGGCCCGGTCGGTGACCACGAGGGACACGTCCGCGTCGTCGAGCACGAACGCGCGCCGGTGCTCGGGGTGGTCGGGGTCGAGCGGAACGTATGTGCCGCCGGCCTTGAGGACGGCGAGGAACGCGACCACCATGTCGGGCCCGCGCGGCAGCCAGACCGCCACTCTCGTCTCCAGGCCGACGCCGCGGCCGGCGAGGTGACGGGCCAGCTGTTCGGCGCGCGCGTCGAGTTCGCCGTAGCTGATGGACGCGTCGGTCGTGGCGACCGCCGGCGCGTCCGGCCGCATCCGGCTCCACCGCGACACGAGGCCGTGGATCGTGTCCTCCCGCTGGGACCGGACTGCTGTGTCAGTCACGGCGATCACCGCCCATCCGGACCTCTGCCCTGCTCTCGTTTCGGTGCTGGTCCCGGTCTGCCGCGGGCGCCTCGCCGAGCCAGCGGTACATCGCGTCGCGGAGCACGTCGACGCAGCGCAGGAAGTCCAGGTGCGCGCCGTCCAGCAGCACCCTGGTCGCGTCCGCGCACTCCTCCCACCCAGGAAATGCCACATCCGGGGGTACCACGTCGTCGCGCGTCCAGGCGACCACGGTGACCGGGCAGGGGACCTTGCGGCCGGGCTCGAACCGGTAACCACGCTGGACCTCAAGGTCGGTGCGCAGCACGCGGGCGGCCAGTTCGGCGAAGTCGGCGCGGACCGGTGCGCCGGCGGTGCCGAACAACGACGCCGTCTCGGCGACCAGGTCGACGGTGTCGAGGTCCACGAAGTTGAGCCGGCCGTACAGGCCGCGGTGCGGCGGACCCCAGGACGAGGCGATGAGGCGGGCCGGTAGCGGCAGCCCGCGCCGGTCGAGTTCGGCGATGGTGTCGAGGGCGAACGGCACCGCGCCGCAGTGCCCGGCGACGAAGTACTCCCGCTCCAGGTACGGCGTCAGCGCGTCGGCGAGGTCGGTGGCGAAGGCGGCGTGGCTGCGGTGCGGCGACTCGCGCATCCGGTTCTCCCGTCCCGGCGGCTGCAGGGCACACACCTGGACGTCGCCGAACCGTCGCGGCCACTGCCGGTACGACGAGGCGCCGACGCCGGCATAGGGAAGGCAGAACAGGATCCGGCCGGCGGGCTCGGGTGGCGGCACCAGCCAGCGCTTGGCGGCGTCGCCGGCGGTCATTCCTACGCCCACAAGCACCCCCAGCCCAAGGACCGAGACCCACCCACCGCCCGACTACGTCTCCGCCCGAGACTACGAACCCCGGCATCGCCCGTCGTGTCACCGGAACCAGGGGCCGCCCGGATATGCCGGCGCGGGCCTGGTGCAACGCCCGGCCACTCATTCGCGTGACGCGACGACCCGTCGCGCGGACCGTAGCGTCGAGCCGGAACCACGTGCCACACCTGGCTGCCCGGAGGCGAGGCCAACGTGTTGATCTGCGGTGTGAAGGTCTCGCACGACGGCGGTGTCGCGGTCTTCGACGGCGACACGCTCCTGTTCTCCATCGAGCTGGAGAAGGTCGGCAACGGGCGGCGGTACAGCCCGCTCGGCGACCTCGACCGGGTCGGGGACCTGCTGTCCGCGCACGGGATCGCGCCCGGGAGCGTCGACCAGTTCGTTCTCGACGGCTGGTGGGACGAGGCGGGCACGGGCGGCCCGAGCATCCGCACCGCGCGTGGCGGCCGGCCGCACACCGTGACCGTCGCGCCGTATGTCCACAGTGGACGGGGAAGCGCGCCGCTCGACCGGTACCTCTTCAGCACCGACGGGCTCGGTGGTCCTGGCGAGACCGGCTACGCCAGCTACTACCACGCGACCGGCCATCTCATGGGTGCCTACGCCACCAGCCCGTTCGCCCGCCGGGGCGAGGACGCGCTCGTCCTGGTCTGGGATGGCGGCATCACGCCACGCCTGTACGAGGTGCGTGCGCGCGAGCACACGGTGCGTACGGTCGCACCGCTGCTGTCCGCGATCGGCAACGTGTTCCCGCACCTGTGCGGGCGGCTCGAACCCTTCCGGGTACCGGCGGTCGCCATCGGCGCCGACGAGGCGCAGCAGCGGCAGCACCTGGAGATCGCCGGCAAGGCCATGGCGTACGCGGCGCTGGGTACCGTGCGGGAAGCCGCCTTCGGCGTGCTCGACGAGCTGCTCGTCGCACACCCGCCGATCACCGACCAGGCGTGCGTCGAGCTGAGCGAGAAGCTGGTCGTGGCCCGCGACGAGCTGCTGCCGGGCATGAGCGACGCCGACATCATCGCGACGCTGCAGGACTACCTCGGCGCGCGGCTGCTGGACAGCCTCCGGCAGGTCGTGTCCCGGCGCTTCCCGGGGTCGCGTCCCAACCTGTGCATGGGCGGCGGCTGCGCGCTGAACATCAAGTGGAACACCGCGATCCGGGCCAGCGGCCGGTTCGCCGACGTGTGGGTACCGCCGTTCCCGAACGACTCCGGCGCCGCCATCGGTACCGCCGCGTGCGAGCTGTTCCTGCGGCACCGCACGCCGGCCGTGCGGTGGGACGTGTTCCAGGGCCCGGCCCTCGGGCACGAGGTACCCGGACCGCCGTGGCGCTCGCGCCCGTGCCGCCCGGACGAGGTGGCGGAGATCCTGTACCGGGAGGGCGAGCCGGTCGTGGTGCTCGACGGCCGTGCCGAGCTCGGGCCGCGCGCGCTGGGCAGCCGCAGCATCCTCGCACCGGCCACCGCGCCGGAGATGAAGGCACGCCTCAACCAGCTGAAGGAACGCGCCTTCTACCGGCCGGTGGCGCCGATCTGTCTGGCCTCCCGGGCGGCGGAGGTCTTCGATCCCGGCACCGCGGACCCGTACATGCTCTTCGAGCACCGGCTGCGCCCCGGGTGGGCCGACCGGATACCGGCCGTCGTGCACCTCGACGGTACCGCACGGCTGCAGACGGTGGACGACGCGTCCGCCAGCAGCACCGTGCAGATCCTGCGCGGGTACGAGCGGCGCAGCGGCATCCCGGTGCTGTGCAACACCAGCGCCAACCTGTCCGGCCACGGGTTCTTCACCGACGCCGCGACGGCGGCGCGCTGGGGCCGCGTGAGGTACGTGTGGGCCGCCGGGGTGCTGCACAGTCTCGACCCGAGCGGCCTCGACTCGGGCGGCTGAGCGCCGACGAATTCAGCGGCACACGGCGTACGCCTGGCGTCCCCGCGGTCCGGCGGCCGCGCGCAGGAACCCGTGGACGGGATCGACCCCGACGGCGCAGACCTTGCCCAGCGAGTGGGCCGGTACCGCGTCGATCCGGTGCCCCTTGTCCCGCAGCCCGGAAAGGACCGCAGGGTCGAACGACTGCTCGATCGCCACCAGGCCCGGCCGGGACGCCCGCGGCGCGAACGACTGCGGGAAGTGGTCTATGTGGAAGGCCGGCAGCTCGGTCGCCGCCTGCAGGTCCAGGCCGAACTCGGCGACGGCGAGGAACGTCTGCAGCGTCCACTGGTCCTGCTGGTCGCCACCGGGGGTACCCATCGCGAGGAACGGGGCGCCGTCGCGCAGGACGACAGTGGGGCTCAGCGTGGTGCGCGGCCGCTTGCCCGGTGCGAGCGAGTTCGGGTGCCCTTCGACCAACCACATCGTCTGCGCGCGGGTACCGAGCGGGAACCCGAGGCCGGGTACCACCGGCGAGCTCTTGAGCCAGCCGCCACTGGGTACGGCGACGACCATGGTGCCCGTGCTGTCCACCGCGGCGACGGTGCACGTGTTGCCGGCCCCGGTACGGCGCGCCGCGGGACCGACGGTGGGCACGCCGCTGCGCAGCTGGACCAACCAGTCCGGATCGTCCGGCGACGACGGTTGCTGCTCGGGCCACGGGATCCACGACTTGCGGTCGCCCGGCGTACCCGGCTGGGGGTCGTCCGCGGCCCGCCCGTCGATCAGCGCGCGGCGCCGCGCCGAGTAGGCCGGTGCCAGCAGTTCGGCCATCGGCACCTGGGTGTACCGCGGGTCGCCGTACCAGGCCTCCCGGTCGGCGAAGGCGAGCTTCGCGGCCTCCGCGAGCGTGTGCACGTACCCGGTGCTGCCCAGGCCGGCCGCGGGCAGGTCGACGCCGTCGAGGATCGCCAGCTGCTGCAGGAAGACCGGGCCCTGCGACCACGGACCCGGCTTGCAGACGGTGTAGTCGCCGTAGGCGAGCGCGCACGGCTCCTCCACCTCGGGGCGCCAGGCCGCGAGATCGGCGGCGGACAACAGGCCGCGGTGCCGGTGGCCGGTCGCGTCGAGCACCTCGGTGGTGGACAGGAAGCGGTCGATCGACTCGGCGACGAAGCCCTGGTAGAAGGCGCGGTGCGCCGCCTCGATCTGGGCCTCCCGGTCGGCCGATGCGGCCTGCGCCTCGCGGAGTATGCGTTCGAACGTGCCCGCCATGGTCGGGTTGCGCATCCGGCATCCGGCCGGGGGCGGCGCGCCGTCCTGCAGGTAGGTGCGGCCGGACCCGGTCCACTCGCTGCGGAACAGCGGCGCCAGCAGTTCGATCGTGCGCGCCGTGGCCGGCAGCAGCGGGTACCCCTGCGTGGCGTACCCGATGGCGGGCTCCAGCACGGACGCCAGGGTCGCGGTGCCGAACTCGGCCAGCAGGCGCAGCCAGGCGCCGAACGCGCCGGGCACGCAGGCGGGCAGCACCCCGGAACCGGGTACCGCGGTGAGCCCGAGTGAGCCGAAGGCGTCGATCGTCGCCGCCTGTGGAACGGGGCCCTGGCCGCAGATGACCCGGACGGTGCCGGTGGACGGCGAGTAGACCACGATCGCCACGTCGCCGCCGGGCCCGTTGGAGTGCGGCTCGACCACCTGGAGAACGAAACCGGCGGCGACCGCCGCGTCGACGGCGGTGCCGCCACGTTCGAGGACCGCCATGCCGGTGCTCGACGCGAGCCAGTGTGTCGACGACACCGCGCCGTGGGTACCGGTCAGCTCGGGTCGGGAGGCGCTCATTGTCCGGCCACCCCGGCCGCGGTGCGCGGGTCTTGGTGCCGCGGGTCCTGGTGGCGCGGGTCTTGGTGGCGCGGCCGCGCGTGCTCAGGTGGCGGCAGGCGGCAGGCGAACCGCGCCACCTCGAACAGGATCTCGACCAGATCCTTCTCGCACTTGACCACCTCGGCCGTGTGGAACTCGTCGGGGAGCGTGTCGCGGTCGTCGGCGTACAGGCCGTTCGTGGCGACGTCCTGGGCGATCGCGACCAGGCGCCGCAGCAGTTGGGCAACCACGTGGTGCCGGGTCACCGGCAATCGTACGGTCATGAAGTAGCTGTCGTAGATCATGCCGACCATGCCGTGGTTCAGCCGGCGGACCGCCGCCTGGTTCAGCAGGGACCTGCCGTCGGGCACGAGCTTCGCGGCGACCCCGTCGTGGACGAGGTTGTGCACCCGCACCGAGTCGAGCAGCTCACCGGTGTCACCACCGGACATGGACAGCGGCGGGCGTCCCCGGAACAGTTCCCGCACCTTCGGGTAGTCCGGTGCCCAGCTGCCGCTGAACGCGCGGTGCCGCAGTCTCATGCTCGGCCGGATGAGCACGTGGTACAGGTCGCGCGGGCAGGAGCCGGTGTAGAGCAGCATGGCCGAGTGCCCGTCGACGTAGCGGCACATCGGTTCCAGGGCGGCCTGCGCCGAGGTGGCGCCGCGGTTCAGCTCGTCGAGCAGCTGACCCATCAGCCGCCAGATGATGAAGCACACCTGGTGGCCGGTGATCCACCGGAACCAGTACAGCTCCTCGGCCGCCTCGCCCGGTTCGACCGGCGGGGTCGGGGCGTCGTCCCGGCCGAGGGTACGGATGAGCTGACACGTCTCGGTGTAGCTGCGCTCCGGGTGGTCGTTGTCGCGCAGCGCGTCGGGTTCGGTGGCGGCCGGCAGCAGCAGCGGCTCCAGGCCGTAGGCGAACCCGCCGAAGTCCCACTGCCGGCCGGCTGGAAGGTCGGTGAACGGCGTGGTCCGTGCGGGTGTCATGAGGTGCCGGTGGGCATGAAGGTGAATTCGAGTTCGAGTCCGTTGACATCGAAGGCGTAGAAGCTCTGCACGCCGTTGTCGTCGGTCACCACGCCGGTGGGTGGTTGGTGGACGGTGAAGACGTACCGGCCGGACTGGTACAGCTCGATCCAGCGGCTCCGTAGTCGGGTCAGCTCGTCGGGGTCGTCGACGCTCAGGCAGACGTGCTGGAACTGAATCGTGCTCTCGGTCGGGTCGGGTGCACGGCCGCGGCGTTCGAACAGGTGCAGGCGCAGGTCGCCGAGGACCAGTTCGGTCAGCGTGTCTATTCCGGGCAGCCGGCTGCGGGTCAGTTCGGAGAACTGCTGGAGTGTCCAGGCTTGCTGGCAGCCGAGGAAGTCCTGGTACCAGGAGACACAGTTGTCCAGGTCGTTGGTCTGTATGCCGACGTGGTGGAACCGTGGGAGGACCGGTGGTGTCTGTCCCATGTGCTCATCACTCCTGGGAACCCATCAGCTGCGCGAAGTTCTTTCGGTAGAAGAGGTCCTTCCGCTCCTCCGACACCGTTGCCAGGGCCAGCTCGAAGGAACCGATCGGGTCCTTGCCCCCTTCGGGATGCGGAAAGTCGGTCGAGAACATGAGCAGCTCGTCACCGAGCTGTTCCATCAGCAGGGCAACCTGTTCCGAAGAGTCGGGGGTGAACTTCAACTGCTCCCGCACGTACCGGGACGGTTTCTCGCGCAGGTCGGCGAGGCTGCTCTCGGTGCTGCTGAAGTACTTGTGCGTGCGGTCAAGACGGTCAAGCCACGCCGGTACCCATGCCGCGCCGTATTCGATGCAGCCGCCGCGCAGCGACGGGAACCGGTCGAGGACGCCGTCGAGAATGAGCGCGGTCAGAATCTTCGCCGGAAGCTCAGGCAGGGCCATGTAATCCTTGCTGCGCATGTTCTCGTCGCCGCCGAACAGGTCGGGGCTGAGCGGACGGCCGTTGTTGTGGTAGACGGGATCGACCTGTCCGCCACTGGTACCGACATGGAGAACGAACGGGATGTCGGCATCCTGCAACCGCGCCCAGAACGGATCGAGCTCGACATGGGAGGGCGAGATACGGGTGGGCGTGATCGGCGGGATCCAGACCGCGGCACACCCGGCTTCGATTGCCTCGGCGACCAGCTGCGCGGCGGTGTCACCATCCTCAAGGGGCACGACTGCGACCGGAAGCAGTCGCTTGTCGGCGGCGCAGAACTCCACGATGCCCCGGTTGTGGGCCCGTGCCCCGCCGTTCCTGACCTCCGGGTCGGCGGCCAGGATGAACTGGTTGATCGAGTAGGTGCTGAAGACCAGTTGGGCGCCGAACCCCATGAGGTCCAGCGCGCGGCTGCGTTCCTCGGGGAACACCGCACCGAGGGCGGCCCAGCTCTTGACCGCGAAGGGATCGGCCTCCGCCCACTGCCGCAGAACCGGCTCGTCCTTGCGGAGTTCGGCGATGCCGAGGAGTTCGCGCATCTGGTCTTTCAGCGACCTCGGGCACAGATCGTCGAGCCTTTCCCGGATACCCGGGTCCGCGTAACTGGACAGCCAGTCCGGCCGCTCCATGAGGTGGCTGTCGGCGTCATAGCGTAAGCGCGTGGAAGGTTCATTCGTCATGACCCGGCCTTCCGTGATCATAAATGCCCGACTCCTCCTGCCTCGCTGGATGCTATGTGGGTCGGTCAGCGGCCCGCACGTCCCTGAAACGCGGTCCGGCAAGGCGAATCAGCTGCCCTGCGGTACCGGCGCGGTAAGGCTCTCCTCCTCCACCGGGCCCGGCTCGCTGGGCTCCGGCGGGCTCGACAGCACGCTCGACGGTGGGCTCGACCCGCCGGCCGTGCGTGCCTGCGCGCGCACCGCACGCCGCACCGTGACCACGGTCAGGCTTATGCAGACCACGAACAACGGCCAGGCCGTGAGCACCTTGGCGACGGCGAGCGCCGCCCAGTTCTGCGCGAGGAACAGCGGCAACTGCACGACCAGCTTGACCGCGAAGTAGCCCACCCAGTACCAGCCGGCCAGCCGGAAGGCACGCATGAGCGTCGGGCTGCGCCGCCACGCGGTACCCCGCCCGGTCACCAGCCCGGCGACGATGCCGACCAGCGGCCACCCGACCAGATTGGCCACCAGGAACGCGACCGGGTACACAAGGTTGAGGTAGAGCAACGGCGGGTAGAAGCCCTGCGCCACACCGCCGACGAGGTTCGCGAGGGTGAGCTGGAGCGTGACACCGGCCATGCCGTATGCGGCCTTCCGCGGCCCGGCCCGCCGGATGAGCCGGACGACCGCCACCAGCGCGCCGATGACGAGCCCCACAAGCAGCGCCGTCGCCAGGGGAAGGCCGAAGCTGCCGTAGAAGAGGACGTCCAGGACGTTGCCGATGATGACGGGGATGAACGCGGTACTGTGCGGGGCGGACCCGGCAACGGCACGCCCGTTCGACAGCGGCTTTCCGTAGGCGTCCAGCGCCTGTACCGCGACGACCCGGGTACCCGGTGGCACCGCGATCGACGTCTCGAAGCCGCGCTTGGCCACCGGGCCGCCGATCTCCCGCAACGCGTCGCGGCTCGGGCCGCCGAGCAGCTGCCACTTTGCGACCTCGGTCGCACCGTTCCAGCTCACCTGCACCTGCGACCCGTCGATGACCGCGTCCGGCGGCGAGAGCGGGTAGCCGTGCCATTCCGAGCGGTACACCCGGTAGGTGAGCTCACCGAAACCCAGCTCGAAAGCCGGCCGGCCGTTCGTGTCGAACTCGGTGACCCGTTTCGTGTCCGCCCACGACACCAGTTGGTCGCCGTTCGGCAGCGTCAGCGCATTGCCACCGAAGGCGGTGTAGATATCGGGCTCGTGCCGCAACTCCCTGACCACCGTCGCGGTCTTCGTGACCGGGTCCAGCCGGATCGTCAACGCCCGCGCCGCATGACCGCAGCCGGGGGCGGGCGCGCCGCCGCCGTTGTCGAAGAGGGTGATGGTGCGCTCGTCCAGCATGCGGGCGTCGTGCTGGTAGCAGAACCAGCCGAGGTCGGAGCCGAGCAGGTTGGCTCCGAAGGTGGCCCCTGCGTTGGCCGGCGAGCCGAGCGTCCACACCACGTGGCCGTCGGTACGGGAGATGCGGTAGACGCTCCACGTGTTGCGTGCGGAGACCAGCAGGTCGCCGTCGGGCAGCAGGTCGATCGAGTTGCCGTGGAAGTAGTCGAATATGCCGAGCGGTCCGGGCACGGGTATATGTGACTCCCGTACCGGCACGTGGTCCAGCGCGTGCCACTCGAAGAGAACGGCACCGTCGTGCTGGAAGTCGACCTCCTGCACGACGTAGTCGTACACCACGACGGGGTACCCGAACATGGCCGTCACCACCGGCGCATAGGAACCGATCAGCGCGGTGCCCCGCGGGGTGATCCGCAGCTCGTGCAGGCTGGGCTGGTACCCGTTGCGCGACTGGATGCGGCCGACCTCGCGGTAGTGCTCGTCGAGCACGACGTAGACGCCGCGGGTCTCGACGCCGAAGGCCAACCACCCGCCGACGAAGTAGACCAGCCGCTGCTTGCCCTGCACCGTGACGACGTGGAAGTTGTGCGTGTCGGCGACGACGTCGGGCTTGTTCCAGACCACCATGCCGTCGTTGGCGTAGATCGTCGCTCCGCCCCGACCGCCGCCCTTGGGCGCGGCGAACAGGTACCCGGATGCGGACCGCTTGGTGTCGAGCAACGGGCAGGCACCGACGGGGCGCAGATCCGGCCGGCTCTTGTAGGCCGTGGGCAGCGGGCAGTCCACGGGCGCTGCCTGTGGCGCCGGCGCCGCCAGCGCGGGCGTCTGCGGCAGCGTCACGGCGGCCAGCGCGGATGCCGCCGGCATCATGACAAGCAGCACGGCGACCGCGCGGGAGATTCTGCGAACCATCGACGGCCCCTTCCCGAGCGCGGTCTTCGAACCCGCGCTCAAGATATGGCCGGCGGTGGGCTCTGTGATGTAACGCAAAATCCTGACAGGGCCGGCCGGTTCACGGTGTCCTCAGCCCGGCGCAGATGGTGTCGATCAGTTCGGGTGGCGCGTCCCGGAACCGGTCGTGGTGCCCGGGGAAGAGCGTGAACGTGATGTCTCCGCACTCGGCCCACCCGGCCATCTCGTCGGGGCCGTACTCGCCGTCCTCGCTCCACCCGAAGGCGGTGATGGGACAGGCGAGCCGCAGCGGGCTCGACGCGGTGTACCGGCGCCTGAGCTCGATGTCGTTGCGCAGGATCCTGACGTAGATGGACACCAGCTCGGGGTGCGGGTTCTTGCCGGCGGCGCGGATCGTCGTGGCCACCTCCGCGGCCAGTTCGGTCTCGTCCATGTCCAGCATGCGTCCGGACGGTCCGACCTGAGGCGGTACCTCCGCCGACACGAACAGCCGGGTCGGCGTCGCGCCGGCACGCTCCAGCTGGTGGGTCACCTCGTAGGCGAGAATCGCCGACCAGCAGTGGCCGAAGAACGCGAACGGCACGTCGAGGTACCGGTCCAGGCCCGCGACGATGGCGGCGGCCAGGTCGTTGAGCGTCGGCGGTGGTCGCTCGGTGAAACGGGACAGGCGACCGGGTAGCTCGACCGGCAGGAACTCCACGCCGTCCCGGATGGCCGGCCAGCTGTCGAAGACGCTGGTACCGCTGCCGGCGTGCGGGACGCAGAACACCCGGGCGGCTGCCGCGGTCGAGGCTTCTCGTTGCAGCCAGACGCTCACGCCCTATGCGGACCTCTCCAGGGTGTAGTGCTTGAGCAGCGCCGTGGTGTGCGGCAGGACGGCGGGATCCGCGCTGTCGCGGGCGAGCGTGGTCATGGTGTTCCAGATGAAGTCGGCGCCTCCGTCACGGCGGTAGTGCTTCTTGATCACGATGCTGAAGATCTCGTCGAACGTGTCCATGGTCAGCACCTTGGACAGGCCCAGCAGGTCGGCCCGTTCCGCGTCGCGCAGCGGTGGCCGCGACAGGATCCGGTCGGCCGGGATGCCGGCCTGCTCGCCGGCGCCCTCGACCGTCGTGAGTGGACGGTCGCCCGGCATGTTGACGAAGTCGAACATCAGGTGGATCCGTTGCTCGTCGGACAGCACCGCCACCGAATGGATCCGTGCGGCGTCCAGGAACCAGACCTCGCCCTGGCGCATCCGGTACACGACGTTGTCCTCGCTGAAGAAGCAGTTGTCGTTGGTCGCGAGCGGAATGTGCATGCGGTGCGCGTTGCGCACGTCGTCGGCGAGGTCGCTGAGTTCGAGGAGGTCGCGGTGCGGGATGATGACGCTCCTGGTGACCAGCGCCAACCGGACGAAGTTGAGCCGGGTCAGGTCGGCGGTGCGCTCGATCAGCTCGCGCAGGTACGGCAGCTGTTCGCCGTACCCGGTGAAGGTGGGCGACTGGTCGTAGGCGTAGTTGGTCACCACGCCGTCACCGGCGTCGCCGCCGCGGGCCCAGAGCATGCAGCTCTTCCACGAGCCGCCGAACACGTAGTCGCTGTACGCCTCGGACCACTGGAACGACCGGCACCGGTCGAGGTCCTTCGCAAGCCGCACCGGGTCGAGGGAGACGCTGCCGACGTAATGCGTTCGCATCAGATCACGCTAGGTGGCAGCGCCGGGGAGGGCGCAGTCACCTGAACGGGCGACGGTCCAGTTCCTCGGCCACCTTCTCCAGTACCGTCATGTCACCGGCGAACGGTTCGTCCACCCGCGGCCACTGGACGACGAGGTCGGTGATGCCCGCCTCGCCGAAGCGGCCGGCCGCGTCGAAGAACGCCTCCTTCGAGGCGAGGACCCCGCCGACCGTGGGACCCGCGACCAGTACCCGTGCCAGGGATGCCGGGTTCCGGCCGACCTCGGTGCAGGCCTTCTCCAGCGCCTCCACCTGCCGCCGGACCACCGCAAGTGCGTCCTCGTAGGGAGCGCTGGCGAACAGGTTCGGCTCGCCGGTGGTCACCCAGTACTGGCCGTGGCGGGCGGCGACCCGCATCCCGCGCGGCCCGGCGGCGGCGATGGCGAACGGGACGCGCGGCTGCTGGCGGCACAGCGGATGGGAATGGACCTCGCGCGCGACGTAGTAACGGCCCTCGAAGGTCGTGACGGGTTGCGTCAGCAGCAGGTCGGTCAGGTGCACGTACTCGGCGAACCGCGCCGTGCGCTCCCGCCGGTCCCACGGGGTACGGCGGGTCATGGTGGCGTCGAACCCGGCCGCGCCCGACCCGAGACCGAGGATCAATCGCCCCGACGCGATGTCGTCCAGGCCGGTGACCTCCTTGGCCAGGTAGACCGGGTGCCGCAGGTTCGGTGAGGCGACCAGGACGCCGAGGCCTATGCGGGAGGTCTCCACGGCCGCCGCGGTGAGCGTCGGCACGGCCGTGAACCACTCCCGGGCCTGGAACGTCCGCCAGTTCAGGTGGTCGTAGGTCCAGGCGTGGTCGAACCCCATCCGGTCGGCGTACCGCCACTTGAGCCGGGCCGCCTGCCACCGGTCCTCCGGCACGATCATGACCCCGAATCTCATACGGCTCCCTCGGTCCGGCCGGGATCGATGTTGAAGTTGTACCGGAACAGGTTCGACGGGTCCAGCCGCCGCTTGACCGCGACCAGGCGCCGCCACGGGTCGGCGCCGTAGGTGTCGCGCACGCCGTCGGCCCCCTCGTCGCTGAGGAAGTTGACGTACCTGCCGGTCGCATGGCGCGCCATCGCGTCGCTGTAATCGCGCACCCAGGCCACGTGCCGGTCGCGGTCGCCGTCGTCGGGCGTCCAGCCGGCGAACATGTTCACGTTGTGGCCGGCGGTGCGGGACCCGAAGGCGGTCCCGTCGGCCGGCACCCGGCCCACGGCGCCACCGAGGTGGTAGATGGGCATGGCGGAGATCGGCGAGGTGATCCGCGACGCGTACCCGACAACGGTGTCGATGACGTCGTCGGTGAGCCGGTCGAAGTCCGCCGACCGCCAGTAGTAGTGGTTTCCGGGTACGACGGTGGCGTCGACGAGATGTTGCAGGTCCACATAGCGCATCGGGGCGAGGGTGTCGAGGACCGGCCGGCCGAACTCGCGCAGCGGACCGACCTGCGCCATCCCGTCATCGACGTCGCCGGACCAGCACACCACCATGGCGAGCACCGGGGTACCGTGCAGGCGCGCGGGCACCGCCGGTACCGGTGGGCACAGCCGCAGGTTGACGATCGTGCCGAGCGCGTCCGGAGCCTCCTCGACCACGTCGCGGTAGTGCGCGAGCACTTTCGGCGCCGCGTCCAGCGGATGGACGACCATCCCGGCGAGGACGGTCGGGCCCACCTGGTGCAGCCGGAACCCGAACCGCACCACGACCCCGAAGTTGCCGCCGCCGCCCCGCAGTGCCCACAACAGTTCGGGATCGGTCGACGCGTTCACCGTGACCGGACGGCCCTCGGCGGTCACCAGGTCGGCCTCCACGAGGTTGTCCGCGGTCAGGCCGCACCGGCGCATAAGGTGGCCGAGCCCGCCGCCGAGAGTGAGCCCGCCGACCCCGGTATGGCTGACGATCCCACCGGTCACGGCGAGGCCGTGCGCCTGCGTCCGGCCGTCGACGTCGCTCCACAATGCGCCGCCCTGCACGTGCGCCACCCGGCGGTCCGGCTCGACCCGGACCGCCCGCATCAAGGACAGGTCCACCACGACCCCGTCCTCGCATAACGCGTGACCGGCGACGCTGTGGCCGCCGCCGCGCACCGCGATCGGCAGCCCGCGCTGCGCGGCGAACGTGACGACCGCGGCGACGTCGGCCGCGCCGGCACAGCGCGCGATCAACGGTGGCCGCCGGTCGATGTCGCCGTTCCACACCTTCCTGACCTCGTCGTAGCGGTCGTCCCTGGGCGTCACCAGCTCGCCCCGCAGGGCGCCGGCGAGCGTGTCGGTACCGTCGATCGTCCGCGTGGTCACCGCCGGCCTCCGGCCTGCGCCACGCGGATCGAGGCCGCCACGTTCCGGAGGGTGTCGGTGAGCAGCGCGGTCACCTCGGGCTTGGCGTGCAGCTGTGCCTCGCACTCGTCGAGCAGCTGGAAGGCGAGCAGCGAGTGACCCCCGAGCTGGACGAAGGTGTCGTGCACGCTGACCGGCGACACGTTGAGCACCCGGCCGTAGATCTCGACCAGGGTCGCCTCCAGGTCGTCCGTCGGGGCCACCAGGCTGCGCTCGCGGTCGGCCGCCTCCTGCCAGAGGCGGATCAGCTCGTCCTCGTCGGTCTTGCCGTTCACCGTCGCGGGGATCCGCCCGACCGGCAGGATCCGGTCGGGGAGCATGTGCTCGGGCAGGAGGGCGGCCGCGTGCTCGCGCAGCGCCGCCGGGTCGAGGTCGGTACCGCCGTGCCGGCCGGCGGGTGCGACGAAGGCGAGCAGCCGGACCGGGTCGCCGTGGGCGATGACCGCGCAGTCGCCTACCGAAGGATGGCCGGCGAGGACCGACTCGATCTCGCCGGGTTCGATGCGCAGCCCGCGGATCTTGACCTGCCGGTCGATCCGGCCGAGGTGTTCGAGCAGCCCGTCGTCGCGGTACCGGCACAGGTCGCCGGTGCGGTACATGCGCGAGCCGGGCGGCCCGTACGGATCGGCCACGAAGCGTTCCGCGGTGCGGGCGGGTGCCCGCCAGTACCCGTGAGCGAGGCCGATCTCGCCGCTGACGTAGGCCTCGCCGGCCATCCCGACGGGGACGAGGTCCAGATCCCCGTCGAGGATGGTGATCCGGAAGTTGGGCGCCGGCCGGCCGACCGGTACCGTCGGACCGCTCGAACCGCGCGGGATGACGTTGTCGGTGACCGGGCCCGCCTCGGTCGGACCGAAGGCGTTCACGAGCGTGCTGGCGGGCAACGCGGCGGGGAAGGCGTCCCTGACCCACGGGGCCATCGACTCACCGCCGCTGACCACCCAGCGCAGGGCCGCGGCGCGCTCGCCGGAGATCGCCTGCAGCAAGGGCGCCAGCATGGTGGGTACCAGAAAAATCATCGAGACGCGGTGCTCTTCGAGGAGCCGGGCCAGATGCCGCGGGTCGCGGTGCCCGCCGGGCCGGCAGATGACCAGACGGGCACCGTGGTACAGCGGCCAGAAGACCTCCCAGATGGACACGTCGAACCCGGGCGACGTCTTGCACACCGCGCGGTCGCCTTCCTGGTACGGGTACTGCCGCTGCATCCAGAAGATGTTCGCGAGCGCCGCGGCGGTGACCGTGGCGACGCCTTTCGGGCGGCCCGTCGTGCCCGACGTGTAGAGCAGGTGCAGCAGCCTGTCGGCGTCGCCGTCGACGACCGGGTTCGTGGCGGGACAGGCGTCCCACCGCGCACGGTCGGTTGCCACGTCGAGGACCTGCCACGCGCCGTCCGGGATGCGGCGGCGGCAGGCGGCGTCGGTCAGCACGTGCCGCGGCGCCGAGTCGTCCAGCATGTAGGCCAGCCGCCCGTCGGGCAGTTCGGCGTCGAGCGGGACGTATGCGGCGCCGGTCTTCACCGCGGCGTACATCGCGACGATCTGGGGGATGCCGCGTTCGATGCAGATGCCGATGCGGGTACCCGTGCCGGCGCCGTGCCCGCGCAGGTGGTGGGCCAGCCGGTTGGCCCGCTCGTTCAGCTCGCGGTAGCTGATGGTGTCACCGTTCTCGGTGACCAGCGCGACCGCGTCGGGGGTCCGTTCGACCTGCTCCTCGAACGGCCCGGCCAGGGTGCGGTACCCGATCCCGGGGACACGGTACGGGTTGAGGTGGTGCAGGATCCGGTCGCGCTCCGCCGCGTCGACCAACGGATGCGCGCCGATCGGTGCGGTCGGCCGGTCCGCCATCCGGGCCAGCAGGTGCAGCATCGACCGGGCCCAGCACTGGGCGAGCGGGACGTCGGCGGAGTCCGACATGCTCTCCACGTACAACCGGTTGTGGTCGGCCGAGACGAGGATCGTCACGTCGACCGGACACGTGGGGTCCGGCGTACCGTCCGGTGGCGACAGCGCCGCCCGCCGCAGCGCCGTGCGGAAGTCGACGGTCGTGTCCAGCGGTTCGGCCGGGCCCGGGGTGACCGCTTCGTCCGCGCCGCAGATGAGCCGGGCCCGGCCGCCCGACAACCGTCGAACCAGGACGCCGGCGCAGATCCACCACGCCAGGAACTCGTGCGCGCCCGCCTCGGCACTCAGCGACCGCAGCCGACCGGTCAGGTCGGTCGGTATGGCGAGCGCGCCGACGCACTCGGCGGACTGTTGTCTGCTGATCAACGGAACTCCAATCCACCAGGCGGCCCGTCTCCCAGTTGACGGGTCGAGGTGCCTGGCCGAACGTCGCTCTTTCCGGTGACCTCATGACGGAGTACGCGGCTTCGGCCGATGGGTCACCTCGCACGGCAGGACGGCGAACCCGCGCTGGTGCGGGGAGTGCACCCGGCGGGCGTTGGCCAGGTCGATCTCGTAGCTCGACACCAGGGCGCCGATCTCCTCCAGGGCGATCGCCATCTCCAGCCGGGCGAGCGGGGCGCCGAGGCAGTAGTGCCGTCCGCGGCCGAAGCTCATCAGCCGGGCCGGGTTGCGGTCCAGGTCGTACCGGTCGGGCTCGGCGAACACCCGCTCGTCCCGGTTGGCCGAGGCGTGCAGGATCGCGATCCGGGCGCCGGCCGGCAGGTGCACCCCGTGGCTGACGATGTCCTCGGTGAGCGTGCGGGCGACCATCTGGCTCGCCGAGTCGTAGCGCAGCGTCTCCTCGGACCAGTCCGCGGCCCGCCCGTCGAGCCCGATCCGCTGGACGTCGGGATGGCGCCATCCGTGGTACCAGGCGTTCCCGATCGTCTTGCCGGCCGAGTCGTTGCCGCCGGTGACCGCGAGGAAGAGGAACGCGACCACCTGCGAGTCGGTGAGCCGGCCGCCGCGCACGTCGGCGTGCATCAGGTCCGACGTCAGGTTCCCGCCGCGGCGGCGACGCAGGTCCTTGACCAGCCCGACGAAGTACTCGGCCAGCCGCAGCGCCGCGGTGGCCGACGTCGTGCCCCGCTCATCCGACCCGTCCGCGCGCTGGCTCACCTGGTCGCTGTCGGCGCGGACCTGGTCCCAGTCTTCGGCCGGTATGCCGAGCATGTCGCACACCACGTCGTTGGCCAGGGCCGCGGCGTAGTCGGCGGCGAAGTCGAAGCGCCGCTGATCGCGCAGGGGCTCCAGCCGTTCGCGGGCGAGCTTGCGGATGCGCGGTTCCATGGTGGCGACCCGGTGCGGCATGAACGGGGCCGAGCACAGCCCGCGGTACCTGCCGTGCTCGGGCGGGTCCATCGCGAGGAAGAAGGCGGTGTTGACCGCGTGCGGGCCCCACAGTTCGTTCTCCAGGGAGATGCCGTTGCGGCTGGAGAACCGCCGCCAGTCGCGCAGCGCCGCGTTCACGTCGTGGTACCGGGACAGGGCCCAGAAGTCGCGCTCGTCGTCGCGGTACACCGGCGCGTGGGCCCGCAGCCACGCGAAGACGGGGTACGGGTCGTCGTGCAGCCGGTAGTCGAACGGGTCGTACCTCACGCCGCCGGGCGCCTCGTGGCGTAGCGCTCGACCAGTTCCAGATAGGCGCGGCGGTACTCCAGGCTGAACTTGTCCGACCGGGTGTGTGCCTGGCTGTGACTGTCCAGCGGCGCCTCGATCGGCCGGAGCTTGTCCAGGATCACGAAGTCCTCGTCGAAGATCTCCTGCTCCCACTGGCGCATCTGCGCGATGTCCGCGCCGTGCAGCTCCGGAACGGCCGAGTCGATCCCGATCGACCAGAAGTGCCGGACCCGTAGCCCGTCCGCGCTGATCGGGGTGGCGAACTGGATGACCAGGCTGTGCCCGCCACCCGGGAAGTCCGCCCGCACGGTCGCGAACATGGGCACCGAGACGAAGAAGCTGAACGCCTGCTTGCCGGCGAGCCCGGAGTTGCCGCTCAGCGCCGTGCCGCCGAGGTCCACGTCCAGCGCCCAGCGCAGCTCGGTGCCGCCGTGTTCCACCCGGTACGGGTCGACGACCTGCTGGACGTTCGGGCCCATCGAGACGCGGTGCACGAACGCGAAGTGGGACATGTCCCGGAAGTTCTCGGTGATCTGGCGCAGCCCGCAGGTCAGGTCCGTCGGGCCGCCGTGCGCGAACCGCCAGTCGGGGTCGCGCGCCTCGGGCAGGTCCGGCAGGTCCAGTTCCGGAGTTTCGAGGGCGGCCCACACGTGTCCGTACGCCTCGGTCGACGGGTACACCCTGAGATCGGAACGCGGGGGCGGCGGCCGGTCCGGCAGCGAGGGGACCGCGGTACAGGCACCGGTGCCCGGTGCGAAACGCCAGCCGTGGTACGGGCATTCGAGGCAGTCCTGGGTGAGCTGACCGAGGCTGAGCGTCATGCCACGGTGCGGGCAGTACGCACCGGCCACTGTGGACACTGCGCCCACCCGGTAGACGACGAGCTGCTCGCCGAGGATGTTCGCGCCGAAGACGCCGGTCTCCGCCACGTCTTCCACCCGGGCGACGGGGAACCACACGTGGCGCAACATGTCGTACTCCGCTGGAAGCACCGGCTCGTCCTTCCGCTCAGTCGTCCCCGAGCCATGGTGGCCGATCGGTGCGCGGGTGATGGTTCCCCGCTTCAGGGGACAGGCGGGCGCGGGTACCGGGTCGGTACCTTGCCAGGGTGGCCGCCGTGCGGAGGGAGAAGACCAGATGTCCGACGTGACGGATGCTTTCCTGACGGGGGCGTCGAACGCGTCCCGGTTCAGCTGGTTGAGCTTCGACGTCTCCACCGCGATGCCGACCGGCTGGCGCGAGGAGATCGAGAAGGTGGCCCGCAACGAGCGGATCACCAAGCACCTGATCCCACCGCACTCGACGTCGCGGGAAGCCAGCGACGTGACCTCGATCCAGGTCATGACCGTGCGCGGAGCGACGGTGTGGGAGCGGCTGCCGTGGCTGACCGACCTGTACCGCGACTACTTCCGCGTCCTCTACGAGGAGGCGACCGGCCGCCGGCTGTACCCGACCGACGACCGGCGCTACGCGGTCGTGATGAACGTCCAGGAAGGCACCGACCGCTACGAGTGCCACGTGGACACCAACCCGGTCGAGGCGCTGCTCTATGTGACCGACCACCCGCGCGGTACCGGCGGTGAGCTCGTGGTGGCCAACAACGTGGACGCGCGTTCGGTGGCCGAGGTCGACGAGGACTGTTCGATCCTCTACCCGTCCTCGGGCCAGCTGGTCTTCTTCGACGCCCGTCGGTTCCCGCACTACGTCCGTGCGCTGCGCGAGCCGGCGCTGCGGGTGGCGGTCGGGATGAACTACTACACCGACGAGTGCCCGGAAGCGACCCGTCCCCAGGACCTGAACGACTATCTGTACGGGGCACAGCAGCTGGTCGGCTAGCGCCCGCGCCTCAGGCGTCCGAGCGGGCGGCCAGCCGGCCGAGCAGGGCGGCCCGGGTGAGCTCGGCCTTGTTGCCGGCCCCGAGCTTGGCCCTGATCCGCTTGACGTATGTGTCGACGGTATGCGGGCTGATCCCGAGCCGGGTGGCGATCTGTCCATGGGTCAGCCCACCGGCGATCTGGCGCAGCACCTGCTCCTCACGCTCCGAGAGGTGCCGGGCCGCCGCCCCGGTGCGTGGGACGAGCTGCGGATCGTCGCAGTCGCCCGGGCACAGGTGCGCTCCGGAAATGATGGCCCGCACCGCCGAGACGATGCGCTCGCCCGACTCCCGCTTGCTGACCACCCCGGAGGCACCCGCCCGCAGGTAGCTCGCGCCCTCGGTGGCTCCCTCGTTGTTCAATATCAGGACCGGCGTGCACTGGGCAGCCGCACTGATGTTTGTGAGATCTCCGGCGGGCGAGAGCGCATCCACGTCGATCAGTGCCGCGTCAGCCAGCCAGGACGGTTCTTCGTGGGGTGACGCCCGCACCGCAACGACCTTGATTCCGGCGTTGGTCAACGTGTGGACGAGGCCGATGAGGAAGAGGGGTGAGTTCACAAGGATATCGGTCCGGATCACAACTGCCCCCGCAATCGTCCGTGCGTCACCAGACGTCGGTGACCTGCTCGGCCGACGCCCGGTTTCTCCTCTTACTGCGGACGGCGATCACGGCGACCTGCCGCTACGCCGGTGCGGAGAGAGTATCCGAGGAGTGCCGGTACGGGAATGCCGCTATCTCAGCCGGCTGTGCCATGGTGGCCGGCCGCGACGCGGGAAGCGTCGAGCATGACCGCGATCTCTGCGGCGAGCGCGTCGACCGTCGAATGATCGAACAGCGACCCGACCCCCAGCTCGATGCCGAAGTGGGCGCTGATCCGGCTCGCCAGCTGCACCGCGGCCAGCGAGTTACCGCCGATCTCGAAGAAGTCCGCGGTCGGGTTGATCTCCTCCAGACCCAGCGCGGACGACCACAGCGCGTGCAGCTCGCCGGCGATGTCCCGAGCACCGGCCGGGGCGGCGGCCGTGACCGTCAGGGCGGTCGGCGGCGGCGCCGGTACCGGCTGCGGCGCCGGTACCGGCTGCGGTGCCCGGGAACCGGCCGGAGCAGGGGCGACCGCGCCGGCGAGATCGACCAGGACGACGGGTGGGGCCGCGGTCTGCAGCAGCTGAAGGAAGATCTCCGCGCCCTCGTCCGGCGACAGGGTCCGGTCGGGTGGATCGGACCGGTGCCCGGCCGCGGGACCGTGCCCGTTCGGTGACGGGGGAGTCGCCGGGGCAGGAGTACGCGGGGTACCCGCCCCGAATGCCCGCTGCGTAACGGTCCGGAACAGATAGGACTCCACGTGCAGTAGCAGCCGGCTCGACCCGGTATCGACGATGTCGAAGTCCACGGCCCGCTGGTTGGACTGCTCCTGCGGATGGAAGCGGGCGTACACCTCGATATCGGCGGTGATCGGCCCGTGCGCGACGACCCGACGGTACATGAACGGGGCCTGGATGCTGCCGTCCGGCTGCTCCTCGCGCAGGATGCCGGCGGCGACGTCGACCAGCGCCGGGTGCAGCGGGTGCACGGGGATGTCGGACCGGTAGCGCTCGGGAAGCACGAGTCTGGCCAGCCGCTGCTGCGCGTCGCCGCGCACCTCGGTGACGGACCGCCAGCGGGGTCCGAACTCGATCCAGGCGGCCCGGCCCTGGACGGGTATCTCCGGTAGCGTGGCGCGCAGGCCGGTCAGCTCCAGCTCGCCGCCGGCATCCGTCGCCTCGACCCAGGTCGCGGTGGCGTGCTCGGTCCACGCGTCTGCTGACGGTTCCGGACGCGAGTCCACGATGATCCGTCGGCTGCTGCCCAGCGGGCGGACGCGCACCCGGACCCGGCGGGTGCCGTCGGCGACCAGCGGCGCCGCCAGTACCACGTCGCGCAGTTCCACCGGCCACGTCGCGGACCGGGCCAGCGCCGCCTTGAACATCAGCTGCAGCAGGCCCGTGCCGGGCAGCACCGAGACGCCGTCGAAGATGTGCTCGTCGAGCTGCCAGTTGGCGCCGGGGACGAGCACCTCCTCCAGTGCCGCGTCCGGATCGGCCGGCTCGGTCGGTGGGCGGGACGAGCCGTTGAGCGACGAGCCGTTGAGCACGGCCCGGCCCTCCGGGGACCGGGCGAGCATGCCGACCTCGGCCCACCCCGGCCACTGCACCGAGATGGTGCGGCGCCGCGCGGACGAGCGGGAGACGCTGTAGGCGTCGAGGAAGGCGTTCGCCGCGGCGTAGTCGGCACTGCCGTACATGCCCGTGGCGCCCGCCAGGCTCGAACACAGCACCAGGAAGTCCAGCGGAGCGCGGTCGGCGAAGACCTCGTCGATCGCGAGGACGCCGGCCGCCTTGGGCGCCAGGACCGCGCGCAGTTCGGCGATGCTGCGCCGTTCCAGCAGTCCGCCGCCGGGCACCCCGGCCGCGTGCACGACGCCGTTGACCGGGCCGAGGCGGGTCTCCACGGCGTCGGCGACCCGGGCGAGCGCCGCGGTGTCGGTGACGTCGCAGCCGAAGGCGAGGACCGTGGCTCCCGCCTCCTCCAGCGCCGCCAGCTGCTGCTCCACCGCGGCCCGGTCGGCCCGCGAGGCGACCTCGGTCCGCCCGACCAGCACCAGGTTCGGCCGGGCTCCGCTCTCGGCCAGGGCGCGCGCCAGTACCAGGCCGATGCCGCCCAGACCGCCGGTGACGAGGTAGATCCCCCGCTCGCGCACGGCGGGGGCCACCGGGGTGGACACCGACTCGGCCAGCCAGGGGGACCACCGCACGGCTCCGCGCACGGCGATCAGCGGGTCCTCCCCGGCGAGAGCATCGCTCAGCGCGCTCTCCGCCGGCCGGTCACCGACGTCGACCAGCTGGCAGCGCAGTCCGGGTACCTCCAGCTCGGCGCTGCGGAGCAGGCCCAGGACCGCCGCGCTGGCGGGATTGACGGACTCACCACCGGTGACGTCGACCAGTCCACGACCCAGCACGGCCAGGCGTACCGGCACCCGCAACCGGCGTTGCACCGCGGCGGCGGCGCGCAGCGTAGCGAACAGCACCTCCACACCGGCGGCCAGCTGCCTGTCCAGGTCGGCCGCACGCACCCGCGCGGGCGCATCGAGCAGCGTGGCGTGCACGAGGAGGATCCGGCCGTCGCCCGGCTCCGCTGACCGCAGGCCCAGCTGCGCGATCCACTGGTCCGCCCCATGGCGACCGGAGTCGACGAGGATCCGGGTACGGTAGCCGGCCCGCTGCAGCGCGGCCTGCACGGACCGGACCGCGGGGTCGTCCGACGCCGCCAGCAGCAGGGCCCGGCCGATCCGGGCCGCCGGCGGTACCGGACCGGTCACCGTCGCGCTCGACGGCGTCCACCGCAGCTCGCCGAACCGCCACCGGTTGCCGGTACCGGCGACTGCTTCCGGAACCGGCGCGGCGACGGACGGGAGCGGGGCCGGCGCGCGAGCGGAGGTGGCGTCGGGTGCCGGACCTCCCGACGGCACGGGAAGGTCGGTGGGCTCGACCCAGAACCGGCGGCGCTGGTACGGATACCCGGGCACGACGACCCTGCGGTAGCCGCGCGCGCCGTCCTCCTCCCAGGCGGAGACCGGTACCCCGTCGGCCCAGAGCTGGGCGAGCGCGGCCTGCAGGGCGGTACCCGGCTCGCCGCCGGTGGTCGGCAGGAAGCGGCTGCCGGACAGCTGGTCGCCACGGCCGGCCCGCAGCAGCGCGAGCAGGGTGCGGCCCGGCCCGACCTCCAGGACGTGCGCGGGCCCGCGGTCGAGCAGCTCTTCCGCCGCGGCGGCGAACCGGACCGGCTGGACGAGCTGCTGCGCCCAGAACCGGGGCGAGGTGGCGTCGCCGGACGCCAGCAGGGCCCCGGTCGCCGCGGAGAGGACCGGGATCTCGGGCGGCCGCAGGGGCAGGTCGCGCAGGACCGCCTCCCATTCCTGCGCGGCCGCGGCCATGGCGGGGGAGTGGAACGCGTGCGACGTCGCGAGTTCCCGGCTGTGCAGGCCCTGTGCCGCCAACCGCTGCGCGACCTCGCGCAGGTCGTCCTCGTCGCCGCTGAGCACCACCTCGCGGGCGCTGTTGACCGCGGCGACGACGACCCGCCCGGTGAGCTGGTCCTCGACCTTCTCGACGGGGGCGCCGACGGCGAGCATCCGGCCGCGGGGCGCGCGGCCGATCGCCTGCGCCCGGTGGGCGACCGCCCGCAGGCCGTCCTCGAAACCGAGGACACCGGCGACGGTACCGGCGACGAACTCGCCCAGGCTGTGCCCGACCAGCACGTCCGGCTGGACGCCCCAGTGCATCAGGCAGTGCGCCAGGGTGGACTCCAGCACGTACATCAGCGGCTGCGTCACGTCGGTCTCGGTCAGCTCCGGATCGGGCTCGGGCGACAGCCACAGCGCGCGCAGATCGCGGTCGAGCAGCGGCCGCAGCACCTCGAAGGCGGCGTCGCAGCCGGACCGGAACAGCGGCTCGTCCTCGTACAGGTCCCGCAACATCCCGTGCTGTTGCGCCCCCTGGCCGGGGAACGCGAACACGATCTCGCGGGCCACGTCGTCGCCGGTGCGCAGGTACCTGCCGTCGCGTAACCGTCGCGCGGCGTCGGCGGCGCCGGTCGCCACCAGTGCCGCGCGGACGCGGCGCCGGGTCCGGCCGACCCGCAGGGTGTGCGCGGCGTCCGCGAAGTCCTCCTCCGGCAGGGTCTCGAAATGACCGGCGAGCCGCTCGCGCAGCTGGGTCTCGGCCGCCGTCGAGGCCGCCGACCAGGTGAGCACCTCGACCGGCCGACGGCGCCGGGGACGCTGCGCCGGGGGCGGTGCCTCCTCGACCACCGCGTGTGCGTTGGTACCCCCGATCCCGAAGGAGCTGACCCCGGCGCGTCGCGGGCGCCCGGGCTCGGCCGGCCAGTCGCGCAGGCTCGTGTTGAGGTAGAAGGGCGAGGTGTCCCAGCCGAACTCCGGGTTCGGCGCCGTCACGTTGATGCTCGGCGGCAGTTGCCGGTGCGCGAGGGCGAGCACCGTCTTGATCAACGCGGCCATCCCGGCCGCCTGGCCGAGATGGCCGATGTTCGACTTCACCGAGGCGACCGCGCAGAAGCCGGTGCGCAGCGGCTCGCGGCTGACCGCGCGGTACGCGTCGACGAGGCCGGCCAGCTCGATGGGGTCGCCGACGCGGGTACCGGTGCCGTGCGCCTCGACGTAGGAGATCTCGGCCGGTTGCACCCCGCTCAGGGTCAGCGCGCGCCGGATGCAGTCGCTCTGGCCGCTGATGCTCGGCGCCGAGTAGCCGACCTTGCGGGAGCCGTCGTTGTTCACCGCCGAACCCAGGACGACGGCGTGGACGGTGTCGTTGTCCCGTAGGGCGGCGGACAACGGCTTCAGCAGAACGGCGCCCACACCGTCGCCGAAGTTCGTGCCGGTCGCGTCGGCGGAGAAGGCGCGGACGACGCCGTCCATGGACCGCAGCCCGCCGGCCATCGGCAGGTACCCGCGGTGGTAGGGGAACTCCACGTCGACGCCGCCCGCCACGGCCATGTCGCAGTCGCCGACGCGAAGCGCCGTGCACGCCAGGTGCAGCGCGACGAGGGAGCTGGAACAGGCGGTGAGCACGCTGGCGCTGACCCCGCGCAGGCCGAGCTTGTAGGAGATGAACGTGCTCAGGTAGTCGGCGTTGTTACCGATGTCGATCGCGTTGTACCCGACCGCCTCCATGATCTCCGGGTTGTGTTCAACGTAGTCGTAGCGGTACCGGTTGACGTTCGTCGCCGCGAACAGTCCGATCTCCCCGGGGTAGCGCTGGGGGTCGTAGCCCGCGTGTTCGAGGGTGCCGTGCACCGTCTCAAGCATCAGCCGGTACTGCGGGTCGCGCAGTTCGGCCTCGCGCGGCGTGATGGCGAACAGCTCCGCGTCGAACGTGTCGGAGTCGGCGAGCACCGGGCGCCTGCGGACGTAGCCGGGGCGGGCGATGCGGTCCGCGCGTTCGTAGTAGCGCAGCAGCTCCTCGTCGTCCAGCTCCGTCGTGCAGTCCCGGCCGGCGACGAGGTTGGCCCAGAACTGCGGCAGCCCGTCGGCCCGGGGAAAACGACCGGCCATGCCGATGATGGCAATCGGTTCCACCGCCATGCGCCACCTCCGAGCCCCGGGGGTTACATCCAGCGTCACGGGAGGGTCCCCGGCCTGGATTCTGCTGTGGTCGCCGGTGCGCCTCACGTCCCGGGAACCTGCGACGGCCGTTGCCGGTCACCGCCGGGCCACCGCCGTGAGCACCTCCGCGAGCCGCTGCTCCCACCGGCTCAGCAGGGGTTCGCCGGACCGGGTGGCCGGCGAAGCGGTGGTCGCCCGGATGCCGTTGCCGTCCTGCACCGCCCAGAGCCCGTAGCCCATCCGGTACGACGGCGCGAGGTCGAGCGGCGCCCAACCGCTGCGCTGTCCGTCGGAGTCCGCCGGGCGGTTGCGCTCGAAGGAGACGAAGCAGGTCGGCGAGCGCACCCCGGCACCCTGATGGGCCGCGTCGGCGAGTCGGCCCGCGAGGCGGGACAGCGGCAGCTCGGCGAACGCCAGCACGTCCATCAGCCGGTCGCGCACCATGCGGACGCCGTCGTCGAACCGGTCGACGGTGAAGGTCGGGAAGTAGAGCGGCAGCATGTTGGCGTACCAACCGATGCCGCGCGTGGTGGCGTCCCGGTTGTGCACGGCGACCAGGACGCCCACCTCGGTGCAGTCCGCGACGTCGCGCGCGGCCACGCCGAACGCCGCGAGGATCATCATGTAGAGCGACACCCGGTGGGCGCGGCAGTAGCGGGCCAGCTGTTCGGTGTCCGCGGCGTCGAGGAGGTCGAGGACGGTGTACCGGCCCCGGGTGGCGTCCCAGTCCGTCACCGGCAACGGGAACTCCGGTTCGACCGGCCGTCCCCGCAGCAGCGACCGCATGTCGTCGACCGCCTGGTCCAGCTCCGGACCGTCGGCGTACCGGCGGCGCTGCGCGGCGCTGTGCGCCACGAAGTCGCCGGTGGGCGGCAGCTCGGCCGGCCGCCCGTCGACCAGCCCGCGATAGAGGGCCTCCAGGTCCCGTGCCGCGACGGTCGCCGAGTACCCGTCGCACACCGCGTGATCGACCGACAGGTACACCAGGGACGGGGTACCGGGGAACACGCCCGCCCGCAGCAGCGGCCAGCCGAGCACGTCGAAGGGAACGTCCACCGCCTCGCGCATCGCCCCGCCGGTGACCGCCTCGTGGTCTTGCCCGGCGACCGCGTCGTGGACGGTGCAGCCGAACTCCGGTGTGTCGCGGACCGCCCGGCGCAGCAGCACCTGGTCCTTGCGCGCGACGAAGCGGTACTGCAGTGCCGGGTGCCGGGCCACGAGCGCCCGGATCGCGGCGGTGAGGGCGCCGACGTCGACGGGGCCGGGCACCCGGCAGAGCATCGACACGTTCTTCGCCGCGCGGCTCAACGGACCACCGGCGGCGCCGAGTACGGTCTGCACCCGCCGTTCCTGCGCGAACGACGCGACGGCCGCGGTGGACGACCCGGCCTCGTGCACAAACGTCACCACAGCAGGCGCTCAGATCCGGTACGTGTTCACCACGAAGGTCTGTCCGCCGCCCACCGACGGCCAGCTCGTCCAGCTCAGGTCCGGCGGCAGATCCGGCGCCCCGACGCCCGACGGCAGGCTGGCGATGGTGGTCACCACGCGGATGCGCAGCGGACCGTTCCCGCGCACGCGCAGCGTCAGCTCCGATCCGGTCGGCGGCGGGCCGGCGTAGCCGAAGCCCCAGCCCCAGGCACCGGCCGCCGGCGACAGGACGGTACCGACCGGCAGCGGCGCGCCATCGACGCTCGCACCGACGATCTGGTGGCCGGACGTGTCGGCGAAGACCGCGTAGCTGTATGCGTCGCCGGGAAACGTCATGCGCACGTGCAGGGTGCGCATCCCGGCGCTCTCCTGGGTCGCGGACACCACCGCGTGGGCGCCGGGCAGCAGTGCCGAGGCGGTCTGTGCGGGTCCGGTGTGCAGGTCCCGACCGCCCAGCTGGGGAATGCTGGCGTCCAGGCGCTGCACCCTGCCGCCCACCAGCCGGCCGACGACCGGCTGCTCCGTTCCGCCGGTACTGACCCACATGGCCGAACCGGTGTCGGCGTCGAGCACATAGCCGAGGCTGACCGGGCGCGGCCTGGCCCGGCCGTAGTCGTCGACGACCGCGAGTGTCACGATCGAGCCGGCCGCGACCACGGCGACGGCGACCATCGCCGCGGTCAGCGGCCGGGGCGACGGCAACCGCTGCAGGACGGGCAGCACCGTGGCACCGAGCAGGGTCGCCAGCAGTACCCGCAGGTCGGCCAGGCCGGTGACGAAGGGCTGCGGCTCGAGCAGGATCATGATCGGGGCGATGAGCGGCAGCGCGGCCGCGGCCGGCGCGCACGCCGCCGCCGCCCGCCACACCGCCGCTGCCCGCCACACCGGCGCCGGGTCGGCGGCGCGCAGCACGGCCGCACCGGCCGCCACGCCGAGCAGCGCCGGCCAGGCGAACAGGTAGGTGGCGGCGGGGAAGAGGAGCACGCACACCAGCGAGCACAGGACGAACACGCCGGTGACGGCCACGGCCACCTCGGTACCGGTCGCCGTGCGGCGGGCCCACCGGTACCACGCGGTCAGCGCGACCAGCACCAGCGCCGCCTCGGCCAGCGCGTACCAGCCCCAACCGTAGACGCCGCCGTTCAACACGGTCAGGTCCGGTCGGACCAGCAACAGCGCCTGCGACACGAGCCGGACGGCGACCGCGGCGGCGACGACGCACAGCGGCAGGCCGACCGCGGCGCGGCCCACGGCGCGCAGCGACAGCCCGCGCCGGCGCCCCCAGTAGAGCAGCACCGCGAAGCCCACCGCGGCCAGGCCGGTCAACGGCAGGTCGAGCAGGCTCGGGTAGGCCACGAGCGTGCCGAGCACCGGGAAGTACGTCATCGCGGGGCCACCGGCGGCCAGGTCGGCGTCGGCCAGCTGACGGGTGGCGCCCAGGATCGCGTCGCCCATCGCCTGGACGCTGCGCCCGTCGAGGTGGGCGATGTCGTCGTGGGCCGAGTGGTAGTGCTCCACCCCGTCGATGTAGGCGAAGTTGAGCCCGCGCATGCCCGCTGCGCGCAGCACCGTCAGGTCGGTGTTGTTCGGCAGCATCTGGTACAGCCGCGGCGCCAACGAGCTGCTGACCGCGCCGGAGGCTCGCAGCGCCGGGGTCAGGCCGGGGCCGGCCATCTCGAACATGATGGCCGGTCCGGAGACGCCGCGCGCATCGAGGTTCAGCGCGACCACCCGGTCCGGGTCGCCGGCCGCACGGGAGTCCACGAACGCCTTGGCACCGAGCAGGCCCTGCTCCTCGGCGTCGGTGAACAGCACGCCGAGGTCGTTGCGCGGCTGCGGGCCGGCCCGCAACGCGCGGACCGTCTCCAGCAGCGCGGCGACGTTGCTGCCGTTGTCGGCCGCGCCCGGACCCGTGGGTACCGAGTCGTAGTGCGCCACCAGCAGCACCAGTCCCGTGGACCGCCGTCCGGGGATGGTGGCGAACACGTTGGTCACGGTGCCCGCGTACACGGCACCGTCGGGGAACTCCTGCGACGCGGTCCGGGTCTGCTCCTGCGGGGTCAGTCCCAGGTCCCGCAGCGTGCCGACGAGGTAGTCCGTCACCCGGTTCTGGGCGGTCGAGCCGGTGGGGTGTGGACGGGTGGCGAGACCGGGTAGGTGCGACAGGGCCCGCGCGGCGGAGAAGTGCGTGGGGGACGCGGATGCCGGCTGCACGGCCGGCGGCGACAGCGGCACGATCGCGGCGGCGGCGACGAGGACGACGAAGACGACCACGGGCAGCATCGCCAGGCGGTTCGCCCGCCGCGGGGCAGCCGGTTCGGTCGCCGGCGCGGGCGCCTTCTCGGCCGTCGTGTTGGACATGGCTCACCCCTGCGGTCGGTCGGCCTTCGCCACGAGTGCGTATCGTTGCTCGACGTGCTGCCGGGCCTGGTCCAGCTCGATGCGCATCCAGGCCAGCTGTTCCTCGTAGTCGGCGATGGAGTCGCCCGCGGACTTCACGTTCGTCATGATCAGTTCGCTGCCGCGGTGGTTGGGGGCGACCCGGTACGGGATGAAGACCTCGGTACCGTCCCGGAGCGTCACCGTGTGGTCCAGCAGATGCAGCTCCTCGACGAAGTTGCTGGTGAGGATCACCTGCCCCTGCGGGCTGGTGACCTCGTAGCGCGTCGGCGACAACCGTTTCACCTGCAGCGCGAACGGGGAGAAGCGCGGCCAGTCCTCCACCTTCGACAGCGTCGCCCAGACGAAGGCCGGCGGTGCGCCGACGGACACGCTGTAACTGTCGGACTGCTCGGTCAGACAGCTCGTCGGCGGGTCGGTCGGCCCGGCAGCGGACGGGGTGGGTTCCTCCGCGATCCGGGCGGCGAGCGCGTCGAGCGTCTGGTGGGTGAACAGGTCGCGTACCGGTAGGTCCAGGCCCAGCCGGTCCCGGACGCGGGCGACGACCTGCGTGGCGTGCAAGGAGTTGCCGCCCAGGTCGAAGAAGTTGTCGTCGGCGGCCACCCGGGGCAGGCCGAGGAGTTCCTGCCAGGTGGTGGCGAGCCACTGTTCGGTGTCGGTGTCGGGCCGGCCGTCCGGGGTGAGCGGCAACGCGGGGAGCACGACCAGGCGGCGGGGCACCAGCGTGGCGGGCAGCCGGTCGGCGAGGTAGCGGCGCAGCTCCCGGGGCTCCGGACCGCTGCCTTCCGCACGGGGGGACAGGTATGCGGTGAGCCCGCAATCGTCGCGCCATTCGACACGGCAGTGACGCACCTGTGGGTGCTCGGCGAGCATGTCCTCGACCTGCCCGAGATCGATCCGTTCGCCGCGTACCGTGACCCTGCGGTCGCGGCGGCCCACGTACTGAAGCGTTCCGTCGGGGCGGCGCCGGACGAGGTCGCCGGTGGCGTACATCCGCGCGCCGGGCCGGCCGGCGTAGGGGTCGGGCAGGAAGCGCTGTGCGGTGCGGGCCGGCCGGTCGGGGTACCCGTGGGCCAGGCCGCTGCCGGCGACGTAGAGCTGGCCCGTGACGCCCACCGGCGCCGGACGCAGCCCATCGTCGAGGACATAGGTGGTCTGCAGCGGAGCGAAGGGGGCACCGGGTTCCGCCCGCCGCACGGCGACGTCGAACGTCTCCGCATAGCCCCAGACGTCGTACAGGTCGACGGCCGGCCGGAGGGAGACGAAACGGCGCACGAGGCCGTCCGGCAGCGGCCCGCTGCACAGGATCCGGCGCAGGGTGTGCAGCGACCCGCCGGCCTCGATGAGGCTCCGCAACACACCGGGTCCGACCCGGAGGACCGTGACCCCGGCCCGGTCGATCAGGCGCTCGACGGAGGCGGCGTCCGGCTCGCCGAGCACGACGGCCGCCCCGGTGGCCAGCGGCCAGAACAGCTCCGCCACCGACCGGTCGAGCGGGTACGGGGCGGTGTGCAGCACCCGGTCGGTGGTTTCGAGCGGCACGGCGGCCTGCAGGCGGCGGATCTGGTCGTGGACGGCCCGGGGTGCGTGGGACGTCCCGCCCCCGTCCGGGGGCAGGTCGGGGTCCAGCGGAACCGGGTGACCCCCGGCCTTCCAGGCGCCGAGCAGGGCCGTGACGAGGTCGCTGCCGCGCTGCGGGCGGATGCCCACCGGCACGCCGGATCCCACTCCCTGGTCCCGCAGCCGCTTCGCGAGCCGCTCGGCCGCCTCGTCGAGCTGTCCGTAGCTGACGGTGGTGCCGTCGCTGTCGACCACGGCGACGGCATCGGGGGTACCGGCGGCGACCCGCTCAACCAGACGGTGTACCGGCTCGACGGGCGCCGCCTCCGCCTCGGTTCCGGTCGGCTCCAGGAGACTGTCGCGTTCCCCGGCGGCCATGATCTCGACGTCGGCGACCGGGGTGTCCGGTGCGGCCAGCCCGGCGGCGAGCGCGTTGGCGAAGTGTTCGCCCAGCCGCCGCATGCGGTCGGCGTCGAACAGTTCGGCGGAGTAGTCGATGGACACATAGAGGTTGCCGTCGGGCGCGTCGGTCACGTCGACGGCGATGTCCCACAGCGCGTACTCCTCCTCGACCTCGAACGACTGCCCGCTGACGTCGCCGAGGTCGAGGCGCGCGTTGACGATCGCGGGCGGGTGGAGGGTGAGCCCGATCTGGAACAGGGGGTTGCGGCCGCAGACCCGTTGCGGTCGCAGCGCGTCGACCACGAGCGGGAAGGGAACGTCCTGATGCGTGGTCGCGTCCAGAACGGTGGCGTGGCAACGCCGTACCAGTTCGCCGAACGAGGGGTCCCCGGTCAGCTCGGGACGCAGCACCACGATGCTGCCGAAGTATCCGACCATCGGCTCCAGGTCGCTGCGGGTACGGCCGCTGAGCAGCGAGCCGACCGGCAGGTCGTCCTGCCCGGTGTAGCGCCGCAGCACCGTGAGCAGTCCGGCGTGCAGGACGGCCAGCAGCGACACATGGTGGCTGCGGGTGTAGGCGTGTGCGGCGGTACCCACGTCGGCCGGCACCATCAGCGAGACGTTGCTGCCGGCTCCGGTGGGCTGCGCGGCGCGGTCCCGGTCGGCCGGGAAGTCCACAGTGGACAGACCGGTCAGCGCGTCGCGCCACCAGCCCACCTGCCGGTCGCGTTCCGGACCCGCCAGCCAGCGGCGCTGCCAGGCGGCGTAGTCGGCCGGTTGGACCGGCAGCGGCGGCAGGTCGTACCCGCCACCGGCACGGTCGGCGGCATAGAGTGCGGACAGCTCCCCGGCCAGTACCCGCGCCGACCACCCGTCCGTGACGATGTGGTGGAAGACCATCACCAGGGCATGGTCGTCCGGGGAGAGCCGGGCGACCGCGGCGCGGAAGGCCGGGCCGGTGGCGAGGTCGAACGGCCTGGCGTACAGCTCGCTGGCCCAGTCGAGGACCTGATCGTCACGCAGCTCGATCACCGGCAGCGACGTGGCCGCGGGCGGTGGCTCGATGACCTGGCGGGGCAGGCCGTGCTCGTCGACGAACCTGGTGCGCAGCACCTCGTGCCGCACCACGAGGGCGTGCAGGGCCCGCTCCAGCGCGGCCAGGTCCAGCTTGCCGTGGATCCGCAGCGCGATCGGCACGTGGTAGGAGGCCAGGTACGGGGCGAGCCGGTGCATGAACCACATGCCCTCCTGCTGGAAGGAGCAGGCCATCGCCTCCTCCCGCGGCACGGGTACCAGCGCGAGCGCCCCGTCCCGCTCCGCCCGCTTGCGTTCCAGCAGCGCCTCCAGTCGGGCGATCTCGTCGTCGAGGTCGGCGGTCGCCGACGGCTCCGATGTCTCTGACGTCCCTGACGGCTCTGACGGCTCCGACGGCTCCGGCGTCAGGGCCTGGGCGAGGTCACGGACGCTGGGGTTGGCCGCGAGCAGGCCGACGGTGGCGCTGTCGATGCGACCGACGGCGCGAACGGCGTCGAAGGAGTCGCCGCCCAGCTCGAAGAAGCTCGCGTTGACGTCGACCTCGTCCAGGCCGAGAACCTCGCGGTACACCTCCGCGATGGCGTGTTCGAGCGGGGTCACCGGCTGCCGCTGTCCGTCCCCGGGATCGGCCGACCGGTCCAGGCCGGCCGGAGCGGCCACCGCGGACGGTGCGGCGTCGCTGACCCGCGGTCCGGCCGCGGCGACGAGGTCCTCGACCCGCCCGGCTACGGGCAGCGCCTCCAGGGTGGCCCGTAGCCGGGCGAGCGCGTCGTCGATGAAGTCGGCTGGGAAGCGTTGGCGGTGGGCGAGCAACTGGATCGCACCGAGCTCGGGCGTGATGGTGACCGCGACCGGATAGTTGATCTTGTCGTACAGGCCGCCCTGCCGGAACGTCACCGTGGGCGCGATGTTCGCCGCGGCGACCGCGACGGAGTACGAC
Organism: Actinomycetota bacterium; assembly: GCA_005885555.1. Taxonomy (GTDB): domain Bacteria; phylum Actinomycetota; class Actinomycetes; order Mycobacteriales; family Micromonosporaceae; genus AC-43. The sequence continues at coordinate 346,277 of VAWN01000023.1, forward strand.
TCGATGGACAGGCTGCTGTCGAACAGCTGCCGGCCGGCCGCGCCGGCCCACTTCTTGATGTCGGCCAGCGGCGCGAACTCGTAGCGGCGCATCCGCGCGTACTCCCGCTGGACCTCCCGCAGCCAGGTACCGAGGTCGCCGCCGTCGGGGATGACCAGCGGTACCGGCAGGGTGTTGGCGAGCACGCCGACGACGCGTTGCACGTTCGGCAGCGCCGGGGGACGTCCCGAGCTGACGCAGCCGAACACGACGTCGGCCCGGTCGCTGTACCGGTGCAGCACCATCGCCCACGCCGCCTGCACCATGGTCGCGACGGTCACCCGGTGCCTGGCGGCGGCCGCCCGCAGCTCCTGGATCCACG
>VAWN01000023.1:346674-414002 GCA_005885555.1 Actinomycetota bacterium
CCGCCGGCAGGAGCGGGATCAGCCGGTTCGGCGCCACCCCGGCCAGCCGCTCGATCCAGAAGCGCTTGCCCGCCTCCGGATCCTGCTCGGCCAACCAGGCCATGTAGTCGCGGAACGGCGGCGGGGCCGGCGGGGGTGGCCCACCGGCGAGCGACGCGCGGTAGTGGCCCAGCACGTCGTCCATGAAGACCGGTATCGACATGCCGTCCATGAGCAGGTGGTGATACGTCCACACCAGACCGAAGCTGTCCGCGGAGAACCGGATGACGGTCAGCCGCTGCAGCGGTGCGACGGTCAGGTCGAATCCCGCCGCGGCGTCGGCGGCGCGCAGCTCGTCGAGCCGTTGCCGCTGCTCGGTCTCGTCCAGGCCGGACCAGTCGTGTCGCGCCACCGGAAGCACCACGGTGCGGTGGACGACCTGCACCGGCTTGTCGAGCCCGTCCCAGTGGAACGAGGTGCGCAGGGCCGGATGCGCGGCGGTGGTCGCCTGCCAGGCACGCACCAGGGCGTCCGGATCGAAGTCGCCGTCGGCGCGGTACGTCTGCTGGCTCAGGTACATGTCGGCGGCGCCGTCGTAGGCGCTGTGCAGCAGCATGCCCCGCTGCAGCGGCGACAGCTCGTAGATGTCCTCGACGTTCTCAGCGCCCACGGCTACCCCTCGTCCCCGCAACCATCCCCGTACCCGTCATGGCGTCAGCTCGTCCAGCAGTCCCTCCAGATCCGTCATCCCGACCAGCTGGGCCTGGGCCTGCACGATCAGCTGTGCCAGCTGGCCGACCGAGGCCGACGCGAACAGGTCGCGCAGGGAGATCTCCACCTGGAACACGTCCCGGACGCGAGCGCTCAGGCGGGTGGCCAGCAGCGAGAACCCGCCCAGCTCGAAGAAGCTGTCGTGGATGCCGATCCGGTCGACGTCGAGCAGCTCGTGCAGGATGCCGACGAGCTGGCGCTCCATGGTGGTGCCCGGGGGCACGTAGCTGTCCAGCCGGCTGCTGGCATCGGGAAGCGGCAGCGCGCCGAGGTCGTACCCGCCGTCCGCGGTCCGGGGCAGCGCGTCGAGCACGAACAGGTGGTGCGGTAGCTGGTGGTCGGACAGCCGGTTGACCAGGTGCCGGCGGATCAGCGACGCGCCGTCGGCGGGGTCCGGCCCCGCGACGTAGGCCAGGAGCAGCGTGCGGCCGTCGGCGGTGGGCTGTTCGGTCACCAGCGCGTCGTGCACACCGGGTACGTCGCGCAGGGTACCCACCGTCTCGATCGCGACGGTGGGGTCGGTGACCGGTCCGCCGTCGGGCGCGGCCCGCCCGACGTACTCCAGCGTTCCGTCGGGCCAGCGGCGGGCCAGGTCCCCGGTGGCGCGGGTACCCGCCCACACCTGCGCGACCTCCCCGACGGCGGCGGCCCGTCCCGAGGGGTGCCGCAGCCGCAGCGGCCCGCCGGGCAGTTGCCGGCCGAGGGGAACCCGCAACGGCGCGGTGTCCGCCGTCCAGCCGTCGGGCACCGGGTAGCCGGCAAGGGGTACCCCGTCCTCGGTCACCCCGTAGAGACCGACCCAGCGGCAGGCCGGCGACCAGCGGCGCGCCAGCTCGACGTCGTGGGCGAGCAGGTCGCCGGCGTTGTCCACGAACGCGGCCCGCAGCGCCGGCAGCCGCGGCATGTCCGCGTGGCCGGACATCGCGCGCAGCAGCGGGGGATCCACGAAGACCGCGGTGATGCCGCCCTCGTGCAACCAGTTGCCGAGGGCGGTGACGTCGGCCAGGGAAGGCGGCGGTACCAGCGACGCCCCGGCGTCGACCGCGGCGGTCGTCGCGGCCGCCACGAGCCCGGGACGCGCGGACAGGACGGCGACCCGGTCGTCGGGGGACAGGCCGAACAGCTCGCGGACCGCGCCGTCGTCCCCGACCGGGTCCGCAGTTGCCGGGTCCGCAGCGGCCGGCGGATGGTCGGACAGCGCCCGGTCGGGCTCGGCGACGGCGGACCGCAGCAGTTCGCGGACCTGGTCGAGGAGGACGGCGACCAGCTCCCCGGGGTACCGGCCCGCGTCGTACTCCAGCTCCAGGTGCAGCTGTCCGCCGAACTCGCGGGCGGTCAGCGCCAGGTCGAACTTGCTCGGCGGCGGCTGCGCCGGTACCAGCTCGGTGACCAGGCCGTCGAGCGACTCACGGTCGAAGACGTCGAGGACGTTCAACGCCACCTGGAAGACCGGCGTGCGGCCGGGTACGCGCATCACCGGTAGCTGCTGGACGATCCGGTCGAACGGCGCCTCGGCGTGCTCGTACCCGTCGAGAGCCGCGGCCCGCACCTGCCCGAGGAGTTCGGCGAACGACGACTCTTCCGACACGTGGACGCGCATCGGCACGGTGTTGACGAAGAACCCGATCAGGTTCTCGGTACCCACGTCCGTCCGGCCGGTGATCGGGACGCCGACCACGACGTCGTGCTGGCCGCTCCAGCGGGCGAGCACGGTACCCAGGCCGGCCAGCAGCACCATGAACGGGGTGGCGTGGTGCGCGTGGCACAGGTCGTGCAGCCGCTGGGTGTCCGGCCGGTCGAGGACCGCGTGCAGCCGCCCGCCGGTCACCTGCTCCGTCGCCGGGCGCCAGTGGCGGGTGGGCAGGGCCAGGGCGGCCGGGGCACCGTCGAGGTGCTCGCGCCAGTACCCGACCTGCCGGGCGAGCGCGTCACCGGTCAGCCACCGGCGCTGCCACGCGGCGAAGTCGCGGTACTGCACCGGCAGCTGCGGCAGGTCCGCCCGCTCGACGTCGCCGCCGACCCGGTACAGGGCGGACAGCTCCCGCATGAACAGGCCGGTCGACCAGTCGTCGCAGACGATGTGGTGCGCGCAGACGCTCAACAGGTGCTCGTCGTCGCCGAGCCCGATCAGCGTGCACCGGAACAGCGGTCCGTGCGCCAGGTCGAACGGCGTGTGCGCGTCCGTGGCCGCGCGGCGCAGCCCGGCCTCGAAGCGGTCGCCGGGCAGGGCCGCGAGGTCGTCGGTACCGATGTGCCAGTCCTCGGCCAGCTCGTCGACGACCTGGACGGGCCGGCCGTCCACGGTCGGGAACCGCGTGCGCAGCGCCTCGTGCCGGAGCAGGATCGCGCGCACGCTGCGGTCCAGCGCGTCGGCGTCGAGCGGACCGGCCAGGCGCAGCAGCGCGTGGACGTTGTACGCGGCCTCGGGTCGCAGCTGGTGCTCCAGCCAGAGACGCTGCTGGTCGAACGACAGCACCGGCTCGGCGTCCGGCGGCCGGCGCCCGACGACCGGCCGCTGCGCCGGAGCCCCCTCCACCACCGCGACGGCGAGCGCGGCGACCGTCGGGTTCTCGAAGAAGAACGCCGGCGGGATGCTGACCCCCCACGTCTCCCGGACCCGGGTGATCACCTTGATCGCGGTCAGCGAGTCGCCGTCGAGTTCGAAGAAGTCGTCGTGGATGCCGATGTCGCCGCGGTCCAGGGCCACGGACCAGATCTCGGCGATGGCGCGTTCCTCCGGTGTTCGCGGGAGCACCCTCGGCGGTGGCGAGGCCTGGAACGACTGCACCATGCGTGGAACGCTAGGCAACCGCGCTGGTACCGGGAGGTCGCTGAAAGAGGGGACCCACCGCGGCACGGTCAATCCGCGGCGGGCACCGGGGCACCGGTCAGGTCGGCGACCAGCACGCCCGGGTCCTCGGCGACCCGGGCGAGCAACGCCGCGAACCCGTCCACGAAGCGCGCGGCGCTCTCCTCGTCCAGCGCGCCGGGGCCGTAGCGCAGCAGACCGCAGTTCGAGAGCCCGGGTGCTGCCGCCCGGCTCCAGCGCGACGGTCTCCACATACAGCGACCCCAGCCGGCGCCGCACGCCGGGCACCCCGACGAACGCGGCGGCGGACAGGTCGTCGCCCGACGGTGACCGGTTGAACGTGAACAGCGCCTCGATCATGCGCCCCCGGTTGGCCGCCCGGTGCCGCTTCGCCAGCAGGATCATCGGGTAGTCCTGGTGCTCCAGTGCCGCGATGACGCGGGCCCGGGTGCGCAGCAGCAGTGCCCGGAACGGCTCATCGCCGGCGATCCGGTCGCGGATCATCACGGGGTTGGTGCAGCACCCCATCACCTCGGCGAACTCTTCCCGGCTGCGGCCGGCGGCGCTGGTACCCAGAGCGAGGTCGGTCCGGCCGGTCAGCCCGTGCAGCATCGTCTGGACCGCGGCCAGCAGCAGGACGTGCAGGGTCACCTTCTCCTCCGCGGCCCGCGCGCGCAGCCGGCCGGTCGAGGCGGCGGACAGCGCGAAGCCGCGGGATCCGCCGTGCACCCCGCGGCCGGCCGGGACGACCGGCAGGCCCAGGCCGGGGACGCCGTCGCCCACCTGCTCGTCCCAGTACCTCGTCAGCGGCTGCGCGGTGACCGGGTCGTCCAGCAGGCGGCTCTGCCACACGGCCACGTCGGCGAACGTTGCGTGCGGCGCGGCCGCTCCCGGCTGCCGGCCGTCGGCGTGCGTCGCATAGGCGTCCGCGAGTTCCCGGGCCAGGACCGTCATCGACCAGAAGTCGGTGATGATGTGGTGCACCGTCAGCAGCATGACCTCGCCGTCCGGGTGCCGGTACAGGTCCAGCCTCAGCAGCGGACCGCGATCGAGGTCGAACGGGCGGCGGGCGTCGCGGGTCAGCCGGCGGGTCAGCCGCGCGGCGTCGAGGTGGCGCACGTCGTGCTCCTCGAATGCCGCGCGCCCGGTGGGGTGGACCACCTGGACCGGTGCGCCGTCGCGCAGTGCGAACGTGGTGCGCAGGACCGGGTGGCGGGCCACCACCGTGTCGAGCGCCCGGCGCAGGGCGGCGTGGTCCACCGGGTCGAGCAGCCGCAGCGCGACGGGGACGGTGAAGGCGCTGGTACCCGGATCCAGCTGGTGCTGCAGCCACATCCACTGCTGGGCCACCGACAGCGGTGCGGTGTACTCCGTGCCCGCCGGCGCCGTACCCCTCAGCGTGGGCGGGGTGCGGCGGTCCGCGTCGCCCGGGCCGATCCGCGCGGCGAGGCGGTCGACGACCGTCGACAGGCTCGCCCCGCTCAACAACTCGGCGAGCGGCGGACCGACCCCGAGTTCGGCCTCCATGCGGCTGCGCAGCCGGGTGAGGGTGAGGGAGTCCAGGCCCGCCGCGAGCAGCGGCTGGCGCCGGTCGAGGTCGCCGGGATCCAGGCCGCCCAGCCGCGCGATCTGGTCGCGCACGTAGCGTTCGAGCAGCGCCGGGCGCCGCGCGGGATCGGCGGCCAGTACCTCACGCGCGTCAACGGGCTCGGTGGACGCGGCCGGCCCGGCTGCCACCTCCAGCCGGCTCACCTCGGGCAGCCGGCCGGCGAGGTACAGCTGCCGGCAGCGCCACCGCTGCACCTTCCCGCTGGACGTCTTGGGTATGCCACTGGCGCGCACCAGGACGACGGTGCGCACCTCCAGGCCCTGCTCCACCGCGACCGCCCGGCGGACCCGGGCGGCCACCCCGCCGACGTCGACGGTGTCCGCCTGCCGTCGTACCTCCAGCACGACGACCAGGTGCGCCTCGGGGCCGTCCGCATCGACCAGAAAGGCCGCCGCACCGCCCCGGCGCAGTCCCGGATCGGCCCGCTCCGCGGTGAGCTCGATGTCCTGCGGGTAGTGGTTGCGGCCACGGACGATCAGCAGGTCCTTGATCCGCCCGGTGACCACGAGGTCCCCGTCGTGCAGGAAACCGAGGTCGCCGGTACGCAGGAAGGGGCCATCGTCGCCATCGCCGGTGCGGGCGCGGAACACCTGCTCGGTCTCCGCGGGCCGGCGCCAGTAGCCCTGGGCGACACTGGGGCCGCCCACCCAGACCTCACCGATGCGCCCCGGCGGACAGGCGACGCGGGTCGCCGGGTCCACGATCAGGATCCGCTGGTCGGGGGTACCGCGTCCGCAGCTGGTCAGCTCGACCGCGCGACCATCGGCCGGGGCCGCCGCGACATGCTGTTCGAGCGCGAGCCGGTCGACGGCCACCGCGACGCCCCGGCGACGCGCGCCGGAGACGATGAGTGTCGCCTCGGCCAGGCCGTAGCACGGCAGCGCGGCGTCCGGCCGGAAACCCGCGGGCGCGAAGGCGTCCGCGAACCGCCGCAGCGTCTGCGCCCGGATCGGCTCGGCGCCATTGAAGGCCACCTCCCAGGAGCTGAGGTCCAGGCGGTCGGGCGGGGCCTGCTCCGCCGCGCGGATGCACAGCTCGTAGGCGAAGTTGGGGCCGCCGCTGACCGTGCCACGACAGCGGTCGATCGCCCGCAGCCAGCGCATCGGTTCCTCAAGGAAGTGCAGCGGCGACATGAGCGTGACCGGACAGCCGGCGAAGAGGGGTTGGAGCAGGCCACCGACCAGACCCATGTCGTGGTACGGCGGCAGCCAGGACACTCCCCGGCTCTCTTCGGTGGTACCGAAGACCTGCTGGATGAGGTGGGAGTTGTGCAGCAGGTTGCGATGGGTGAGCACGACTCCCCGGGGTACCGACGTCGACCCCGACGTGTACTGCAGCACCGCGACCGCGTCCGGACCGACCGCAGCCGCGGGCTCGGGCAGGCCGTCGCCGGCGTCCGGCAGGGTGTCCACCGCGAGCCAGCGCAGCGCAGCGACGTCGGGCGCCACGTGGCGCAGCAGGTCGAGCTGGCCGAGCAGCGGGGAGGTCGTCAACGCGATGGTCGGTCCCGCATCGCGGACCACGGCGAGCAGCCGCGGCAGGGTGCGGTCGAGGGCCGCTGGATCGGGCGGGTACACCGGGACGGCGACGACCCCGGCGGCCAGGCAGCCGAAGAAGGCGGTGACGAAGTCGAGCCCGGGCGGGAACACCAGCAGCACCCGGGTGTCCGCGACGCCGCCCGCCGCCCGCACCGCGGCCGCGACGGCACCCGCCCGGAGGTCCAGCTGCCCGTAGGTGAGCTGGACCTCCTCCGTGTCCCCGTCGACGAGGAAGGAGTACCCGATCCGGTCCGGCCGTTCCCGCGCGCGTTCCCGCAGCAGTTCGGGCACTGTCGAGGCGGTCACCGCGGATCACGCCAGGACCGGTCGCGGGGTCTCCTCCGTCTCCGGGACCGGCTCGGGCTCGGTGTCGGAGATTGCGCCGCGGCGGGTACGCCAGACGACCAGCACGGTGGCGACGACCGTGACGATCCACAGCGGCCAACCCATCGTCACCTTGGCGATCCACAGTCCGACCCAGTTCCCGGCGAGGTACAGGGCCATCTGGACGACGAGCTTGAGCCCGAAGTACGCCACCCACAGCCAGCCGGCCCGACGGTACGCCCGCAGCGCCGCCGGGTCGTGACGCCACTGCGCGCCACGTCCGGCGATCAGGCCGATGAGGACGCCGACGAGCGGCCACCCGACGAGGTTGCCGATCAGGAAGAGGACCGGGTAGATCAGGTTGAGGTACAGCATCGGGGGATAGAAGGGCTGCGCCACACACCCCGTCAGGTCGACGAGCAGGATGAGCAGGGTCATCCCGGCGAGGCTGGTGCCCGCGCGGCGCAGGCCCTGGCCACGCAGGAGCCGGACGAGCGCGAGCACGACACCGAGCACCAGACCGAGTTCGAGGGCCATGAGCAGCGGCAGGCCGAACCCGCCGAAGGTGAGTACGGGCCGCAGCACGGCCTGCAGCGCGAGGACGACGCCGGGCGGGGCGGGGGTGGGGCGGCCGGCGAAGGCCTGACCGTGGGCCAGCGGGCTCCCATCGGCGCCCAGCGCCTGGACCGCCACGACCGGCGTACCGGACGGCACCGGGATCGAGGTTTCGAAGCCCTGCCGCGGGACGGCGTCTGCGATCTTGTGCAGCGAGTTGCGGTCCGGGCCGCCGAGGAGCTGCCAGCGGGCGACCTCGGTGGCGCCGTTCCAGCTGACCCGCAGGTTCGCCCCGTCGCGTACCGCGACCGGCGGATCGAGCGGGAACCCTTGCCACGGTGACCGTTGGACGCGGTAGCTGAACTGTCCCAGGGTCATCTCCATGACCGGCTGTCCGGCCGCGTCGAACTCGGTGACCTGCCCGGTGTCCGCCCACGACACCAGCCGGTCGCCGTTGGACAGCAGTTGGCTGTTACCCGTGTAGTTCGTGTAGAGGTCCGGCTGGTGGCGCAGCATCGACCCGGCGGTCGCCGTCCCGGCGGCCTGGTCGAGCCGGACGGTCAGCTCCCTCGCCGGATGCGCACAGCCGGGGCCGCCGCCGCCGTTGTCGAAGAGAGTGACCGTGCTGCCGTCGTCGCTACGGGCGTCGTGCTGGTAGCAGAACCAGCCGTCGTCGGAGCCGAGCAGTTCGGCCCCGAAGCTGCCGGAGCCGTCCCGCGGGTGGCCCAGGGTCCACACCACGTGCCCGTCGGCACGCGAGATCCGGTAGACGCTCCAGGTGTTGCGGGCCGAGACCAGCAGATCGCCACCGGGCAGGAGGTCGATCGAGTTGCCGTGGAAGTAGTCGAAGGCACCCAGGGCTCCGGGGACGGGGGCCCACGACGCGGTCAGCGGCACGTGGTCCAGGGCGTGCCACTCGAACAGGACCTTGCCGTCGTGCTGGAAGTCGACCTCCTGCACCACGTAGTCGTAGGCCACGACCGGCCGGCCGGCCGCCATCGTCAGGACGGGGGCGTAGGAACCGATCAGCGCCGTACCCGCCGGGGTGATCCGCAGCTCGTGCAGGCTCGGCTGGTAGCCGGCGTTCGACCGGATGTGGCCCACCTCGCGGTAGTGCTCGTCCAGCAGGACGAACTCCCCGCGCGTCTCCACGCCGAACACCAGCCAGGCCCCGTGGTAGTAGGCGAGCAGTTTGCGCCCGCCCACATTCAGCACCTGGAAGTTCTGTTCGTCGCCGACGGACCTGGGCTTGGTCCAGACCACCGAGCCGTCATCGGCGTAGATCGTCGGCCCGCCCCGGCCCTGGCCGTTGGGCGCGGTGAAGAGGTACCCGGACGCCGTCAGCGCGATGTTGCCGGTCGTGCAGGCACCCACCGGGCGAAGGTCCGGCCGGGTCACATAATCGGGGGCGGCCGGCGTGCAGCTGCTGGCAGCGGGCGTGAACAACCTGGCCGGCGAGGCTGCGACCGCCGCGGCGGAGGCGGGCGCGGCGGAGGCGGACGCGGGGAGCACCACGGAGGCGCACCCCAGGACGACCGCCGCGGCCGCGATCCGGGCCGTGACCGCCGTCGCGCGCGAGATTCTGCGACTCATCCATGACCCCTTCGAGTCCATGACCCCTTCGAGCATCCGGATCCCGCGGGCGGGGGCAGCACCGGTACGGGCACTGGCCGGTCCCCACGGCTCGGGCTCAACCTATGGCCGGCGTGCCGCTGTGTGATGTACCTCGAAATCCTGACACCGCACGGCAGGGCGGGCCGGCCGGCGTCCGGGCACGCTAGCTCCGCGGCGCCCGGGTCGGCTGTCACATGAACCGAGGACTTCGGGTCGGTCCGTGCCCGTCAGCAGGCGGGCGTACCGCTTTCCCGTGACAGCGTGCCCGCCGCATACCGCATAGCTTGACCGCTGACGGTGTCGACGCCGGGACGCCAGGATGGTGATGGAGCATGACCGACCTGCGCAGCCGACTTGCCGCCCTGCCCGCGGACCGGAGGGAGCTGCTCGAACAGCGGCTGGCCATGCTCCTGGCCGAGCAGGGGTCGGGCCGCCGGGAGCGGATCGCGCCGCGCGACCGGTCGCGACCCACGCCGCTGGGGCTTGCGCAGCAACGGGAGTGGGCGGTCGAACGGGTCCGCGGGGCCAACAACATCACCGGCGCGTTCCGGGTCGAGGGCGAGCTCGACCCGGACCTGCTGTCCACCCTCCTCACCGATGTGGTGCGCCGCCACGAGGTGCTGCGCTCCACCTTCGAGGTCGGCGAGGACGGTGCTCCGGTACAGGTCGTACACCCCGTCATGAAGGTACCGGTGCCGGTGCTCGACCTGGCGCACCTCGACGCTGCGCAGCAGGCGCGGGAGATTCGCCGCCACTACGCCGCGCAGGTGACCGGGAACTTCCCGCCGGAGGAGCCGTTGCGGCTGCGCCTGGTCCTGCTGCGCCTGGCCGAACAGACCCACGTCGCCCTGTTCTGCACCGACCACGCCGCGTCCGACGCATGGTCGATGTCGATCCTCGTCCGGGAGATCGCCGCGCTGCACAACCTGCACCGCAACGGCGGCACGCCGCTACCGGAGCCGGACATCCAGTTCGGTGACTTCGCCGCCTGGCAGCGCGGCCGGATGGACGAGGAGCGCATCGCGGCCGAAGTGCGGCACTGGGAGCGGACCCTCGCGGGGATCCGTGGCGGATCCGCGCTGCCCACCGACCGCCCGTACCCGGCGCGGCCGCGCTTCACCGGTGACGGGCATCGCGTGGAGCTGTCGCCCGAGCTGAGCGACGCGCTTCGCCGCCTCGGCGACCGTGAGGGCGCATCCCTGGTGATGGTGCTGCTCGCCGCGTCCGCGATTCTGCTGCGGCACTGCCTCGACGATGACGACCTCCTCGTCGGCTCCCTGGTCGCCGGGCGTACCCGGGTGGAGACCGAGCAGCTCGTCGGGTGCTTCGCCAACCCGTTGCCGCTGCGCATGCGGATCAGCGGTCAGCAGACGCTGCGCAGCGTCGTGCACCAGGCCCGGGACACCATGGCCACCGCCCTGGACCACCAGGACGTGCCGTTCGACCGGCTCATCGAGGCGCTCGGCCTGCGCCGGGAGGCGGGGCAGACCTCGCTCGCCGGGCTCTGGATCAACGCGCTCACCGGGCCGGACATGACGCTGGAGCTGGCGGACCTGCGGATCACGCCGGAACCGGTCGAGCTGGGCATGGCCTCCGTCGACCTGACTCTGGTGGCGATCCCCGGGCCGGACCGGCTGCACCTTGAGTGGCAGTACATGACCGAGCTGTTCGACGCGGACAGCGTGGCGCTGCTGGCCGAACAGTTCCGCGGCGTGCTGACCCGGCTGGTGGAGGCGCCGGACAGCACGGTGGACGAGGTGGAGCTGGCGGACACGGTACCGGGAAAGGAGAGCCCGGCAGCCGGCCCGGACGCCGACCCGGGGTTCGTGGAGCTGTTCCGCAACCGGGTGGCGATGGCTCCGCACGCGCCGGCCGTCGTCTGCGACGGGGGTACCACCAGTTACGCCGAGCTGGCGCGCGACGGGGACCGGCTCGCGTACCGGCTGCGCGACGTCGGCGTCGGCGCGGGGACGCCGGTCGGCATCCTCGTGGAGCGCTCGCCGCGGCTGGCCGTGGCGATCCTCGGCGTCCTGGCCGCGGGCGGCGTCTACGTTCCGCTGGATCCGTCGTACCCGGTGGACCGGATCGCCTTCATGCTCCACGACGCCGGTACCCGGGCGCTGGTCGCGGACGGCGACCTGGTACGGCGGCTGCGGGAGGCCGGCGCCGTCCTGCCGGAGCACGTCATCGTGGCCGACGCCGCGCAACCCAGGACCGACCGGCCCACGACCGACCGCGTGCCGCCGAAGCTGCCCGATCCCCACCCCGACTCCCTGGCTTATGTGGTCTACACGTCGGGGTCGACCGGAGAACCCAAGGGGGTCGGGATCACCCATCGTTCCCTGGTCACCTTCGCCCGGGACGTCGCCGACCGGCTCGGGCTCGGTGCCGCCGACCGGTTCCTGCAGTTCGCCTCGCCCAGCTTCGACGTCCTGGCCGAGGAGCTTTTCCCGAGCTGGCTCGCCGGCGGGGCGGTGGCGACCTCCACCGGCCACATCGTCACCGGGCAGGTCGGGCTCCTGGAACTGGTCGAGCGCGAGCGGGTGACCGTCATCGAGCTGCCCACCGCGTACTGGCACGAGTGGGTACGGGAGCTGGACCGCCTCGGCCGTTCGCTGCCGAGCCACCTGCGACTGGTGATCATCGGTGGTGAGCGGGTCCTGCCGGACCGGCTGACCGCGTGGCGCCGGCACGGGGTACCCCTGATGCACGTGTACGGCCTGACCGAGGCCACCTGCAGCTCCACGTTCTTCCGGCTGGATCCGGCCGACCCGGTGCACGACTGGCCGAACCTGCCGATCGGCACCCCGCTGCCCTCGGCCGACCTGCGGGTGCTCAACAGCCAGTTGGGCCGCACGCCCAAGGGCGGCACCGGGGAGCTGTACATCGGCGGCATCAGCCTCGCCCGGGGGTACGTCGGCCGGCCCGGGCTGACCGCCGACCGCTTCGTGGCCGACCCCGACCCGGCCCACCCGGGCCAGCGGCTCTACCGCACCGGTGACCTCGTCCGCCGTCGCGCGGACGGCAACCTGGAGTTCATCTCCCGGGTGGACACGCAGATCCACATCCGCGGGTTCCGGGTGGAACCGGCGGAGGTCGAGTCGGCCCTCAGCCGGCACCCGGACGTCGGGGAGTCCGTGGTGCACCTCTACGAGCCGACCGCGGCGGACCGCCGGCTCGTCGCCTATGTGGTGGCGCGGCCCGGCTCGACCGTCCGCGCCCGCGAGCTGCGCCAGTTCCTGGAGTCGCGGCTGCCGCCGTACATGGTGCCGTCCGCCTTCGTCGAGCTCGACGCGCTTCCGCTGTCGCCCAACGGCAAGGTCGACCGGGACCGGCTGCCCGCTCCGCCCGAGGAGCGCGGCGGCGCGGCCGAGGGTTTCGTCGCGCCCCGCTCGCCCACCGAGCAGGCGCTGGCCGACATCGTGGCGTCGATCGTCGGCGTGTCCCGGGTCGGCGTGCACGACGACTTCTTCGAGGTCGGCGGCGACTCCATCCTGGCCATCCAGGTCGTCGCGCGGGCCCAGGAGGCCGGCCTGCAACTGACCGCATACGACCTGTTCGCGCATCCGACGGTGGCGGCCCTGGCCGAGGTCGCCACCGCCGCGGTACGGGTCGACGCCGAACAGCGGGAGGTCACCGGTCCGGTGGCCCTCGCCCCGATGCAGCAGTGGTTCTGCCAGCAGCCGCTGGCCGACTGGCGGCACTGGAACACCTCGGTCATGGTGCAGCTGCACGTGCCCGTCGCCGCGGCCGTCGTCCGGACCGGTGTCGAGCGACTGCTCGCCCACCACGACGGCCTGCGCCAGCGCTTCCTGCTGTCCGGCGCGAAGAGCCGTTCGCGGATCGCCCCGATCGGCGACCCGGTCCCGTTCGCCGAGCACGACCTGTCCGGCCTCGACGAGGCGGACCAGGACGCGCGGCTGGCCGAGCTGCTCGACGACATCCAGTCCAGCCTGGACCTCGCGGTGGGGCCGCTGGTGCGGGTCGCGCTGCTGCGGCTCGGGCCGCGCCCGGACCGTCTCGCGGTGGTGGCCCACCGGCTGGTGGCGGATGCGACGTCGATGCGCCTGATCCTGGAGGACCTGGAGACCGCGGTGGTCCAGCTGTCCGCGGGCGAGGAACTGCGGTCGCTTCCCAAGACCACGTCGTGGCAGTCCTGGTGCCGCCGGCTGAAGACCTACGCCCACAGCGACACCGTCCAGGACGAGCGGGGGTACTGGTCGCAGGTGCTGGACGGTCCCGCGGCACCGCTGCCGTACGACGTCGAGCCCGGCCCGGAGACCGACGTGGAGGCGACCACCCGCACCGTGACGGTGTCGCTGGACGGCCCGCAGACCGACGCCCTGCTGCGGACCGGCCCGCCGGCCGCGGGCGGCTCCGTCGAGGCGCCCCTGCTGGCCGCACTCGGCCGCGCCCTGAGCACCTGGAGCGGGGCGGCCAGGCACATCATCGACCTGGAACGGCAGGACCGGGATCCGCTCTTCGACGACGTCGACCTGGCGCGCACCATCGGCTGGTTCAGCGGTACCCATCCGGTCGCCCTGACGTGCGAACCCGGCAGCACCCCCGAGGCGACGCTGGCGACGGTGGCCGGCGGCCTGCGGTCGGTGCCCCGGGCGGGCATCGGGTGGCAGCTGCTGCGGCAGACCGGTGAGCTGCCGGCGGCCCCTCCCGCGAGCCTGCTGTTCACCTACCTCGGCACCGAGTTCCGGCCCGTCACCGGTGCGTTCAGCGTGCTGGACGAGCCGGTGGGGCGCGACCGCGGCCGGTCCGCCCGCCGGCCGTACCCGATCGAGGTCGTCAGTGCTCTCATCGGTGCGCGGCTCGTCGTGCGCTGGCACTACAGCGAGACCCTGCACCGGGAGGAGACCGTGCGGGCCCTCGCCGAGCGGCACCTGGCCGAGCTGCGCGCCCTCGCCGCCCGCGACGGCAGCGTTTCCGGCGAGGCCCCGCCGCCCTCCGAGTTCCCGCTCGCCGGGTTGGACCAGGCACAGCTGTCCCGGTTGCTGAACCGGCTCTGACGCCCGCGTGTCCCTGCTTCCGGGGTGGCCGGGCGGCACGGTCGGCTGTCCTAGAATCCGGCCATGGCGATGCTGTGGACACTCGGTTGCGACGCCTCGGACCCGCACCGGCTCGCCGCCTTCTGGGCGTCGGCACTCGGCTATGTCAGCGAACCGGGATACGACGACGCCGAGGGCGCGTCGATCATCGACCCGGCCGGCAAGGGTCCGGCCATCGGCTTCCTACGGGTACCCGAAGGCAAGACCGCCAAGAACCGGATGCACATCGACATCCGGGTGGCCGGCGATCCTCCGTGGAACATGGCCGAGCGCGAGCTGTCGATCCGGTCGAAGGTCGACGAGCTGGTCACCGCCGGCGCGACCAGGGTCCGCGACGAGGCCTACGACGGGCTGCTGGACCATGTCGTGATGCTCGACCCGGAGGGCAACGAGTTCTGCGTGGCGTGACCGGCGCGGGAGCCGGCGGCCATCCGCTCCGCCTGGCGGATCGCCTCCATCGCGTGGAACGCGTCGTCCTCCACGCGGGCCTGGTTGAGGATGAGGGTGCCGACCCCCAGCTCCAGGTAGCGGGAGAGCACGGCGGCGACCTCCTGGTGGCTGCCCACGAGGTAGGGGCAGAACTCGCGGGACACCCGGAAGGGGTGCAGCCAGTACGTCTCCTGGACGGGCGGCGCGGCGCCCGACGTCTCCCAGATCTCCCGGTGCCACTGCGCGTCGTAGTGCGGCACGTGCAGGCCCCGCATCTGCTCGACCACCTCGCTCGCGGGGAACCGCCGCCGGGCCAGCTGCCAGGCCTGGCCGCTGTCGTCGCGGGCGATGATCCCCACCCGGATGCCGCAGCCGGTCAGCGGTGCGCCGGTACCGGCGTAGGTGTCCGGCTCGTGCGGGTAGAACAGGCGCACGGCACCCAGCGCCCGGGCCGTCGCCGCAGCCGCGGGTGAGGTGCCCGCGACGAACACGCCCGGGGTGAGCCCGGCCGGCAGCGGCGGGTTCAGGGTGGCCCGGTGCACCTCGAAGTACTCGGTGTGCCGGGTCATCGGTGCGTCCTGGCCCAGCAGGTCGAGCAGGATCCGCCCGTACTCGGTGAGCCGCGCGTACCGCTGGTCGTGGTCGAGCGTGCAGCCCAGTGCCCGCAACTGCGGGCGGTAGCCGCCGGCCACCAGGTTGAGGTCCAGCCGCCGTCCGTACAGGCAGGCGAGGGTGGTGACCAGGCGGGCGGCGGTGTATGGGTGCATGTACAGCGGCTGTACCGCGACCAGCGGTACCAGCGTCGCGGTCCGTTCCAGCAGGAACTGGGCGGCCGCCCACGGATCCATGGTGTCGTTGTCGGTGAAGACCAGCAGACCCCGCATCCCGGCGGACTCCGACCAGCGGGCCACGTCGAGGATGGGCGCGACGAAGCTGTCAGGGGTGGCGCCGCGGACTGACGGATACGTGCCGTAGACCTCTAGCAACAGACGCCGTCCCTCCGTGCCCCGCCGCAGTGCCCGTCCCAGGCCAGCATGGCCCGTGGGCCTTCGCCGGACATGTCCCGGGAACGCGTCTCACCTGCGCCCGGCGGGCAGGTTCGCGCGGGCGTCCCGTGAACACGGGCGTCCCGGGAACACTGCCGTCCCGTCAGCACGGCCGTCCCGTCAGCACGGCCGTCCCGTGAACACGTGGCTGCCCGGCTGCGCGGGTGCGCGGATACGAATACGCCGACATGACAGCCGCCGCGCAGGGGAGGAGCGAGCATGCGCCTACGGTTCGAGGTCACCGGGCCCGACAGGGTGGTCGCGGCGATTCTGGCGGCGCGGCACGACGTCGTGCTCACCCTCCCCGACGCGCGGCTGCTCGGTCGCCGGTCGGGTGTCGACGTCGCCGCGGCGGCCCGGGTCGCCCGCCGGGGCGTACCGGTGCGGGCGCTGGTGACGCACGCCGGGCGGGGCTGGTCCGCGGCCGCCGCGGACCTGGACCGACCGGGCATCGCGGTGCGCACGACGACCGAGGTGCTGCCACGGATGAGCATCGTCGACCGGGCACTGATCGTGATCGCCAACGGCGACGCGGGGTACGACGACGGCGCGCTGATCGGCCGGAACCAGCCCCTGGCCGCCCGGCTGCTCGGGGTGCTCGGCCCCGGGGGACCGGGCGACGACGCGACCGCCGTCCAGGACCTGCAGCCGCTGGAACGTGAGGTGCTGCGCAGCCTCACCACCGGCAGCACGGACGAGGCCGCGGCCCGCGAGCTCGGGGTCGCGGTACGCACATACCGTCGCGTGGTGGCCCGGATGATGGCGCGGCTCGGCGCGCGCAGCCGGTTCCAGGCCGGCTACCTGGCCGCGAACGGCCGGTGGATCTGACGCGTCAGAACGGCCGTGTACCGGTTGCGGGCGCAGGGCTGCTCACCGGGCCTCGATCAGGGCCGCCATGCGGCGGGGCGTCGGCGCCCGGAAGACGCTCATCAGCGTGATCGGCGCGTCCGTGAGCTTCGTGACCTCGGCGAGCAACCGCAGCGCCAGCAGCGAGTTGCCGCCGGCGAGGAAGAAGTTGGTGCTGTCGTCCACCGCGCTGCGACCGAGCAGGGCACGCCAGATCGCCACCAACTGATCGGGAAGATCGTCCGTCGGCCCGCCCACGGCAGCGCGATCGGGGGCGGTGTCCGCGTTCTCGCCTGCCGGCCAGGCGGACAGGCCCGAGACGTCGATCTTTCCGTTGTGCGTTGTCGGTAGCGCGTCGACGGCCACGATCCGCTCCGGCACGCTGTAGGCCGGCAGCACGGCCGATACGCGCTCCCACACCTCCCGTACCCGGTCCCGGGGGCACTGCACGAAGGCGACCAGGTACGCCTCGGCGTCCGGCCCGTCGCCGCGTAGTTCCACCGCCGCCGCCCGGACGAGGGGATCCTGGGTCAGCACGTTCTCGATCTCCGCCAGTTCGATGCGGTGACCGCGCAGCTTCACCTGACGGTCCTGGCGACCGAACAGTTCCAGCGAGCCGTCCGCCCGCCAGCTGGCGACGTCTCCGGTGAGGTAGCTCGCCCCCAGGTCCGGATGGGTGGGGAACCGCCGGGCGGTCAGCTCGGGGCGCTGCCAGTAGCCGGCGGCGACGCCGGCACCAGCGATGCACAGCTCGCCGCGGACGAACGGCGGCAGCGGCCGGCCGCCCGGGTCCAGCACCTCCACCCGGGTGTTGGCGATCGGCCGTCCGACACCGACGTCGTCCGGTGCCGACCGGGACAGCTCGCGGGCGGTGGACCAGATCGTGGTCTCGGTCGGGCCGTAGACGTTGAACACCCGCGCCCCGGTGTCGAGCAGCTGCCCGGCCAGGGTGGGAAGCAGGGGCTCGCCGCCGCACAGCAGCGTGCGTCCCCGTAGCCGGTCCCGCGCCTGCGGGGCAACGAGCCGCCAGGTCGTGGGCGTTGCCTGCAGCATCGTGACCGCGTACCGGTCGACCAGGTCGAGCAGCCGTGCCGGCTCGGTGCGCACCTCGTCGGGTACCACGACGACCCGGCCGCCGACGGTGAGCGGAAGCATCAGTTCCAGCGCCGAGATGTCGAACGCGAAGGTGGTGAGCCAGGTCGTGGTGAACTCCGGACCGGCGCGGAGAAGACCGGCGAAGTGGTCCACGACGTTGGCCAGATTGCCGTGCGTGATGCTGACGCCCTTGGGCTGCCCGGTCGAGCCCGACGTGTAGATCACATAGGCGAGGTCGTGGAGTGCCGTCCGGTGCGCGAGCACCGCCGGCTCGGCGGAGGACACCGTGTCGCGGGGGTCGGGTGCCGCCAGTACGGTCCGGGTCGACGCAAGCTCAGCGGGCAGGCCGCCGCAGTCCACCAGGACGGGGCAGCCGAGTTCGGTCACCTGGAACCGCAGCCGCGCCAGCGGATGGCCGGGATCCAGCGGCACATATGCAGCACCGGCCGCCCAGATCCCCAGGACGGCCGCGACGGTCCGGGCGGACCGCCCCGCGGTCAGCCCGACCACGTCTCCCGGTACCACGCCCGCGGCCACCAGCCGCGAACGCATCGCCTCGGCGGCGTGCAGGAGGCGGCCGTAGGACGTCCGGCCGTCGCGTTCGACCACCGCCACGGCCTGCGGAGCGGCGGCCGCCCGCGCGACGACCCGGTCCAGCACCGTCCCCGGCGACGGCGTCCGCGCGGTGTCGTTCGCCGCCCGCACCAAGGCCCGATCGGCCGCCGACCGGATGTCGTACCCGGCGACGGGTAGCTCGGGGTCGGCCGCGGCGGTGGTGAGGATCACCTCCAGGCGGTCGAGGAAGGCGCGGGCGAAGTCGGCGTCGTGCGCCTCGGTGCTGTACCCGATTGTGGCGAGCAGGTCATCACCGCGCTTCTCGACGGTCAGTTCGAGATCGAACTGGCTGAAGCCGCTGTGTACCTCCTCGATCGCCACGCCGGAGTCGGTCCGGATCGCGACGCTGTCGGACAGGCGGAAGTTGAACAGGTGGCGGAAGAGCCGGGACCGCCAGGCCCCCGCGTCGGCGGCGGCGTAGGTCTCGTCGTTGTGCAGCAGGAGTTCGTACGGCACGTGCGCGTGTTCCAGGCCCCGCACCGTGGCGTCGCGGACCTCCCTCACCAGGGACCGGAAGCTCGTCGCTGCCGTGACCGTCGCCCGGCTGGGCACGGTGGTGACGGCGGACCCCACGCTCCAGCGTTCCTGCGGGCTCCGGTTGCTGACCATGACGCCGACGACGAGGTCCGCCGCCGCCCCGTGTCGGACCAGCGCGGCGTGGTACGCGCTCAGCAGCACGATGTGCTCCGTGGCCCGTAGCGACCGGCGGAGCGTGGCGACCGCGGACCGGGCGGCTGGAGACAGGCGGCGCACCAGGTGCTCGGCGGTCAACCGCGGCTGCGGCCCGATCTCCCGCGTGCAGTCCAGGCGCGCCCCGGACGCCTGATAGTCGCGGACATAATCGCGCCAGTACTGCACCGAGCGCGCCGCGATCGTCGTGCCGGACCGGCTGGCCTGCGGTGCCGGCAGGTCGGGGGGCAGTTGCCGGTCGGCGAACGACGCGCACGCCGCGAGCGTCTCCTCGGCGAGTACCCGCAGCGCGCTGCCGTCGGCGACGAGATGGTGGACGGCCAGGCCGATCGTCGTCGCGCCGGACGGCAGGGTGAAGACCCCGGCCCGGATCAGCGGCCCCTGCTCCAGATCGAACGGAGCCTGGACCAGGCGCCGCAGTGCCGCATCCAGCTCCTGCGGGTCCGCCACCGCTGCGGCGCAGACCGCAGGGCCGTTCCCCCCGGGCAACTGCAGGCGGTGCGGAACCGCGTCCACGACCGGAAACGCCACGCTCAGCTCGGGATGCCGGTCCACCAGCCAGGCCATGACGCGGCGGACGATCCCGGGTGCCACGACGGTGGGTACCCGTAGCGACAGCCCGAGGTTGGACACGCCCCGGTCCGGGGCCATCGCCTGCAACAGCCAGAGGGCCTCTTCGGCCGCAGTGAGTTCGGACGCCCTGCCGGTCACCGGAAGCACCCTCCTGTTTCCGCTAGCACCGATCACCTTCAGACAGCCGGCCGGGCCGGACAAGCGGGGTGGCAGCTAGCTGCCACCCCGCTGCCTCACGATCGGCGCGGATGCCACGATCGGACCGGCAGGGGCCGACAGGCGGGCTGGAAGCTCATCGGAAGGCCGGTAGATGACGGAGCTGTTCGAGCCGATCGCGGTCATCGGCTTCGCGGCGCGGTTTCCGGGCAGCCGTGATCCGGCCGGGTTCTGGCAGAACCTCCGCGCCGGACGCGACTGCATCACCAGGCTCACCGACACCGAGCTGCTGGCCGCCGGCGAGACGCCCGAGCGCGTCGGTGACCCGTCATATGTGAAGGCGGCCGGGCTGTTGTCGGACGTCGCCGACTTCGACGCCGAATTCTTCGGCATGAGCCCGCAGGACGCCCAGATGTGCGATCCCCAGCTGCGGATGATGCTGGAGCTGGTGCACCTGGCGGTGGAGGACGCGGGCTACTCCACCGAGGGGATCGGCCGCGACGTCGCGGTGTTCGCGGCCTCGGGCCCGAGCCGCTACGCCACCGTGAACCTGCTGCCGCATCCGAGGCACGCCGCAGGAATGGACCTGCGCATGAGCGTGCTCAACAACGTCGACTACCTGGCCACCCTGGTCTCGTACAAGTTCGACTTCCGCGGCCCCAGCATGTCCGTGCTCAGCGCCTGCTCCAGCTCGATGTCCGCGGTACACCTGGCCTGCCAGTCGCTGCAGCTCGGCGAGTGCGACGCCGCGGTGGCGGGCGCCTGCAACGTGGAGCTGCCATACGCCCGGGGGTACCGGTGGAGCCCGGGCGACGTCCGCTCGGCCGACGGTCACTGCCGTCCCTTCGACGCCAGCGCCTCCGGCACCATCTTCACCAACGGCGGGGCCGTCCTGGTCCTCAAGCGCCTGTCCGACGCGATCGTCGACGGTGACGACGTGCGCGGGATCGTCCGTGGCATCGGGCTCACCAACGACGGGTCGGACAAGGTCAGCTTCAGCGCTCCCGGTGTGAGCGGTCAGGTGCGGGCGATCAGGGACGCGATGGCGCTGGCGGACATCGGCCCCGAGGCCGTCTCGTTCGTGGAGATGCACGCCACCGGTACCGCGCTGGGCGACCCGGTCGAGATGGCGGCCCTGGCGCAGGCGTACCGGGAAGCCGGCGGGGACGGGCTCGCGCCCGGTTCGATCCCGGTCGGCTCGGTGAAGTCGAACATCGGGCACACGGTGGCCGCGTCCGGGATGGCGGGCCTGCTCAAGGTGCTGCTGGCGCTGCGGTACGAGGAACTGCCGCCCACGGCGAACCTCAGCCTGCTCAACCCGCGGCTGGAGCTGGGGCGCACCCCCTTCGCCGTACCCACGACGGTGCTGCCCTGGCCCCGGCGGGCCGCCGCGCCCCGGATCGCCGCGGTCACCTCGCTCGGCATCGGCGGCACCAACGCCCATCTTGTGGTGGAGGAAGGGCCCGCGCCGTGTCCGACGCCTGATGGCGGGCGCCCGCGCGTGGTCGTGTGGTCGGCCCGGGACGCGGCCACCGGGGAGGTGGTCCGCACCGGGCTGGCGGAGCACTTCGGGCGGCTCGACGACGCGCGGTCCGACGACACGCGGTTCGACGGCGCGCTGTTCGCCGACACCGTGGCCACGCTGCAGCAGGGCCGGCCGCAGCACGCATACCGCGCGGCCCTGGTGTGCCGGGGCAGTGCCGGGGCCGCCGAGGGTCTCGCGGACGGCGGGCACGTACTGCATGGCACGGCCGGGCAGCCACCGCGGATCGGGTTCGTCTTCGCTGCCGGGGTAGATGGCGCCGCCGGGGTGGACGGCGCCGCCGGGGTACCGGTGCTGCCCGATTCCGCATACGGCGTGCACCGCGTCTTCACCGAGACCGTCGACGTCTGCCTCGATGCGTTCGCCGTCGAGGGTGTCGACCTGTACCCGCAGTGGACGGGGGAGCAGCAGGCGACACATACGACCGCGCTGTTCTTCATCGCGGCCTACGCCACCGCCACCCAACTCCTCGACTGGGGCGTCGGCCCGGCGTGCCTCGCCGGCGCCGGTGCGGGGCGGCTGGCCGCCCTGGCGGTCGCCGGAGCGCTGCCGGTCGAGGACGCCGTTCGAAGGGTGCTCCAGGAACGGTACGGCGACCTGCCGGTACCGGGACCGGCCGGCCCGCCCGTCCTGGACAGCCTCGGCACCGACGTGGACGTGGTGGTGCGGATCGGTGCCGGGGCCGCGCCGGTTCCCACGCCGGGTGCCGGCCCCGTCGTGCTGGCCACGACTGACGGTGGGGACGCGGGCGAGCGGGGGCTGCTCGGCACGCTCGCCGCGCTGTGGACGATGGGCTGCCCGATCGACTGGCGCCGCGTCTATCCGGACGAGCCCCTGCAGCGCGTACCGGCGCCCGGGTACCCGTTGCGCCGCACCCGCCACTGGCTGGAGCCCGCGGCGACCGGTGCGGATGGCAGCGACGCCGGCCCTCCGGGAACCGTTGCGGCGGGCCCGTTCCGGCTGCCCGGCTGGCGCGAGGCGGACCCTGCGGATGGCGGGAGCGTCGCCGTTGCGGCAGGTACCGTCTGCCTGGCGCTGCTCCCGGCGGACCCGGACGCCGCCGCCGACTGCCGTGCCGTCCTCGACGTCCTTGACGTGACCGTGGCGGAGGTCGTCCCCGGCCCGGCCTTCGACTCGTCCGGCGCCGCCTTCACGGTACGGCCGGATCACCTGTCCGACGATCTGGACGCCGTGATGACGAGCCTGCTGGCCGCCGGTAGCGGTCCCGCGCTCGTGGTGCACGCCTGGGGCTACGGTCCGTCGCGGCCGGGCGCACCGGACGCCGAGCCGGACACCGCCGGGCCGGACACCGCCGAGCCGGACACCACTGAGCTGGATACCGCTGAGCTGGACACCACTGTGGTCGCACTGCTGCACCTCGTGCAGCGCGCGGCGCGGTATCCGGTCGCCGGCCGGCTGCCCACCGTCGCGGTGCTCACCAGTTCGGCCGCCGACGTCTCCGGTAGCGAAACCGTCAACCCGGCACGGGCCGCCCTCGTCGCGATGCTGCGGTCCCTCGCCCTGGAGTCGCCCGGCCAGACGTGCCGGCTGCTCGACCGGGGCACCGGGGTACCCGCTCACCTGGTGGCCGGGGAACTGTTCCGCCCCGCCGCCGACCCGGTGGTGGCGTTGCGCGGTCACCGCCGCTGGGTGCACGCCGAGCGGGAGTTCCGGCCGGGCCCGCCGAGCCGGCCGGTGGTACGCGACGAGGGCACCTATGTGGTGACCGGTGGGATGGGCGGCCTGGGTCAGGTGGTGGCCCGCGCACTCGCCGCCTCCGGCCGCCGGCCGCGGCTGGCTCTGCTGGGCCGGCAGGCGCGGCACGACTTCGCCGTGGTAAGGGAACTGGAGGCGCAGGGCGCCCGGGTGCTCGCCCTGCCGTGCGACGTCGCCGACGAAGCGGCGCTGGAGTCCGCACTGCAGGAGGTGACCGCAAGGTTCGGTCCGCTGGACGGGGTCTTCCATCTTGCCGGCGTGGCCGGTGAGTCCATGGTGCAGATGACCGACGACGCCGCCGTGCGGCGGGTGCTGCGGGCGAAGACGGCCGGCACGCTGGCCCTGCGCCGCTGCCTGCGGCGCCGGCCGGTCGACCGGGTCGTGTGCTTCTCCAGCCGGTCGGCGGTGACCGGGATGGTCGGCGGCGCGGACTACGCCGCGGCGAACGCCTTCACCGACGCGGTGGCCCTGGCTACGCCGGGCTGGTTGAGCATCGACTGGCCGGCGTGGGCCGAGGTCGGGATGGCCGCCGACGGCCGGCTGGACGCACTCGTCGAGCGGATGAGGTCACTCGCCGCAGAGCGCGCGGACGACTCCATGTGGACCGATGACGTCGTGTCCGCCGCCTCGTCCTGGGAGCTGGACGAACACCGGATCGGCGGCGTGCCGGTGCTGCCGGGCGCCGCCGTGGTGGACCTCGTCGTCCGGGCCGGGCGTGGGCGGTGCGGCGGTGCGGGTACCCGGATCGTGTTGCGGGACATGGTGTTCCAGCGCCCGCTGACCGGTGAGCAGCCGCGGCGGACCCGGGTCGTGGCGCGTGGGGAGCGCGACGGGGTCCACCGGGTCCGCGTCGTGTCCGGCCCGCCCGCGGGACATGGCCCGTGGGTCGAGCACGCCCGCTGTCTCGCCGTTGCCGACACGTGCGCCCCGCCGCCCGCCCTGGACCTGGAGTCCCTTCGCATGGGCATGACCCCGGGCCCGGCCCCGCGGCTGCGCGAGGCGCCGGGGCTCGCGCTGGGCATGCGCTGGGACGTGGCGAGGCGGATCTGGCAGGCGCCCGGACAGGCGCTCGTCGAGCTTGAGCTCGGCGCACCGTTCACGGCGGAGACCGACGGGTACGCCCTGCATCCGGCGCTGCTGGACGTCGCCACCGGCATCCTCGGCGGCCCGGCCGCCGGGGGCTTCTTCGCGCCGTTCGTGTACCGGTCACTCGCCTGGTACCGGCCGTTGCCCGCACACTGCTGGAGCCACCTTCGGGTGCGTCACCGGTCCGAACGGTCGCTCGTCGTCGACGTGGTGATCGCCGCCGCCGACGGTCAGGTCGCGGTGGTCGTCGAGGGCCTGCGGATGCGGTGGGCGGCCCTGGCCGACTTTGCCGCGGGTCGGGTCGGCGCCGCGGGCCGGCCCACGTCGCTGGCGCCCGAGGAGGGCGTACGCCTGCTGGAGCAGCTCCTCGCCTGCGGGGCCACGGGGCAGGTGAGCGTGGTACCGGTCGCGGCGGCACCCACGACGGAGTCGCCCACGTCGGAGTCCCGCGCGTCGGAGTCCCTCGCGCCCGATCCGGCGCAGCCGCGCGCCCGGCCCGCGGGTCTCGCGCCCGGTGACCGGGTCCGCGCGATCTGGACGGAGATCCTCGGCCGCGCGGACGTCGAGCCGGACAGCGACTTCTTCGACCTCGGCGGCGACTCGCTCAGCGCGGTCGCCCTCGTCGGCCGGATCCGCGACGAGTTCGGGCTGGAACTGAGCGTGGGGGCGGTCTTCGACCACCCGACGCGGCGCGAGTTCGAGGCACTGGTCGCCGACCAGAGCTGAGCCGGCCGGTCAGGCGAGCCACGGCGGCACGGCGCCGGCCGGCGCACCCAGCGCGCGGGCCAGCTGGCGTACCGTCGGATGCCGGTACAGCTCCAGCAGCGACACCGGCAGGCCCTGCCCGCACAGGTCCACCACGATCTCGGCCAGGTTGGACGATGAGAAGCCGGCCTCGAAGAAGTTCGTGTCCAGGTCGATCTGCCGCCGGGTCAGGAAAACCCGGTGGATGTCATCGATCAGCGCGGTCACCGGGGCGTTCCCGTGGCCACCTCGCGCAGCACGTCGACCACGCGATCGGGAGCAGTGTCCAGGATCCAGTGGTCGCCGGGCGTCGCGACGGCGCGGAACGGCCCGGCGGTGTGCCGGGACCAGCCGTCGACGCAGTCGCGGCCGAGCATCGGGTCGGCGTCTCCGTGTACCGCGACGACCGGGATCTGCAGCGGCGGCTCCTCGGCGAAGACGTAATCCGCCAGCAGGGCGTAGTCCGCGCGCAGGCCGGCCTCGAAGATCTCCCGGAAGTCCGGCTGCCCGGCGACCGGCGTCGGTACGCCACCGAGGGCGAGAATCTCCGGCCAGAACCGGTCCGGTTCGGCTTTGTGCAGCGTTCTCGGCGGCCGGGCGACGTCCGGGGCCGGGTACGAGGCGACCACCAGCGCGGCGGGCAGGGATCCGCCGCGGGCGCGCAGCCGACGGGCCAGCAGGAACGCCAACAGCGCGCCGGAGCAGTACCCGAAGAGCACGGTCCGGCGGTGTGCCGGCGGGTAGCCCGCGGCCAGGCGGTCCAGTACCACGTCAAGGTCCGTGCAGGGCGGTTCCAGGAAGCGGGCCTGCCGCCCCGGGAAGTTGGCCCCCCACACCGTGACCTGCGGAGCGAGCATGTCGGCGATCGGCGCGAAGGTCGCGCAGCCGCCACCCGCGTGGGGAATGGCGGCGACGTGGACGTCGGCAGTGGTGTCGGCGGCGAGAGGGACGAACCACTCGGCGTCGGTCACGGCTTCGAGTGTGCGAGAGCCCGGCCGGTCCCGGCCTGTCACAAGAAGTGGTGACGCCCCATCCGGCGAAGGCGTGCGGTTGGCTGGAGGACGATGCCGCCCGGTCCGCTGACCGCTGCGGTGACCGGCTGTCCGACCGTCCGTCGTTGGGGGCCCGCATGACACGAGTCCGGTGGGGCTGACGGTGCCGGCCGTGACCACGACACCCGCCCCCCTCCCGGAGCCGGAGGTACCACTTCGCCCGCTCGGCCGTCGTGAACACGCGTTCTGGATCCTGTCGCAGCTGGCTCCCGGGTCGGGCGTGTCCCACCTGACGGTCGCGTTCCGCACCGTCGGCACCCTGCGCTGGTGGCCGCTGCACGCCGCCGCCAACCACCTCCTGTACCGCCACCCCGCGCTGCGCACGCGGTACCCCCAGGAGGCCGGCGTCCCGTTGCGGCACCTGAGCGCGGCGACCGACGTCCAGCTCCTGCTCGACACCCGGGCCGTCGCGGAGCGGGACGTCGAGGCCGTCGTGGCGCAGCTCGCGCGGCACCCCTTCGACCTCGCGACCGAGCTGCCGCTGCGGGTCGCGCTGCTCGACGTCGACACCGGCGGAAGCGTCGTGGTCCTGTCGACCCACCACATCGTCAGCGACGCGGCGTCGCTGACCGTCCTGGTCCGGGAGCTTTCCGCCGGCTACGACGCGGTCGCCGCGGGGGATCCGGTACCGGCGGCGCTCGCCGACCCGCTGCCCCTTCGCGACGAACCGGAGGTACCCGCGGACGACCTGGGATTCTGGCGCGAGCAGCTGCGCGACGTCGATCCCGCGGCGATGGTGCTGAGCTGGGCGAGGCCCAGCCCGGTGAACCCGACGTTCGCCGGCGGTACGGTCACCCGGCGGCTGTCGCCGGACGCGGCGCGCGCCGTCGACGAGCTACGACGGCAGCTGCGGCTCACCGAGAACCTGGTGCTGCTCACCGGGTACCACCTCCTGCTGTTCCGGCACGGCGCCGGGCCCGACATGGTCGTCGGGGTACCGGTGACCGTGCGCAAGGACGGCGACGCGGGGATCGGTCTGGGGATCAGCACCCTGCCGCTGCGGCTGCGGGTCGACCGGGCGCTCGGCTTCCGGCAGCTCGCCCGCCAGGTGCGCGACGCCTTCCTGGCCGGGGTGATGCACTCCGGGGCTTCCGCGGAGGCCCTGCTCGCCGAACTCGGCCACCGGTCGGCGGACTGGCGGGCACCGCTGTTCCGGCACCTGTTCAACTACCGCCCCTGGGACGAGTCCGACGTGCGGATCGCCGGTGAGAAGCCGACCTTCCTCGACGTGCTGCGGGCGGAGAGCCGGCTGGACATCGAGCTGTCGGTCATCGGCGGTACCGGTCCCGGCACGCTCGTCGCGACCTACAGCGCCGAGGTCCACGACCGCGAGGACGTCGAGGCGCTGCTGGAGCGCCTGGAGCAGTT
The DNA here is from genome assembly GCA_005885555.1 of Actinomycetota bacterium. Lineage (GTDB taxonomy): Bacteria > Actinomycetota > Actinomycetes > Mycobacteriales > Micromonosporaceae > AC-43. The sequence goes on from VAWN01000023.1 coordinate 373,893, forward strand.
GCTGATCGAGGCCGCGGCCGACGTGGACCGGCCGGTCGGGCTGCTGTCGCTGTGCTCGGCCGCGGACCGGGCCGTCCTCGCCCGGGCCAACGACACCGCGACCGGCCCGCGCCGGGTCGGTACCGTCCCGGAGATGATCATGGCGGTCGCCCGCGCCCGACCGGACGCGGTCGCGCTGGCGGGGGAGTGCGGCAGCCTGACCTACCGCCAGCTCGTCGCGCGCGGCGGGCAGGTGGCGCGGGCCCTGGGGCGGGCCGGCGTGGGTACCGGCGACGTCGTCGGGCTGGCGCTCGGCCGCACGACCGCGATGGTCGCCTCGATGCTCGGCGTCTGGGGAGTCGGGGCCGCCTACCTTCCGCTGGATCCCGACCAGCCCCCGGAACGCCTGCGCTATCTGGTCGAGGACGCCGGCGCGCGGGCCGTCATCGTCGGCAGCGGGGACGCCGGATGGGCGGCGGGCCGTCCGGTACTGCGGTGGCTGGACCTGGAACCGGCGGACCGGCCGCCGGACGGGCCCCTGGCCGTGGTGCCGGACCGGGGCGCCGCGCGCGCCGACGAGGCCGCCTACGTCATCTACACGTCGGGATCCACCGGCCGGCCCAAGGGCGTGGCGGTCAGCCACGGGAGCCTGGCGAACGTGGTGCTCTCGTTCGCCGACCTGCTGGGTACGACGGAGCGGGACCCGGTCCTGTGGTCGACGACGGTGACCTTCGACATCTCCGCGCTGGAGCTGTTCCTGCCGCTGGTGCGCGGTGGACGCGTGGTCGTCGCCGCGGAGCGGCACGGCCTGGACGTCGTCGACCTGATCACCGGCCAGGACGTCCACGTCGTCCAGGGCACGCCCACCTTCTGGCGGGCGGTGCTCCCCGAGGCCGCCGGTGCGCTGGCCGGCCGCACCGTCCTGTGCGGCGGGGAGCCGCTGGCCGCCGAGCTCGCCAGGGACCTGAAGCGCACCGGATGCCGGCTGTTCAACGCCTACGGGCCGACCGAGACCACGATCTGGTCGACGGTCGCCGAGGTACCGGACGAGCCGGCCGGGCCGGTGTCGGTCGGCGCTCCGCTGGCGAACACGCAGGTGTTCATCGTCGACGGCCACGGTGTGGAGCTGCCGCGCGGGATACCGGGAGAGCTGTGCATCGCCGGCGCCGGGGTGGCGATCGGCTACCTGGGCCGTCCCGACCTCACGGCGCAACGGTTCGGCACCCACCCGGCCTTCGGCCGCTTCTACCGGACCGGGGACGTGGCCCGGTGGCGCCACGACGGTGCCCTGGAACTGCTCGGCAGGCAGGACCGGCAGGTCAAGCTCCGCGGCCACCGCATCGAGCTGGGTGAGGTGGAGTCGGTGCTGCGCGAGGCCGACGGCGTGACGGACGCGGTCGCCGTCGTCACCGGCGACCGGCAGGGACAGGGGCGGTTGCACGCCTTCGTCCGGGTCGGGCCCGGCGTGGCGGTTCCGCAGCTGCCGGAGCGGTTGTGGCGGTACCTGCGCGACCGCCTGCCCGACTACAGCCTGCCATCCGGTATCGCGGTGCTCGACGCGTTCCCGGTCACGCCCAACGGGAAGACCGACCACCGTGCCCTGGCGGAGCGGGTGGCGGCCGCGGACCACCCGGGCGTGCCGGCGCCACCCGAGGACGACGGCGACCTGACGGAGCTCACCACGGCACTGGTCGACCTGTGGCGGGAGGCTCTGGTCCGGCCCGGCCTCGGCGCCGACGACAACTTCTTCCTGCACGGGGGCCAGTCGCTGCTGGCTCTCGGTCTGCTGGGACGGGTGCGGGCGCTGGTGGGGCGCGAGGTACCGGTACGGGCGATCTTCGACCACCCGACGGCGCGCCAGCTGGCGCGGGCCCTGAGCGCGGGGGACCGCCATGTCGTGGCCTGACGCGCGGGGTGGCCCGGCCCGCTTCGTCGCCGTCGAGCGGCGCGTGCGGCCCTGCGCCCGGCTCTTCTTCTTCCCGCACGCCGGGGGCGGGCCCTCGGCCGGCTCGGTCCTGCGTGACCTGCTGCCGCCGCACATCGAGCCGTGGGTGGTCAGCCTGCCGGGGCGCCAGGGGCGGCAGGACGAACCCCCGGCCACCGACCTCGACAGTGTCGTGGCCGACCTGGCCGGCGCGCTGGCCGGGTTCGAGGACCTGCCGCACGCGCTGTTCGGGTACTGTGCCGGGGCGCTGCCGGCCCTGCTGGTCGCCCGCGAAAGCCGGCCCGCCCGGCTGTTCGTCGGGTCGTTCGCCGCGCCCGACGTCGCGTCGATCCCGCGGCGGCTGCACCTGCTGCCGCACGACGCGTTCTGGACGGCGGTCCTCGACCAGGGCGGCATACCGCCGCAGCTGGCCCGGCACGAGGAGCTGCGCGCGGTGTTCGAGCCGGTGCTGCGGCAGGACTTCGCGCTCTACGCCGGGTACCGGCACCGCGCGGCGCCGCCGATGGACGTGCCGGTCACCGTGCTCGTCGGTCGCGACGACCCGCACCTGGGACGGGGCGCCGTGCTGGGCTGGCGCAGGCAGAGCCGGTACCCGCTGGACCTGTCCGAGCTGGCCGCCGGGCACTGGCTGCTGGAAGCGGGCGCGGGCGAGCTGGTCGCGACGATCGCGGACAGGATGGGCGCGGACCTGGACCACGGCCGCCAGCGCGCGATCGCGTCGAGGACGGGCACATGAGCACGCCCGGGATCGTCGGGCGGTTCGCCGACGCGGTGACGCGCAAGCTCGGCCGGCAGCTCGGGCCGGACGAGAACTTCTTCGACGCGGGGCTGGACTCGGTGACCCTGGAGGCCCTGCACGGGCAGGTGACCGTCGGCGCGGCCGGGCGGTACCCGATCACGGATCTGTTCGCCCACCCCAACCTGCGGGCGCTCGCCCGGCGCTGGAGCGACAGCGCCCGCCGCGACGACAGCACCCACCGCGACGACGGCGGGGATGCCACACCGGCGGTGACCCGGCAGCCGAGGCGTGCCTCCGCCGGCGCCGGGCAGCTCGGGCGGCGGCGCCGCGAGCTACGCAGCGGCGGTGACGGATCGTGATGCGGGAGGCGACATGACCGGGCAACGCGGCCGCATGACCGGCGTCCTGTCCCGCGACGTCCGCGACGACGTCGTCCGCCTGGACGGCGGCTGGCGGCTGTGGCGGGTGGCCGCGCTGCGCAGCGCCGGACTGCCGTTCGGGGTTGTGCAGGAGCTGGCGGTACCGGCGCTCCTCGACCAACCCGCGGGATCCGACCGGGACCGGGCGATCCGCGCCGCCCGTACCGCCCAGTTCGACCGGCTGATCCGCAACGAGGTGCTGCGCGAGGCGCTGGCGTGGCAGAACCCGGCGCTGGCCGACAGCTGGCCGCGTCACTACGCCGACCGGCTCGCCGCCGGTGGCGAGCCGCACCTGGCGAACCGCGCCTACCGGGAGGTCGTCCTGGCCCGTTACGCCCAGCGGTACTGCGCCCGGAACGAGTCCATCGGGTTCTTCGGCGCCGTCGCCTGGGCCCGGCTGGTCGACGCGGACTGCGGCCTGCGGTACAGCGGGGCCGGCGGGGTGCGCCGGCGCACCAGTTTCCTGGAGACCTGGGCGGCGGCCGCGGTGGCGCAGGCGCTGGAGCGCACCCCCGGGGTCTTCGACCTGCTGCCGGTCCGCCTGCACGCCGCCTGCAGCGTGGCCGGCGGCATGGTACGGGAACCGCGCCGTCCCCCCGTGCGGTACAGCGGGCTGGCCGGCGCCGTCCTGACCGCGGTGGACGGCGTGCGTACCGTGGGCGCCGTCCTGGCCCACGCCGCGGCGGCCACCGGCGACGACGCCGACGAGGTCCGCGCCGAGCTGCTGCGGCTGCGCGACCGCGGGGTGCTGCGCATCGGGTTCCGCGTCCCGCACCACGAGCGGCCGGAGCTGCTGCTGCGCGGGCAGATCGAGCGGCTGCCCGATCCGTCGGTGCGCGACGGGCTGCTCGCCGCGCTCGACGGGGTGGCCGCGGCCGCCACCGCCGCGGCCGACGCCCGCGGCCCGGCGGCGGTCACCACCGCGCTCGGGGAGGTGTCGCGCAGCCTGGTTGCCGCCGGCTGCACCGCGGAGTCGACCGGGCGGCGCGCATCGCACGGCCGCACACCGGTGTACCTGGACTGCCGTCGTGACGTCGACGTGACGCTCGGGGCGGATCTCATCGACGGCCTCGCCACCCCGCTCGGGGTGCTGCTCGACAGCGCGCGTTGGCTGGCCGCCGAGGTGGCCGACGCGGTGGAGGCCGAACTGCGGCGCTCCTGGCGCTGGCTGCTGACCCGGCGCGACGAGGTGACCCTGGCCGATCTGCAGTTCGCGGCCGGCGACGTGCTGGCCACCGGTGGGCAGGCGGTTCGGGAGGTCCAGGAGGATTTGCAGCTGCGCTGGTCGGAGATCATCTCGGCCGGCGCGACGGCGCCGCTGCACCTGCGCGGGGATCGGGTACGCGCCATGGCCGACGCGTTGTTCCCCAGCCCCGGCCCGCTGCGCTGGGCGGCGAGCCGGCAGCACAGTCCGGACCTGCTGCTGGGCAGGACGGCCGACGGGGCGACCTGCTGGGTACTGGGCGAGCTGCACGTGGCGATGAACACGCTGGAGAGCCGCCTGTTCCGCACCCAGTGCGACGATCCGGCGGAGCTGGTCGAGTCGACCGCCCGCGACATGAGCCGGGGTCGGGTGGTGCCGGTGTACCCGCGGCACGCGGCCGGGGCCACCGCACGGACCAGCCCGCCGACCGCGCTCGACCCGCCGGGCCGGTACCGCTACTGGTCCTACGACGCCGACGACGGTCGCGCCGAGGGTGCGGTCAGCGTGCCGGCCACCGCGGTGACGGTGCACGAGGTGGACGGCCGGCTCATCGGCCGGGCCGAGGGGCACGGCTGGAGCGCGCCGGTGCTGGAGTTCTTCGGCGAGTTCCTCAGCGCGGTCACGGTGAACCTGTTCACGCTGCGCCCCCGGGCACCGCACCTGTACCGGGTACTGATCGACGACCTCGTCATCTGCCGGGAGAGCTGGAGCTTCCCGGCGGGCGAGGTGCCGGTACCGGTACGGCCGGGCGGGGACGCCGGGTATCAGCGTCTGCGCGACTGGGGCCGCGCCGCCGGCATGCCCCGGCACGTCTTCGTGCGCACGCCCGGGGAGCGCAAGCCGTACTACGTGGACTTCGCGGCACCGCTGCTGCTGGCCAACCTCGCCCGGGCGGTGCGCCGGGCCGCGGAGGCCGACCCGCAGGCGGTGATCGACGTGGTCGAGATGCTGCCGAGCCCCGACCAGCTGTGGCTGACCGATGCCGCCGGCCACCGGTACACCTCCGAGTTCCGCATGGTCGCCGTCGACGCGCTGGAGCCGGCGGAGGTGGTCACCACCGTGGGCGTCCCCACCGCAGAAAGCCAGGTTGCGCAATGACCAGCCTTGTTGAACCCGTGGCCATCATCGGCTTCGCCGGGAAGTTCCCCGGCGCGGGCGACTGCGCGGCCCTGTGGCGGTTGCTGTCCGAGGGACGCGAAGGGCTGCGCACCCTCACCGACGAGCAGCTCCTCGCGGCCGGCGTGTCACCCGACACCCTGGCCGCGCCGAACTACGTCCGCGTCAACGGCGACATCGACGGGCTGGAGCTGTTCGACGCCCCGTTCTTCCGGATGACGCCGCGGGAGGCGACGATCTGCGACCCGCAGCTGCGGATCTTCCTGGAGACCGCCCACGCCGCTGTCGAGAACGCCGGCCACGACCCGACCCGGCTCAGCGACGTGGGCGTGTTCGCGGCTACCGGGCACAGCCTGTACATGGACCATCAGCTGCAGGGCACCGCGCTGGCCGCCGGGCAGCGCGACCTGCTCGCCGGGGTCTTCAACTATCCGGACTACGTGGCGACGCTGACCTCGTACAAGCTCGACTTCACCGGTCCCAGCCTGACCGTCCTTACCGCGTGCTCCAGCTCGCTGCTGACGCTGCACCTGGCGATCCAGGCGCTCAACAACGGCGAGTGCGGCATGGCGCTCATCGGCGGTACCGAGGTCGAGACGTGGGGGCAGGGCTACTTCTGGAACAGCGGCGGCCCGCTGAGCCAGGACGGGCACTGCCGGCCATTCGACGCCCATGCGAGCGGCACGGTGTTCTCCACGGGGGTGGGCGTCGTCGTCCTCAAGCGCCTGCCGGATGCGATCCGCGACGGCGACACCGTCCACGCCGTCGTGCGCGCCACCGCGGTCAACAACGACGGCGCCGACAAGGTGGGATTCAGCGCGCCGAGCCTGTCCGGCCAGACCGCGGTGGTGGCCGAGGCGCTGGGCGTGGCCGACGTCGAGCCGGAGTCGATCGGGTACGTGGAGGCGCACGGTACCGGTACCGCGCTGGGCGACCCGATCGAGTTCGCGGCGCTCACCGAAGCGTTCCGCAGGGCGGCCGGCGGGCGGGAACTTCCGAACGGGTACTGCGGTCTCGGGTCGGTGAAAAGCAACATCGGGCACCTGGGGCATGCGGCGGGCGTGGTGTCGCTCATCAAGGTGGCGCAGTGCTTCGGCAACGACCTGCTGCCGGCGACGGTCAACCTCAAGGAGCCGAACCCGGCGCTCGCGCTGGACGGATCCCCGTTCTACCTGCTGACCGAACCGCGTCCGTGGCCGCGCATCCCCGGCCGCCCGCGCCGGGCCGCAATCAACTCGCTCGGCTTCGGCGGTACCAACGTGCACGCCGTCCTGGAGGAGCCGCCGCTGCCCGCGGCCACCCCGGTCGCGCAACGGCCGCGGCTGGTGGTGTGGTCGGCGCGCACCGACGCCGCCGAGCGGGACTACCGCGCCGCCCTCGCCGACCACCTGCGCGAGTCCGGCGACGGGCAGTTCCCGGCGACGGTGTCCACCCTGCAGGAGGGCCGGACCCGCCACCCGGTGCGGGGGTTCGCGGTGGCGGCGTCGCGGCCCGAGGCGGTCGACGCCGTCGCGCGCGAGTCGTTCACCGCCCGCACGGTCCGCTCCGCCGGCCCGCGTCCGGTGGCGTTCCTCTTCCCGGGACAGGGCTCCCAGCACGTCGCCATGGCGGCCGGGCTGTACCGCACCGAACCGACGTTCACCGCCGAGCTGGACGCGGCACTGGACGCGCTGGCGGCGGCCGGGGCGGACGTCCGGCAGCTGTGGTCGGACGGTACCGAGGACGACCTGCTCGACACCGCGGTGGCCCAGCCGCTGCTGTTCGCCGTCGAGTACGCGCTGGCGAAGATGGTGCTGCACTGGGGCGTCACGCCGTCGGCCATGCTCGGCCACAGCGTCGGCGAGATGGTGGCGGCGGCGGTGGCGGGGATGCTTCCGCTGTCGTCGGTGGCGGCGATGGTGGCCGCCCGGGGCCGCGCCATGGCGGCGGCGCCGCCGGGAGCCATGGCCGCGGTGCGCGCCCGCGCGGCCGAACTGGGCGAGCTTCCCGCGGGCGTCACCGTGGCGGCCGAGAACGGGCCGCACCAGACCGTGGTCGCCGGTGCGGAGGAGGACCTGTCCGGATTCCTGTCGGCCCTGGCCGCGCGCGGGGTTGCGGCGGCGCGCCTGCGCACGGCGCACGCGTTCCACTCGCCATCGATGTCCGCGTCGGCGCGGGCTTTCGCGGCCGAGGTACCGCACCTGACGGCTTCGCCGGCGACGGTACCCGTGATCTCCGCGGCCACCGCCCGTCCGCTGACCGTCGAAGAGGCCGGTACCGCCGGGTTCTGGGTGGCGCAGATCTGCGCGCCGGTCCGGTTCGGGGCGGCGCTGGACGAGCTGCTCGGCGACGGCGACTGGCTCCTGGTCGAGGTCGGACCGGGGCGCGCGCTCACCTCGGTGCTGCGCGGCCACCCCGGCGTGACCGAGGGCCGGCACCAGGTGCTGCCGACCCTGCCGAGGCGGCGGGGACAGGTGGACGACCTGCGGTGCGTCCTGGAGGCGGCCGGCGCGTTGTGGGCGGAGGGGCACGAGCTCGACTGGGCCGCGCTGCGTCCCGGCGAACCGCTGCGCCGCACGCCCGTCCCCGGGTACCCGTACCAGCGGCGCGCCTACTGGGCCCGACCCGAGCAGGCGGAGGCCCAGCGGCCGCCGGCGCCTGCTGTGCCGGCACCGGTACCCGACGGTGCGGGCACGGCGTTCAGCGTGCTGCGCTGGGTGGAACGGCCGGCCCCGCCACCGCCCGCGGGTACCGGAACGGCGCCCGCAGCGGCGCCCGCAGCCGTCCTGCTCCCGCCGGACCCGCAGATCGCCTTGCACCTGGTGCTGTGCCTGCAGCAGGCGGGTATGCGGATCGTGCCGCTGCGGGCCGGCGAGCGGTACTCCGACGAGGGGGCCGAGTTCGTCGTCCGCCCCGGCCGGGCCGAGGACCTGGGCCGGGCGCTGCGGACGATCGCGGCCCGGGGCGGGTCGGCCCCTCGACTGGTACACGCGTGCGGCATCGGGCCGGGGCCCCATGACGTCGATCTGGTCCTGCAGAGCCTCCTCGACCTCGTCCAGCAGGGTTCCCGCGCCTGGCCGTCCGCCGTACCGGAGGTGCTGGTCCTCGCCGACCGGTCGGTCGACGTCTCCGGCGGCGAGATGGTCGACCCGGTGCGGGCCGGCCTCGGCGCACTGGCGCGTACCCTCGCGCTCGAACTCGGCGCGGGCTCCTGCCGCCTGGTGGACGTTGGTCCCCGGGTCAGCGAGCCGGAGCTGGTCGCCGAACTGCGCCGCAGCGAGCCCGAACCGGTTGTCGCCCTGCGGCGGGACCGGCGCTGGATCCCGGTGGAACGTCCGTGCCCTGTCGCGCCGGACGGGACCTCCCCGCTGCGGCGCTCCGGCGTCTACCTCATCACCGGCGGACTGGGCGGGCTGGGTCTGGAGCTGGCCAAAGGGATCGCCCGTGCGGGACTGCGTCCGCGGCTGGTCCTCCTCGGCCGCCGGGCGCCGGACCAGCCGGCGGGCCGGGACGCGCCGGCAGCGTCGGGCGACGCCGGCCACCGGGTGCGGGCCGGCCTGGCGGAGCTCGCCGCGCTGGGCGCCGAGGTGCACCCGTTCGGCGTCGACGTCGCCGACCTGCGCGCCCTGCGCCGCGTCGCCGACACCGTGACGGCGCGGGTCGGGCCGGTGAACGGCATCTTCCACCTCGCCGGGGTACCCGGTGACGGCATGCTGCTGCTGCGCGACCGGGACCGGTTCGGGGAGGTACTGCGCCCGAAGGTCGCCGGTACCCTGGCCCTGGAAGAGGTCTTCGCCGGCCGCCCGCCGCTCGACTTCTTCGTCGCCTTCTCCAGCCGGGCGGCGGTCAACGGGTTGGTCGGCAGCGGCGACTACGCCGCGGCCAACGCCTTCCTGGACGCGTTCGTCGCCACCACGTCCCTGGCGGAAGGCAGGGCGGTGAGCATCGGCTGGCCCTCCTGGAGCGAGGTGGGGATGGCCGCCCGCCCGCCTGCCGACGGCGCCCCGACCGGCGCGGCGTCCGGTGCCGGCCGCAGCTGGCAGCTGGTCCTGCGCCCCGAGTACCCCTTCCTGGACGAGCACCGGATCGACGGGACGTCGGTCCTGCCCGGTACCGGCCAGCTCGACCTGCTGGTCCGTGCCCTCACCGAGACGTTCCCGGACACTGCCGGCGCGCCCGTGCGGCTGCGCGAGGTGGTGCTGCGCCACCCGCTCGTGGTGACCGGACCGCGTCGGGTGACGATCGCGTTCGAGCCCGACGCGAACGGCTGGGCGTTCACGCTGAGCACCCAGGCCACGGACGGCGGTGAATCCGTGGTCCACGCGACCGGGCAGGCGTCGGCGGATGCGCCACCGGCGCCCGCCGTCGACCTGGTGTCGATCCGGGAGCGGCTGACCGACCGGCGCGCCCCCGAACCGATCAACGGACCGCGCCGGCTGTTCACCTTCGGCCCGCGCTGGAACAACGCGACGGAACTGCGGCTGCCGCCCGGCGGCGGCCCGGAGAAGATGGTCTGCCTGCACCTGCCGGAACAGTTCCGGGAGGACCTGGACCGGCATCCCCTGCACCCGGCCCTGCTCGACACGGCGGTGTCCTCGGCACGCGACCCGGAGCGCGACGGCATCCTCCTGCCGTTCATGTACCAGTCCGTGGTCGTCCACGAGCGGTTGCCCGCCACGTTCACCAGCTACATCGTCCGGCACCCCGCGCCGGAGGGGCTGATCGTCGCCGATGTCACCCTGGTGGCGGACGACGGCCGGGTGCTGGCGGAGTTCGAGGGCTTCACGATGCGGGTGGCGCAGCGCAACTACCTGCAGGAGTCCGAGGCGGCCGCCGACCGGGCCCGGCGGGCCGACGCCGGCGACCCCGACCGGTCCGCCGACGAGGGGGTGCCGCCCGACATCGGGGTCCGGCTCACCCTGGAGCTGCTGGCCTCCCGGCCACCGCGCCACGTGCTCGTGCGACCCTTCCGGGCCGGCCGGCCGGTGCCGCTGCCCGCAGCGCCACGCACCGACGGCTCGTCGTCCATGGACGGCGGCTCGACGCCGGTGGCACCCGTACCGACGCGGCCGGCGGCGACGGCCGAGCAGGCCGCGGCACACCCGGGAAGCCCGGCGGGCGCGGGAAGCCCGGCGGGCGCCACTGGAGCCGACGACGTACCGGAGCGGCTGCGCCGGTTGTGGGCCTCGGCGCTCGGGTCGGACGACATCGGCGAGGGCGAGGACTTCTTCGAGCTCGGCGGCAACTCGCTCAGTGCCATCGACCTGATGGCACGGATCCGGGCCGAGTTCGGGGTGGAGCTGAACATCGCCCTGCTCTTCGACCACTCCACGCTGGATGGCGTCACCGAGGTCGTGCGCGGCCGCCTGACCGCGGAGCACCGCCGTGGTGGCTGACGACCACGACGCTGACGACCGTCACCTGGTGCAGGCGATCTGGTCGGGTCGGCCGCCGGGGCGACCCATCCGCCGGCCGATCGACCGGCTGGTCCACGCGCGCGCCCAGCTCGACCCGGGGCTGGAAGCGGTCCGCGACGACGGCCGGTCGACCAGCTACGGCGAGCTGTCCGCCGCCGCCATCGCGCTCGCCGGTCGGCTGCATGATCTCGGTACCGGCCCGGGCAGCGTGGTGGCCGTGCACGCCCCACCCTCCACCGGGCTGGTCGTCGGGGCGCTCGGGGTGCTGACGGCCGGAGCCGCGTACCTGCCGCTTGATGCCGGAGATCCGCCCGAACGGCTGCGTCGGGTCGTCGAGGACGCCGGGGTGCGGGTGGTCGTGGGCGACCGCGCGGACTGGGTACCCGCCGGGACCGTGGTCGAACCCGTCCCGATCCCGGTACCGGCATCCCCGGCCCGCCTGCCCGGACCCGACCCGTACCCGGACCGGCCGGCCTACGTGATCTACACCTCGGGCTCCACCGGCCGCCCGAAAGGCGTGGTGTGCCACCACCCGGGTGTCGTCGACCTGGTGGCCGACTTCGTCGCGCGTCGCCCGCTGCCGCTGGGCAGCCGCTGTTCGATGTGGACGTCACCGGCGTTCGACGTGTCCGTCTACGAGATGTTCTCCGCGCTCCTCGGCGGGACCCTGGTGATCGTGCCCGGCGCCGTCCGCGTTGACACCGGTGCGGTGCTGGACCTGCTGGCGGCCGAGGAGGTGGCCAGCGCCTATCTGCCGCCGTTCATGCTGCCGGACCTGGCCGACCGGGTACGCACCCGGCCCATGCCGCGGCTGCGCCGCCTGCTGGTCGGCGTCGAGCCCATCCCCGAAGGGCTGCTCCGCGACCTCGTCGCGCGGGTACCCGGGCTGCATGTGATCAACGGGTACGGCCCGACCGAGACGCACGTGTGCGCAACCGCGTACTCGCTCGACGCGTCGTACCGCGACGACGCGGTGGACCCCAACCGGCGGACCCCCATCGGCGGGCCGCTGCGGCACACGACCGTGCACGTCCTGCGTCCGGACGGAACTCCGGTCGACGGTGGCGAGACCGGCGAGCTGTATGTCGGCGGCGAGGGCGTCGCATACGGGTACCTCGGCGGCGTGCGGGAGACGGCGGCCCGGTTCGTGCCGGACCCGTTCGCCGGTCGGCCGGGTGCCCGCATGTACCGGACCGGGGACCATGTCTCGCGGCTCGCCGACGGCAACCTGGTGTTCCACGGCCGCGGCGACGACCAGGTGAAGGTCAACGGCTACCGCGTCGAGCCGGCCGAGGTGGAGTCCGGTCTGACCCGGCTGCCGGCGGTGGCGAGCGCGGTCGCCCTGCTGCGTCGCTCCGCGGCGGCCACCCGGCTGGAAGCCTTCGTGACGCTGCGGCCCACGCCGGGGCGCACCGCCCCGACCGGGGCGGACCTGCGCCGGGCGCTGCAGGAGGAGCTGCCGGCGCACCTGGTGCCGGCGACCGTGCATGTGGTACCGGCACTGCCGACCACCCGCAACGGCAAGCTCGACCGGGCCGCGCTGCGCGCGATCGCGGAGTCCGGCGGGCCGCACGGGTCGGGACGCGCCCCGCGCGCGGGTACCGAGGAGCAGCTGATCCGGCTCGCGGAGCGGGTTCTGCGCACCGGGCCGGTCGAACCGGACGCCGGCTTCCTCGACTGCGGCGGTGACTCGATCGCGGCGCTGCGCCTCGCGACCCTCGTCCGACAGGAGCTGCGCCGGCCGGTGAGCATGGCCGAGGTGCTGGACTGCACGACGTTCGGCGACCTCGCGGCGCTGCTGGAGTCGCGTGCTGGACCGGACCCGCGTGGTGCACCGGAACCGTCGGCCCCCGAGGCCGCCGCCGCGGTCGACGGGGACCTGCCGCTGACGCCGTCCCAGCACGGGCTGTGGCTGCTGCACCAGATCTACCCGGACTGCACCGCCTATCACGTCCCGGTGCTCCTGCGGCTGCGCGGCAACCTGGACCGCGCGGCCCTGTCCGGCGCGCTGCGCGACGTCCTGGTCCGCCACCCGGCGTTGCGCACGAGCTTCCCCGTCGTCGATGGCGAACCCGTGCAACGCCGGGCCCCGGCCGGGGCGGTACCCGCGTCGATGATCCGGGTACACGACGCGCCGCGGGCGGACGGACAGGAGGCGTTCCTGACCGGGCTCACCCAGCAACGGTTCGACCTCGCCGCCGGACCGCTGGTGCGTGCCGACCTCGTCCGCCATGCACCGGACGACCACCGGCTGCTGCTGGTCGTGCACCACCTCGTCACGGACGGCTGGTCCATGGAGATCCTGCAGCGGGACCTGTGGGCCGCGTACACGGCGCGCGTCACCGGCCGCGCACCGGACTGGCCCGCCCTCGACCCGGGCGTCGTTGCGCAGCCGGCGCCGGACACCGAGGCGGCGCCGGAGGCGCTTGACTACTGGCGTCGGCAGTTCGCCGAACCGGTACCGGAGCCGGTCCTGCCGCAGCGGCGGCTGACGGTCGAGCGCACCCGGTTCCCCGGCGCTCGCTTCACGCGGCTGGTGCCCGAGTCGGTGGCACTGCGCCTGGAGCGGGTCGCGCGCCGGGAACGGGCGTCCCTGTTCAGCGTCCTCGTCGCCGCGCTCGGGCTGGTGGTGATGCGCTACGGGGACACCGACCGGGTGGTCGTCGGGGTGCCCACCGCCGGCCGCGAGGTCGCGGGTACCGAGGACGTCGTGGGTTTCTTCAACCGGACCCTCGCGTTGTGCGTGGACCGCCGGGGCGGGCCGGGCGTGCTGGAGTACCTCCGGCGCACCCACCGCACGCTGGCGGACGCCCTGCGGCACGGTACCGTCCCGTTCGAGCAGGTGGTGGCCGCGGTCTCGCCGCCCGCGCGGAGCACCCGTGCGCCGCTGTTCCGGGTCTGGTGCAACCTGCTGTCGTACCCGAGGCGAGCGGTGCATGCGACCGGCCTCGCGGTCGACGCCGAAGAGCCGCCGCTGCCGGGCTCGCTCTACGACCTCTGCCTGTACGTCGATCGCCGCGACGACGGGCTGCACCTCACCGTCGTGCACGACCCCGAGGTGCTGGCCGCCGACCGGATGATCGCGTTCGGCGACCAGCTGTGTCACGTCCTCGACCAGATCGCCGCCGACCCGGACCGGCCGCTCGACCGGCTCGTCCTCGAACCGCCGGCCCCGCCGCCCCCGCCGGCCCTGCCGTCGCCGACGCCGCATGCCACGCCCGGCGACGTGGCGGCCTGGCCGGGTCCGGACGGCGGCGGTGATCGGCCGGCGATCCGCGCGGGGAGCGTTGCACTGAGCCACGCCGAGGTACGGTCGCGGGCCGGTGCCCTGGCCGGCGCGCTGACCGCCGCCGGGGTGGGGCCGGGCGACCTGGTCGCGGTGTTCACCGGACGCACGCCCGAACTCGGTGTGGCGCTACTGGGCGTGCGGCAGGCCGGCGCCGCCTTCGCCGTGCTGGATCCGAAGCATCCCGACGGGTGGCTGCGGCGGTCGGCATCCGCGGCCGCGCCCGCGTGGTGGCTCACCGGTCCGCTCGGCAGGCCGCCGCACTTCCCGGACGGGGGCGCCGGTACCCAGCTGGCCGGGGGACTGGCGTACTGGCCGCCCGACCCGGCGCTGCCGCCCTGCCGCCTGCCGCCGGAGGCGGCCTACGTCGCGTTCACCTCGGGTACCACCGGGCGGCCGCACGCCGTGCTCGGCTCGGCGGAACCCGTTCTGCGGTTCCTGCGGTGGTACCCGGAGACGTTCGCGCTCACCGCACGGGACCGCTTCGCCGTCCTCGCGGGACTGGGTCACGATCCGCTGCTGCGCGAACTCCTCCTGCCGCTGACGTTCGGGGCGACGGCCTGCCTGCCGCCGGAGGAGGTGAGCGTGGTACCCGGCCGGCTGCTGGACTGGATCAGAGCCGAACGGATCACCGTGCTGCACCTGACCCCGGCCATGGCCCGGATGCTGCGGGCCGCGGCCAGGGACGGTGACGCCGAACTGCCGGACGTGCAGCTGCTCGCGCTGGGCGGTGCCCCGGTCACTCCGGACGTGGCCGCCGCCGCACGGTCCCTGTGCCCCGCCGCGCGACGGATCTCCCTGTACGGCACCACCGAGACGCCGCAAGGGGTCGGCCTGGTGGACCTGGCCGAGGAGCTCGACCCGCCCCCGGTCGGTACCGGCGTCTGCGGCGCCCAGCTCCTCGTCCTCGATGGGCGGATGCGCCGGGCGGCGGTCAACGAGACCGGTGAGATCGCCGTCCGCGGTACCCAGGTCGCCCTCGGGTACCTCGGCGAGCCGGAGCTGACCGGTGACCGGTTCCGGCCCGATCCCTGGGGCCTGCCGGACGTCCGGGTGTTCCGGACCGGCGACCGGGGCCGGCAGCGCCCGGACGGCGTGGTGGAGTTCCTCGGCCGGCTCGACGCGCAGCTGAGCGTCAACGGGCAGCGGGTGGAGCCGGCCGACATCGAGCACATGGCGCGCGCGTGCGCCGGTGTGCAGGAGTGCGCGGTCGTCGCCGACGCCGGCCAGGGCAGCCCGGTGCTGTTCGTCGCGCCGACGGCCGCCGAACCCGCCGAGGCGCTGCGCCAGCGGGTCGGCGCGCACCTGGGCGGAATGCTGCCGGCGGCGATGCAGCCGGCGATGGTGACCGTCGTACCACGCATCCCGTTGACGCCGAACGGGAAGGTGGACCACGCCGCGCTGGTCGCCATGGCGGCTCCCGCGGCCGGACGCAACCTGGGCGCGGACCTCCCCGATCTGGTACCCCGCCTCCTGCAGCTGTGGGGTGGCCTACTGGGGCAGGACGACCTCTCGCCCGACACGAACTTCTTCGACGCCGGCGGCACGTCGTTGACGCTGTTGCGGCTGCACGATCTGGTGCAGGCCGAACTCGGCCGGCCGGTGGAGCTGTTGACGTTCTTCCGGTTCCCCACGGTACGGCGGCTCGCCGAGGCGTTGTCCGCGCAGCCCGGACCGGCGCGGCGACCGACCGAGCCGACGCGCCGGCCCGGCCCGGCCGACCGCCGCGAGCGACGGTTGGAGCTTCGTCGCATCGCCCGCGGTACCCATGCCGACCACGTCGGCGATGCCCGCTGACCCGGTCCGCGCGGTCACCCCGGGCCGGCCGCGCAGGCCGCCCCGGCGATCGCCCGTTGACGCTGCTCGCTGCTCGCATGCGCGACACGCACCATACGCCTGCCGGCACGGCCACTGCTTTACGTGACACCCGTGGCGCCGGTGCATCCCCGTACCGTCTGGGCAACGCCGACACCAGGCAGGGGCGAGCATGCCGACCAACCCCGACGAGTCGTGCCACCCGGACGACGTCCTCGAGGAAGCGAGGACCGTCGACCTCACCGACCCGAAGCTGTACGGCACCGAGCGGCCGGAGCGGATCTGGCGCACGTTGCGCCGGGCGGGTGTGCCGATCCGGTCCCGCGGCATCCGTGACCACTGGGCGGTGACCCGCCACGAGCAGATCAAGCAGGTGCTCAGGCACGGTCACCTGTTGTCGTCGGAGAAAGGCAACCATCTGGGCGAGAAGGCGACCGACATCGTGGCGAGCGCCGCGGCGGGTGGGATGTCCCTGCTCGTCAGCGACGGCCCCGGCCATGCGGAGATGCGCCGCGTGCTCGGTGCCGCGTTCACCCCGAAACTGATGCGGCGGCTCACCGACAGCACCCGGCAGCTGGCCCGGCGGCTGGTGTCGCGGGCCGCGGCCGAACCGGGCGTCGACTTCGTCGCGGCGGTGGCCGCGCCGATGCCCGCCGTGGTGATCTGCGACCTGCTCGGGGTACCCGACAGCGACCGGGGCCACGTCGTCGCGCTCACCCAGACCGCGTTCGGCGGATCCGGGTACCGCACGTCAGGCGCGCAGATGGCCGCGCACACCGAGCTGTTCGCGTACTGCGACGCGCTGATCGCGGCCAAGCGGCGCAGGCCCGGCGACGACGTCGCCACCGTGCTCGCCGGTGCCCGGGTCGACGGCCGGCCGATGAGCCGCGCGATGGCCGTGATGAACTGCCACGACCTGATCGCCGGCGGCAACGAGACCGCCCGGCACTCGTCCAGCGCCGCCGCGCTCACCATGGTGACCGAGCCGGTGTTCTGGGCGCGGTTGCGCGGCGGGGACGCCGACCCGGACGTCGCCACCGAGGAGATCCTGCGGCGCGAGACACCGGTCAACCACATGATGCGCGTGCTCCTCGATGACCTGCACGTCGACGGCGTCACCATGCGGGCCGGCGAGTTCGTCACCCTGTGGGTGCGCTCGGCCAACCGCGACGAGGACGTGTTCGACGACCCGGACGAGCTGCGCGCCACCCGGTGGCCGAACCCGCACCTCGCCTTCGGGCAGGGCCCGCACTACTGCATCGCGGCACTGCTCGCCCGCATCGAGGTCGGGGCGGTCGTGCGGGCGCTCGCGGATCTCGTCGAGGGCGCCGAGCTCACCGGGGAACCCACCCGGCTGGAGTCGAACTTCTTCCGTGGCTACCGCTCGGTGCCGGTGTCGCTGAGCCGGCGCAGGACCAGCACCGGCGCCGGGCCGGCACCCGTCCCTGTCCATGTCGCCCAGCAAAGGAGCGTCCCGTCATGAAAGTAGTCGGCGTCGGGTTCGGCCGTACCGGCACCCTGTCGTTGAAAGCCGCGCTCGACCAGCTCGGCGTAGGCCCCTGCTTCCACATGTTGGACCTGATCAACGGCCCGGACCGCGCGCGCGACCTGCCGTACTGGATCCGGATCGCCGACGGCGAGAAGGTCGACTGGGGTGCGGTCTTCGCACCGTGGCAGTCCACTGTGGACTGGCCCGCGTGCACCCTCTGGCAGGAACTGGTGGACGCGTTCCCCGCCGCGACGGTCCTTCTCAACGTGCGCGACTTCGACGACTTCTACCGCAGCTGCGAGAACACCCTGCTCGCCGTCAAGCGGGCCGCCCTCGCCGGCGAGCTGCCACCGGACGCGGCACGCATGGCGTCGCCCGAGCTGTGGCGGGTCATCGAGAAGCTCGTCTGGCAGGGCGACTTCCGCGGCCGCTTCGAGGACCGGGACTGGGTTCGCGCGATGTACCACGACCGGATCGCGGCGATCAAGGCCTACGTGCCGCCGGAGCGGCTCGTGGTCTGGAACCTCGGCGACGGCTGGGAGCCGATCGCCGACGCGCTCGGCGTCCCGGTACCGGACGACCCGTTCCCACACCTGCACGACACCAACGAGTTCCGCGCCGCGTGCGGGCTGCCCCCGGTACCCGCCAGGGCGTTGCCCACTCCCGTCAAGGCGTGACCTGACGGCGGCGCCGTGGTGAGCGTGACCCGCTCACCGCGGCGCCGTCGCTGTGGTGGGCACGGGAGGCGCCACCGTCTCGGGTACCGCATCCGGCAGCTCGTCTTCCAGGCCGCGCAGTCGCGGGTTCGCCGCGGCGACCGCGACCGAGAGCGCGATCAGGACGCCCATCACCATCATCAGCAGCGCGATCCCGCGGCCGGGTCCGTTGCCGACCAGCGTCGCCAGTGCCGGTGACCGGACCCGGTCGCGACCGACCAGCGGTGCGAAGACGCGGTCGACCGCCAGACCCGCCACCGTGTACGCGACGAGCTGCGGTACCTGCGACACCATGTTCACGATCGAGATGGCCCGACCCATCAGCCGTTGCTCCACCTTGGTCTGCCAGATGGTCTGGTTGGTGCTGATGGCGACGCCCAGGGCACCCATGAAGATGAAGGCCGCGACCGCTACCAGGACCACGTCCGGCCGCGCCGCGCCGAGCACCGTCGCCGCCGCCATCACCAGCGAGAATCCGAGGATGCCGCGGACCCGGCGGCGCGGGCCGCCCCGGACGCTCACCGCCACGCTGGTGACGACCATGCCGATGCCGCCCAGGGTCAGCACGGTGCCGAGCGAGCCGGGGGAGGCGAAGGAGAGGACGAGCGGGGTGATCAACAGGTCGATGAACCCGGCGCTGAAGTTCACCGAGGCGAGGAACACCAGCAGACCCAGCAGCCCGGGCCGGCCCGCGATGTAGCGCCAGCCCTCCGTGAAGTCCGCCCACAGGCGCAGTTCTCCGGTGGTTGCCGCTTCGTCGGTCGGCGGCGGCGCCGGGATCGGTACCGCGAGCAGGGTGAGGATGGCCACCAGGAAGGAGACGAAGTCGACCAGGATGATCCCCTGGATCTGGATGGCGAGAAGTAGGAAGCCGGCGGTCACCGGCGCCAGCACCTGGCTGGCCGCCACCGCGAACATCCGCAGTCCGTTGACCCGTCCGAGCTGTTCCTTGGCCACCAGCTGGGGCGCCAGGGCGCCGAAGGCCGGTACCTCCAGCGCGGCGACCAGCGAGCTGACGGCGACGATCGGGAAGACGTGCCAGACCTGGAAGGTGTGCGTGTACAGCAGCACGGCCAGGACCAGCGTGATGGCCATGTTGCCGGCGTTGCTCACCAGCAGGGCACGCCTGGTGCCCCACCGGTCGACCAGGGACCCGGCGAACGGGGCGGCGAGGATCGACGGCAGCAGGCCCAGCGCGAAGATGACCCCCAGCGTGGTGGCCGAGCCGGTCAGGCGGTACACGTACACGCCCAACGCGAAGCCGCTCAGGCCCGACCCCAGCAGCGAGAGGAACTGGCCGGCCCAGACGGTCAGGTAGGCGCGCAGGCCGGAGCGGGACTCGGTCATGGTCTCTCCTTCACGCCGGAGGTCAGCACGTCCAGCAGCGCGGCGGGCGCCTCGGTGAACCGGTGGTGACTGCCCTCCAGGAGCACGAAGGTCGTGTCGCCGCACTCGACCCAGCCACCCATCGTCGAGTACGCGACCTCGGTGTCCCCGGTCCAGCCGATCGCGGTGATCGGGCAGGGCAGGCGGAACACCTCGGGCATCACATAGCGCTTGTTCGCCTCGACGTCGGCGCGCAGCACGCTCAGGTGCAGGTCGACCAGTTCGTCGGTGACGGTGCCGCCCAGCTCATGGATCAGCCGCGCCAGCTCGGCGCGCAGCTCGGCGTCGTCCATCGACAGGTACCGGCCGGTCGGGCCGTCCTGGGGGGCGACCTCCGACGAGACGTACACCCGGGTGGGCGTGGGCAGCCCGGCGCGGGTCAGCTCAGCGCAGACCTCGTACCCGGCCAGCGCCGCCCCGCAGTGGCCGAAGAACGCGAAGGGCACGTCGAGGTACGGTTCGAGCCCGGCGACCATGGTCTTGGCCAGCTCCTGGTAGGTCTCGAAGGTGGGTTCGGCGAACCGCGTCTCGTGGCCGGGCAGCTCGACCGGGAGGAACTCGACGCCGTCGCGCTGGCGCGGCCACTGGCGGTACAGGCTCGCCCCGCAGCCGGAGAACGGGATGAGGAAGACCCGGCCGGTGGCCGCCGGCTGCGGCGCGCGCGGCAGCCACCTGTTGCGCTGCCTCTCGTGGCGCATGCGCGGCCCTCCATGCAGTCGCCCGACCCGCCCACGTCCCGGCAGGCTAACCCGATCGGCCCAGGGCGCGGCTGTCCTGTGAACCGAGGACACGCCCCGCTTCCGTCAAGCGGTCGACGAAGGTACCGACCGCCGCCCGGTCGAGGTTGCTCACGCTCACCCGCAGCATGCCCTGGTCCTCGGGCAGGAACGCGGTTCCGGGTATGAGGAGCGTGTGGTACCTGGTGACGAGGTCGCGCGCGACGTCGTCGGTCGGCCGGTCGGTGAACGGGTGGCGGATCCACCCGAAGAACCCACCGCACGACAGCAGCTCGAAGCCACCGGGCCGGCCGGCCATGGCCGCGGTGAACCATGCCCGTTGCCGGGCGATGTCGCGCGCCCGCGCGCGGCGCCACCCGCGCGCGTGGACCAGACCCGCCCAGGCCGCTTCCTGGCCGATCCGTGGCGCGCAGACCGCCACGCAGTCCAGCAGCTTGCACACCTGCCGGTTGACCTCCGGCGAGGCCACCACGGCACCTACCCGGTACCCGGGGATCGCCAGGTCCTTGGCGAACGAGTGCAGGCTCACCAGGGTGCGGTCCCAGTGCGGATCGGCGAACAGGTGGTGGGCCGGCTCGTCGGTGCCGCGGAACGACCGGTACGTCTCGTCGACGATCAGCGCGATGTCGTGCCGCCGTGCCAGCTCCGCGAAGGCGGCGATGCCCGCGGGGTCGATCGTCACGCCGCTGGGGTTGCCCGGGGTGACCAGCACGATGGCGCGGGTACGTGGCGTGATCAGCGGCTCCGCATCGGCCGCGCGGGGCACCAGGTCGGGTCCTGGTCGCAGGTACACCGGCCGGATGCCGGTCATCCGCAGCCACATGTCGTGGTTGAAGTAGTACGGCAGCGGCACGATCAGCTCGTCACCGGTACCGGCCAATGCCGCGGCGACCAGACTGAACGCCTGGTTGCAGCCGGCGGTGACCACGACGTTGTCCGGGGCGACCGAGCCCTGGTAGTCGCGGCTCAGCTCCGCGGCGAACGCCTCGCGCAGGTGCGGCAGGCCGGGTACCTCCGTGTAGGTACCACCGTGCCGGCCGCGGGCGATCCGGGTGACGTGGTCGACGACCACCGGTGCGGGCGGGTACCGCGGAGCCGCCTGCGCCAGGTCGAGCAGCGCCGGATCGCCTTCGGGCGGGCTGACCAGCGCGTACGCCGTGCTGATCGGCGAGTCGATCTGGTCGAGTACCCTGCGGTTGACTCGCACGGTTCTGTCCGCCTTTTCGTCGCGCCTGCGCCAAGCCTCACGGCGGCGGTACCGCCGCGCCATCCCCGCTTCACGGGACGGGCCCCGGAACTTTCTTGAACCATTCCAGAAGCGTCCTCGTGTGAGGGATGATCCAGGCGCACCCGGCGCCGGACCGCAGTCCCCCGGGGAGAGACTCGATGTTCGCTGTGACGCCGTCGAAGATCGCGCTGTCGGTCGCCGCGGTGGCCGCGTTCGGTACCGTCGCCAACGCGTGCGTCGCCATGGTTTCCCTCACGCACAGCCATCCGTCCGCGGCGGGCGCCGCGACGGCCGGCGCGAAGCCCGGCACGGCGGCCAGTGCCCGGCCCGGCACGGTGATGAACATGCCCGGTATGCAGGTGTCCAGCGCGGCAACCGGGCCCGCGGGAACTGGTGCGACGTTCCTGGTCGCGACGTTCGACGCCGGCACCGGGTCGCCCGCACACGGCGGGCAGGCGGTCGAGGTGGTACGGATCGAGGGCGACCAGGCGTCGTTCGGCGTGTGGTGGCAGGGCATCGGCGCACCGACCGGTAACCACGTCAATGTCGGCGGGGCCGGCCACAACGGGGCGGTGCAGCTTCCGTTCTTCAGCACCCCGGTCCCGGACACCCTCGACGCGGCGGTGGGCACGTTGACGGTGTCCGACAGCAAGGTACTCGACGCGCTGAAGGTCAACCCGGCCGGTTACTACGCGAGCCTGGACACCGCGCAGTACCCGGGCGGGGCGCTGCGCGGCCAGCTCCGCCCGCTCGGCCGCCCGGTGGACCTGAGCGCGTTCCTGCACGCCGGCCCGTTGACCGCGCTGCTCGACGGTACCCAGGCGGTGCAGGTCGACGGCGGTGCGGTGATCGGCGACCGGGGCGGGCACGCCGTGTCGTTCGTCCGGGCGGGCAGGTCCACTGTGGACTTCGCGTTCACCTGGTCGGGTATCGCGACGCCGACCTACGCGCACATCCACACCGGTGGCATCGGCGCGGACGGGCCACCGGCGCTACCCCTGTTCGCCGCGCCTTCCGGGCTGCCCAGCACGTTCACCGGGGTCGCCGGTACCGTCGGCGGGCTCGACCCCGACCTGGTCCGGCAGATCGCCAGCCACCCGGCGAACTTCTACGTCAACCTGCACACCGCCGACTTCCCGGGCGGCGCGGTGCGCGGGCAGCTGTTCGACGCCGGCCACCGCGACGCCGCCCCCACGGTGACCTCCTGACACGGTGACCTCCTGATCAGCGCGGCGGTCCGGACCGGATCAGCACCACCAGGCTGGCGATCAGGACGGGCAGCACCGCGAGGTGGTAGGCGATGTCCGGCCAGTGCCCGCCGCGCGCGGTGAAGCTCAGGCCGACCAGGAAGCCGGCCGTCGCGAACCCGGTCGCCGCGAGACCGATCCCGCGCGCCCGGTCCGGGCGGCGCAGCATGACGACCGCGCTCACGACGAGGACGGCCCCGATGACCGCCTCCCCGACACCGGCGCCGTCGGGGTTGTACGGTGCGCCGCGCCCCGCGACGAGACCGGACAGGTGCAGTGCGGAGGCGACCGCCAGCGTCGCCGCGACGGCCGTCAGTACGGCTGCGACCCGGCGCACGTTCCTCGTGCCGGCCGGGATGGTGGTCATGGGGGTCATTCCCCCAGCATCGGCGCGCGCCGCCCGGCTGTCGTCCGACCGGGGGCGACAACCGGGCTACTCCCGGGGGAGTACCGGGGCCGGGCCGGGTGCGTCAGCCGGCGGTACCCCGGGTCCGCTCGGGTACCCACTGCAGCCACACCGCCTGCCACCGGTCGGCTCTCATCAGCTGTCCGATGGTCAGCCCGGTGATGTCGGCCAGATCGTCAAGGTCGGTGTCCGGACCGGAGCACCGTTGCGCCCGCATGAGGATGTACGCCCAGAGTTCCTCGTCGTCGAACGGCCGGTCGCGGTACCGGTCGACCAGCTGCTTCAGGTGACCGGGCCCGCAGGCGACCAGCCGCCGCTGGCCGTCGAGCGCCGGCCGGTACGGGTCGACCGCCGAGGAGTCGGCAACCGTCGCGTACAGTTCGCTGCCGTCCCGGATCACCGCGCCGCACAGATCGCACAGCTCGGGTTGTCCACCGGGAACGGCGCTGCCGAACGGTGGTGCTGTCGGGTGTCGTCGCCGGAACGCCATGTCATCCAGTTCATCGGCCCGGCCGCCCGGCCACCACGGGAGTTCTACCGAGGCCGCCACGGAAAAGTACGTAGGTACCTCGTTCGGGTACAGCTGCATCCGAATGAGCCCACAGTCGAAATGACCATACAACTGTTCGTACCCTGTCCTGGAAGGCCGGCGGCGGAGCGGGCCACGGCACCACCGCACGGCCTCCACCTGTGGAATCGAGGTGGCTCGGTGGAGACGCGCCTGCGGCTGTTCATGGTCGACGAATCGGGATTGCGCCATCCGGCGTTGATGACGGTCATGGCGATCATCGGGCTGGCGCTCAACGCCGGTGCCTGGTTCATGATCGGCGTTGTGGTGCGGCCGTTGGAGCTGGGCTCCGCCGGGGCCGCCCTGCTCCTGGCGGTGCCGGTCGCCGTCGGATCGGCCGCCCGGGTACCGGCCGGTGCGCTCACCGACCGGTACGGTGCCCGGGTCGTCATGCCGGTGGTGAGCCTGATCAGCGCCGGCTCGGTACTCGCGCTCACCTTCGTCGACTCCGGCCCCGCACTGGTCGCCGTGGCGGTCGCCCTCGGGCTGGCCGGCACGGCCTTCGCGGTGGGCGCCTCCCTGGTCGCCCGCGCGGGTAAGCCCCGGCGGCGCGGGCTGCGGCTGAGCGTGTTCGGGGCCGGAGTCATCGGCGCGGCGCCGATCCTGGGCGCGGTACCGCTGCTGGACCGTGCCGCCTGGCACGCCGTCACCGTGGGCCTGGGCGCCGTGCTCGCCGGGTACGCCGTGGTCGCCGCGCTGGTCATCCGCGACGCTCCGGCACCGGCCCATCGCGGGTCACTGCCGAGGTACACGCTCGACGTGCTGCGCCCACCGGCCACCCGGCAGTGGTGCCTGCTCTTCGCGGCGGCCTGCGGCCCACTGCTCGCCGTCGCGCTGTTCCTGTCCCGGTACCTGTACAGCACCTACCATCAGGCCCTCGGGTCGGCCGCGCTGTACGCGGCGGTGTTCGTCGGCGCCGCCGCGGTCACCCGGCCGGCGGGTGGCTGGCTCACCGCGCGGTACCGGCCGGCGCCGCTGCTGGCCGGGTGCTACCTGCTGGTCGCCGCGCTGGGCGTGCTGATCGCGTTCGAGCCGCCGCTGCCGGTGGTGATCACGGCTCTGGTCGGCGTCGCGGTGGCCGCGGGTACCGCTGCCGGCGGGCTGCTGTACGTGATCGGCCGGGCGGTACCGCCGGAGCAGACCGGCCTGGTCATCGGCGTGGTCGGTGCGGCCGGCGGGCTGAGCGGCCTGCTGATGACGGCGCTGCTCGGCGTGGTGCACGCGCTGGATGCCAGCTACACGATCGGCATCATGCTGCTGTCCGGCGTCGCCGCCGCGGCGAGCTACCTGTGCCGCCGGCATGAGTGGTTCGACGCGCTGAGCTTCCCGACGCTGCATGCCACGCCGGCCGCTCTCGCGGACGCGAAGTACACGGCGACGGGTACCACCGCGGTGACCCTGGCGGCGGCGGACACCGTGGCGCGCCCCGGCACGGTACCGGCGGTCCTGGCGGAGCTGGCCACCCGGCGCGAGCTGGTCGTCGTGTACGGCCATGACGCGCCGCCGGTGGGTTCCCTGTCGCCACTGCAACTGGTCGCCGCGATCCGCGACCGCCTGCCGCGGCACCGGGTCGCCGGGTTCGTCGTCGACGCGGGCGACCCGTCGTCCGCCGAGTACGACCTCATCGCGGACCTGCTCGCCGACGGTGGTGTCGCGGTCGCCGTGGTCGACGCCGCCGACCCCGCCCGCGCCGCCGCGGCGCTGGCCGACCGGGTCGGCGCGGACTCGGTCCTGCGGCTCGTCCTCGACCCGCGCGACGGCGTGCGCCTGGAGGCCGAATCCGGGGCCGCCGACGCCGCCCGGCGGGCGGGTGCGCTGACGTAAACGCGCAGGGGCGTATTTACGCCCGCCACTACCATATTCCGACTCTCCTCCGCGCCGTGCGAAGATCGCCGCAGGTCGGGCCGGGTATACCCACCCAGGCGGCCCGGCCTGCTGACGCCTGCCTGCGGTTGGCGTCCTGGCGCGACTTCCCAAGAGGAGAACGCTGATGAGAGTACCGTTCCCGGCGCGCGGACCCGGCCGATGGAGCCGGCTGCTGGCGAGCGCCGTCGCCGCCGTGTTGGTGATCGCCCTCCTTCCCGGCGGTACCGCATCCGCTGCGGCGCCGAGCTACCCCCACCAGAACATCAGCTGGGGGCCGTGCTGGTGGTACACGTCCGACCTCGGCGGACTCGTACCGGAGTGTGCCAGCGTGACGGTGCCCCGCGACTGGGCGAACCCGGGTGCGGGGCCGACCCTGACGATCGCGATCAGCCGTATCCGTGCGACGGATCAGGCCCGCCGCAAGGGGATCCTGTTGCTCAACCCGGGCGGGCCGGGCGGCAGCGGTACCAGCCTGGGGTGGGAACTCAGCCTTGCGCACCCGGACGTCGCCGCCCGGTACGACCTGATCGGGATGGACCCGCGCGGCGTCGGCGACAGCACGAACCTGGAGTGCGACGCGCCGGTGGATCAGGTGAACGCCATCGTCGGCTACGACAACCGGGACCTGTCGGCGCCGGCGGTCGCCGCCCGGCAGGCGCTGGAGAAGCTGCAGGCGGACGCGTGCGCGGCGAACCCGCTCACCCGGTACATCAACACCTGGCAGACCACCCACGACATGGACCTGATCCGGGCGCAGCTCGGCGAGGCCAAGCTGAACTACCTCGGCTACTCCTACGGCACCTGGCTGGGCGCGAAGTTCGCCGCCGTGTTCCCGGGCACCGCTGGCAAGATCATCCTGGACTCGAACACCGGCTGGATGGACAACCTGTCGAGCACCTGGGAGGTCATGCCAGTGGCCGTCCAGCGCCGGTACGAGGAGCAGTTCCTGCCGTGGGCGGCGCGTAACCCCTTCTTCTCGCCGGTGGTGGGTACGACGCCGGTCCAGGTCAACTCCTTGTACGAGCAGGACCGGGCGGCCTACGCCGCATTCCACCGCCGGCTGGGGGACGGCAACGACTTTGGCAACCTCATCGACGCCAACCTATTTGCGTCCATGTACAGCGAAATCGGCCTGGCGGTCGGCGCATTCGTCCTCGGCGGCGTCAAGATGTGCCTGATCGACTCGAACCCCGCGAGCAACGCCGAGTTCGAGACGTGCCTGCTGGGCTATCTCATCAAGGTGATCAACTACCTGAACGGCAGCCAGCTGGCCGCGGGGATCGGACCGGCGTTGCAGCAGGTGAGCGCCCAACTGTCCGGCCGGGCGCCGGCGACCGGGGTACCGGGCGCCCACCCGTACACCCTCGCCTCCCTCAAGGCGGCGGCGCGCACCGCGACCGGTGACACGGTACCGGTGGACGGGGTCTTCGACGCCGTGCGCTGCGGCGACGGCGGGCTGTGGCACAGCGCGAGCTGGTACGTCAACTACGCGCGCAAGTTCGGCCCGCAGTACTACCTGGGCGCCTACGCGATCAGCCAGGAGACGTGCAGCTACTGGACGCTGCCCACGCAACCGCTGCCCAACCCGGACGCGCGGGTGTCCGGGCCGATCGTCACGGTGCAGAACGAGCTCGACCCGGCCACGGCGTACGAGAACACCCCCCGTAACGTCGCGCAGTACCAGGACGCCCGGCTGATCGCGGTCGACGACGCCGGCGACCACGGCGCGTACGCCATCGGCGGCAACCCGTGTGTCGACGACGCGGTGGACGCCTACCTGAACGACGATGTCGTGCCGCCCGCCCACACCGTGTGCGGCGCGGTGCCGCTGCTGTTCGAGGACGCCGTCCACCCGGTGCCCGGACCGGTGGACGCCAAGACCCCGCCGAAGGCGGTCCACGCCGTCCTCATCGACCCGCGGATCCAGCGGATGCTGGACGAACTCATCCGGTAGTAGTACTCCCGTGACGCGACCCTGCCGGCCATGGCCGGCAGGGTCGCCCCGGTCAGAGCCAGCCGCGCGTCCTGGCCTGCAGGCCGGCCTGGAACCGGGTGTCGACGCCGAGGCGTCCCATCAACTGCTGGACGCGTTTCTGCGCGGTCCGGATGCTGATGCCCAGCCGACGCGCGATGATCTTGTCGGTCATCCCCGCCGCGAGCAGGGCCAGCAGCTGGCTCTCGGCCTCCGAGGGCAGGTCGGCACCCGGCTGCGGGTCGGTCGGGTGCAGCGGGGTGGCCAGCCGCCAGAGCGTCTCGAACATCCGCGACAGCCCGCCGAGCAGGGCCGACGGACCGACCACGAGTGCGCTGGACACGGTACGCGACTCTTCGGTCAGCACGATCATCGCGAGCCGGTCGTCGGCGAGCAGCAGCTTGAACGGCACACCGGCCAGGATCCGGCCCTCCTCGCCGGCGGCGCGGTACCGCTCGATCTCCGCCAGCTTGCCGGGCAGGTCGAGGACGACCCGGTCGTACAGGCACCGGATACCCCCGCCGTTGCCGAGCAGCTCCAGCGCGGGCTCGTTGACCGCGCCGGCGTATGGCGGCATGTCGATGACGTACGGCGGCATGTCGATGGCGCGCAGCTCGGTCTGTGCCGTCCGTTCGACCTGGAACGTCCGTTGCCGGACGGTCTCGGCACCGACCACGACCTCGATCAGGTCGAGCGGGTACCGGGCGCCGCGCAGGCGGAACCGCTCGGCGAGCTGGTGCGCGGAGGCCCGGGCCCGCTGCGCCTGTTCCTCCGCCCGGCGGACCAGCTGGTCCTGGTTGGCCACCAGGGCGGCCAGACCGATGCTGGGTTCGATCGCGCAGTACCGGTCGGGCACTCCCGGCAGGCGGGTGATCAGTCCGGCCCGCTCCAGCCGGTCGAGGATCCCGGTCGCCTGGTCCCCGGTGGTGTCCGCGAGCCGGGCGAGTTCGTCGACGGTGCAGCTGGGGCTGTCGACGAGGGCGAGGTACAGCGCCTCTTCGAGAGGATCGAGGTCGAACGCTTCCAACATCCGTGCACTCCCGGCCTGGTGGCCGATGCCCGTGCCGGCCGCGCTCCCGCAGCCTACGCCGGGGCGGTGCCGCCGCACCCGCTTCCGGGCCGCCTGGCAGCGCAGGTGCCGCCCACCGGAGCGTCCGCGACGCGGCGGGGCTCCCGGCGCTGTCCGTCAGGAAGCCCCGGTCAGCCGTTAGGAAGCCCGGGTCAGTACGCCATGCGCGGTGCGGTACGCGTCCGCGACCGCTTCGCGTAGCGGCGTGTGCCGGTGCCGGTCGGAGAGGATCTCGACGCCCCACGGGCCCTGCCAGCCGGCGCTGCGCAGTGCCCGGACGAAGCCCGGCAGGTCGAACGTGCCCTCACCGCAGAGGCGCCGCCGGTGCACCGTGTCCTCGAAGAGCGTTGCGATCGGCTCGGAGTCGGCGTCGCTGAGTTCGACACCCACGATGTGACGCAGCGGTACCGCGGCGAGGTCGGCCGGCGGCGTGCCGGCCCGTTCGGTGTGCCAGACGTCGATGAGCAGACCGCCGGCCGCGGTGTCGGCGTCCTGGGTGATCTTGAGTCCGTCGTGCACGGTCTTGATGTTCGACCAGGGCAGGAATTCCAGACCGATCCGGGTGCCCGCGTTCGCGGCCTGGGCCGCGAGGCCGGCGAACTCGGTGACCCAGTGGTCGTGGTCCCACGGCAGGTCGGTGACGTCCGGGGCGACCTTGATGTGGTGCGCGCCCAGCGATTCGGCCGCGGTCAGGAGATCGCGGCGGACCCGGTCGGACCGCGCGCGGGCGGGGCCCGTGGTCCACCAGTCGGTCAGCAGTTCGAGCTCAAGGTCGATGATGCCGTGATCGTCGAGCAGCGTCCGCAGCCCGCGAGCGCCGTACCGGTCGAGTGCCGGCATGAGGTCGGCGTGCAGCAACCCCATACCGCTGAAGCCGGCAGCGGCTGCGGCGTCGACCCGTGCGCGGATCGGTAGCCGACTGCGCTGGTCGTCGCAGTGGGGACCCACGTCACCGGCAGTGGTCCAGCACGTCGCGAGGAGGTGTTGCTCGGCCACGATCTGCTCCTGTTCGGCCGGAGTGGTTGCACGCTGTGTGACGAGAACCCTACGGCCGGACCGGTACCGGTCAACCGGCCGGAGCCGTCAAAAAACCTTCAGCGCTCACCTGACCGGCCGGCCCGGCACGTTGTACGGAGTGATGACGTGGATGTTCGACGGCCAGGCCACGATGGGCCCGGGCAGCACCTTGTGCGCCTGCATGATGATCTGGCAGGCGCGTCGCATGTCCTCGTTGAGGTCGTGGTGCAGCACCGCGGACAGCCGCCGGTCGCGCAGCAGGCGGGTGTTGTCGTGGTCCAGGTCGTGGCCGATGAACACCGGGCACGGACGGCCGAGGGCGTCGAACGCGGCCACGGTGGCGACGTTGCCGCCGCCGATGGAGTAGACGGCGCGGATCTGCGGGTCCTCGGTCAACGCCGCCAGGACGAGCCGGTACTGGGTGTCGTCGAGGCCGGCGCCCTCGGTGACGTCGACGAGGCGGCGGTCGGGCTGGAGCCGGGACATGGTGTCGCGGAAGCCGATCTCGCGTTCCTCCTCGCCGCGGAAGGCGGTGCTGCTGAGGGTGACGAGCACGGCGCCGGGCCGATCGTGCAGCCACTGGCTGAGCAGGTAGGCGGCGGTGGCGCCGGCGGCGCGGTTGTCCATGCCGATGTAGGCGAGGCGGCCGCTGCCGGGGATGTCGGTGACCAGGGTGACGACCGGGATGCCGGCATCGGCGAGGCGGGCCGCCGCGGCGGCGACCTCCGGTACCGCGGGGGCCTTGAGGATCACGCCCTGTGACCGCTTGCCGGGCAGCCGGTCCAGCGTCCCCACCACCTCGGCGGTGGTACCGGTTTCGCGGAAGTGGAACCGGGCCCGGATGACCGCCGGCCGCAGGGTGGGCAGTTCCGCCTCCAGCGCCGACCGGACGGCGGTGGAGAAGCGCTCGGGCGTCTGCATCACCACGTCGACGAGGAAGTGCTGGCGGTCGAGGTCGGCGATCGCGCGGTACACCTCCCGTTCGGTGCTGGCCCGCACGTTGCCCCGCTTGTTGAGGACCCGGTCGACGGTGGCTTCGCTCAGCCCGGCCTGCACGGCGATCTCGCGGATCCGGTAGGTGTGCCGGCCCATCGCCGCTCCTGCTGGGTTTTTGATGGTTTCAGCTCGTTGACCCCGCGGTCACGGTTCGTACGCTTGACCGCATACCTCGATGACTACCAGAACTCCCAACGGTTTCCGAGGTCCGCCAACAACTCATCCGCGCCGACGGCGGCTGCCGCCTGCCCGCCGGCACGCGGTCCCGCGCACCCGGAACACGAAAGGATCGGCATGGACGCCACCAGTATGTTGATCGGCGGCCAGTGGCGGTCGGCCATCGGCACCGGCAGGACCGAGGACGTCACGTCGCCCTACGACGGGTCGGTCGTCGGTACCGTGCCGGTCGCCGGCGTGCGCGACGTCGAGGCGGCCCTCGCGGCGGCCGAGCGCGGCGCGTCGGTCTGGCGGCGTACCCCGGCGCACGAGCGGATGCGCGTCCTGATGCGGGCGGCCGACCTGGCCGAGCAGCGTACCGGCGAGATCGGCGCGGAGAACGGCAAGACCATCACCGAGGCCACCGCCGAGGCGGGCCGGTCGGGCGAGCTGATCCGGCTGGCGGCGTTCGAGGGTACCCAGCTGTACGGCGACTCGCTGCCGCTGGACGCCAACCCGGGCACCGGCCTGGACAAGGTCGGGTTCACGCTGCGCCAGCCGTGCGGGATCGTCGTGGCGATCACGCCGTTCAACTACCCGGCGCTGCTGGTGCTGCACAAGCTCGCCCCGGCCCTGGCGGCCGGCAACGCGGTCGTGCTCAAGCCGGCCCGTACCACGCCGTTGACGGCGCTGGCGCTCGCGGCCTGCTTCGTCGACGCCGGCCTGCCCGAGGGCGTGCTGTCCGTGCTGACCGGCCCGGGCGGCGAGCTGGGCGACGCCCTGGTGAGCGACCCGCGGGTACGGAAGGTGTCGTTCACCGGTTCGACGCGTACCGGCGAGCGGATCACCCGGATGGCCGGGGTGAAGAAGCTGTCGCTGGAACTCGGTGCGTCCTGCCCGGTGGTGGTCCTGCCCGACGCCGACCTGGAACTGGCGGCCAGCGCGGTGGCCGTGGGCGGCTACGTGAACGCCGGCCAGGTCTGCATCTCCGTGCAGCGGGTCATCACCCACCCGGCCGTCAGCGGCGACTTCCTCGACGCCCTCGTACCCAGGGTCCAGGCGATCCGCACCGGCGACCCGTCCTCGTCGGAGACCACCATGGGCAGCCTGGTGAGCCTGGCGGAGGCCAAGCGCGTCGAGAAGTCGATCGCCGACGCGGTGGCCGGCGGCGCCCGGCTGCTGACCGGCGGCGACCGGGACGGCGCGATCGTCGCTCCCGCGGTGGTGGCCGACGTCGACCCGGCCTGCGCCCTCAGCCAGGACGAGCTGTTCGGCCCGGCCGTCGCGGTCAGCACCGCCGCCGACTGGGAGCAGGCGATCGCGCAGGCCAACGGCACCGCCTACGGCCTGGGCGCCGGCATCTTCACCGCGGACGTGGCCGGAGCGGTCCGCGCCATGCGGGAGGTCGACGCCGGCAACATCCACATCAACTGGACCCCGCTGTGGCGTGCCGACCTCATGCCCTACGGCGGCCTGAAGGGAAGCGGCATCGGCAAGGAAGGCCCGCGCCGGGCCGTCGCCGAGATGACCGAGGAGAAGACCGTCGTGCTGCACGGCCGGCCCTGGTAGGAGACCCACCCATGAAGCTCACCGTCGCGCAGGCCCTCATCACGTACCTGTCGCAGCAGTACTCGGTTGCCGACGGTCAGCGCCGCCGGCTCATCCCGGCCACGCTGGGCATCTTCGGCCACGGCAACGTCGCCGGCCTCGGCCAGGCACTCGACCAGCTCAGCGACGCGATGCCGTTCATCCAGGGCCGCAACGAGCAGGCCCTGGTGCACATCGCGTCCGGGTACGCCAAGGCGTCCCGCCGGCACGCCACCCTCGCGGTCACCGCCTCGATCGGCCCCGGCGCCCTGAACATGGTCACCGGCGCGGGCCTGGCCACGGTCAACCGGCTGCCGGTACTGCTGCTGCCCGGCGACGCCTACGCCACCCGCCGCCAGGGGCCGGTGCTGCAACAGCTCCAGCACCCCACCGAGGCCGACACGTCGGTCAACGACGCATTCCGGCCGGTGTCGCGGTTCTTCGACCGGATCACCCGACCCGAGCAGCTGCTCACCGCCCTGCCCGCGGCGATGCGGGTGCTGACCGACCCGGTCGACACCGGCGCGGTGGTGATCTCGCTGCCGCAGGACGTCCAGTCGCACGCCTACGACTGGCCGGCCGCCTTCTTCGCCGAGCGCGACTGGACCATCCGCCGCCCGGCACCCGACGCGGACGAGGTCGACGCCGTCGCCCGGCTGCTCGCCGCGGCCGAACGACCGCTCATCATCGCCGGCGGCGGGGTCATCTACTCGGGCGCCACACCGGAGCTGGAGGACCTCGCGTCGACGCTCGGGATCCCGGTCGCGGAGACGTTCGCCGGCAAGGGCGCGGTCCAGCGCAGGGACTGGTGGCAGCTCGGCGGGATCGGCCTGGAAGGCACCCCGGCCACCAACGAGCTGGCCCGCGACGCCGACCTCGTGCTCGCCGTCGGCTCCCGGCTGACCGACTTCGCCACCGCGTCGCACTCGCTGTTCCAGCACCCGGAGGTGCGGTTCGCCAGCGTCAACGTCAACGTCCACGACGCCGGCCGGCTCGGCGCCACCGGCATCGTCGCCGACGCCAAGCGCGCCCTGTCCGCACTGGCCGAGGCCGTGACGCGGCACAAGGCCGCGGACACCACGGCCTGGCAGGCGAGGGTACGGGAGGCAGCCGACCGGTGGACGCCGGTGCGCGCCGCCGCGCTGGATCTGTCCACAGTGGACGGTTACCTGACCCAGGGGCAACTCATCGGGCTGTTGCAGGAGCACGCGCGCGCCGGTGACACCATCGTCGCTGCGGCCGGCGGCCCGCCCGGTGACCTGCAGAAGGTGTGGGACGCCACCGACGGGCGGCACTGCCACCTCGAGTTCGGGTTCTCGTGCATGGGCTACGAGATCCCGGCCGGTATCGGCGTCCGGCTGGCCGACCCGGACCGTAGCCACCGGGTGGTGTCGTTCCTCGGCGACGGCACGTTCCTGATGGCACCGACCGAGCTGGTCACCGCGGCGCAGGAGGGGCTGCCGGTCACCGTCGTCATCCCGGAGAACCACGGGTACCAGGTGATCCACCGCCTGCAGATGGGCCGCAGCGGGCGGGAGTTCGGCAACGAGTTCCGGTACCGTACCGGCCCGCTGGACCT
Source organism: Actinomycetota bacterium (assembly GCA_005885555.1). Taxonomy (GTDB): domain Bacteria; phylum Actinomycetota; class Actinomycetes; order Mycobacteriales; family Micromonosporaceae; genus AC-43. The sequence goes on from VAWN01000023.1 coordinate 407,811, forward strand.
GGACTCGGCCAAGCCGGCCCGGCTGGAGGGCGGGTACCTGCGCGTCGACCTCGCGCAGGTCGCCGCCGGCCTCGGTGCGCGGGCGGTCACCGCGACGACGGCCGAGGAGGTACGCGCCGCCCTGGCCGACACCCGCGACCACGACGGCCCGGTCGTCATCGTCGTCCCGGTCGTCCCGCACGCCGACCTGCCCGGCGCCGGGGTGTGGTGGGACGTTGCCCCGGCCGAGGTGTCCGACTCGGACACGGTGACGCGGCTGCGTGCCGAGTACGAGCAGGGCCTGGCGACACAGAGGTGGTACGGATGACCTCCCCGCTGGATGGTGGCCGGCTGCGCCGCCGGGTCGCGGCCGGCGAGCTGACCGTCGGCACGTTCGTCGGCACCGCGTCGCCCGTCGTGGCCGAGGTCTGCGCCGCCGCCGGCGTCGACTGGCTGCTCCTCGACCTCGAACACGGCGCCGGCGGCGAGGAGCAGGTACGCGCGGTGGTACCGGCCGCCGCCGGGTACGGGGTGCCGACCGTGGTCCGGGTGGAGTCCGCCGCCCGCATCCGGATCGGCCGGGTCCTCGACCTCGGCGCGGCCGGGGTGATGCTGCCCCGCCTGGACTCCGCCGCCGAGGTGGAAGCGGCGGTCCGGCACCTGCGGTACCCGCCGCACGGCGACCGCGGCGTCGCCACCTACAACCGCGCCTGCCGGTTCGGCCTGGACGTCGGCGCGCTCAACCGGGCCGACGTCCTCGGCGTGGTCCAGATCGAGTCCGCCCGCGCCGTCGAGGAGGCCGACAAGATCGCCGCGATCGACGGGGTGGACGTGCTGTTCGTCGGACCGCGCGACCTCAGCCACGATCTCGGGGTACCCGGCGACCTGACCGCGCCGACCTACCGGGCGGCCCTGGACCGGGTCCGTTCGGCCGCGCAGCAGCACGGCAAGGCGTGCGGGCTGCTGGTCACCAGCGGCGCGGCCGCCGCGCGGCTGCGCGCCGAGGGCTGGACCTTCACGGCGATCGGCTCGGACTCGACGCTGCTCGCCGGTGCGCTCGTCGCCGAACTTCACTGCTCACGATCCACCAGGAGATCCCTATGACCACGAACCGTCCCGGGGTGGGGCTCGTCAGCGTCGGCTGGATGGGCAAGCTGCACACCCGCGCCTACCAGGCCCTGCCGTCGGTGTACCCGGACCTCGGGCTACGGCCCCGGCTGGTGCACGCCGCCGACACCGCCGCCGACCGGGCCGGGTACGCCCGTGACGTGCTCGGCTATGCCCGGGCCACCACGGACTACCGGGAGGTGCTCGCCGACCCGGACGTCGACGTCGTGTCGATCTGCGCGCCGACCGGCCTGCACCACGAGATCGGCATCGCGGCCGCCGAAGCCGGCAAGCACTTCTGGATCGAGAAGCCGGTCGGCCGCGACGCCAGCGAGACCGCCGACATCGCCGCGGCTGCCGCGAAGGCCGGCGTGGTCACCTCGATCGGGTACAACTACCGGCACGCGCCCGCCGTCGAGCACGTCCGCGAACTGGTCGCGGGCGGCCGGCTCGGCCGGATCACCAACGTACGGGCGGTGTTCTTCTCCGGGTACGCCAGCGAACCCAAGGGTGCGCTGTCCTGGCGGTTCCGCCGCGACCTCGCCGGCGCCGGCGCGCTGGGCGACCTGCTCAGTCACGTCGTCGACCTGGTGCGGTACGTGGTCGGCCCGATCGCCGAGGTCAGCTCGCTGACCAGCACCGTGTACACCCAGCGACCGGTCCTGCCGATGGGCTCGGGTACCCACTTCGCGGTCATCGAGGACGGCGAGCTCGGCGAGGTCGAGAACGACGACTACACGGCCGCGCTGGTCCGGTTCGCCGGTGGGGCGGTCGGCACCCTGGAAGCCTCCCGGATCATCGTCGGGCCGCAGTGCGGGCTCGGCTTCGAGATCTACGGTACCGACGGCTCCGCGGCGTGGAACTTCGAGCAGATGAACGAGCTGCGGGTGTGCCTGGGCCGGGGCGGCCCGTACGCCGGATACACCACCGTGCTGGCCAACCAGCACTTCGGCGACTACGCCCACTTCCAGCCCGGCCCGGGCAACAGCATGGGCTACGACGACCTGAAGGTCATCGAGGCCAAGAAGTTCCTCGTCGCGGTCGCCGGCGGGGAGCGGCGCAACTCCACCATCGACGACGCCCACCAGGTCGCCGAGGTCATCTCCGCGGCGGCCAGGTCGGCCGAGAGCGGTCGGTGGGAACGCGTGCCGGCGGTGGTCCACGGTGGATAGGAACGTCGTCGTCGCGCTCGGCCCGGTCGATCCGGCGGTCGTCGAACCGATCCTCGGCGCGCACGCCACCCTCGTCACCGACCCGAAGCCGGACGACGTCGCCGCGGCGGTCGGTGCCATCGCCCGCGCCGACGCCGTCATCGACGCCGCGTTCCTCGACCGTACGCCCCGGCTGCGGGTCATCGCCCGTACCGGTGTCGGGGTGGACCGGGTCGACGTCGAGACCGCGACGGCGCGCGGCATCCCGGTCGTCATCACCCCGGGCAGCGGCAGCCGCGCCGTCGCCGAAGGCGTGCTCGCGATGGCTCTGCACCTGGTCAAGCGGCTCGGCCCGTTGACCGCCCTGGTCCGGGAGGGCCGCTGGGCGCAGCGCGGCGGGTGGACGGTCGGCGACCTCGACGGCGCGACGATGGGCATCGTCGGGTACGGGCGGATCGGCCGCCGGGTCGGTGAACTGGCGTCCGCGTTCGGGATGCGGGTGCTCGCCTACGACCCGTACCGCCCGCCCCCCGACGACGTGGCGTGCGCCGACCTCGGCGAGCTGGCCGCGGCCAGCGATGTGGTCACGCTGCACGTGCCCCTCACGGAGCAGACCCACCACCTGGTCGACACGCGGTTCCTCGGCCGGGTACGGCCCGGCGCCGTCGTGGTCAACTGCGGCCGGGGCGGCCTGCTCGACCTCGACGCCGCCCTCGACGCGCTGAACTCCGGCCGGCTCGGCGGTGTCGGACTGGACGTGTTCGACCCGGAACCCGCCGTCCATCACCCGCTGTTCGACCACCCGAACGTCGTGCTCAGCCCGCACCTGACCGGGATGACCCGCCGCGCGGAAGCCCGCACCTTCGCCGACGCGGCCCGCGGCGTGCTCGCCGTCCTCACCGGCCGGCCGCCGGCCGCCGTGGCCAACCCCGACTGGAGGTCTGCACCATGCGTATCGGACTGATCGGCCTCGGCCGGATCGGCGCCTTCCACGCCGGTACCCTCAGCACGATCCCGGCCATCGATTCCCTCGTCGTCACCGACCTCGTCCCGGAACGGACCAAGCAGGTCGTCGACCGCTACGGGGCGGAGGGTGTCGACACGCTCGACGAGTTGCTCGCCGCCGGCGTCGACGGCGTCATCATCGCCGCCAGCACCAACGCGCACACCTCACTCGTACTGTCCACTGTGGAGGCCGGCCTGCCGACACTGTGCGAGAAGCCCGTCGCGCCCGGCGGCGTCGAGGGCGCCGAGCTGCTGCGCCGGCTCGCCGGCCACGACGTGCCGGTGCAGATCGGCTTCCAGCGCCGCTTCGACGCCGGCATCGCCGCCGCCAAGGCCGCGGTCGACAGTGGCGAGCTCGGTTGGATCACCACGGTACGGTCGACCACCCTGGACCCCGAACCGCCGACACCCGAGTACGTCGCCGTGTCCGGGGGCATGTTCCGCGACTGTGGCGTGCACGACTTCGACATCATCCGCTGGATCACCGGCCGGGAGGCCGTCGAGGTCTACGCCGTGGGCAGCAACCGCGGCGCCGACTTCTTCCGCCGGTACGGCGACGTCGACACCTCGGCGGCCGTCGTGACCTTCGCCGACGGTGCGCTCGGCGTGGTCTCCAACACCCGGTACAACGGCCGCGGCTACGATGTCCGTCTTGAAGTGCACGGTTCCCGCGACAGCGTCGCCGCCGGCATCGACGCCAAGTGGCCGATCCGGTCCACCGAGCCCGGCGCCACCTACCCGGGCGGCCAACCGCACCGGTTCTTCATGGACCGCTTCCAGCCCGCCTTCCGCGCCGAGTTCGAGACCTTCCTCGACGTCGTCGCCGGCAAGCGGCCGTCGCCGTGCACCGTCGCCGACGGACTGGAAGCAGACTGGATCGCCGAGGCCTGCGCCAGATCCGCCGCCGAACACCGCGCCGTCCGCATCGAGGAGGTCCGCATCCGATGACCGCGGCAGCCAACCGTGTCGCCGGCGCGCCGATCTCGTGGGGCGTCTGCGAGGTACCCGGCTGGGGATACCAGCTGCGCCCGCACCGTGTCCTGGCCGAGATGCGCGCGGTCGGGCTCGCCGCCACCGAGCTCGGCCCGGACGGGTTCCTGCCCGCCGAGCCGGCCGCGATGGCGTCGGTACTCGGTGAGCATCACCTGACCGCGGTCGGTGGCTTCACCCCGGCCGTCCTGCACGTGCCCGGCCACGACCCGGTCCCGGCCATCGCGCGGATCCTGGACGGTTACGCCGCCGCCGACGCGCACACCCTCGTGCTCTCCGCCGACAGCGGCCGGGCCGGTTACGACACCCGGCCGACCCTCGACGAGGCCGGCTGGCGGGTCCTGCTGACCAACCTCGACCGGATCGCCGCGCTCGCCGCCGAACGCGGTGTCCGCGCGGTCCTGCACCCGCACGTCGGTACCGTGATCGAGAAACCCGACGAGGTCCAGCGGATCCTCGACGGTTCCTCGATCGCGTTGTGCCTGGACACCGGACACCTGTACATCGGCGGCACCGACCCGGCCGAGCTGACCCGCCAGGTACCCGACCGGATCGCGCACACCCACCTCAAGGACGTCGAGGGCAGCATCGCCGCCAAGGTCCGCGACGGCCGGCTCAGCTACACCGACGGCGTCCGCGACGGCATGTACCGGCCACTGGGCACCGGCGACGTCGACGTCGCCGCCATCGTCGAGCACCTCGAGCGGAACGGCTACACCGGCTGGTACACCCTCGAACAGGACACCATCCTCACCGAGGAGCCCCGCGACGAAGGTCCCGTCGCGGACGTGCGTACCAGCGCCGAGCACGTCCGCGACCTGCTGGCCAAGGCCGGCTGACCGGATGGAACCGCTGCGCATCGGCATCCTCGGCGCGGCCCGGATCGCCGAGCTGGCCATGGTCAAACCCGCGCACGCCACCGGTACCAGACTCGTCGCGATCGCCGCCCGCGACCCGCGGCGGGCCGCGGCCTTCGCCGCCGCGCACAGCGTCGAACGCGTCGCCACGTCATACCCCGACCTGCTGGCCGACCCGGAGATCGAGGCCGTCTACAACCCGCTGCCCAACGCGCTGCACGGACCCTGGAACCTCGCCGCCGTCAACGCCGGCAAACACGTCCTGTCGGAGAAGCCGTTCGCGGCCAACGCCGCCGAAGCGGCCGCGGTGCGCGACGCCGGACAGCGGGCCGGTGTCGTCGTCGCCGACGGCTTCCACTACCTCTACCACCCCGTCTTCCACCGGCTGCGCGACCTGCTGGCGTCCGGCGAGCTCGGCGAGCCGACCCGCATCGAGGCGAACGTGTTCATGCCCGACCCCGGCGCCGAGGACCCACGCTGGTCGTTCGACCTCGCCGGCGGCGCCCTGATGGACCTCGGCTGCTACGCCCTGCACGCCCACCGGGCGCTGGCGGACTGGGGCGGCGGCCAACCGGCAGTGGTTCAGGCGCGGGCCGGCGAGCGCGCCGGCGCCCCCGGAGTGGACGAGTGGCTGCACGCCGACGTCGCCTTCCCGTCCGGCCTCACCGGCACAGCACGCTGCCACATGGCCGCCGATCGATGGGAGATGACCTGCCGCATCACCGGGAGCCGCGGCACGGCAACCGCGTTGAACTTCGTCCAGCCACACCTCGACGACCGCGTCACCGTCGATGTCGGGACGCACCGGCGTGTCGAGCACCTCGGCACCCGATCCTCGTACATTCACCAGTTGGAGGCTTTCATCGCCGCGGTACGTGACGGCCGGCCGATGCCCACCGACGCCGACGACGCCGTCGCCACCATGCAACTCATCGACGCCTGCTACCGCGCCGCCGGGATGCGAACGCGCTGCGCCCCGGCAGCGTACCGATAAGGTCGGCGGGTGGCCGAGTGGTACCTGCGCTACCCGCACGTCGCACGCGATCTGATCACCTTCGTGGCTGAGGACGACGTCTGGCTCGCCTCGCTGGGCGAGGCGCTGG
>VAWN01000045.1 GCA_005885555.1 Actinomycetota bacterium
GGCCGCGCTGGGTGCCGACGTCTGCGAGATCTACACCGATGTCGACGGTGTGTTCACCGCCGACCCGCGGATCGTGTCGAACGCCCGGCGGATCGCCACGATCACCTACGAGGAGATGCTGGAGCTCGCGGCCTGCGGCGCGAAGGTGCTGATGCTGCGCTGCGTGGAGTACGCCCGGCGGTACCGGATGCCGATCCACGTCCGCTCGTCGTACTCGAACAGGCCCGGCACCCTGGTCACCGGCTCGATGGAGGAGCTATCCGTGGAACAGGCACTCATCACCGGCGTCGCGCACGACCGCAGCGAGGCGAAGATCACGATCGTCGGGGTACCCGACGAGCCCGGTGAGGCGGCGCGCATCTTCGAGACGGTGGCGCTGGCCGAGACGAACATCGACATGATCGTGCAGAACGTGTCGACCGAGGGCACCGGCCGCACCGACATCTCCTTCACGTTGCCGACCAGCGACGGGCCGACCGCCCTGGCGGCGCTGCAGAAGGTACAGGAGAAAGTGGGTTTCAAGGGCCTGCTCTTCGACGACCATATCGGCAAGGTGTCGCTGATCGGCGCCGGCATGCGCTCGCACCCCGGCGTGGCCGCCACGTTTTTCGCGGCGCTGGCCGATGCCGGGGTGAACATCGAAATGATCTCTACCTCGGAGATCCGGGTGTCGGTAGTCTGCCGGGACACGGATCTGGATGCCGCGGTCCGCGCCGTACACGAGGCGTTCGACCTGGGCGGCGACGAGGAAGCGGTGGTCTACGCCGGGACCGGGAGGTAGAAGTGATGTCTGAGCTGCCCACCCTCGCAGTCGTGGGGGCGACCGGCGCCGTCGGAACCGTCATGTGCGAGCTGCTCTCGTCCCGCAAGAACGTGTGGGGCGAGATCCGCCTGATCGCCTCGGCCCGGTCGGCCGGCAAGACGATCGTGGTGCGCGGCGACGAGCTGACCGTGCAGCCGCTCGCGCCGGAGGCGTTCGACGGCGTCGACGTGGCCATGTTCGACGTACCCGACGAGATCTCCGCCACCTGGGCGCCGATCGCCGCCGATCGGGGCGCGGTCGCGGTGGACAACTCCGGGGCGTTCCGGATGGATCCCGACGTGCCGCTGGTGGTACCCGAGATCAACCCCGAGCAGGTCGGCAACCGCCCGAAGGGGATCATCGCCAACGCCAACTGCACCACGCTCGCGATGATCGTCGCGGTGGCGCCGCTGCACCGCGAGTACGGGCTGCGTGAGCTGGTCGTCGCGTCGTACCAGGCGGTCTCCGGGGCTGGCAAGGTCGGCATCGACACGCTGCTGGACCAGATGTCCAAGGTGGCCGGCGACCGGGTGCTCGGTTCCCGCTCCGGCAACGTGCGGCTGGCCGTCGGCGACGAGCTGGGCCCGTTCCCGGCGCCGCTGGCGCTCAACGTCGTACCGTGGGCCGGCTCGCTCAAGGCTGGCGGCTGGTCGTCCGAAGAGGTCAAGATCCGCAACGAGTCGCGCAAGATCCTCGGCCTGCCCGACCTGAAGGTGTCCGCGACGTGCGTGCGGGTACCCGTCGTGACCGGCCACTCGGTCGCGATCCACGCGGTGTTCGGGTCGGAGGTCGACGCCGACGGCGCCCGCGAGGTGCTCCGGCACGCGCCCGGCGTGATCCTCGTCGACGATCCGGCGACCGGGGAGTTTCCGATGCCGATCGACGCCGTGGGTACCGATCCGTCCTGGGTCGGTCGCATCCGCCGCTCGCTCGACGACCCGCGCGCGCTGGACCTGTTCGTCACCGGCGACAACCTGCGCAAGGGTGCCGCGCTGAACACGGCCCAGATCGCCGAGCTGCTGGCGGCTGAGTTCACCCGATGACCCTGTTCACCCGATGAGCCTGGACGTCGCCGCGATCCGCGCCCGGTACCCGGCGCTCGCCGACGGCTACGCATACCTCGACGGCGCCGCCGGCACCCAGGTACCCGACAGCGTGATCGAGGCGATCGCCGGCGCATACCGGGCCGGCATCGGCAACCAGGGCGGCGCGTTCCCGGCCAGTCACCGTTCCGACGCGATCGTCGCTGAGTCCCGCCGCGCGGTCGCCGACCTGGTCGGCGGCGACCCGGACGGCGTGGTATTCGGCGCGAACATGACCACGCTGACCTACCGCCTCTCCGGTGCGATCGCGGCCGGCTGGGCGCCCGGCGACGAGATCGTCGTCTCCCGGCTGGACCACGACGCGAACGTCCGGCCCTGGCTGCAGGCCGCCGCCCGGGCCGGTGCCACGGTGCGCTGGGCCGAGGTGGACCTCGCCACCGGCGAGCTGCCCGTCGAGCAGTACAAGGAGCTGGTGACCGGGCGGACCCGGCTGGTCGCGGTGACCGCCGCGAGCAACGTGCTGGGTACCCGGCCGGACGTGCCCGCGATCACCGCGGCCGCGCACGCGGTCGGTGCGCTGGCCTACGTCGACGGCGTGCACGCCACCCCGCACGTACCCGTCGACGTCGCCGAACTCGGCGCCGACTTCTACGCGACCAGCGCCTACAAGTGGTGCGGGCCGCACATCGGCGCGGTGATCGCCGATCCGGCGCTGCTGGAGCGGCTGCACCCGGACAAGCTGGCGTCCTCGCCGGGCGAGGTGCCGTACCGCTTCGAGACCGGCACCGCGCCGCTGGCCGACCTGGCCGGGGTGACCGCCGCGGTCGAGCACCTGGCGTCACTCGATCGCGACGCGACCGGGAGCCGGCGGGAACGGGTACTGGCGTCGATGGCGGCGGCGGAACGGTACGAGCAGGAGCTGTTCGCGGTGCTGCTGGCCGGGCTTGCCGACCTGCCCGGCGTGACCCGGTACGGCAACCCGGCCCGGCGCACCGCGACCGCCTGGTTCCGGGTCGCCGGCCGTACCCCGCGCGCCGTGGCCGAGCACCTGGCCAGCCGCCGGATCAACGTGTGGGACGGGCACAACTACGCCTGGGAGCTGACCGGCGCGCTCGGCATCCGCGACACCGGCGGGGCGGTACGGGCGGGCCTGGTGCACTACAACGACCGGTCCGACGTCGACCGGCTGCTGGCCGCGCTGGCGGGGCTGACATGAGCGCGGGGCTGGGTTCATGAGCCGCGCCGTGCTCGTGACCGGCGGATCGCGGGGGATCGGCGCCGCGGTCGCGCGCGCGTTCGCCGCGGCCGGGGAGCGGGTGGCGGTGCACTACGGCGGCTCCCGGGACGCGGCTCAGAAGGTGCTTGACGACCTGCCGGGCGCCGGACACGTGACCGTCCAGGCTGACCTCGCCGACCCCGAGGCGGTACGGCGGATGGTCGACGAAGCCGCCGACCGGCTCGGCGGCCTGGACGTCCTGGTCAACAACGCCGGGGTGTACCCGGACAACCGGATCGACGAAGACGACTACGCCGCCTGGCAGCGGGCCTGGCGGGAGACGCTGGACGTGAACCTGCTCGGTGCCGCGAACACGACGTGGTGCGCGGTGCGCCACATGCGGGCCGGCGGCCGGGGCGGGCGGATCGTCAACGTCTCGTCGCGTGGCGCGTTCCGCGGCGAACCCAACCACCTCGCGTACGGCGCCAGCAAGGGCGCGCTCAACTCGTTCACCCAGTCGCTGGCCAAGGGCCTCGGCGGGGACGGCATCGTGGTGACCGCGGTGGCGCCCGGGTTCGTGGCGACCGACATGGCCAACGCGATCCTGGACGGGCCGCGGCACGACGAGATCGTGGCGCAGAGCCCGTTCGGCCGGGTGGCGACGGTCGAGGAGGTCGCCGCGGCGGTACTGTTCCTCGCCGCGCCGGACATCGAGTTCACCAGCGGCGCGATCCTCGACCTCAACGGCGCATCCCACCTGCGCATCTGACACAGGACCGGTTCCGGACACCACCTTGCCGCAGCCTGCCCTGCGGCCGTAAAGTGACAGCGACTCTTAAAAAGTAGACGCTCTTAAAAGGAGGCGACTGTCATGAACCCTCGTCGGTGGTGGGCACTGGGCGCGCTGGTACTGAGCGTGCTGGTCCTCGGGTTCGACATGACGATCCTCAACGTCGCGCTGCCCACGCTCGGCGGCGCGGTCCACGCCTCCAACAGCCAGCTCCAGTGGATCGTGGACGCCTACGTGCTGGTCTTCGCCGGGCTGCTGCTGCCGGCGGGCGCGCTCGGCGACCGGTACGGCCGCAAGCGCCTGCTGCTGATCGGCCTGGCGCTGTTCGGCGGCGCCTCCGCCCTCGGCGCCCTGGTCGACGACCCCGGCCAGCTCATCGCGGTCCGCGCGGCGATGGGCGTCGGCGCGGCGATCCTCACCCCGATCACCATCGCGATCCTGCCGGCGCTGTTTGCCGACAAGGAGCGCGGCAAGGCGATCGCCCTGGTCACGGTGGGTATCGGGCTGGGTATCCCGCTCGGGCCGCTGGTCGGCGGGTACCTGCTCACGCACTTCTGGTGGGGCTCGATCTTCCTGGTCAACGTACCGGCGGCGGGGCTCGCCCTGGTCGCGGTCGCGCTGCTGGTCCCGGAGTCCCGCGACCCGGCCGGCCGGCGCGTCGACCTCGCCGGTGGCGCGCTGTCCACGGTCGGCCTGGTCGCCTTCGTGTACGGCATCATCGAGGTACCCGACAAGGGCTGGCGCAGCCCGGTCGTGCTCGGCACGCTGGCGCTGGGCGTCGCGGTACTGGCGCTGTTCGTCGCCCAGCAGCGGCGCAGCCGGTACCCCATGATCGACCTGGGGTTGTTCGGCAGCGCGCGTTTCCTGTGGGGCTCGACCACCGCGACGCTGGCGGGCTTCGCCCTGTTCGGCGTGCTGTTCGCGGTGCCGCAGTACCTGCAGCTCGTGCGCGGCGCCGACGCCCTCGGCACCGGCATGCGCATCCTGCCGCTGGTGGGTGGCCTGCTCGTCGCGTCGCCGCTGAGCGAGCGCCTGATCCACTTCGTCGGCAACAAGATTCCGGCCGCGGCCGGCCTGGCGGTGATCGCCGGCGGCCTGGCCTGGGGCGCCCGCACCGGCTTCGACACCGGGTACGGCCAGGTGGCGGCCTGGATGGCGACGATCGGCGTGGGTACCGGCCTGGCCCTGACCCCGGCCATGGACGCGGTGCTCGGCGCCCTGCCGCCCGCGCGGGCCGGCTCCGGCAGCGCGCTGACCATGACCATGCGGCAGGTCGGCGGCGCGCTCGGCGTGGCGATCCTGGGCAGCGTGCTGGCCGGCGCGTACGCGGCGCAGGCGCCGGTGGCGGGTCGCGAGTCGCTGCCGGCCGCGGCGGCGTACGCGGCGCGGACCGGTGACCCGGCCGTGCTCGTCGGCGGCCAGCACGCCTACCTGCACGCGATGGACCGGGTGCTGCTGGTCTGCGCCGCGGTCGCCCTGCTCGGCGCGCTGTCCGCGGCGCTGTTCCTGCCGGCGCGGCAGCCGTCCGCTGCGGCAGTGCCGGCGGGCGAGGAAGAATCGGTTCATGAGCTCGCCCGGCTTGCGTGAACGCAAGAAGCAGAAGACCCGCTGGTCCATCCAGGAGCATGCGTTGCGGCTGTTCGAGAAGCAGGGGTACGAGCAGACCACGGTCGACCAGATCGCGGCCGCGGCGGAGATCTCGCCCAGCACGTTCTTCCGGTACTTCAAGACCAAAGAAGATGTGGTACTGGAGGACGAGTACGACCCGATGCTGCTGGCGCTACTGGCCCAGGAGCCGTCCGACGAGCCGTTCCTGCCGGCGCTGCGGCACGTGATGTCGATGGGGTTCAGCCAGATGGGACCGGTCGAGGTCAGCAAGATCAAGCAGCGGACGAAGCTGATGCTCGCGGTACCGGCGCTGCGGATGCGGATGCTGGACAACTTCAACAGCAGCGTGGACATGCTCGCCGGCGCGGTCGCCAGGCGGACCGGGCGGGATCCGGCCGAACTGGAGGTACGGGCGTTCGCCGGAGCGCTGACCGGCGCCATGATCGCGGCGATCTACGCCTGGGTCGACGGCGGCGCCGCGGAGGATCTCGGGAAGCTGATCGACCGGGCGTTGGCGCACCTGGAATCCGGGTTCGCGCTCTAGCTCCGGGTTCGCGCTCTAGCGAAGTGGCCCCGCACCGGATCGGTGCGGGGCCACCCGCGAGGACGCTGATGTGCCGGTCGCCTCTCGGCGAGTGGCACGACGCGGCTCCAGCCGAACGGTATTCCGCGAAGGCAATTTAGGTGAGGCCCGGGGACACGGAGCACACCAGCGACTGGCATAACGGCACCGGGCGGGCGGACATTTCCTTTTCCGCGAGTGGCTCAGATCACCTTGAACCCGGACCGCACTCCAGGTTCTACCGTTGGCGCATGAGCGAGCGTCAGCGAGGATCCGGCATGCGCGCGGGACTGACGATCGCCGAGGTGGCGGCCGGGGCCGGGGTGCGGCCGGACACGCTGCGGTACTACGAGCGGACCGGCCTGGTACCGCCGCCGCCGCGGACAACGGGGGCACACCGGCGGTACCCGGAGGCGACCGTGGACCGGCTGCGGTTCATCCGCGGCGCGCAGCGGCTCGGGCTGCGCCTTTCGGAGATCAAGGACCTGCTGGCGGTACGGGACACCGGTGTGTGCCCGTGCGAACCGGCCGAGGACATGCTGCGCCGGCACCTGGCCGAGATCGATGCGGAGCTGGCCCGGCTCAACCGGCTGCGGGACGAGGTGGCGGCGATGCTCGCGGCGGCGCCGTGCCCCGATCCGACCGCGGCCGTGTCCTGGTGTCCGCCGGAGTGCGCCGAAGGGGGGTGACGACGATGCGGTACGACGAGTGCGGTTGTGGCTGCGGCTGCGGCTGCGGCTGCGGCTGACGGGTACGGTGCCTCCGCCCTCGGGCGCCCGGGCGGGGCATACGATCGCAGGCGTGCTCGACCGATCAGGGCGATCTGCAGCGCCTTACCGGACGTGACCGAGCGGCCGCAACGGTACTTCCGGCCGGCCGGGCCCACCCCCGTTGACTGAGCCGGACCCGGCGAGCCAACCCCCAACCCCCGTCACCGACCACTATCCGGTGTCCGCCGCGGGCAACGAACACCCATTGAACAATCCTGGTCAATTCGTGGTGACCGCGAAGGTGTTGAACACCGCCTGGGCCGGCGAGCCGGACACGTGCGAGGTGACGAACAGGCCGGCGTCCTGGGTGTCGGCCTGCGCCGTGACGGTCGCGGTGCCGACCGTGGTCCACGTGGTGCCGTCGGTCGAGTAGAAGCCGGTGTACGTGGTACCGGCGCGGACCAGCTTCAGCCAGACCGGTACCGTGTCGGCGATCGTCCCGTTCGGCGGCATGACGGCGTTGATGTGGGTACCGCCGTTGTTGTTCCACTCCAGCTGGATGCCACCCGACGGCGACTCGAACAGGATCACGCCTTCCGGACCGGTACCCGATGCGGTCATGTCGTTGCGCACCAGGATGCCGGCCTTGCCGAAGCCGGTCAGGTTCTGGTGCGACGCGACCTGGGTCTGGATGGTGGTCGCGGTGCCGACCGCGCCCGGCAGGTAGATGGCCGTGTACGTGTCGCTGTTGCTGTACAGGTCCGGCCCGGCCCCGGAGACGCCGAACAGCGGCCCGGACTCCGCGTACCCGGCCGGCCCGTCGCTCGCCGATGAGAACGTGCGGTACGGCGCGGTCACCGGCGAGTTGGTCGTCACCGTGGCCGGCACGCCCAGGTGCGCCGCGATGATGCCGAACCACCGGTAGTCCGCCGTCGCCGTCACGGTGTCGGACTGGAACAGCGTCTTCGGTGCCGGCGCGACCACCTGGAAGCTCGCCTGTACCGTCTGCCCGCTGCCCACTACCGCGAAGTTCGTGGCGGTCGTCGGGGTGACCGCCCAGCCGGCCGGCGTGGCCAGTTGCAGCCGCACCTGCTGTACCCCCTGGATCCCGTTGTTGGTGAATGTCTCCGTCGCGGTCACCGGCTGCCCGGCCGTGACCGTGGACAGGCCGGCGAGCGACAGCGTGGTGCTCGGCGGCGCGAACCGGCCGAAGTCGGTGGCGTGGATCCGGTACAGGGCGACGCCGTGCGGCGGCACGTCCGCGGCGATCGTGCCGGTGGTGTTCGCGGTGGTGTGCGACCAGAGGTCGTTCAGCAGGTACGCGTTGGCCGCGGGCAGCCCGACCGCCGCGGCCGTGGTGGACACGACCTGGGTGCTGCCCGCGGTGTTGAACAGGCCGACGACGGCGTCGCCGTTCGGCTCGGTCTTCGCGAACACCTGCTGGCCCGACGTATTGACAATGCGAGCTGCGTCGATGGCATCCTGGTCGACCGCGATGACGTCGCGGTTGGTCAGCAGCTGCAGGTCCGTGGGGTCCAGGTTGGTCAGGTCGGTACCGAGGATCAGCGGCGAAGCCGCGAGCGCCCACAGGCTCAGCTGGGTCTTGCGTTCGTCGACGGTCAGGCCGTCGTTGGCGCCGTTGCCGAGCTCGATCGAGTCGTAGTCGTTGAAGCCGCCCGGCCCGCCGTAGGGCTGCCAGTTGGCCACCTGGTTGAACCGCGACTGCACGCTGGGGTAGCTGGTCAACGGGTAGCTGCTGCCGCCGCTCTCGCACCGGTAGCACTCGATGTCGCCGCCGGTGCGCCAGCCGTTGGAGTACTGCTGCCAGGTCGCCGCGCCGCTGATCGCCAGGTTGTTGGACAGTTCGAGGTGGATCGGCCGGCCCGTCTGGCGCAGCGCCGCCGACCACGCCTGGATGTCCGGGACGTCACTGGTGCCGACGCCGTCGATCTTCACGTAGTCAACGCCCCACGAGGCGAACTCGTTCGCCCACGAGTTGACGAACTCCTGCGCCCCGGGCCTGGTGTAGTCGATGCCGACCATGCCCTTGCAGTTGTAGTTCTTCTCCGCGGTCGTGGTGGCGATGTCGGCCGCGTGGTACGGGGTGCCTTCGATCGGGGTGTTCTGCGCGACCGCCTGCTTGGAGATTCCCGGCGTCACGTAGAGGCCGAAGTTCAGGCCGTCGGCGTGCACGTGGTCGGCGACGACCGCGATGCCGTCCTTGCCGTCGCTCGGCGGGAACTTCGCCGGATCGGTCACCCACCGTCCGAACGCGTCGACGTTGGGCCCCTGGCTGCCGGGACACTCGTAGTAGAAGTCATCCACGTTGATGTTGTGGTACCCGACGTCCGCCAGGCCGCTGTTACGCATCGCGTCGGCCTGGGCCTCGATCTTCGCCGCGGTCGGCTCGTGCCGGATGAAGCTCCAACTGCTCCACCCCATCAGCGGGGTGCGCCCGACGCCGTTGTCCTGCGCGTGCGCCGCGGGCGCGTTGACCGCGACGGCGATCGGAACGAGCGTCAGTACCGCGATGACACCTCTCGCCAGCCTGCGCATCTGTTGCCTCCCGGGATCCGGCGCGACCATAACCCCGCCAACTGGAGCCAATCAAGAGTATCGATGCAGCATACCGCTGAAAGGCCCTGCCGCGTCGGGCCAGGCGATGCGGTAGCAGAGCTGGAACACGGGTACCGCCGAGCGCCCGGTAGAACGCCTGCGCGGCGTGGCGGCGCGCGCCAGCAGACCGGTACCGATGCCGGCGCGCTGGCGGCCCGGCGCGACATGGAGGTTGTCGACCAGGCTGCCCCACCGGTCGTCGTCGTCGAAGACGACGTGCACGAAACCCACCGGCCCGGTGTCGTCCTCGGCCAGGAGCGTCGCGGTGGCCGGGAGCGTCGCGGTGCCGGCCGCGGCGGCGAGCCGGGCCGACCAGACGGCGCGGCGGTCGGTGAGGATGTCGCCGTCGAGGTACGCGTCGGCGTAGGTGCCCCGGTAGTGGCGGCGCCAGCTGTCGGCATGCAGCCGCGCCACCGACCCGGCGTCGTCCGGACCCGCGGCGCGGTACCGCACCCCACCCGGTGCGGTGGACCGCGACTCCTCGCGCATCCGCTCCTCCTTCGCTGGCGGGGAAGAATCGGGGGTATGCGGATCGAGTTCACCCTCGACTGTTGCGACCTTCGGCGGACCGCGACATTCTGGCAGGCCGCCGCCGGATTCGTGGTCGACGGCGTCATCGAGGACAGGTACGTCACGCTGACCGGGCACGGCGTCGTGCTCACTCTCCAGCGGGTACCGGAACCGAAGACCGTGAAGAACCGGCTGCACCTCGACCTGCTCGTCGACGACGTCGAAGCCGAGGTCGAGCGCCTGGAGGGGCTGGGCGCGTCCCGTGCCACGCCCGCCGCCCGGCAGCAGTTCGGCCAGACCTGGTTCGTCCTGGCCGACCCCGAGGGAAACGAGTTCTGCCTCGCTCGTGATCAGTCGCAAGACGACTCGGACGCCTGAACTCCCGTCCGGTCCGCGAGCCCGGGACGGCGCGGCCTGGCGGCGCTTGGGAGGCTCTTACCGTGGACCGTCTTCTCGATCAGTTGCCCGCCCTGCTCGGCGTGGTCGTCGGTACCCTGGGGACCTTGCTGGCCACGACGCTGGCCGATCAGGCTCGATAGAGACGCAACCTGTCTGTGCGGTGGGACGAACGGCGCCTCGATGCCTACGTCGAATACGCGGCGGCCGTCAAGGAGATTCACGCGCTTCTGTTTCGGCTTACCGCGGTCCACCGGCCGGGATCTCTGGCCCATCCGATCGACAAGGAAGCCGGCGTGGCCCTGCTTGCTCAGGCGGAGGCCACCCGGACCATGGCGTGGGAAAAGGTTTTCATGCTGGGCGACGCCGCGACCGTTGACGCCGCACGGGAGTGGCGCGCCGCGGTTCGGAAGTTGGAACTGATCGCCAGAGGTGTCGTGGCCGAATCGGAACAGTGGGACGCCGCCGTGCAGCAGGCCGACGATGCGCGTGATCAGTTCTACGTAGCCGCGCGGGCGAGTCTCGTCGTGGGCGGAGGGAACGTTGCCCAGTCGCCGTGGCTGGCGTCCAGAAAGCTCTCGCTGCGGTCATGGCCGCCGGGGTACCGACGGCAGAGGGGCCATCCTCGATCATCGAGGATGGCCCCTCACCTGCGTCGGGGTGGCGGGATTTGAACCCACGACCTCTTCGTCCCGAACGAAGCGCGCTACCAAGCTGCGCTACACCCCGAGCGTGCCGAGCAATACTAGCCGACCGCTTCCGGCGCACACACCCGGGTATCCGTGTCGTCAGCGCGGCACCAAGGTCAGTACCGACGCCTCCGGCCGGCAGGCGAACCGTACCGGTGCCGTCGGGTGGGTACCCAGCCCCGCCGACACGTGCAGCCACGCCGCCGAACCCGGCCAGCGGTGCAGCCCGCGCGCCATGCGGCGGTCCAGGCCGCAGTTGGTCACCAGGGCGCCGGCTCCCGGTACCCGGACCTGGCCGCCGTGTGTGTGGCCGGCGAGCAGGAGCTGGAAGCCGTCGGCGGCCATCCGGTGCAGGATCTCCGGCTCGGGCGAGTGGGTGAGGCCGAGGTGCACGTCGGCGTCCGGCGAGGCCGGCCCGGCGACGGATGCGTAGTCGTCGCGGGCGATGTGCGGGTCGTCGACGCCGAGGAGTTCGACGGTACGGCCGCCGGCCTTGACGAGGGTCCGCGCGTTGTTCAGGTCGAGCCAGCCGGCGCTGGTCAGGCCCTGGCGCAGCTCCTCGGTCGGCAGGTCGGCGCCGGCGCGGTACGGGCGGTTCCTGGCGAAGTACTCGAACGGGTTCTTCAGCACCGGGCCGGTGTAGTCGTTGGAGCCGAACACGAACGCGCCGGGCCGCTCCAGCAGCGGGGCGAGGGCCCGCTGGACCGCCGGTACCGCGTCGGGGTGCGCCAGGTGGTCGCCGGTCGTGATGACCAGGTCGGGGTCGGTCGCCGCGAGCGCGGCCACCCAGTCCTGCTTGCGCCGCTGGTCGGGGGTCAGGTGCAGGTCGGACAGGTGCAGGATGCGCAGGGGTTCGGCATCTGGCGGCAGTACCGGGACGTCGAAGCGCCGGAGCGTGAACAGGTTGCGTTCCACCAGCGCGGCGTAGGCGAGGGCGGTGCCGCCGAGCACGATGCCGGTGCCGGCGAGGCGGATTACGGTACGCGGACGCATGAGGCCCAGGGTAGTTTCCTCGTTCATGAGCACGCTCAAGGACCGCCTGGAGACCGACCTGCGCAGCGCCATGAAGTCCCGTGACGAGCTGGTCACCTCGACGCTGCGGATGGCGCTGGCCGCGGTACGCACGGCGGAGGTCAGCGGCAAGCAGGCGCGCACGCTGTCCGACGAGGAGGTCCGTGCGGTACTCACCGCGGAGAGCAAGAAGCGCCGCGAGGCGGCCAGCGCGTTCGATCTGGCTGGCCGCACGCAGCAGGCCGACCGGGAGCGCGCCGAGGAGGAGGTGCTGACCGGGTACCTGCCGGCGCAGCTGTCCGACGACGCGCTGGCGGCGGTGGTCGCGGAGGCGCTGCGCGGCCTCCAGGCGACCGGCAAGGGCGCGATGGGACCAGCGATGAAGGCGGCCCAGGCCGCGGTCGCCGGCCGCGCAGAGGGTGGCCGGGTCGCCGCGGAGGTGCGCCGCCAGCTCGGACTGTGAGTGGAGCAGGGCGCGGCGGCGGCTGGACTGACGAGCGCAGCGAGGAGGGAAGGCGGCGCACGGAAGCACCCCGCGCAGCCGGCCGGCAGGGCGGCGCACCGAAGCGCCCCGCGCAGCCGGCCGGCAGGTCGTCCCTACGGTATCGGCCGGCAGAACGGCGGTTTGCAGGTCGGGCGCGGGTTCGGCGGCCCCGGTCCGGGGTCACCGCCGCCGCCTCCTCCGCCACCCGGGTCGGGCGGGGTGGTCGGGCCGGCGCTGAGGATCAGCGAGATGACCGAGCCCTTGGGTGCCTGGCCGGACGGCGCGGTCTTGGCGACGGTACCGGGTGGGCACTCCGACGCGATCGGCTTGGGATCGACGTTCACGTTGAAGCCGCCGGTCTTGAGGGCGTTGGTGGCGTCTTCGACCGAGGCGCACTTCACACTGGGTACCCCGACCCGCTGGCCGTAGGCGATCTTGTCGCTCTCCTTGCCGAAGCCGAGCACCGGTTTGCCGACCATGAAGTCGTGCATGGTCTTCTGCACGGCGGTATTGACCTCGTCGTGCCCGAAGGTGCGGCCGACCTTGTCGTCGGGATCACCGATGAGCCCGGCGACCGCGAGCTGTTTGGTCATCACGATCAGCGCGGCGGTGCGGTTGTGGTCGGTGGTACCCGTCTTGCCGGCGATCGGGTACTTGCTGCCCACGGCCTGCTTCGCGCCGCCGGCCGTCGAGCCGTGGCATTCGCCGTACTGCGACTGGTCGCCGACCGGGCAGCGGGCCGCGTCGAGGGCGGCGCGGGCGACGTCCGGGTCGACCGCCTGCCGGCACCGCGGGTTGCCGGCGTCCAGCTTGTTGCCGTTGAAGTCGCGGATCTCCAGCACCGGCAGCGGTTCGCAGTAGGTACCCTCGGCCGCCACCGTCGCGTACGCGTTGGCCATCTCCAGCGGCGTGGCGTCGGCGACGCCCAGCGTGAAGGCACCCCACTGGTGCGCGGAGTCCGGGTCGTTGGCGTAGAACGCGTCGGTACCCGGGGTCTTCGGGTCGCCGTTGAAGTCGATGCCGAGGTTCTTCGCCATCGCGACCGCGTTCTCGGCGCCGGCCTGCTCCTCCAGCGGTACGAAGTAGGTGTTGACCGAGCTGCCGAAGCCGGTCCACATGTTGAACGGACCGGCCTCGGACTTCGGGCGTTCTCCGGGCAGTAGAAGTGGGTGCCCTTGCACGCCGCCGGGCTGCCGGGGTCGACGATGTACAGGTGTGACTGGTACGGGTTGGTGGTGTTGATCGTGGTGCTCAGCGGCATGCCCTTGGACAGCGCCGCGAGCATGGTGAACATCTTGAACGTCGACCCGAACTGGAACCCGCCCTCGCTGAGCAGCGGCAGTGTGGTCTTCGGGTAGTTGCCGATGATGCCGGCCTTGCGCTTGGCCGGGTTGCTGTTCTGGCCGTTGCCGGTCTGGTCGTTGCTGTACGTGCGGTTGACCGCCATGACCTTGATGTGCCCGGTGCCGGGTTCGACGCCGGCCAGCATCAGCGCGTCGGGGCTGTTCACCGACCGCTGGGCCAGGATGTTCTTCATCGCGGCGGCCTGCGCGTTGACATCCAGCGACGTAATGATCTTGTACCCGCCGCTCTTGAGCCGGTTCTCCCGCTCGTAGGTGTCGGCGCCGAAGGCGGGCTGGCTCAGCCACCAGCGGTACAGGTAGTCGCAGACCCAGCCCCAGCTGTTGTTCACGACCGAGGTGCAGCCGTTGGGCTCCGGCTGGCCGACGATCTTGGGTACCGTCTTGATCGCTTCCTGGCGCTGCGCCTCGGTGATCTTGCCCATCTTGACCATGTTGACCAGCACGTAGTCGTTGCGCCGGTCGACGGCCTGCTTGAGCCCGTCGGGATTGAGCGGGTTGTACGTGCTGGGCGCCTTGACGAGGCCGGCGAGCAGGGAGGCTTCCGGCAGCGTGAGGTCCTTGGGTGCCTTGTTGAAGAAGACCTGCGACGCGGCGTAGATGCCGAAGGCGCCGCCGCCGAACGGTGCGATGTTGAGGTACCGCTCCAGGATCTGCTGTTTGGTGAGCTGCTTCTCCAGCGCCAGCGCGTACCGCATCTCGCGGATCTTCCGCCCGGGCGTGTCGGATGTCGCATCGACGACATCCTGCGGCGAGCTGGCGGAGTATTCGATGGCCAGCCGGACGTACTGCATGGTCAGCGTCGAGGCGCCCTGGGTGGTGTCGCCGGCCGACTGGTTGGCCACGAACGCGCGGGCCACGCCCTTGGCGTCGACGCCGTGGTGCTCGTAGAACCGGGTGTCCTCGGAGGCCACGATGGCCTCCTGCATCACCGGCGCCACGTCGGACAGCTTCACGTCGAGCCGGTTCTCGTCGTAGAAGGTGGACAGCAGGGTCTTGCCGTCGGATGCGTACACGTAGCTGATCTGGGGCGACTGCTGCACGGTCAGGGCCGAGGGGAGCTTGTCGAAGCTGTCCGCGCCGGCCTTGGCCACGAGGCCCGTCATCGCCACGATCGGGAACCCGGCGGCGGCCACGACGATGCCCGCGAGCAGGCCGCAGACCAGCAGGGACGTGGCGTTCGAGAGCAGGCTGCGGTGACCTTTGCGCATCCAGTCCACCGACACAGGGTACGCGACAGGTATTGGGGACGCGTCTTTGCACACACGCCCTCGTTGTGCTAGATGCGCAGGTCCCGGGCTTGATTTCGGCCGGCGACCTCCTCCCTTCGGACCGGTACGGTCCGCCATCCGGGCTGCACCTGATGTCCAGGTTAGAGAATTTTCTCCACGACATTGCGTAATCGTGTGACTACGGAGCATGATGATCCGGAACAGGGGTACAAGATCTTCGGCAACGAAGAGCGGGCCGCGTATCGAGGGGGATCCGGCGGCCCCGGGGGGAGCACCACAAGGGGGGACGTACACCGATGGGGATGGTTGCTGACTGGCCCAGCATGGCGGCATGCCGCAACGGCGATCCGGACGCACTCTTCGTCCAGGGCGCTGAGCAGAACGTCGCGAAGCGGATCTGCCGAAGCTGCCCGGTGCGGTACGAGTGCCTGGCGGACGCACTGGACAACCACATCGAGTTCGGGGTGTGGGGCGGCATGACCGAACGGGAGCGCCGCGCGCTCCTGCGCCGGCACCCGCAGGTACCGAGTTGGCGCAAGATGTTCGAGGCGGCCCTGGTCCGCGACCGGGACACCGACCTGGTCAGCGTCGGCGCGGCCGGCTAATCCGCGCTGCGTTGGCGGCTCAGCCGCCGCGGCGCGGAAGCTGACCAGCTGATAGCGAGGCGCCGATCTCGCGCAGCCCGTCGAGGTCATGGACGTCGGCGGGCTGCGCGGCGACGGGTACCACCGGAACTCCGGGATATTCCTCGGTGAAGCGGGCCGCGACCGCGGTCTCGCGGGCGACCTGCGCAGCCAGCGCGGCGTGGATGCGCAGCACGTCCGCCGCCGGCCCGTCCAGGGCCGCGGCGGCGGCCAGGCTGTCCTCCGCGGACAGTGCCTCGGCCGCCACCCGGTGTACCCGGTTGAGCACCAGGCCCTGCAACGGCATGCGATCGGCGGCCAGGCGCCGGGCGAAGTAGCCGGCCTCGCGGATGGCGTCCGGTTCCGGCGCGGCGACGACCAGGAACGCGGTCTCCGGGGCCTGGAGGATGCGGTATGTCTGCTCGGCGCGCTCGCGGAAGCCGCCGAACATGGAGTCGAGCGCGGCAACGAAGCCGGACAGGTCAGCCAGCAGCTGCCCGCCGATGACCCGCTGCACGACCCGGGCGAACATCCCGAACGACGCGGTGACCAGGTTGAACACGCTGCGCCCGCCGGCCCGGGCCGGGGCCAGGAGCAGCCGCAGCATCCGCCCGTCGAGGAACCGGCCGAGCCGGGCCGGCGCGTCCAGGAAGTCCAGCGCCGAGCGCGACGGTGGGGTGTCCACCACGATCAGGTCCCACTCGTCGCGGGCGTGCAGCTGGCCGAGCTTCTCCATCGCCATGTACTCCTGGGTACCGGCGAACGTCGTGCTCATCGCCTGGTAGAACGGGTTGGCGAAGATCTCCTCGGCGCGCTTCGGGTCGGTGTGTGCCAGTACCACGTCGTCGAACGTGCGTTTCATGTCCAGCATCATGGCGTGCAGCTCGCCGCCGGCCGCGCCGTTGGTGCCCTTGACCTGCCGCGGGGTGTTGTCCAGCTCGGTCAGGCCGAGCGCCTGCGCGAGGCGGCGGGCGGGATCGATGGTGAGGACGACGGTACGGCGGCCGTGCTGCTCGGCGGCGCGCAGCCCGAGGGCCGCGGCCGTGGTCGTCTTGCCGACCCCGCCGGCGCCGCAGCACACCACGATGCGCACCTCAGGGTCGGCGAGGATCGCGTCCACATCCAGCCAGGGACTGGCCCGCCCGTCCGCCGCCACCATCCGAGCGTATCGGGGAACCTACTGCGTCGACCGCAGGGCGTCGGCGAGGTCGAGCAGGGCGGCGCGGTCGATGCCGCCGGGTATGAAGGGCAACTCGACCAGGTCGTGGTGCAGGGCCGCGAGTTCGTCACGCAGCGTCTCTTCGACCTCGCGCCGGGTCAGGTATGCCTTGGCCTCGGTGTGCAGGCCGGCGACGGTACCCGGGTCGGCCGGCAGGCCCGCCGCCACCAGCGCCTTGCGCAGCTCGGTGCGGGTGGCTTTGCCGGTACCCAGCAGCGGCGGCTGGACGGAGTTGACGATGATCCGACCGACCGAGATCTCCAGCGTGGTGAGGTCGGCGACCGCGTCGGCTGTCTCCTGTACCGGCATCTCCTCCAGCAACGTCACGATGTGTACGGCCGTCATCGGCGACCGGAGGAACGCGGCGACGCCCTCGCTCTGCGTCTTGATCGGTCCCAGCCTCGCCAGCCGGGCGGTCTCCGCGGTGACGTTGAGGAAACGGCCGATCCGCCCGGTCGGCGGCGCGTCGAGGATCACCGCGTCGTACACCCGGTGGCCGGCCTCGGCGCGGGTCGTGGCCTCCTTGACCTTGCCGGTGAGCAGGACGTCGCGCATGCCGGGCGCGATGGTCGTGGCGAAGTCGATGGCACCGAACCGCTTCAGCGCCTTACCGGCTCGACCCAGCTTGTAGAACATGTCGAGGTACTCCAGGAGCGCCTCTTCCGGGTCGACGGCCAGCGCCCGCACCTCGCCGCCCCCGGGGGCGGAGGCGACCGGGATCTCCGCGTACGGCAACGGCGGGGTACCGAACAGCTGCGCGATACCCTGCCGTCCCTCGACCTCGACGAGGAGGGTGCGTTGCCCGTCGCTGGCCAGCGCGATCGCCAGCGCGGCGGCCACCGTGGTCTTGCCGGTGCCGCCCTTCCCGGTCACCACGTGCAGCCGGGCCGGCCAACGGTCGCGTAGCACCACGCAGCGAGCGTACCTACCGGTTACACCTGCTGGACGTCGCAGACGAACCAGCCGTTGCTCTTGATCACGGTGAGCCGCAGCTTCTGGGTCGCCTTCTGCACATTGGCGGTGAGCAGTGTCACCGTCGTCGACACCACCGCGTGGTCGGCCGCCGACGTCTCGGTCTTCAGCGGGGTCCAGGTGTACTTGGGGCTCTCGTACTGCTGGTTCAGCTGCTTGATCTGGTCGACCTTGGCGGCCAGCTTCTTCTTGTCCCGCGCGGCGGCGCAGACCAGCGGGGCGGCCTTGGCGGCGTCCTGGTCGACGTAGACGGCCTGGAGGAAGCTGTCCGCGGCCGCGGTCGGCGAGCTCTTGCCGACGCCGTCGGAGGTGCGGTTGAACAGGTAGAAGGCGCCGAGCCCGCCGCCACCGAGGACGACGACCGCCACGAGCACGATCACCGTGATCAGCAGGCCCCGGCGGCGCGGCGGCGCGGGCGGCGGCCCGAAGTAGGGCGGCGCGAAGGCACCGGGCGGGGCGGAGCCCGGGTACGGCGGCGCAGAGCCGGGGTATGCCGGGTTCGGCGGCGCGGAGCCGGGGTATGCCGGGTTCGGCGGCGCGGAGCCGGGGTATGCCGGGTTCGGCGGCGCGGCCGGGGGATAGCCGGGCGGTTGGTAGACCGGTCCGGTCGGCGGCTGGTACGCCGGGCCGGTCGGGGACGCCGGCTGGTACACCGGGCCGGTCGGGGACGCCGGCTGTGGTGGTGGGTACTCCCCGCCCGGTGGGCTCTGCCACGGATTGCCGGGATACCCGGGCGGTGGCGCAGTCATCGTTCCCCTGTCGGCGTGCGGTGGTTTCCGCGGCTCAGGGTAGTCCGTGCCGCCGTTGTCGGTGGGGCACGCTACTGTGCCGGCATGCAGCCGAGTCAGCCAACCCGCTGGGAGTACGCCACCGTGCCGCTGCTGGTCCACGCGACCAAGCAGATCCTCGACAACTGGGGCGACGACGGCTGGGAACTGGTCGCGGTGATCCCCGGCCCCAACCCGGAGCAGCTGGTCGCCTACCTCAAGCGACCGAAGGGGCAGTCATGAGCGGCCCGGTCGAGCGCCTGGCGGAGCTCGGGCTGGAGCTGCCGAAGATGGCGACGCCGCTGGGCGCTTACCTCCCGGCTGTCCGGTCCGGCCAGCACGTCTACGTGTCCGGCCAGCTGCCGCTGGTCGACGGCGAACTGGCGGCCACCGGGAAGGTGGGCGCCGAGGTCTCCGCGGAGCAGGCCAGGGAGCTGGCCGCGCGGTGCGCGCTCAACGCGCTCGCCGCGATCGATGCGCTGGTCGGGCTGGACCAGGTGGTCCGGGTGGTCAAGGTGACCGGGTTCGTCGCGTCCGCGGGTGGTTTCACCGGACAGCCGGGGGTACTGAACGGAGCCTCCGACCTGTTCGGGGCGGTCTTCGGTGACGCGGGGCGGCACGTGCGCAGCGCCGTCGGAGTGGCGGAACTGCCGCTCGGCGCGCCGGTCGAGGTCGAGGTCATCGTCGAGGTCACATGAGTGCTCCCGTCGTCGTCGCGCCTGCGCAGTCGGTACCGGCCTGGGTCACCCTGGTCCGGGCATCGAACCCGGGGCCGATGACGCTGGACGGTACGAACTCGTGGGTACTGGGGGCGCCCGGCGGCTGCACGGTCGTGGTCGATCCCGGCCCGGCCGACGAGGCGCACCTGGCGACACTCGCCGCCTACCGGCCGAGCCTGATCCTGATCACGCATGCGCACCCCGACCATGTCGACGGCCTGCCCGGCCTGCTCGACCTGCTCGGCGAACCGCACCCGACAGTCTGGGACCGGGGCGAGGCGCGCCGCTCGCTCGACGGGCTGGACATCGCGCTGCTCGCCACGCCGGGACACACCGACGACTCGGTCTGCTTCCGGGTGGAGGCCGGCGGGGAGCGGGCGGTGCTGACCGGTGACACGATCCTCGGTCGCGGTACCACGGTGCTCGACGGGTCCCTCGGCGACTACCTGGCGAGCCTGCAACGGCTGGAGGGGCTGGGCGCGATGCCGGTACTGCCGGGGCATGGTCCGGCCCTGGCCGACTGCGGCGCCGCGGCGCGCGCCTACCTGGACCACCGGCAGGCCCGGCTGGCCGAGGTGCGGGACGCGCTGGCCGCCGGTGCCGGCACCCCGCGCGAGGTCGTCGAGATCGTCTACGCCGACGTCGACCCGGCCCTGTGGCCGGCGGCCGAGCTGAGCGTGCGTGCTCAGCTGGCCTACCTGGAATCTTCCGACCGAAGTGTGCGTTGGGACACACCGTGACCTCCCCGGCGACCGAAGGCCCCCGATGACCTGCCCGGTGTGCGGGACCGTCGCCGTACCCGGTGCCCGGTTCTGCCACAACTGCGGCGCGGCGCTGCCCGCGGCGGCGCTGCTGCCCGCGACCGAGCGGCGGGTGGTCACCGTGCTGTTCGGTGACCTGTCCGACTTCACCGCCTGGGCGGAAGACCTCGATCCGGAGCGGGTCGGCGCGGTCATCGACCGGGTGATGGCGGCGCTCGCCGGTGCCGTCAAGACCTTCGGCGGGCACGTCGACAAGCTGACCGGCGACGGCATCATGGCGGTCTTCGGGGCGCCGGTCGCGCACGAGGACGACGCGGAGCGGGCGGTGCGGGCGGCGCTGTCGATGCAGCGGGCGGTACGGCGGGTACTGGACGACGAGCGCGGCGGCGGTGCGCCGCTCGGGCTGCGGGTCGGGCTGAACACCGGCGAGGTGGTCGCGGGGGTACAGGCGGCGTTGGAGTACACGGTCATCGGCGACACGGTGAACACGGCGGCGCGGCTGGCCGACGCGGCCGCGATCGGTGGCGTGTACGCCGGTGCGCGCACCAGCGTGGCGACCCGGCATCTGGCGTCCTGGCGGCACCTGCGGCCGCTGCGGCTGAAGGGCAAGCGGGAACCGGTCGAGACGTACGAGCTGCTCGGCCTGCTGGACGCGCCGGGTACCCGGTCCGGGATCGGCGACGAGGCACCGTTGGTCGGTCGGGAGACCGAGCTCGCCCGGGTGGCGAGTCGGCTCGCCGAGGTGGTCGACCGGGGCGAGCCGCGGGTACTGATCGTGACCGGCGAGGCAGGGCTCGGCAAGACCCGGCTGGCGGCCGAGATCGAGCGCTTCGTCGCGCGGTACAACGTCGGGCCGCGCCAGCCGCGGGTGTACCCGGTGCGCTGCGCGGCCTTCGGTGACCTGCGCCGGCTGGCGCCGCTGGCGGATCTGGTACGGATCGCGATCGGCCTGCCCGACGACCTGTCCGTGGCCCGGCCGGCATCGGCCACCGGGCGCGCCTCACCGGCCGAACGCGCGTTCGTCGAGGAGCGGCTGCGGCGCCTTGCCGGCCGGTTGGCGCCGGAGCTGCCCGGGCCGGACATCGACATGCTGAAGACGCTGCTCGGGTACGCCGAGCGGACCGGGCCACTGGAACGGCCGGGTGGGTCGGCGCTGGCCGGCGAGGAACCTGAGCAGCTGGACCTGGAGGCGATTCCGGCCGCGGTGGCGAGCCTGTTCACCGGGCTGGCCGGCGAGTCACCGGTACTGCTGATGGTCGATGACCTGCACGACGCGACCCCGGAGACGGTCGCGGCGCTGGGCGCGACGGTGTCCCGGCTCGCCGGTCCGGTACTCGTGCTGCTGTTCGGGCGGCCGGAGCTGGTGCGTACCGCGGGCGTGCTGACCCGGATCGCGGACGCCGAGGTGACCGCGCTGCCCGCGTTGCGCGGCGCCGACGCGGCCCGGCTGCTCAGCTCCTACCTCGGCGGCGGGCGGCTGCCCCAGCAACAGGAGGACCAGCTGCTGGCCACCGCGCAGGGCAACCCGTTCTACCTGGCCGAACTGGTGACACTGCTGATGGAGCGGGGGGCGCTGGTGGCCGGGGCGGACGGCGCGTGGCGGCTGGCGCCCGGGTCGCTGGGCGGCCGGCTGCTGTCCCGCGACCTCGCCGCGGTGCTGGCCGCGCGCATCGACGCGCTACCCGCCGAGGCGCGCTCCGTGCTGCGGGCCGCCGCCGTGGTCGGCGACACGGTACCGGCGGATGCGCTCGTCGCCCTGCGCGAGCGGGACGGGCGGCCGACCGCGGTCGCCGCGCTCGACCTCGACCGGGCCGTCGAGGAGTTGCTGCAGCGGCGGATGCTGCACCGCATCCGGGGCGGGTACGCCTTCGCCACGCCGCTGCTGCGCGAGGCCGCGTACGCCGGCATCGGCAAGGCCGACCTGGCCGAGCGGCATGCGCGGCTGGCCCGGTGGGCGGCCGCCGGACCGGAGTTCGCGCCGTCACCCGAAGCCGCGGACGCGTTCGTGGCCGAACACGTCGAGCGGGCCGCGGTACTGGCCGACGCGGTCGGGCTGCGTCCCGAGGCCGAGCCGCGGGCGGTGGCGCCGCTCGGGGTGGCCGCGCTCGGCCGGTCGGCGCGGCGGGCGCTCGGCGCGGGCGAGCCGGCGCAGGCGGTACAGCAGGCGGAGCGGGCCGCTGCCCTGGCCGGGGATGCGTTGCCGCTGGCGGACCAACTGGTACACGCGCGGGCACTGGTGCAGCTGGGGCGCCCGGCCGAGGCGCTGGGGCAGGCAGAGAAGATCATCGCGAACGCGACGGACGACGCCGCCAGCCGGGCCGGTGCGCTGCTCGTCGCCGGCCGGGCGTACCGGCTCGTGGGCGACGTCGAGCGTTCCTACGACACCTGGCTGGAAGCGCTCGTGGCGGCCGAGTCGGCCGGCATCGCCGGGGTACAGGGTGAGGCGCTGCGCCGGCTCGGCATGGCCGACTACCTGGGCGGCCGGCTGGCCCAGGCCGACGCCCGGCTCACCGATGCGTACCAGTTGGCCGTGGCCACCGGCGACCGGCGCAGCCAGGCGTGGTCGTTGCAGAACCTCGCGTGGGTCACCACGACCCGCGGCGACTTCGCCGGCGCCGATGCCACGCTGGGCCGGGCCGCGCGGCTCTTCGCCGAACAGGCCGATCCGCTCGGGCGCGCGTGGCTGCGGGGTACCACGGCGTTCTCCCGGCTGCTCGCCGGCCGGCTGACCGAGGCGCGCCGGCTGGCCCGGTTCTTCCTGCCGTTCGGCGAGCGGGTCGGCGAGCGGTGGGCGGTGGGTACCCTGCGCGCGGTCGAGGCCTTCGCCGATGCGGAACTCGGTGAGCTGGAGGAGGCCGACCGGGGTGCCCGCCGGGCATACCGCGACTTCGCCACCGCGTCCGACGACTGGGGGCGGGGACTGGCCCTCGTGGTGCGCGGGGTCATCGCGCGTGGGCTGGCCTCGCTGGAGCACGCGTACGACCTGCTGACCGACGCGCTCGGGTACGGCGAGAAGACCGGGCATCCGTTGCTGATCGGGATGGCGGGCACGGTACGCGGGTTCGTGGAGCTGGACCGGGGCAACGCGGCCGCCGCCGAGGCGGACGCGCGGGCGGTACTGGCCGTCGTCGAGCCGCACAACGTGCTGGAACCGGCCGAGGTCGGACCCCGGGTACTGCTCGGTGCCGCCCGGCTCGCGGCCGGCGACACGGCCGGCGCGCTGGCGTTGCTGGAAACCGTCGCGATCCAACCCGGCGGCGCGGCACTGCTGTTCCCGCGCCGGCAAGGGGTTGCGCTGTACGCCCGGGCGCTGCGCTGCGCCGGCCGTACCGCCGAGGCGCTGGGCTATGCGCGGCAGGCGGTCGGGATGCCGGGGGAAGACGTGCGCAGCCGGGTCGTCTCGTTGCGGGAGCTGGCCAGCACCCTCGCCGTGACCGGGGAACTGGCCGAGGCGCGGTCGGTGGCGGCGGAAGCGGTACAGGTGGCGTACGGCTCCCCGCAGGTCGGTGAGCGCGCCGCGAGCGACGAGCTGCTGGCCTCGCTCGGCGAAACGGTGTCGACGGGGGAATCGGTGGGGAGCTAGGATAAGTGGGTCGACATAAGCCTGTTGCGCTGAGCTTCAGAAAGTGAACCCGGGTTGTCACCGGACGGTGGGGGCCCGGGTTTCGCGTTGTCCGGGACGGACGGCGAGCAGGTGCCAGATCCGTCGGCGCCAGTCCCGGCCCGCCCCGTAGGTCCAGGCGATGGCGTCGGCCGCCCAGAGGTTCGCCGTGCGAGCGTGGATCGGCTGCCCCGGCTGCTGGTAGACGTTCGCGCGGATCGGCAGTTCGGCGATCCGGTCCAGGATCAGCCGGCGTCGCCGGTCCCGCTCGTGGTCCATGTGCAGGCGGCGTTGGCCGGGCATCCGCAACGCGGTCAGTGCCTGCCGTACCACGGCGAGGTGCGCCGGTGCGATGACGACCGCACACATGAGGTACCGGCCGGGACGTTCGGATTCATCGACAAAAGCATGCACGGGTACCCAATCCGGACGGGAGAGGCGACAGGAATGCCCGGGTACCCGTAACCTTCAAACCCGTGTGTTCCGGGCGTACCCGGACGCTCTCCCTGTGTACCCAGTGCCGGACAGTGTACTGAGGGAGCGAGCGGGAGCGGCGCGTCTGAGCGCCGCGAAGCGAGCGGACGGGGCGGTACCGGCAGGTGGTGCGCGCGGGCGATCCCGACCCGGTACCCGCCTGGCGTATTTTCGTACTCGTGGACGAGCAGCGACCCGCGATCCCCGCCCCGGCGGTACCCGGCCTGTCCGGCCTGTCCGTGCTGGCGAGGGGCGGGTACGCGACCGTCTACCGGGCGGTACAGGAATCGATCGGGCGCGATGTCGCCGTGAAGATCGAGAACCGCAGCCTGGACAACGAGCACGACCGGCGCCGGTTCATGCGTGAGGCGCGCGCCGCCGGCCGGATGTCCAGCCATCCGCACGTGGTCGACCTGTTCGATGCCGGCGTGCTGCCCGACGGCCACCCGTACCTGATCATGGAGCTGTGTGAGGGCTCGTACGCCGACCGGCTGCGCGCCGGTCACCTGCATCCGCCGGAGGTGCGCGACGTCGGCATGAAGATCGCCGATGCGCTCGCCGACGCGCACCGGCTCGGAGTCCTGCACCGTGACGTCAAGCCGGCCAACATCCTGGTCTCCGGGTTCGGCGAGCCGGCGCTGGCCGACTTCGGGCTCGCGGTGCTCGCCGAGATGCGCGACGTGTCGACGAGCGTGGAGGTGCTGACGCCGGCCTATGCGCCGCGGGAGATGTTCCGTTCCGGCTGCGAGCCGTCGCCCGCCGCGGACGTGTACTCCCTCTGCGCCACCCTCTACGCCCTGCTGCGCGGCAAGCCGCCACGTTGGCTGGACGACCGGGACCCCAGCCTTATCACGCTCATCGACCTGTTCGACCGCCCGATCCCGGACCTGCCCGGGGTACCCAAGGACCTGCTGGACGTCCTGCGTGTCGGCATGGCCAACGATCCGGCCGCCCGGCCCAGCGCCGAGGAACTGCGCGACGATCTGGCCGCGTTGCCGGCAGCGGTACCGGCCGAGGACGCGGTACGGGTGACCCCGGAACCGGTCAGCCAGCCGGAGGCGTGGTCGATGCCGACCCAACCGCGCCCGGTCGATCTGGCCACCGACACGCTGCCGCCCCCGGCCGAGCGGACCACCGAGATGCGGCCGCACAACGGCGAAAGCGCCGCGGGGCCGGCGGCCGCCGACACGACCCGGCCACGCGGCGCGGCCGCCGACACCAGCCGACCGGACGCCGCGGCTGCGGACAACGCGCGGCCGCACGGCGCCGACACCGCGCGGCCGCGGCGCTGGTCGGCGTTCGGGGCCGGCGTCGCGATCCTCGTGCTCGCTCTGATCGCGACCGCGTGGTACGCGGCGGCGCGTGGACCGGTGCACCGGTTGACGTTCCGGCCATCCGTAACGGGCGCCGTGCTCACCTTCCGCTCGGTCGCTCCACTTCCCATCCGGACGCTGTGACGGCTCATCCGGGCGTTATGACGGCGAGGACCGCGCCGGATTCGACGCGGCTGCCGGTCGTTACCGGTACCTCGGCGAGGAGCCCGGCACCGGGGGCGTAGACCGGGTGCTCCAGCGTCATCGCCTCCAGCACCATGAGCAGGTCGCCGGCGTCGACGCGCTGCCCGGGTACCACGAGGATCCGGCTCACCGTCCCCGGTACCGGGGACATCAGCCGGCCTTCGGCTGGTGCCGGTACCGGTAGCGGGAAGCGGGCCAGCTCGGTCAGCGTCACTAGCCCCTCGGGACTGTCCACATAGGACACGTCGCCGACCCGGTGGACCGCGAAGTCCATCCGTACCCCGTTGACGTCCAGGCTCACCCGGTCCGGTTCGGCGCACACGACGGCAACGAGCGGCTGGTCCTCGATGTCGGCGGTACCGGACAGGCCCGGCGGCCGCACCGACCATGCGGCCAGCGCACCGGAGCGGTCGAAGCGGTACCCGACCTCGACCGGCCCGCTCGGCCCGTCGTACCCGACCATCTGCGGCAGTACCGCAACGTTGCGCCACCCGGACGGGAAGCGGCCGCGTCGGCCGGCAGCCGCCGCGAGCGCCGCGGCCAGGCACGACAGCTTCCCGGTGTCCATGCCGGAAACCAGCGGTACGAACACTTCCGGGTGCCGGTCGAGCACTCCGGTATCCGTTGCGCCACTGAGGAAAACGGGATGCCGCAGCATCCGCACGAGCAGGTCCCGGTTCGTGACGACGCCGTGGATCCGGGACCGCGCAAGGGTTCCGGCGAGCAGCCGCGCCGCCTCCACGCGCGAGGGCGCCCACGCGACGAGCTTGGCGAGCATCGGGTCGTAGTGCACGCCGACGACGCTGCCGTCCTCGACCGCGGCGTCCAACCGCAGTCCGGGCTGGATCAGCGGACGGAACCCGATCGCCACCTCCGGCACCGCGAACCGGTGCAGCGTCCCCGTCGACGGCAGCCAGGCGTATGCCGGATCCTCGGCGTACAACCGGACCTCCATGCCGTGCCCGCGCATCGGCGGCGGGCCGGTCATCGGCAGCGGAGTGCCTTCTGCCACAAGCAGTTGCAGCCGCACCAGGTCCAGTCCGAACACGCACTCGGTCACCGCGTGGTCCACCGCCAGGCGCGGGCTCAGCTCCACGAAGTAGAACTCACCCGATGGGGTGAGGAGGAATTCGACGGTACCGGCGCCGGTGTGGCTCACCGCACGCGCGGCCGCCACGGCGGCGGCGCACAACTGCTCGCGCAGTGCCGGCGACACCGCGGGCGACGGGCTCTCCTCGATGATTTTCTGGTACCGGCGCTGGATCGAGCACTCCCGTTCGCCGAGCGGCAGTACCGTGCCGGACGCATCGGCGAGTATCTGTACCTCAACGTGTCGAGCGCGGTCGATATAAGGCTCGGCGAACACGGTACCGTCGCCGAAGAACGCCGCGGACTCGCGGCGTGCGGCCGCGACGGCCTCGGCCAACCCCTCGGCGTCCCGGGCGATCCGCATCCCGCGCCCGCCGCGGCCGACCGCGGGCTTGACCAGAACCGGAAAGTCGACGATCCGTTCAATGTCCACATAGGACGGTAGGACCGGCACGCCGAGGTCGGCGGCCATCCGCTTCGCGGCGAGCTTGTCCCCGGTCAGCGCCAACACTTTCGGCTCCGGCCCGACCCATCGCAGGCCCGCGTCCAGCACGGCCGCGGCGAAGTCCGGGCTCTCGGCCAGAAAACCACACCCCGGGTGTACCGCGTCCGCGCCGGCCTTGCGAGCGGCCGCCACCATGAGATCCCCGCGTAGGTACGTCGCACTCGGCGCGTTTCCCGGCAGGTGTACCGCGTAGTCCGCCTCGCGCACGTGTGGCGCCTGCGTGTCCGCATCCGAGTACACCGCAACGGTTTCCATGCCGATCGCCCGGCAGGTCGCGAAGATCCGGCGGGCCATCTCGCCCCGGTCGGCAACCAGCAGTCGCTTTATCATTGCAACCCTCCACTGTGGACGGCGGACAGCGCGATGCCCAGTGCGGTACGGGTGTCCCGCGGGTCGAGCACGCCGTCGTCGTGGAGCCGGCCGGAACGTTCCAGCGCCTGGGAATGCGGCCAGCGGAACACGAAGCGGGGCCGGTACGCCCGACCGGTGCCCGCGGCGAGTTCCACGCGCAGGTGTGGTACCGGCGACGTAGCGACCGCTTCAACCAACCGCGGATCGGTCGCGACGCCGTTGTCGAGGAATACCAACGGATTGCCAGCCCGGCGGACGAACTCGGCCGCCTTCACGGTCTCCGCCTCGCCGTACCGCATCATCGCGAGCACACCGACCGGGTACCCGTGCAGCTCGCCCCAACCGGCGACCAACCCGGCGCCGTGCCGCGGCTGGAACTCGTCGAGCTCGCTGCCGTCCAGGACCCGGGCGAGGATCTCCCGCGCGTCGGCGCTACCGAGGCCGAGCAGATCGTCGACCTCGTACCTCGGCGGCGTACCGGGCCCGCCCGGCGGCCTACCGGGCCCGCCGGGCTCCGGCCGGGCCGGCGCGACGCGGCGCACGCACAGCCGGGTGAGCCGGATCGCATCCCGCTCGTCCTCGGCGACGAAGTCCGCGGGACCGCCGCGTACCGCGATCGTGTAGTCGGCCAGCGTCGCCTGCTCGCCGTTTCCGAAGAGTACGGCGATGCGCGGCAGGGTACCGGCGCGCGCGAGGTCGCGGAGCACCTCCGGCGCTGTCGCGGTACCGGCGCCGTCGAGGAGCTGGATCAGCGGAAGCCGGTTCTCCGCCGCGATCTCGCCGATCCGGTGCGCCTTCTTCGCCGCGGCCGGCTCCGACGCTGCCCCGCTCGGCGGGTCGGTCGCAAGCAGTACACACTCGACGCCCTCGACCCGGCCGATCCCGCCGACGATGCCGGCGCCCGGCCTGCTCTCGGTACCCCAGCCGGCGATCGGGCACAGCTCCAGGAACGGGGCGTCCCGGTCGAGCAGCAGCTCGACGCGCTCGTGGGCGACCGTCGGGTACCGTCCTCGCGCCGCCGCCACCGCCTCGTCGAGCTCGTCCAGCCGGGCCAGCAATGCCTGTCTGGTGTCCACATAGGACGGTGATCGGGGATCGACAGTTGTGCTCAGGGTGGGCATCGGGCGCTCCAACCGGGTGTGCTCCGCCATCGCCACCTGGTAACGAGCGGCTCGCCCGCCGCGATACGTCCGGACGGCGGCGCGCCCGCGCGGCCTCACTCCCGCTCTCGCGCGTCGATCTTGGAGTTCTGTCGGGCGCAAATGGCAGCCAAACATCCCTAATCGGGCACCACAAGTCCAAGATCGACGCGGTGCGCCGGGCGGGCGGGCGCGCGGTCAGACCCTGGCGCGCCGAGCCAGGCGTTCGGGATCGAGGATGATCACACTCTTGCCGTCCAGCCGCAGCCATCCCCGCGAAGCGAAGTCGGCCAGCGCCTTGTTCACGGTCTCCCGCGACGCTCCCACGAGCTGGGCCAGCTCCTCCTGGGTCAGGTCATGCGTGACCCGCAGGACGCCACCTTCCCGGCTGCCGAACTTGCCGGCCATCTGGAGCAGGTTCTTCGCGACCCGGCCGGGCACGTCGGTGAAGATCAGGTCGGCCAGCGCATCGTTCGTCCGGCGCAGTCGCCGGGCCAGTACCCGCAGCAACTGCTCGGAGATCTCCGGCCGGTTGGTCAGCCACGGGCGCAGCGACTGCTTGCGCAGGCGCGCCAGGCGGGCGTCGGTGACGGCGGTCGCGGTGGCGGTGCGCGGACCCGGGTCGAACAGGGACAACTCGCCGACCATGTCCGACGGACCCATCACCATGACGAGGTTCTGCCGCCCGTCAGCGGCCCGCCGGCCCAGCTTGATCTTTCCGGACAGGATGATGTACAGGCTGTCACCGGGCTCGCCTTCGTTGAAGATGACCTCGCCCTTTCGGACCTCGATCGTCTCCATGTCCTTGACCAGCGACTCCGCCGTGTCCGGATCGACGCCCTGGAATATTCCGCTGCGCGCCAGTACCTCGTCCATCTCGAGCACCTCCGCCTGCGCGTCGCCGCGCCACGTCAGTTTAGGCACACCAAACCCGCAGGAGGGCGCCCACCCCGCTGATACCCCGTTGGCGGCTCAGCCGCCTGCCCGCGGTCGCCGGCAGCGGCAGCCGCGAATGATCCGCGCGTGCCCCCTCCGGCGGGCGGCCCTCTCGGGTACGGTCTGCTGGGACACCCCTCCACAACGCAGGACCTTGCTGACATGACCGTAGCCCGCGGTCGGCTGGCCTCCCTCGCCGCCGCACTCCTCGCCGGGCTGCTGGGGCTCGCCGCCTGCAGCAGCCAGGACGCGCCGCCGACCCCGGCGCCCGCCGCCGTGGGTTCCGCACAGCCACCGGTACCCGCACCCGCCGGCTCCTCCTCGGCACCCGCCGACCCGACCGCCCAGCTGACCCTCTCCGCCGTCGGTGACGTGATCATGGGCAATGCGCCGTCCGGGTTGCCACCCAACAACGGGCACGGGTTCTTCGACCCGGTCGCCGCGAGCCTGCACTCCGACCTGCAGATGGCCAACCTGGAGCAGCCGCTCACCAACGACACCGGGGTCGGCAAGTGCGGCGCGGGATCGGCCGGCAAGAGCTGCTTCCAGTTCCGTTCGCCGCCGTCGTACGCCGGGATCCTCAAGGAGGCCGGGTTCGCCCTGGTGAACCTCGCGAACAACCACGCCTACGACTTCGGGCCGGCCGGGCACCAGCAGACCCGCAACGCGCTGGACGCCGCCGGGGTGAAGTACACCGGTCCGCCCGGCATGATCACGGTGGTCACCGTCAAGGGCATCCGGGTCGCGGTGCTCGGCTTCGCCCCGTACCCGTGGGCCAACGACCTGGTCAACATCCCGAAGGCGCAGGATCTGGTGCGGCAGGCCAGGTCCCAGGCCGACCTCGTGGTGATCCAGGTGCACATGGGCGGTGAGGGCGCCGACCACACCCACGTCAAGCCGGGTACCGAGCTGTTCTTCGGGGAGAACCGGGGCGACCCGATCGCGTTCAGCCACGCCGTCATCGACGCCGGTGCCGACATCGTCATCGGGCACAGCCCGCACGTACTGCGCGCGATGGAGTTCTACAAGGGCAAGCTGATCGCGTACAGCCTTGGCAACTTCGCCGGGTACCAGGCGCTGGGCACCGGCGGTGTGGTCGGCATCAGCGAGATCCTGCGGGTGACGTTGCGCGGGGACGGTACCTACGTGTCGGGCACCGTGGTACCGGCCCAGATGGTCGCCCCCGGCGTACCCCGCCTCGACCCGCG
Organism: Actinomycetota bacterium; assembly: GCA_005885555.1. Taxonomy (GTDB): domain Bacteria; phylum Actinomycetota; class Actinomycetes; order Mycobacteriales; family Micromonosporaceae; genus AC-43. The sequence goes on from VAWN01000045.1 coordinate 30,912, forward strand.
CAAGCAGGCGATCTCCCTGCTGTCCGGGTTGACCAGGGCGGACTTCCCGCAGACCGGTGCGCGGATCGGCGCCGACGGAGCTGTCACACCCGCGTCGTAGGCTCTCTGACGTGGAGCACGAGACTGATCTGGCCCGCAAGCGCCGTGCCCGCCGGATGGCCAGGGCGCTCGCCGAGGCGCACCCCGACGCGCACTGCGAGCTCGACCACCGCAACGCGCTGGAGCTCGCGGTCGCGACGGTGCTGTCGGCGCAGACCACCGACGTGCGGGTCAACGAGGTCAGCCCCAAGCTGTTCGCGCGGTACCCGACGGCGGCCGACTACGCCTCCGCCGACCGGACCGAGCTGGAGGAGCTGCTCAAACCGACCGGCTTCTACCGCAACAAGACCGATTCGCTGATCAAGCTGGGCCAGGCGCTCGTCGACCGGTTCGGCGGCCAGGTGCCCAACCGGATGGAGGACCTGGACTCGCTGCCCGGCATCGGCCGCAAGACGGCCAACGTCATCCTTGGCAACGCGTTCGGGATACCCGGGCTCACCGTCGACACGCACTTCCAGCGGCTCGTCCACCGCTGGGCATGGACCGAGGAGACCGATCCGGTGAAGATCGAGTTCGCCGTCGGCAAGCTCGTCGAGAAGCGCGAATGGACCATGCTCTCGCACCGGATCATCTTCCACGGTCGCCGGGTGTGCCACGCCCGCAAGCCCGCTTGCGGTGCGTGCACGCTGGCCAGGTGGTGCCCTTCCTACGGGACCGGGCCGGTCGACCCGGTCGCCGCGGCGCGGCTGCTGAAAGGTCCGCGGGTGGCTGAGCTTGCCGAACTTGCGGGTGTACCGGCGCCGTGAGGCTCCTCGCCATCGCCGTTGTACTGGCGTTGCTGGCCGGCTGCGCTCCGTCCACTGTGGACGCTTCGCCATCGTCACCGGCAGCTCGTTCCTGCCTGCCTCCGGCGCCCTCGGTCACAGCGGCGGCACCGAGCGGCACGGCACCGGGACGGATACCCGACCTGACGCTGGACTGCTTCGAGGGCGGCGGTAAGGTCCGGCTCGCCGCGCTGCACCGGCCGGCGATCGTGAACCTGTGGGCCTCCTGGTGTGGACCGTGCCGCGTTGAACTGCCGGCATTCCAGCGGTACGCGTCGCAGGCCGGCGACCGGGTACTCGTCCTCGGCGTCGACACGGGCGACACCCGCGACGCGGGCGGCGGTCTGCTGCAGGACACCCGGGTCGCCTTTCCGACGCTCTTCGACGCGGGCGGCCGGCTGCTGTCCGGCGTCGGGCGCAGCGCGCTTCCGGTGACGCTGTTCGTCGACGCTGACGGCGGGCTGCGGTACATCTACAACGACAAGGCGCTCGACGAGCCGGCGATCGCGCGACTGGCCGGTACCCACCTCGGGGTCGGCGCGTGAGTGACCGCCCCGAATGGTGGGAGCCGCTGCTGGAGCGGGTCAGCGGCGCGCGGCGGGACGACTTCACCCGGCTGCCGGTACCCGATGAGGGTGGCCGGCCCAGCGCGGTGCTGATCCTGCTCGCGGACCAGGACGGCGCCGGCCCGGATGTGCTGCTGCTGCAGCGGGCCGCGGACATGCGCAACCACGCCGGTCAGCCGGCGTTTCCGGGGGGCGCGGCCGACCCGGGTGACGCCGACGCGCCGGCGACCGCGTTGCGGGAGGCGGCCGAGGAGGTCGGTCTCGACGCGGCCAGTGTCGAGGTGATGGCGCAGTTGCCACAGCTGTGGATACCGGTGAGCCGGTTCGTGGTGACTCCGGTGCTGGCGTGGTGGCGGGCGCCGCATCCGGTGGCGCCGATGCAGCCGGGCGAGGTGGCGCGGGTCGAACGGGTACCCGTGGCCGAGCTCGTCGATCCGGCGAACCGGGTCTGGGTGCGGCATCCCAGTGGGTGGATCGGGCCGGCGTTCCGGGTGCGTTCGATGCTCGTGTGGGGCTTCACCGCGGCCATTCTCAGCGTGCTGCTGGAACTCGGTGACTGGGCCGTACCGTGGGAAGACGCGCCACAGCTTGATTTTCCCATCGCTGGCGACCGGCCCGTACCCTAGGACGCGTGCATGGCAGCCTGATCGACCTCGTGCTGGTCCTGTTGGTGATCATTTTCGCGGTCAACGGGTACCGGCAGGGGTTTGTCATCGGTCTGCTGTCGTTCCTCGGCTTCTTCGGCGGCGCCGCGATCGGGCTCCAGCTGGGCCCGTTCTTCGCGAACTTCTTCACGTCCTCGCTCGCGCGCGTGTTCGTGTCGCTGGGCACGGTACTGGCGGTCGCCATCGCCGGGCAGGCGATGGCGAGCTGGCTCGGCGCGCGGATCCGTGCGTCGATCCGCAACCGGACCGGCCGGACCGTCGACGATATGCTCGGCGCGGTCGTATCGATGATCGCCGTACTGGTCGTCGCGTGGTTGGTGGCCGCACCGCTGGGTTCGTCGCCGATTCCGGGGCTGTCCCGTGCGATACGCAACAGCACGTTGCTGCACGGCATCAACGCGGTGATGCCCAGTCAGGCGAAGGGGTTGTCCGACGCGCTGCGCCACAGCGTCGACACGCGGGGCTTCCCGAACGTGTTCGGCGACCTCGACCCGACGCAGGTGCGCCAGGTACCGCCGCCGGACACCGGGCTGGCCGCGTCGCCGGTGGTGTCGCGGGCGCGACGCTCGGTCGTGAAGGTACTCGGCACGGCGCCGTCCTGCTCCCGGAAGATCGAGGGTTCCGGGTTCGTCTACGCACCCGAGCACGTGATGACGAATGCCCATGTGGTCGCGGGTACCACGTCGATCACCGTCGAAGACGGCAACACCCGGCGCGCCGGACAGGTCGTCGTCTACGACTCCGAGAAGGATCTCGCGGTCATCTACGTACCCGGACTGCAGGCACCGCTCCTCAGGTTCGCCGCTTCGGCGGCGCGCACCGGTGACGACGCGATCGTCCTCGGGTACCCGCTGGACGGCCCGTTCGACGCCGAACCGGCCCGTATCCGCGACCAGGGACCGATCCGCGGTCCGAACATCTACGACTCCCGCAACGTGACCCGCGACATCTACACCTTGCGGGGTCTGGTGCGCAGCGGAAACTCGGGCGGGCCGCTGCTGGCCGCCGACGGTACCGTGCTCGGCGTCATCTTCGCCGCCGCGGCCGACGACCCGCAGACCGGGTTCGCGTTGACCGACAACGAGGCTGGTCCGATCGTGCTGGCCGGGCGGGACGCGACCGACGCGGTCGGCACCGGCCGGTGTGCCGAAGGCTGAGCGCTCGGTCCGTGCCCTCAGTTCGGCGGCAGGTGTGCAAGTTGAATCAGCCGCACCCCTTCCCTGCGTGTCACGAGCCAACCCCGTCCCGGCGGCAACGGCCCCGGCCGTACCGTGCCCAGCAGCACTCCCTCGTCACGGTCGCCGGACAGCACCAGGCCGGGCGTTGACAGTTCGCGCAACCGCTGGATCACTGGCTCGTACAGCGCCCGCGCCGCACCCCCGGACCGGCGGGTCAGCACGAGGTGCAGTCCGATGTCGCGCGCCTGGGCAAGGTGGTCCAGCAACGGTTGCAGCGGGTTGACCGGGCCGGTCGCGACGAGGTCGTAGTCGTCGACGAGCACGTAGCAGTCGGGGCCGGTCCACCAGGAACGGTCGCGTAGTTGCTGCGGCGTGACCTCCGGGCCGGGAAGCCGCTTGCGCATGTATTCGCCGACCGACCCGATCAGCTCGGTCGTCTGGTCCAGGCTGCCGCCGTAGCCGATGAGGTGCTCGGACTCGATCGCGCCCAGCAGGCTGCGGCGGTAGTCGACGATGATGATCCGGGCCTGCTCGGGTTCGTGTCGTCGGATGATCGAGGTGGCCAGCGCGCGCAGGAACGAGGACTTGCCGCTCTCCCCGTCGCCGAAGAGCAGGAAGTGCGGGTCGGCGGCGAAGTTGAGAGCGACCGGTTGCAGGTCGGCCTCCGCGATGCCGATCGGGATACCGGGTCCGGCGGTGACGTCGAGCGTCGAATACGGCACCACCGGCGGCAGCAGTCGTACCGGCGGCGCGGTCGGGCCGTTCCATGCGGCGGCGACCGCCTTGACCAGGCCGGCGCTGTCGAGCGTGGCGGTCGCCGGCAGGACCCCGAGGAAGTGCAGGCCGTCGACGGTGATGCCGCGACCCGGGACGGTCTTCGGCACGTTCTCCGCCGCCTTCCGGGACACCGCCGAGTCGGCCGGGTCGCCCAGCCGCAGTTCCAGCCGGGAGCCGAACAGGTCACGGATCGCCGGCCGGAAGTCCATCCAGCGGGACGCGGTGGCCACGACGTGGATCCCGTACGACAGCCCACGCGTGGCCAGATCGGTGATCACCGGTTCCAGGTCGTCGTACTCGCTGCGGATCGTCGCCCACCCGTCGACGACCAGGAACACGTCGGCTCGCCCATCCCGGGCGGTGTTTCCGGCGCGCTCCCGTTCCGCGAGCAACGTGGCGACCTCACCGACCGTCCGGCGTACCGCGGCCGACTCCTGCCGGCCGGCCACCCCGCCGACGTGCGGCAGCTCGCGCAGCCCGGCCAGCCCACCGCCACCGAAGTCCAGGCAGTAGAGCTGTACCTGGGCCGGTGTGTGGGTCAGCGACAGTCCACAAAGGACGGTGCGGAGCAGCGTGGACTTGCCGCTCTGCGGACCGCCGACCACCGCGGCGTGCCCGGCCGCGCCGGACAGGTTCAGCCACAGCATGTCGCGCCGCTGCTCGTAGGGCTTGTCGACGAGGGCAACCGGCACCTGCAGAGTGCCGCGCAGTTGCGGGTTGCCGACGGTGAGGCCGAGTTCCGGCTCGGTCACCAGGGCACCGAGCAGCTCGTCGAGGTTGGTGGACTGGTGCAGCGGCGGCAGCCAGACCTGGTGTGCCGGGGTACCCGCGCCAGCGATCCGGCCGACCAGGACATCGAGCAGGCTCCTGGTGGACTCGCCGGGGGGCGGCGTGCTCGCGGCCGGATCGGGCAGCGCCACCTCGTGTGTCGTGTAGTGGAGGACCCGACCCGGGTGCCCGGCCGTCGCCGTGGCCGTGCCCGGTCGCCGGTACGGGCCGGAGACGTAGGCCGCCTTGAACCGCACCAGCGGATCGGTGCCCGACTTCAGGTACCCGTGGCCGGGCGAGCGGGGCAGCTCGTAGGCGTCGGGTACCCCGAGGACGCTGCGCGACTCCATCGCGGAGAACGTGCGCAGGCCGATCCGGTAGGACAGGTGGGTATCGAGGCCGCGTAGCCGGCCCTCCTCCAGGCGCTGGCTGGCCAGCAGCAGGTGTACCCCCAGCGACCGGCCCACCCGCCCGATCTGCACGAACAGGTCGATGAACTCCGGCTTCTTCTGCAGCAGCTCGGAGAACTCGTCGCAGATCACCAGCAGTACCGGCAGCGGTGCCAGCGGTGCGCCAGCCGCGCGTGCCTTCTCGTAGTCGCGCAGGCTGGCGAAGTTGCCCGCCCGCCGCAGCAGCTCCTGGCGCCGGTTGAGCTCGCCCTCCAACGCGTCGTTCATCCGGTCGACCAGCGGCAGCTCGGACTCCAGGTTCGTGATCATCGCGGCGGTGTGCGGCAGCTTGTCCATCGACGCGAACGTCGCGCCGCCCTTGAAGTCGATGAGCACGAAGTTGAGCGACTCCGAGTCGTGCGTCGCGGCCAACCCGAGTACCAGGGTGCGCAGCAGCTCCGACTTGCCCGAGCCGGTCGCGCCGATGAGCAGCCCGTGCGGGCCCATCCCGTCCTGCGCCGACTCCTTGAGGTCGAGTTCGACGGGATGTCCGTCGGCGCCGATGCCGACCGGTACCCGCAGCCGGTTGCGGTTCGGCCGGGGTACCCACCCGATGGCCGGGTCGAACGCCGCCGGATCACCGATCCCGAGCAGTTCGGCCAGGCCGGTGTCCGACTGCAACGGCGCCTCGCCGATCCGGGTCGTCGCGGCCAACCGGAGCGGGGCGAGTTGATGTGCCAGCGCCTCCGTCGTCGCCTGATCCAGCCCGTCGGCCACGCCGACCTCGCCGTCCTGGTCGGCGGACCGGCTGGACAGCGCGCCGCCCGCGGAGACGGTCAGCGCGACAGCCGACCGGTCGAGCATGCGGGAAGGCGGGTGGTCGAGGTCGAGCAGCGCCACCCCGGCCAGGCCGCCCTCGGTGGCCAGATGCTCGCTCCCGGTCAGGTCGCCACCATCGACCACCACGACCACCTGCGCACCTTCGGTCGGCGGGCCGGCGCTGCCCGGACTGAACCGCGGCCGGTTCGCGAGCAGGTCGTCGAGCAGCTTCTCCAGCTCCGGTGCGGTACCCGCCACCAGCCGTACCGGTCCGAGCGCGTCGACCCGGGTCGGGTGCAGGGCGTGCGGCAGCCACTTGAGGTACTCCCACCGCGGCCGGCGATCGGGTGCCACGCAGGCCGCGACGACCAGGTCGTCGGGCGCGTGGAACACGGTCAGCTGGGCCAGCATCGCGCGGACCAGCGCCCGTGTCGCCTCTTCGGGACCCTGCACGTGGAGCCGCGCGAAGCCACGTACCGATACCGAGACCGGAAGCCCCGGCACGATGGAGTACGTGTCGAGGAACCGCCGCAACGCTCCCGCCGTCAGCGGTTCGAGATCGCCGGTCGGTGACGTCACCGGCGGTACCAGAGGGGTGGCCAGCGTCTGCGGGCCCAGGCCGACCCGGACCACCCCGAAATCACCGTCCGCCGGCCGCCGCTCCCATAACCGGAAGCTGTCCACGGCCGACCACAGCGTGGCCGGATCGGGATGCCGGTAGTGCAGGCTCTCGCGCTGGCGGTCGGCGGTGTCCCGGACCTTGCGCCGCAGGACCGCCAGGTGGCGCAGGTACTCCCGGCGGGCCGCCATCATCTCGGCCTTCTTCGGCTGGCCGGCGCCGGTGCCGAACCCGGTGGCCAGCATGCCGAGCGAAGAGATGCCGAAGACCGCGCCGACAACGTAGGAGTACGCGCCGCCCTGCCGGCCGGCGAACATCATCGCGGTGGCAACCGTGCCGGTGAGCATCGGTACCAACATCAGGAGCTGGCCCCACCGCGACCCGACGGACCGGGGGATCTCGGGCGGAGCAGGGACGACCAGCTCGCCCGCCGGGATCTCCGGCGCGGGCGGGCGGGGTCGACGCCGCACCACCACAGTTGCCACCGCTCACCTCCCCGCGCACATGCTAGGGGTTGCGTCCCGGCGCGGGCTCCCCCTGTGGATAACCGGCGGAGCGACCGGCGGTCGCCCTGTGGATAACGGGGCGGCGCGGCCGGCCGATGTGATAGGCAGTTCCCGTGACCACGGCGACCGGACTCGCACGCGTGACCGTCAGCGCCCCGCAGCGGCGGCTCGACGTGGCGCTGCCCGAGCACCTGCCGCTGGCTGAGCTGCTTCCCGAACTCCTGCGGCACGCGGGCGAGGGCCTGCCCGACGCCGGGCAGGCGCACGGTGGGTGGGCGTTGCGGCGGGCGGACGGCAGCCCGCTGTCCGTGGGGGGCGGGCTGGCCCAGCAGGGGGTACGGGATGGAGACGTCCTCCATCTCGTCCCCGCCCGGGCCGGCTGGCCGGAACTGGAGTACGACGATGTCGTCGATGCGATCGCGGCCGGAGCACGCCGGTACGGCCGGGCCTGGGATGGTGCCGCGACCAGGGTGGCCGGGCTGGTCATCGCCGGGCTCGCGCTGCTCCTCGCCCTGGTCGAGCTGTTCCGGTCGCCGGCCGGTGCACCCGCCGGGGGCGTCGCGCTCGGCGTGGCCGGCCTGCTCGTGCTCGCCGGAATCGGGGCCTCCCGCGGATACGGGGAAGGGGTCGTCGGTGCGTCGCTGGCCGGATACGCGCTGCCCTACGCCCTGGCCGGCGGCTACCTGCTGCTGCGTGGGGCGCCGGGACTGCTCGCCGGGGCGTCCGCGCTGCTGCTCGCCGGAGTGTTCGGTGCGGTCGGCGTGGGGCACGGGCTGCGCGTCTGCGTGGCCGGGGTCACCGCCGGCGGCCTCGGGATACTCGGCGCCCTGCTCGCGTACGGGCAGCCCGCGCCCGGTGCCGCCGCCGTCCTGCTGGCCCTGCTGACCACCGGCATGGCCGCGTTTCCGCTGGTCGCGATCCGGCTCGGGCGGCTGCCGGTACCGGTCGCGGGACCGGACGCGACGGCCCGGCCCGACCGCGCGCGGGTGTTCGCCGCCGTCGCCCGGTCCGACGAGTTCCTCACCGGCATGCTGCTCGGCCACGCGACCGTCACGCTCGCCGCTGCCGCCGTGCTCGCCCGGGGCGGCGGGGTGGCCGGCCGGATCCTCGTGGGCGTCTGTGCCGCCGGGTTCCTGGTGCGCGCCCGGCTGTTCCCGGCGGTGCGGCAGCGGTTGCCGCTTCTCGTTGCGGGAGCCGGTGCGGCGGCGTTGCTGCTGCTGGCCCTGCCCCGGGCTCCCGCGCCGGCCGTGGCCGGGGCGCTGGTCGGGCTCGGGCTGCTCGCCGCCGTCGCCGGTACCGTCTACCGCCGTCGCCCACCCGGCCCGTACCTCGGCCGGCTCGCCGACGTCGTCGACGCGGTGTGCGTGATCACGGTGATACCCGTCGCGTGTGGCGTCCTGGGACTCTATGGCCGGATGCGCGGGTTGATCGGGTAGCTACCCGGTGGTCTGCCCGGGTGGGGCAACTCCCGGGTCGTGGTAGGTCCCGTCGGCGATGCCCTGCCGGTACCGTTCCCGCGAGGCGACGATCTCCGCCTCCGCCTCGGTACGTCCGACCCAGCTTGCGCCCTCGACGCTCTTGCCCGGCTCAAGATCCTTGTAGACCTCGAAGAAGTGCTGGATCTCCAGCCGGTCGAACTCGGGGAGGTGATGGATGTCGCGCATGTGTTCCAGGCGGGGGTCTTCGGCGGGTACGCAGAGGACCTTGTCGTCGCCGCCCTTTTCGTCCGTCATGCGGAACATGCCGATCGCGCGGGCGCGGATCAGGCAGCCGGGAAAGGTCGGCTCCTGTACCAGGACGAGCGCGTCGAGCGGGTCGCCGTCCTCGCCCAGCGTGCCTTCGATGAAGCCGTAG
>VAWN01000127.1 GCA_005885555.1 Actinomycetota bacterium
CCCTGGCGCAGTACGCCGAAGTGATCACCAACGCCACGGTCACGTCCGTCGTCCGTGACGGACCAGGCGTGGAGATCGAGATGGCCGACCGCGCCCCGCTGTTCGCCGGCCGGATCATCGACGCCCGCGGACTGGGTGATCCCACCGACCAGGACCTCGCCAACGGCACCACCATCCTCACCTTCGGTCAGTTCATGGCGCGCATGGGCGGTATGTGGCCGCTGCGTGGCGTGCGCCGGGCCGCGGTCGTCGGTGGCGGTGACGCCGGCAAATGCGCCGTCGAGTCCTTCCTCGGCATCGCCCCCCAACCGTTCATGGCCGCCGCCGCCCTGGACACCGTGGACCGCATCGACTGGTACGCCGAAGCACTCCCGGCCACCTGCGACGACTGGCAACGCGACATCCGCGGCAGGTACCAGGCCATCGGCCGCTACCTGCGCCCGGACCGCTTCGGCACGCAGCGAGTCAATGTCGTCAACCGTCAGGTGCGGCCGGTCGCGCTGCCCAACATGGGACTCATCGACGGCCGCACCTACGACCTCGTGGTCGTGTGCACCGGCAACCAGGAGAGCGACATCGACGGACTCGACCTCGACACCCTCGACGAGTACCCGATCGCCGCCGGAACCGTGGTCGCCCGTAAGCACTACAACCTGCCCGCGTTCCGCGTCGGTCCACACGCCAGGCTGCCCTTCACCGGCCAGGAGCGCCAAGACGGCATCGCCGACATCCCCGCCAACGCCGTCTCGATATTCCGGACCGCGAGCAAGACAGCCGCCCTGGCGGCCACACTCCCCACCCCGACCCGGGACTAAAACACCGACCCTGCCGGACACAACGCCAGTACAAGCAGCCGCCGGCCAGGTTCCCCCGGTCACCCCCGGTCGTGGCGCGTCGGGCCACAGTCGCGGCGCACCGATCCGCTCGGCCCGCCAAACCGGCAGGGCCACCAGCCACCACAGGATCCCGGGGCGGGCCGATCGGCCATGTGCGGCTGCCCGGCACGCCCCGGGCTCCTCTCGTCGTGTCAGGAGCAGTTCCATGTCCCGCACTCCGGCATTCATCGTCTTCGACCGCTTCACCCACCGCCGGCCGGCCGGCGCGCGCTGGGTCCTGTCCGTGGCGACCCTCGCCGTACTCACCGTGCCGGCGGCCACCATCCTGGCGATCGTGACCGGCCACCGCTTCCTGGCCGAGATCGGCGTGTTCGCCAGCATCCTGTCATACGGCACCGGCTACGCCAGCGCGGCCGCTCGCCATGGGCGGCAACTGCGCGCCGCGGTCACCGAGGCCCGCCGCGACCCGCTGACCGGGCTACCCACCCGGGCGGTGGCCGACGAGGTGCTGGATGCGGCCACCCGCGACGCCATCCCGATCACGGTGGCTCTGGCCGATATCGACGGCCTGCACGCGATCAACCTGAACCTCGGGCACGCCGCCGGCGACCAATACATCACCGCCGTCGCACGGCGGCTGTCCCGCGCCGTCCCCGCCGGCGGCTGCCTGGTCCGCCAGGGCGGCGACGAATTCACCCTGATCGCCCCGCAGGTCACGGCGCAGGAGTTGGCAACCGCGATCGGCGCGGCGATGGCCGGGCCGGCCGTCATCGCCGGCTACCGGATCCAGCCGCGAGCCAGCGTCGGCATCGCCGCAAACAGCGGCGGCGACGCCCGGTACGCGCGGGCCTGCGCCGACGCCGTCATGTACACCGCGAAGGTGGCCGGCGGCAACCACATCATGGTCTACCAACCCGACCGCGACGGCCAGCCCGAACCCGACGGCACCCGCCCGCTGATCCGCCGCCGCGACCTCAACCCACCGGGCCCCGACGGCCTTGCCTGGCAGCCCACACCGGGAGACGACCTGCTGCCGCTGCTGCTCTCGCTCGACGAGGCCCGCACCGCCCACCAAGCGGTGTGCGCCGCCCGCGACCGGTGGGCAGACAGCCGCGCCGAAGCCCAGGCCCGCAGCC
>VAWN01000046.1 GCA_005885555.1 Actinomycetota bacterium
TTCGGCCTGGAGCTGGAGCTCACCGAGGGCATGCGCTTCGACAAGGGGTACATCTCGCCGTACTTCTGGACCGACCCGGAGCGGATGGAGGCCGTCCTCGACGACCCGTACATCCTCATCGCCAACCAGAAGATCTCCGCGGTCAAGGACCTGCTGCCGATCCTGGAGAAGGTCATGCAGGGCGGCAAGCCGCTGCTGATCATCGCCGAGGACGTCGAGGGCGAGGCGCTGGCCACCCTGATCGTCAACAAGGTCCGGGGTACCTTCAAGTCGGTGGCCGTCAAGGCCCCCGGCTTCGGTGACCGCCGCAAGGCCATGCTGGTCGACATCGCCACCCTGACCGGTGGCCAGGTCATCAGCGAAGAGGTCGGCCTCAAGCTGGAGAACGTCACCCTCGACCTGCTCGGTCGCGCCCGCAAGGTGGTCGTGACCAAGGACGAGACCACGATCGTCGACGGTTCCGGTGACGCCGACCAGATCCAGGGCCGGGTCAACCAGATCCGCGCCGAGATCGACAAGAGCGACTCCGACTACGACCGGGAGAAGCTGCAGGAGCGGCTGGCCAAGCTGGCCGGCGGCGTCGCGGTCATCAAGGTCGGCGCGGCCACCGAGGTCGAGCTGAAGGAGCGCAAGCACCGCATCGAGGACGCCGTGCGCAACGCGAAGGCGGCCGTCGAGGAGGGCATCGTCCCGGGTGGCGGTGTCGCGCTGGTACACGCCGGCAAGTCGGCCTTCGAGAAGCTGGACCTGTCCGGCGACGAGGCCACCGGTGCCACGATCGTCAAGGTGGCGCTCGACGCGCCGCTGCGCCAGATCGCGGTCAACGCCGGCCTCGAAGGCGGCGTCGTGGTGGAGAAGGTCCGCACCCTGCCTGCCGGCCACGGCCTGGACGCGCAGACCGGCGAGTACGTCGACCTGCTCGCCGCCGGGATCATCGACCCGGCCAAGGTGACCCGGTCGGCGCTGCAGAACGCCGCCTCCATCGCGGCCCTGTTCCTCACCACGGAGGTCGTGGTGGCGGACAAGCCGGAGAAGGAGAAGGCCCAGGCCGGTGCGCCGGGCGGCGGGGACATGGACTTCTGACCGTCCCAGCAAGACAGCCGGGGCGGGTCGCGTGATGCGGCCCGCCCCGGTTGTTTCGTATGTCACCGGTTCGGCGGCTGGTTGCCCTTCTTGTTCTGCATCGACGTGGACTGCTGCGCCGCGGTCTTCGGCGTGGCCTTCGTGCGCATCGCGGTGGCGCCCTTGCCGGTACCGGTCTGGTTGGTGCCCGTCTCGTCGCCGATGTAGCCGATGTCCTCGGCCTCGATGTCGCCGCCGAAGGGCAGGCCGGCCGTGTCGTCAGCCAGGTCGTCGAGCTGGGCCTGCGTCTCGTTCCGGAGATTCTTCTCGGAATGGTTACCTCGTGCCATCTCTGGTCCTCCTTCCGGACGCCACCCACGCTAGGGCGGCCGGCCCGGCGTGTCCGGCAAACGGAGATACGTCCTGATATGCCGGATCCGCCAGGGCGGCGCGCGGCACCGGATCCGCCAGCACTACCCGATCCGGGCGGCCTGAGCGGCGGCCTCCGCGTTGACCAGCCGGGCAGGCACGTCGGTGCGGCCGCAGGCGGCGCCGCCGGGAATCGGCGTCGCGGTGTTCATCAGCAGCGCCCGGGTACGCGGGAAGTCGCCGACCAGCGTCGAGTTGACCACCCACAGCAAAGCGACCACCCCGGCCACCTCGGCGGCCGCGACCGCCGCTCCGCTCACGGCGCCGTACCCGCCGCCGGCCAGCGCGGACACCACGTCCTCGCCGGGCGCGACGAGATCCAGCCGGCCCGCCCCGGCCAGCGGCGCCGCGCTGCCGGCCCGGTTCGCCGAGCCGACCGTCAGCACCCCCGGGTACCGTGCCGGTGGCGCGGCGAGCGAGCCGCACCGCACGACCGCGGTACTGGTCGGGGCTACCAGGAACATCCCCGCCTGGCTCAGTGCCCGTACCGCCGGCTGCAGGATCGACGCGTCGCAGTTCTCCAGTTGCGTGCAGGGCCATGAGCCGACCAGTACGTCGGCGGCGCGCGCCGGCCGGCCGTCGCGCAGCGGGTCCCCGCCGGTCGGGAACGGCGCCAGCATGAACTGCAGGCAGCCCACGTAGCTGGCCGGGTCGCCGAGGGTACCGGGCGGTTCGGCGCAGCCGATCCAGCGGGCCCCCGGCGCGACGCCGATCCCGTTGCTGCCCACCGCCACGCCCAGCAGCGGGGTACCGTGCCCGGTCCGGTCGATCGGCAGGTGGGTACCGGTCCACGGGGCGTACCATCCGTCGTCCCCGGCCCGCCATGCGTCGCGCAGGGCCGGGTGGCTCCCGTCGGCGCCGCTGTCCGCGAGGCCGACGGTGATGCCCGGCCCGGTGACGCCGGTCGCCCACACCTTCGGGGCACCGATGGCGGCCAGGGTCGGCTGCGGGCGGCCGTCCACCGGTACCCGGTCGGCGGACCCCGGCGCCGGTACCGCGGCGGGCCGCGGGTTCAGCAGCACCCGGTCCACCTCCGGCCGGCGCGACAGCCAGTCCCGGATCGCCGCGTCGCCCTTCACCTCCAGCCCGTTGACCAGGTAGTACGGCGTGTACGACAGGTACAGGCTGGCGAGGTCGCGGCGCAGCGCCGCCTGGGTTCGGTTGGCGGTGTTCACCAGCCGGCGGTACACCTCGGCGCGGCGCGTCTGGACGTCCCGGACGAACGTGAGGTCGGACAGGTCGGCCTGGGCCTTCATGACCACGAACAGCGTGTCGCGGTACCCGCCGGCGCCGGCCGCCGTCGCGCACCCGGTCAGCGTGGTCGCAGCGAGGAGTGCGGCGACGATCACACTGCGGGGGGTGCACCGGCCCACAGTGGAACTGTAGCTACCGTGGACGGGTGCACCGTGATCCAACAGTGTCCCGGTACCTGGCCGGTCGCCTGTCTCCGCAGCGCCGTGCCGCAGACCTCGACCGGCTGCGCCACGAGCGGTTCGACGTCCTTGTCATCGGCGGTGGCGTCACCGGGGTCGGTGCCGCGCTCGACGCCGCCTCCCGCGGGCTGTCCGTCGCGCTGGTCGAGGCGGCGGACCTCGCGTCGGGTACCTCCAGCCGGTCCAGCAAGCTGATCCACGGCGGGCTGCGGTACCTGGAGCAGCTGGAGTTCGGGCTGGTGCACGAGGCGCTGCGCGAGCGCGGGCTGCTGTCCACCCGGCTCGCCCCGCATCTGGTCCGGCCGCTGCCGATCCTGGTGCCGCTGGAGGTCGACGTGCGTGGCCCGGTCGGCCTCGCCGAGCGGATCTGGAACCGCACCTACTACGGCGCCGGTGTCGCGCTGTACGACGTGTTCGCCGGGCTCTTCGGTGGCGGCCGGGGCATGCCGCCGCACCGCCACCTGACCCGCTCCGGCGCCCGGCACCTGTTCCCGTCGCTGCGTGAGGAGCTCATCTCCGGCGCCGTCCGGTACTACGACGGGCAGGTCGACGACGCCCGGTACGTGGCGACGATGGCGCGCACCGCGGCCAGCCTGGGCGCCGCGATCGTGCCCAGCGCGCTGGTGGTCGGGCTCATCCGCGACGCCCGCGAGGTGACCGGCGCGACGGTGCGCGACCAGGAGACCGCCGAGCTGCTGCGGGTCGGCGCCCGCACGGTGGTCGCCGCGACCGGGGTGTGGAGCAACGACATCTCCGCGATGGTGGGCGCGCGCCGTCCCGGGCTGCGGGTCCGCGCATCCAAGGGCGTCCATCTCGTGGTACCGCGGTCCGCGATCACCGGTGACGCCGGCCTGATCCTGCGCACGCCCACGTCGGTGCTGTTCGTGCTGCCGTGGGGCGGCCACTGGATCATCGGTACCACCGACACCGACTGGAGCCTGGACCGCGCCCACCCGGCCGCGTCCAGCCGTGACATCGCGTACCTGCTCGACCAGGTGAACCACTGGCTGGACCGGCCGGTGTCCGCCGCGGACATCGAGGGCGTCTACGCGGGGCTTCGGCCGCTGCTGTCCGGCGAGGACGAGCAGACCTCGAAGCTGTCCCGGGAGCACGCCGTCGTCGAGCCGATGCTGGGCCTGATGCTGGTGGCCGGCGGGAAGTACACCACGTACCGGGTGATGGCCGCCGACGTCGTCGACCGCGCGGCCCGGCGGCTGAGCCCCGCGGTACCCCCGTCGCGCACCGACCAGCTTCCGCTGCTGGGCGCCGACGGGTACCACCAGATGTGGACCAACCGGGCCGACCTCGCGCGCCGGCACGGCATCCCGGCCGGGGTCGTGGAGCACCTGCTGGAGCGGTACGGCAGCCTGGCGGTCGAGCTGCTCGACCTGATCGGCGCCCGGCCGGAGCTGGGGCGGCCGGTCACCGGTGCGCCCGAGTACCTCGCCGCCGAGGTCGTCTACGCCGCCTCGCACGAGGGTGCGCTGCACCTGGAGGACGCGCTGACCCGCCGTACCCGGATCTCCATCGAGACCGACCACCGCGGTGCCGCGAGCGCGCCGCAGGTGGCCGACCTGATGGGTGAGGTGCTCGGCTGGGACGCGGCCACCCGGCAGCGGGAGGTGGACCACTACCTGGCCCGGGTCGAGGCGGAGCGGGAGTCGCAGCGGATGCCCGACGACCTGACCGCCGACGCCGCGCGGCTCGGCGCGCCGGAGGTGCGGGCGGCGGCCCGCGAGGTGTCCACACCCTAACTGGACGGAATCTTTACTCGGTATCGGTGCCGCCGCCGTGCTCGCCGCGGGGTCGCGCTGACCGCCACGATGGCCAGCGCCGCGGTCTGCCTGTGGATTACGCGGACAACACGTCGTCGGCATCGACGATGGTGTATGCGTATCCCTGTTCGGCGAGGAACCGTTGCCGGTGCGCGGCGTACTCGGTGTCGATGGTGTCGCGCGCCACGACCGCATAGAAGTGCGCCTGGCGACCGTCGGACTTCGGGCGCAGTACCCGGCCCAGCCGCTGTGCCTCCTCCTGGCGCGAGCCGAAGGTACCGGACACCTGGATCGCCACCGCCGCCTCCGGCAGGTCGATGGAGAAGTTGCCCACGCGGGAAATCACCAGCGTCCGCAGGGTACCCGCGCGGAACTCGTCGAACAGCCGCTCCCGCTGCTTCGTCGTCGTGGCGCCCTCGACCACCGGTGCGTCGAGGTACTCGGCGAGCTCGTGCAACTGGTCGAGGTACCCGCCGATGACCAGTACCTGTTCGTCGGGGTGCCGCCGCACGAGCGCCTGTACCACCGGCAGCTTCGTGCGCGCGGTCGCCGCCATGCGGTACCGCTCGTCGGGTTCGGCGGTCGCGTAGGCCATCCGTTCGGTATCGGTCAGGGTGACCCGCACCTCGACGCACGAGGCCGGCGCGATCCAGCCCTGCGACTCGATGTCCTTCCACGGCGCGTCGTACCGCTTCGGCCCGATCAGCGAGAACACGTCGCCCTCCCGGCCGTCCTCGCGTACGAGCGTCGCGGTCAACCCGAGCCGCCGCCGCGCCTGCAGGTCGGCGGTGAACCGGAAGATGGGCGCCGGCAGCAGATGCACCTCGTCGTAGATGACCAGGCCCCAGTCGCGCGCACCGAACAGGTCCAGGTGCGGGAAGGTACCGCCGCGTCGGGTGGTCAGCACCTGGTACGTCGCGATGGTGACCGGCCGGATCTCCTTGCGCTCGCCGGAGTACTCGCCGATCTCCTCCTCGGTCAGCGAGGTACGGGAGAGCAGCTCGCGCTTCCACTGCCGGCCGGCGACCGTGTTCGTCACGAGGATCAGCGTGGTGGCGCTCGCCTGCGCCATCGCCGCCGCGCCGACCAGGGTCTTACCGGCACCGCAGGGCAGTACCACCACACCGGAACCGCCGGCCCAGAAGTGCTCGACCGCCTCGCGCTGGTAGGACCGCAGCGTCCAGCCGTCCTCGACCAGTGTGATGGGGTGCGCCTCGCCGTCGACGTACCCGGCCAGGTCCTCGGCCGGCCAGCCGAGCTTGAGCAGCGCCTGCTTCAGCCGGCCCCGCTCGGACGGGTGCACCGCGATGGTGTCCGGGTCGACGTGACCGCCGAGCATGCCGGCGAGCTTCTTCGACTTGGCGACCTCGACGAGCACCGCCCGGTCCAGGCCGCGCAGCACCAGACCGTGTGCCGGGTCGTTGGCCAGCTGCAGCCGCCCGTACCGGTCCATCGTCTCGGCCACGTCGACGAGCAGCGCGTGCGGCACCGGGTACCGCGAGAACCGCAGCAGCGCATCGACGACCGACTCCGCGTCGTGCCCGGCCGCGCGGGCGTTCCACAGGCCCAGCGGCGTCAACCGGTACGTGTGCACGTGTTCCGGCGAGCGTTCCAGCTCGGCGAACGGCGCGATGGCCATGCGGCAGGCCAGCGCGTCGGGATGGTCGACCTCCAGCAGGAGTGTCTTGTCGGACTGCACGATCAGGGGGCCACCGGGCACGCGGTCCAGTCTGCCACGGCGGAAGAATCCGCCGGGGCGTGCAACCTTTCGCGCCCGAGAGGCGTCTATGAGTCAGAGCCGGCAGCCAGCCGGCTCCGATCGGCGCCTGAGCGGGAATGCGTTCGGGCCGCGACTGTGGTCGTGCGGGTGGGGACGACCCGGGCGGGGCGTTGGGTTGGGTGGCCCGTCGGCGCGGCAACGGGGGCGAGCGCATCCGCCTCGGCGGTGGTACCTCAGCCGCTGCCGAGTGCCGGTCCGGGCGCGCGGGTCCCCGACGGTGGGTGGCGGGGACCCGCCGCCGTCACGTCTCAGGAACCCTGCTCCACAACTGCTGCCGTGATGCGGTGTAAAGCGAACGTGTGCAACGTTTCGGTGCGTTCGTCCTCGGCGCGCAGGTAGCCGGCACCGATCGACACCGGGCGGACCAGGCGGGCCGCGGTGCCGCCGTGCGAGTCCACGTAGCCGACCCAGACGCGGGTGCGGTCCCGGACGGCCTGTTGCAGTACCGCCATCGCCTGCGTGAGTTCCTGCGCGCCACCGTTGCCGGCGACCCGGAGGCTGGCCGGTGCGCGGCGGGTGGCGCGGGCCTCCTCGACGCGGCGCAGTTGCTCGATGATGCCGGCGATCCGGGGTGGCGGCAGCGGCCGCTGGTCGTCCAGCAGGGTACGGGGACTGGCCGGCGCGCGGCGGGCCGGCGCCCGGCGGGCCCGCGGACGGCGCAGTACCGCGGCCCCGGTCGCGTCCTCCGGCACCGGGGCGTACCCGTTGTCCCGCAACGTGTTCAGCAGCCGGCCCGAGGTGAACGGGGTGGCCAGTACCGTCGGCGCGAGCCGGCGCAGTTGCAGGTCGGCCAGCCGCCGGTCGGCGATCAGCTCGGCGAGCAGCGACTCGTCCTCGCTGCGCAGGTAGGCACCGGCCGAGCCGACCCGCATCCCGCCATGCCGGCGCGCGACGTCGTCGACGAGGTAGGTCAGCGCCTGCGGAACCGGGGTACGGGACCGGCGCGCGAACAGCCCGTGCAGGTCGGCCGGAAGGTACCCGGCGTCGAGCGCGCCACGGATGCTGTCGGCGGTGATGCGGTACACGTTGGCGGATTCCGGCTCCGCGGTCAGGGCCAGCTCGCCGGCCAGATCGGGGGCGGGCGGTCCGGGCACCACGACGGTCAGGTCGGCCTGGACGAGCACATGGTCGACCGGTGGGGGTACCAGCTTGTCCAGCGCCGCAACCGCCGCGGACCCGACCGGGCCGGCCGCGGACAGTACCCCCAACGGATCCGCGTCGGGGTCGCGCCGCGCCGCGGCGAGCAGCTCGTCGAGCAGCGCGCGCCCGTAGCCGGTGAGCGCGCCGAACCCGGTTACGCCCAGCTGCGCCGCCTCGGCGAGCGCCGCCCGTACCGCCTCCGCTCGCACCCGCTCGCCGGCCGTCGCGTACCGCCGCGGCGAGCGCCACGCCAGCACTTCGAGCACCTGGCCGGCCTCGGGTGCGGCGCTGGGCTTGCCGTCAGCGAGCACCGCCAGCGCGGCGGCGCGCAGCCCCGGCGCGCCGAGCCGCTCCAGCTCGGGTGCCAGGGCGCCGAGCGGCCGGTCGCGCTCGTCGCGCCGGCCCACCAGGCTCGGCTGGCGCGGCATGGTCAGCCAGGCGCGGGCGAGCGCGGTCCACCGGGTTGCGATCGACCGGCCGCGCCACGCGTCGTATCCGGCGGTCGGGAGGAAGGCCGGCTCGCCGCCGTACTCCCCGTCGGTCTCGCCGAGCAGGCCGGCGGCGGAGGTGACCTCGACCAGTACCCCCGTGGTGTTCTCCGGCAGGCCCAGGCCGCGCGCGAGCCGGCGCAGGTCGCGCACGCCCAGCCCGCCGGACTTCAGCCCCGGCGCCGGGTCCGCGGACAGCGCCTCCAGCAGCGCCTCGGCGTGCCGGACCGCCTCCATCGCCTGCCCGGCGCCGGCCGAGTCGACCGCGTCGGCGGCGCGCACCGGCGCGTCCGGCACGGGCGGCGCCGGGTGCAGCGGGCCGAGCGGACCCACCTCGCGGCGCAGCAGCACGCCGACCTCGCGGGGCAGCTCCACGGTGGTCTCGGTGACCGGCACGAGCAGGTCGGCGGCGACCAGCCAGCCGACCGGGCTGTCCGGGTCGGTGGTGGCGCCGGCCGCGGCGGTGCCCACCGGCGGGCCGGCGGCGAGCCGGTCGAGGACCGCGCGCGACGCCGGCGGCGCCGCGAGCACGGTGCGGCGCAGGCCGGCCGGGTCCGCGCACCGGGCCGCCGCGGCGGGGTCCAGCTCGGCCGCGGGTCGGCCCAGCCCGGCAGGGTACGGGGAGCTGACCTCGTCCACGGCCGGTACCACGCGCAGCTCGTCATCGGTCCCGTGCACCACGAGCAACGCGCGCAGCCGCTCGATCGCGTCGCGCACCGCGCCCGGGTCGGGTGCCGGTCGGGCGGCGGCGGCCAGTGCGAGTACCGCGTCGACGCTCGCGACCCCGTCGACCCGGGCCAGCCGGATCGCATCGAGGATCTCCAGCGTGAACCGGTCCAGCGGATCGAGCGCCCGCGCCACCGACCCCCGCGCCTGCGCCCGGGCGGCGAGCGCGGTCAGGTCGGCCGGTACCGGTACCACCAGGTCCGGGCGCAGTCGTACCAGCGCAGCCAGCTCCTCGTCGGGCAGCGAGCGCATCTGGTCGGCAAGTCCGGAGGTCATCGTCAACTACGCTACCTGCCGACGCCCCCGGCCTGCCGGCCTCGGTGATGTGACAGACTTGTTCCCGACGGCCGCACCGAGACCGAGGAGCGAGGATGGCGTCCACGCCCAGGCACGTGGAGTCCGACGAGGAAGCCGCCCTGACCGCGGTGATCGCGGAGAAGCGGCCGGTCCTTCCGAGCCGGGCGCGCGTCGTCCCCGCGGACAGGCTGCCGGTCAGCGAGTTCGCGTTCGACCGGATGGGCGCCGCCTCGCCGTTCGGCGACGACGTGAGCCTTCCGATGCCGGTCGAGCGGCTGACGTACACCCACCCCAGCGAGGAGGGAAGACGGCGCGTCTGAGCGCCGCGAAGCGAGCGGACGGGGCAGTGCTGAGGTGTTCAGCGTCGGGTTCGACCTGGACATGACCCTGGTCGACTCCCGGCCGGGGATCGCCGCCGCATTCCGCAGGCTCAGCGCGCTGACCGGGGTACCGATCGACGCCGACCTCGCGGTGACCCGGCTCGGGCCGCCGTTGGAGCACGAGATCGCGTACTGGTACCCGGCCGCGGAGGTACCCGCCGCGGTGGCCCGGTACCGGGCGCTGTACCCGGATCACGCCGTGGCCCCGTCACCGGCCCTGCCGGGCGCGGCCGAGGCGCTCGCCGCGGTACGGGCGGCGGGTGGTCGGGTACTCGTGCTGACCGCCAAGAAGACCGAGCTCGCCGCGCTGCACCTGCGCCACCTGGGCCTGGTCGCCGACGAGCTGCGCGGACTGGCCTGGGCGGACGGAAAGGCGCTCGCCTTACGGGAGACCGGCGCGGTCGCCTACGTCGGCGACCACGTCGCGGACATGGCCGCCGCGCGGGCCGCCGGGGTGTTCGCCGTCGGCGTCACCACCGGTCCGTGCACCGCGGACGAACTCGTCCAGGCTGGCGCGGATACGGTACTGGCGGACCTGCGGGGCTTTCCGCTATTACTGGCGCAGATTCCGCTTGGGCGCGGAGTTACGGGTGACTAGCCTGTGGTAAGACCGCGCGAGCGGTCTATTTCCGGATGCGAAGAACGAGGGTGGCCGCGGTGCCGACGGGGCGAGTGAAGTGGTACGACACGGAGAAGGGCTTCGGCTTCCTCACCCGTGACGAGGGCGGTGACGTCTTCGTCCACAAAGCTGCGCTGCCCGACGGGGTCGATGAGCTCAAGCCCGGTCAGCGTGTCGACTTCGGCGTCGTGGAGAGCCGCAAGGGCAACCAGGCGCTGGCCGTCAAGCTGCTGGACAGCCCGCCGTCCGTGGCCGAGCTGCGCCGCCGGCCGCCGGAGGAGCTGCACGGGCTGATCGAAGACATGATCAAGGTACTGGAAGCGAAGGTCATGCCGGACCTGCGCCGCGGCCGGTTTCCCGACCGGAAGGCGACCAAGAAGGTCGCCGAGCTCGTACACGCGGTCGCCCGCGAGCTAGAGACCTGACGGCGGGGTCAGGCCGGCGTCGGCGGCCCGGCCCAGCAGCGCCCGTACCGCGGCATACCCCTCCTCGCCGAGATCCTCGGTGAACTTGTTGACGTAGAGCCCGATGTGCTGCGCGACGACGTCGGGCTCCATCTCCTGCGCGTGTTCGAGCACGTACTCCTGGCTCGCCGCCGGGTATGCCCAGGCGTGGCGCACCGACGCCCGTACCCATTCCGCCGCGGCCGCCGGATCCACGCTGTCCCGCTTGGCGAGGATGGCGCCGAGCGGGATCGGCAGGCCGGTCTCCTGCTGCCACCACTCGCCCAGGTCGGCGACGGCGGTCAGCCCGTACCGCGGGTAGGTGAACCGGGCCTCGTGGATGACCAGTCCGGCGTCGTACCGGCCGTCCGCGACGCCCGGCATGATCTCGTGGAACGGTACGACCTCGATGCGGCTCGCCGGGTGCGCCGCGGACCAGAACCGGTACAGCAGGTATGCCGTGGTGCGCTCGCCGGGTACCGCGACAGTGCCGGTCGGGTCGCCGCCCTCCCGCGTCAACACGAGCGGGCCGCACCCGTACCCGACGGCACCGCCGCACGGCAGCAGCGCATACCGGTCCAGCAGCCACGGCAGCGCGCCGTAGCTGACCTTGACCAGGTCGAACCGGCCGGCCAGCGCCTCGGTGTTCGTGACGTCGACGTCGGCGTAGGTCACCTCGACCGGCGGGGCGCCCTCGACGAGTCCGTGCACGAGCGCGTGGAAGACGAACGTGTCGTTCGGGCAAGGGGAGAAGGCGAGCTTCACCAGCCCAACTTACCCAGCGCCCGACCCAGGTCGGTCAGCGCGGCCAGTGCCTGCGGAATCCGCCACCCGGCCCGGTCACGCGGCCCGACCAGGTTGGAGATCGTGCGTACCTCGGCGAACGCTACCCCGGCGGCGACCGCCGCCGTGGCGACGCCGAAGCCCTCCATGCCCTCGGCCAGCGCGGTCGGGTGCCGGGCCGTGACAGCGGCGGTTCCCTCGGCGGTACCGGTGACCGTGTGCACGGTCAGGATCGGCCCGGCGGTCGCGTCCGGCAGCGTGGCGCTCAGAGCCGTCCGCAGGCCGGCGTCGGTGGCGTGCACCGTCGGCCCGAAGCCGAGCGCGGACAGTGCGAGGAACCCGTCGGGCGAGTCGGCGCCCAGGTCGGCGGCGACGCTCTCGGTCGCCAGGGCGGTGCCGCCGACGTCGATCCGGCCGGCGAACCCGCCGCCGATGCCGGCGCAGAGCACCGCACGGTACCGGCCGGTGGCGAGCAGCCGTGCGGTACCGGCGGCGGCCGCCGCGATGCCGACCCCGACGATCTCGACCGGACCCGGCCACCCGGCCGCGATCGCGTCCCGCTCAGCCGCGACAGCGGTCACGACAAGCAGCGGCGGGCCGCCCGGCCCTGGGATCTTGGACGCCTGTCCCCCCTGCAGGGGGTGCGAGCGTCCAAGATCGCCGGTCGGGCCGGGCGCGCCGGTCGGGCCGGGCGCGCCGGGGCCGTCGCTCATTCGTCGTCCTCGTCGACCGGCGGCTTGCCGGACGGGCGGTACAGGTGGTAGCCGGGTGCCTCGGCGGGGTCGTCCTCGCGCGGGATCACCCGGGTGCTCGCCGGCTGGGTCGCGTCACCGGCTGGCAGCGGCTGCGTCGGCTGTTCCGGTGCCGCGGCCGGCAGGGGCCGGGTCGGCTCGGCCGGCCGGTGGTCCTTGGCCGCCCGGGTGTCCTTGGCCGCCCGGGTGCGGCGCCGCCGGGGCCGGGCCGGAAGCGGTTTGGTCGCGGGCTCCGGCGGTACCGGTGGCACCTCGCCGCTCGCCACGCCGGTCAGCTTCTCGTCGCGCAACGCGACCGCACCCACCACACCCCGTACCGCGGAGAGGACCAGGACGACGGTCGCCACCGCGATGCCGATGCGCGGGCTGAACGGGATCAGGCCGGTCGCCCCACCCAGTACCCACGCCAGCATCAGCACGGTCTCCGAATGCGCGAACGCGCTGGCCCGGATGTGCTCGGCGATCCGTTCCTGGATGGTCGCGTCGACGGCGAGCTTGGCCAGCCCGGCCGCCATCGCGGTACCCAGGCAGAGCAGCGCCAGCGTGCCGAGGTTGAACCGCAGCAGGGCCACCGCGCCGAGTGCCGCGACCAGGAACAGCGAGCCCGCCTGCAACAGTGCCGGACGGTGGATGTGCAGCCGGGTGCCCACCGCGGTGGCGAGGAACGAGCCGATCCCGAGCGCGAGGGCGACCACGCCGAGCGCGCCGCCGACGCCGAGCTTCGTGCCGAGCAGCGTCGTGGGCAGCCCCTTGGACTTGATCGCGAAGGCGAGGAACAGCGCGAGGAACCCGAAGGCCCAGCGCAGCGTGGCGGCGCCGGCGAGGGTACCGAGAACCAACCGGCCGGTGAGCGCCTTGGTGCCGCGCCGGAAGATCGCCGGTACCGTCTCGGGTTGGTCGGAGTCCACGCGCGCCGGCAGCCGCAGCGCCACCACCGTGCCCACGACGAACAGCGCGGTGGCCACCCGCAGCGGCCACTGCGGCCCGATCTTGAACGCGAGCAGCCCGATCGGGGCGACCGCGGCGCCGGCCAGCGTGCCGAACACCGACGCCCGCGCGCCGGCCTCGGACAGCCGCAGCGACGCCGGCAGCAGCCGGGGTACCGCGGCGCTGCGCGCCACCCCGTAGGCGCGCGACAGCACCAGCACGCCGAACGCGGCCGGGTAGAGGCCGATCTGGTGGATGTAGTCGGAGATGAGCCAGGCGAGGAACGCCCGGCCCAGCATGGTGACCGCAAGCGCCCAGCGCCGCCCGTGCCGGAACCGGTCGAGCACCGGCCCGACGATCGGCGCGATCAGCGCGAACGGGGCCATCGTGATGAGCAGGTACAGCGCCACCCCGCTGCGCGCCGCGCCCGCGTCGGCGGCGAAGAAGACGGTGCCGGCCAGGCCCATCGTCACGAGCGTGTCGCCGGCGCAGGACAGCGCGTGCAGGTCGAGCAGCCGGACCATGCCGACCTCGCCGGCTCCGCCGCGGTCGCGGAAGAAAAGCACCCGCCGGGTCGTCCAGCGGGTGAGTCGCCGCCCGCCGCGGGCGGTCAGCCGGGCACCCTTGATGGTGTACCCGACGGCCTTCCCGAGCGACGGCATGCCCTTATCGTGACTGATCGGTGCGACATTCGGGACCTCCCCTCGGTGGCAACGGCCGGCCGATGAGGGAGAATGGCTCCTCGTGGCGGTCGGTATCCGGAGCAAGCTCGATCAGATCTGCGCGGACGCGGTGGACCTCGCCCGGTCGGCGGTGACCGAGGACGAGCCCGGCGCGCACCTCGACGTGGTACCCGAAGGCGACCGCCTGGTGACGCACCACTTCGAGTGCCGCCTGTCCGGGTACCGCGGCTGGCGATGGGCGGTGACGGTGACCCGGGTGCCGCGCAGCCGCCAGGTGACGATCTGCGAGACGGTTCTGCAGCCCGGCCCGGACGCGCTGGTGGCCCCCGAATGGGTACCGTGGCACGCCCGCCTCCAGCCCGGCGACCTCGGTGTCGGCGACGTGATGGTGACGTCGGCGGACGACGACCGGCTGGTACCCGGATACGTGCGCTCCGACGACCCGGCGATTGAGGAGGTCGCCTGGGATCTGGGCCTCGGCCGGGTACGGGTGATGTCGCGCGAGGGTCGGGCGGAGGTGGCACAGCGCTGGTACGACGGCGACCACGGGCCGGACACGCCGATCGCCGCCGCGGCTCCGTCCACCGCCCGGTGCGGCACCTGCGGCTTCTACCTGCCGCTGGCCGGCTCGCTGCGGCAGGCGTTCGGCGCCTGCGGCAACCTGTACGCGCCGGACGACGGCCGGGTGGTCAGCGCCGACCACGGCTGCGGCGCGCATTCGGAGGTGCTCGGCGACCCGGCGAGCGAGGTCGACGAGCTGCCCACGGTGTACGACGACAGCGAGGTCGACCCGGTCGCGGTGAGCCGCGGCGCCGGTACCGTCGACGGCGCCGAACCGGCCGAACCGTACGGCCACGGCTGACCTAGTTCTTCGCCGCCCGCCGTTCGCGGCGGCGCCGGTCGTGCCGGATCATCACGGCCAGCCCGACGAAGCCGAGCAGGAAACCGGCCACGCACGTCCACAGCCAGTTCAGGTGGCCGTGCTCGGACAGCCAACCGTAGAACGGCAGCATCGCGAGGCCGAGGATCGCCCAGATGACGATGCCCGCGACGGCGAACGGCACCATCGGCGGGTCGGGGGGCTCCACTTTCCCGGGCGGCACAAGTCGAGGGTACGCGATCTTCGCACGCCGGAACGTCGCCGCTGGCCGGGTCGGTTAGCGTGACCAGCACCATATTTCGATGTTGTCGGGCTGATCCTTAGCTAGGCTAAGTATCGTGACGGAACGGATGGCGGTCGTGACCAGGAGAGTCACCCCCGCGCAGCTGGCCGAGCAGCTGCGTGTGGCCATCACCCGGCTCAACCGGCGGCTGCGCCAGACGCGGCCGGTGGGCGAGCTGACCCAGAACCAGCTCTCCGTGCTGGCCAGCCTGGACCTGGCCGGCGCGCTGACCCCGCGCGAACTGTCCGACGCCGAGCGGGTACAGCCGCCGACCATGACCAAGGTCATCGCCAAGCTGGAGGAACGGGGTCTGATCCAGCGCGCGCCGCACCCCACCGACGGGCGGCAGGTCCTGCTGTCCGCGACGGCGGTGGGCCGCGAGGTGCTGCTGGAGGCCCGGCGGGCGAAGGCCGAGTGGCTCACCCGCCGGCTCACCGGGTTGTCCGCGCCGGACCGGGAGGTACTGGCGCAGGCCGCGGAGATCCTCGACCGGATCGCCCGCGAGACCGACTGACGGTCCGTCCACATAGGAGGGAGTACCACCGAAGGGGGCGAGTGGAGCGCGTGCGCGTCTTTGTCCGGAGCACTTTCCAGTCCTTGCAGATCCGTAACTACCGACTGTTCGCTACCGGGCAACTGATCTCCCTCATCTTCGGCTGGGTGCAGATCACCGCGCAGGACTGGCTCGTCCTTGAGCTGTCGCACGGCTCGGCGTCGGCGCTGGGCGTGGTGACCGCGCTGCAGTTCGCGCCGATGCTGCTGTTCACGCTGTACGCCGGCAAGCTCGCCGACCGGTTCGACAAGCGGTACCTGCTGATCGTCGCGAACCTGCTGTGGTTCGTGCTCGCCGCGCTGATGGGTGCGCTCGTGGTCAGCGGAGCCGTGCTCCTGTGGCAGGTCTACGTCTTCGCCGCGCTGTGGGGCGTGGTGACCGCGGTGGAGACGCCGGTACGGCAGTCGTTCGTCTCCGAACTGGTCGGCAAACCGTTGCTGCCCAACGCGATGTCGCTCAACGCCGCCACGTTCAACACCGCGCGGATCCTCGGGCCGGCGCTGGCCGGGCTGACGATCGCGGCGCTGGGTACCGGTACCGCGTTCGTCGTCAACGCGGCCTCCTACGTCTTCCCGGTCGTCGCGCTGGCCCGCCTGCGCGCCGGCGAACTGCACCGGGAGAACCGGCAGGTCTCCGCCGCGGAGGCACGGGTCGTCGACGGGCTGCGCTACGTCTGGCGGCGGCACGACCTGCTGCTGCCGGTGGTGCTGATCCTCGTGGTGGGCATGGTGGGCTTCAACTACCAGCTGACCCTGCCGGTACTGGCGAAGAACGTGTTCCACACCGGCGCGGCCACGTTCGGGCTGCTGGTCACCGCACTCGCGGCCGGTGCGCTGATGGGCGCGCTGGCCGGTACCCGCCGGCGCGCCCGCCCCTCGGCGTGGCTCGTGCTCGGCGCCGCGATCGGCTACGGGGCGCTCGGCACGCTGGCCGGGTTCATGCCGACCTACGGGCTCACCGCGCTGGTCATGGTACCCACCGGCTTCGCGCAGATCTTCCTGGCGCAGGCCGCCAACCAGCGGGTACAGCTGGGTACCGACGCGGAGATGCGCGGCCGGGTGATGGCCCTGTACATCCTGGCGTTCCTCGGCACCAACCCGATCGGCGCGCCGCTGGTCGGCTGGTTCGCCGAGGTCTTCGGGCCGCGGGCGAGCATCTGGGCCGGCGGTGCGATCTCGCTCGCCGCCGCCCTCGCGGCGCTGCTGTGGCAGCTGCGCCGGTCGCAGACGCGGATCCGACTGAGGTTGCGGCCGACGCCCGGGATCTACCTGTGGCAGGGTGAGGCGCATGGAGTACCCACGCCTGCTGGCCTGCCTGGACGCTGACTACACCCGGTTGCGCCAGGTCGCTGCGCGGGAACTGACCGCGCCGGTGCCCAGCTGTCCCGGGTGGAGTGTTGACGATCTCGTCCAGCATGTCGGCCTGGTCTACCTGCACAAGGTCTCGGCCATGCGGCAGGGGAAGTTCCCGCGGCCGTGGCCGCCCGAGGTGACCGGGCCGTCGCTGGACCTGCTCGACCGGGAGTACGCGCAGCTGACCGCCGAGTTCGCCGCGCGCAAGCCGGACGAGGAGACGATCACCTGGTACGACCCGGAGCAGACGGTCGGCTTCTGGATCCGCCGGATGGCGCAGGAGACGGTGATCCACCGGGTCGACGCCGAACTGGCGCTGGGCGAGCAGGTCGCCGCGATACCCGACGACCTGGCGCTCGACGGGATCGACGAGGTACTGGAGCGGTTCCTCGGCTTCGGGTCGGTCGACTGGCACGAGGACTTCGCCGGCAGCCTGCCGGCGGCCGCACTGCCACCGGTACTGGTCCGGGCGGGGGACCGGGGGTGGCTGGTGCGTGCGGCACCGGAGGGCGTGACGGTCACCGGCGACGACGGTACCCCCGCGGCGGCCACGGTCAGCGGCACGCCGCAGGCGGTACTGCTGTGGCTGTGGCGGCGCTCAGACGGCGGGGTGACCCGGGACGGCGACCCGGAACTGGTCGACCGGCTACGCCTGCTGTTGCACGACGCGACGCAATAGACGCAAGCCGATAACGGCACGACCAAGTCGGTAGCCAAGGTGGACGCGGACGCCTAGCGTCAAGAGGGTGGCGGGGGTGCTGCACGGGTTGCTGACGCTGGCGGCGTTGGTCGCGCTGCTCTGCGTACCATGCCTGCTCGCCATCGCCATCTTCGCCGACGTCGCGATCGACCGCACCGAACGCTCGATGAAGCAGGCCGCCACCCGGTGGCGTACCCGACGCGAGGCGGCCAGGCTCGAACGCAGCACCGGCATCGAACCGGCACACCGGCGCCTGCGCCGCCCGCAGATCCACCACCAGCCGCCCGCCGAGGAGGCACCCGCCGGCCCGCCGTTCGAGCAGGTGGCCGCCGACCTGCGGCGCCTGGCCCGGCAACGCGCCGAGGTCGCGCACCGGTCACCGGTGTGGTTCGCCGCGGTACACCGGGCCTATGACGAGCGGCTGCGCATCGCCTGCCGGGAGCTGGAGATCCCCGAGCACCTCGACGCGCTGGAAGGCATCGACCTGGAGATCGAGCGGCTGCGGGTGGAGGGTCTGCTGGAGGCGGCCGGGCTGAGCCTCGCGGTCATCGACACCGACGGCCGGCAGGACACCCGGTGAGGTTGTTCGTCGCCGTCGAACCACCGGCGGAGGCACTCGATCATCTCGCGGCGTTCACGGCTGGCCTCGCCGTGGTCCGCACCGGTACCCGGGTGACCGCCCGCCACCTGTGGCACGTCACGCTCGCCTTTCTCGGCGAGGTACCGGAGGAGCGTGTGGCGGCCGCGGTGGCGGCGGTCGACGGTACCGTCGCCGGCCAGGACGCGCCGGCCCTGCAGATCAGCGGCGGCGGACGGTTCGGCCGCGGCCGGTTCACCATCATGTGGGCCGGCATCGACGGCGATCTGCGACCGCTGCGGCTGGCCCTGGCCAAGCAGCTGCGCAGGAGCCGGCTGCCGTACGACGACAAGCGGTTCCACCCGCACCTGACCGTGGCCCGGCCGGGGGATCGGCTGCCGCGCGAGGAGATCGAGTCCGACGTCGACGCGCTGAAGCGGTACCGGGGGCCACGCTGGACGGCCGACCGGCTCAAGCTGGTACGCAGCCATCTCGGGCCGAAGCCACGGTACGAGACCATGCACGAGGCCCGGGTGGGATAAGTGGGCCCGCACCCGCTGCGCGGGCGCGGGCCCGGGGCGCCGCCCGCCCCGGGCCGTGTTCGTGCGGTTACCAGGCCCAGGCTTCGGGGCCGGGACCGCCGTTGCCGACCGGCGGGAACAGCTCGTCGATCCGGGCGAGCGTGGCGTCGTCCAGCGTGATCGGCAGCGCGTCGAGGGCGCCGTCGAGCTGCGCGACGGTACGCGGGCCGATGATCGGCGCGGTCACGCCGGGCCGGGACAGCAGCCAGGCCAGCGCCACGTTGGCCGGGTCGTGCCCCAGTTCGGCGGCGAGCTTCTCGTACGCCTCGATGGTCTCCCGGTGCTCGGCGAGCCCTTCCTCCGAGCGACCCTCGCTCGACCGGGCGCCGGTACCCTCCCGCTGCTTGCGCAGCGCACCGGACAGCAGCCCGCCGTGCAGCGGCGACCACGGGATGATGCCGATGCCGTGCTCGATCGCCGCCGGTACCACCTCCAGCTCCACGTACCGGGTGAGCAGGTTGTAGATGCACTGCTCGGAGACGAGTCCGAGGAAGTGCCGGGAGGCGGCGGTCGCCTGCGCCCGGGTCAGGTGCCAGCCGGCGAAGTTCGACGACCCGACGTAGCGGACCTTGCCCTGCTGGACGAGCAGCTCCATGGCCTGCCAGATCTCGTCCCACGGGGTACCGCGGTCGACGTGGTGCATCTGGTACAGGTCGATGACGTCGGTCTGCAGCCGGCGCAGCGACTCCTCGCAGGCGGTGACGATGTGCCGGGCGGACAGGCCGCTGCCGTTCGGCCAGTCGGCCATCTTGCCGTACACCTTGGTCGCCAGGACCACCTTGTCGCGGCGGCCCCCGCCCTGCGCGAACCAGCGCCCGATGATCTGTTCGGTGACGCCCTCACCGAGCTTCCAGCCGTAGACGTTGGCGGTGTCGAAGAAGTTGATGCCCTGCTCAAGTGCCCGGTCCATGATGGCGAAGCTGTCCGGCTCGGTGGTCTTCGGCCCGAAGTTCATCGTGCCGAGACACAGGCGGCTCACCTTCAGACCGGTGCGACCCAGGTTCGTGTACTCCATGTCGGCAACTCTGCCACCTAGAGCGCACTCAAACGCAAATGCGGGTCAGCTGCTCTCGCGGGCCGCCGGGGCCGAGCCGAACAGCACGTCGTCCCAGCTCGGCAGCCGCTTGCGCGGCTTGTCGCCACCGGTCGGCTGCTCCGGCGCATTGGTGCGGGCCCGCGGTCGCAGGACAGCCAGCGACGGTACCGCCGGCACCTCCTTCGGTGCATCCGGGTCCTCGTCGAACGCGCCGCCCCCCATGAGCGCGGCGGCGCCACCGGACACCGGCCGGGAGGTCGGGCGGGCCAGTTCCCCGGGGGCCGCCGGAGACTCGGGCGTGAGCGGCCGGTCGAGGCTGGCCATCAGGGCGTCGCGGCCGGCCCGGATCGGATCGGCGGTGCGCGCCGGCTCGGTGAGACCCCGCCCGGGACGGGACGGTTCGCGGCGCGGCGCGGGGTCGGCCGGCGGGCGCATCGGCTCGTGGCCGCCGCCGCGGGTCAGGTCGCCGCGGCCGTGCTCGGGGCGGGCGGGCGGGGCGAGGCCGCGGCCGGGGCGGTCGACCACCGGCGGGTCCTGGCCGAGGATCGGCATCGGCCGCTCGGTGCACAGGTACTGCGCCATGTCGTCGTACGGCGTGACGTTCTGCCGGGTCTTGTCCAGCTCCCAGACGGCCTGGGCGGTCGCCTTGCCGCTCGGCCAGGTGGCGACGATCCGCCAGGTGCCGTCGTCGCGCCGGTATGCGTCCCACGCGATCTTCTCGGCATCCACGCCGTGCTGGCCGAGCCGGCTGTCCACGACATCGGCGAGGGTGCTGTTCTTCTCGGTGGAGCGCAGCTTGGTGCGCCGGGCGTGCTGGGCGAGCATGGCCCGTTCCTGCAGGACCGGGCCGGCGTAGCGCAGCACCCGGTCGACGGGTACGCCAGCGATGCGGGCGACGTCTTCGGCGGACTCGCCGGAACGGATGCGCGCCTGGATGTCGCGCGGCGACAGCGACGGCTCGGTGTCGGGCGCGGTCACCACCGCCGTGGCGGCCATCGTGGCGCCCGGCCGGTCGGGTCGTAGTGCGGCGTTGACCCGCTCGTCGATGGGCAGCGCCAGCAGCCGACCCACCTCATCGGCGAGCACGAAGGCGTGGCCGTCCTCGGAGAGGGCGACGAAGCGTACCGGCCGCATCGCGTTCCTCCGTCCCGTGCTCGCGAGGCAGTTCCCCGCCACGGTACGCGCGCGGACGGACAGACCGGCGCGCGGCGCGCCGAGAAATGTCAGATACGTTCGAGCACGTAGTCGATGCTGGCGGTGAGCCGCTCGACGTCGGCGGGCTCGACCGCCGGGAACATCGCCACGCGCAGCTGGTTGCGGCCGAGCTTGCGGTACGGCTCGGTGTCCACGATGCCGTTGGCCCGCAGGACCTTCGAGATCGCGGAGGCATCGACGGATTCGGCGAAGTCGATGGTACCGACGACGTGGGACCGCAGCGCCGGGTCGGTCACGAACGGGGTGGCGACCGGGCTGCGTTCGGCCCAGCCGTACAGGATCGACGCGCTCTCGGCGGTGCGCTTGGCGGCCCAGCTCAGCCCGCCCTGGGCGAGCATCCACTCGGTCTGCTCGGCGGCCAGGAAGACGGTCGCGAGCGCCGGGGTGTTGTAGGTCTGCTCCAGCCGGGAGTTCTCGATCGCGGTGACCAGGTCGAGGAACGCCGGGATGTACCGGCCGGACTCCTTGACCTGCGCCGCCCGCGCGAGCGCGGCCGGGGACATCAGCGCGATCCACAGTCCGCCGTCGGAGCCGAAGCACTTCTGCGGCGCGAAGTAGTAGACGTCGGCCTCCCGCACGTCGACCTCCAGGCCACCGGCGGCCGAGGTCGCGTCGACCAGTACCAGCGCGCCGTCGTCGATGCCGGCCGGGCGGCGTACCGGTACCGCGACGCCGGTCGAGGTCTCGTTGTGCGGCGTGCCGTAGGTGTCCACCCCGGCCTCGGCGACCAGGCTCGGCGCGCCGCCCGGGTCGGCCTTGCGTACCGAGGGCTCGGCCAGGAACGGCGCGTCCTTCACCGCCTTGACGAACTTCCCGCCGAACTCGCCGAAGCTGGCCAGCTGCGCCCAGTCCCGGATCAGTCCGAACGTGGCGACCTCCCAGAACGCCGTGGTACCCCCGTTGCCCAGTACCACCTCGTAGCCCTCGGGCAGCGCGAAGAACTCGGCCAACACGCGCCGCAGCCGGGCCACCTGGTCGCGGACCGGCTTCTGCCGGTGCGAGGTACCGAGGTAGCTCGTCACGACACCGGACAGCGCCGACACCGCGGCCGGGCGGACCTTGCTGGGCCCCGAACCGAAGCGGCCGTCGGCGGGCTTGAGATGCGCGGGGATCTGGATGTCAGCCACGGAGGTCATGCTGCCATGAGACGCTGCCGGCGCCGGTGAAAGGGGCGCCGGCAGCGATAAACCTCACGCGCCGTGTCTGCCAGCGTGTGCTTTGCGGCGCTCTGGTGCGCCCGCGAAGCTCACGCGCCGTGCGGTATCAGGTCCCAGCCGTCGACGTCGGCCGGCCTGCGCGGGCCGTGGCCGACGTACTTCGCCGCCGGTCGGACCAGCCGGCCCAGGCCCTTCTGTTCCATGATGTGCGCGCTCCACCCGGCCACCCGGGCGCAGGTGAACATCGACGTGAACATGTGTGCCGGTACCTCGGCGAAGTCCAGGACCACCGCGGACCAGAACTCGACGTTGGTGGCCAGGACGCGGTCCGGCCGGCGGGTGTGCAGCTCCTCCAGCGCGGCCTTCTCCAGCGCCTCGGCCACCTCGAAGCGCGGCGCGCCCAGCTCGCGGGCGGTGCGGCGCAGTACCCGGGCGCGCGGGTCCTCGGCCCGGTAGACCCGGTGGCCGAAGCCCATCAGCCGCTCGCCGCGGTCGAGGACACTGCGGACGTACCCTTCGGCGTCGCCGGTGCGCTCGACCTCCTCCAGCATGGTCAGCACCCGCGACGGCGCGCCGCCGTGCAGCGGCCCGGACAGCGCGCCGATCCCGGAGGAGATGCATGCGGCGGCGTCGGCGCCGGTCGAGGCGACGATCCGGGCGGTGAACGTGGAGGCGTTCATGCCGTGCTCGGCGGCCGAGATGAAGTAGGCGTCGACGGCCTTGACGTGGCGCGGGTCGGGTTCGCCGCGCCAGCGCTTCATGAACCGCTCGACGATCGTGGCGGCCTTGTCGATCTCCTTCTGCGGTACCGCCGGCAGGCCCAGCCCGCGGGCGGACTGCGCGACGAACGACAGCGCGGTGACCGAGACCCGGGCGAGGTCCTCGCGGGCCTGGTCGTCGGAGATGTCCAGCAGCTGCCCGAGACCCCAGTACGGCGCCAGCATGGCGACCGCCGACTGCACGTCGACGCGGATGTCGCCGGAGTGCACCGGTACCGGGAACGGCTCGGCCGGCGGCAGGCCCGGCCCGAACTTGCCGTCGACCAGCAGCGCCCACACGTTGCCGAACGACACCTTGCCGATCAGATCCTCGATGTCGACGCCGCGATAGCGCAGTGCGCCGCCTTCCCGGTCGGGTTCGGCGATCTCCGTCTCGAAGGCGATCACGCCTTCCAGCCCGGGTTTGAATTCGGACATCTGGTTCTCCTGGATCGTCAGGTCCTCGCGGACGGCATCCTCGTCGACCGGTCCGGCTCGGGTGCGGCCGCCGTCAGCTTTCCCGCCATCTTGCCTGGCGGGTAACTACGTGCGCGAGCGGCCCACCATGTGCTAACCGCGACATCATTTTTACCGGCGCGGCGTCGCCACGGATAGACAATCGCGTGCGCGAATGTGTTTCGAGTGACAGTTCTTCGCGCAGAACAGCGTACGGGGATGGGGACCAGCAAGGATGGGGAACGTGACCGCCACCAGCCCTGACCTGCCGCAGATGCGGCGGGACTACGGTTCGGACGGGCTGTTCGAAGCCGATCTCGCTGAGGAATGGCCGACGCAGTTCGGTCGCTGGCTGGCCGAGGCGGTCGCCGCCGGGCTCGCCGAGCCGAACGCCATGGTCCTGGCCACCGCCGACGCGGAGGGCCGGCCGAGCGCGCGCACCGTGCTGCTCAAGGGGTACGACGTGCGGGGCTTCGTGTTCTTCACCAACTACGAGTCGCGCAAGGGCGGGGAGCTGAACGCCAACCCGTACGCCAGCCTGGTCTTCCCGTGGTACCCGCTGCACCGGCAGGTGATCGTCGCCGGCCCGGTCGAGCGCACCTCGCGCGCGGAGACCGAGGACTATTTCGCGATCCGGCCGCGCGGTGCCCAGCTCGGCGCCTGGGCCAGCGCCCAGTCCGAGCGCATCCCCGACCGGGCCGCCCTGGAGCAGGCGTGGGCGGCGGCCGAGCGGCGGTTCCCCGGCGAGGTACCGGCACCGCCGCACTGGGGCGGGTACCGCCTCGCGCCGACCAGTGTGGAGTTCTGGCAGGGCCAGACCAGCCGGCTGCACGACCGGCTGCGGTACCGGCTGGCCGGGCAGAGCTGGGTCGTCGAGCGCCTCAGCCCATGACGAGCCCGTGACGAGCCCGTGACGAGTTCGCTGCGGCGCCTCGCCATCGACGTCCGGCCGCTGCGCCATCCCGCGTACCGCCGCATCTTCATCGGCAACACCACGTCGTTCTTCGGCAGCCAGCTGACCGCCGTCGCGGTACCGGTGCAGATGTACCTGCTGACCCGGTCCAGCCTCTGGGTCGGGTACATCGGCGTCGCCGGGCTGGTGCCGCTGCTGGTCTTCGCGCTGTGGGGCGGCGCGCTGGCCGACGCGCTGGACCGGCGCCGGCTGCTGCTGACCAGCTCGCTGCTCACCTGGCTGAGCACCCTCGCGCTGCTCGGCCAGGCGGTGCTCGGGGTGCGCAGTCCGGTGCTGCTGCTGGTACTCGTGGCGGTGCAGTCGGCCGCGGTCGCGGTGACCATGCCGACCCGCAGCGCGGTGATTCCGCGGCTGGTACCGCTGGTCGAGGTACCGGCCGCGAACACGCTGAACTACACCGCCGGTACCGCCGCCGGGGTGCTCGGTCCGCTGGCCGCGGGCCTGGTCATCGGGTACGGCGTGGCGTGGGCGTACGGCATCGACGCGCTGACCTTCACCCTCGCGCTCTGGGCGGCGCTGCGGCTGCCCGCCCTGCCACCGGAGCACCTACCCGGCCGCAGCCGGCTGGCCGACGTGCTGTTCGGGCTGCGGTACCTCGTCAGCCGGCCGGTGCTGCTGCTGTCGTTCGGCATCGACATCGTGGCGATGGTGCTGGCCATGCCGCGGGCGCTGTTCCCGCAGGTGGCTGACGAGCGGTTCGGCGGCACCGGGGCGGTCGGCTGGCTGTACGCCTCGATCGCGCTCGGCTCGGTCGTGGCCGGGCTGACATCGGGCTGGATCGGCCGGGTACGCCGGCAGGGGCTGGCACTGGTCGCGGCGGTGGTGCTGTGGGGCCTCGCGGTCGCCGCGGCCGGGCTCGCCGACACGCTGTGGGCCGCCGTCGCGCTGCTCGGCCTCGGCGGCGCGGCCGACCTGGTCAGCGCCGTCTACCGGCAGACGATCCTGCAGACCTACGCGCCGGACCAGCTGCGTGGCCGGATGCAGGGCGTGTTCATCGCGGTGGTCACCGGCGGGCCGCGGCTGGGCGACCTGCGCGCCGGGGTCATGGTGGTGCCGTTCGGGCTGACCGGTTCCTGGGTCGGCGGCGGGCTGGCCTGCTCGGCGATCGCCCTGCTGCTCGCGCTCGCCTTCCCGGCGCTGCTGCGGTACCGCGTCGAGCCTGGATAGGGTCGGCGGCATGCAGCAGATCCCGCCGACCGGCGCGCAGTACGAGATCCGTTCCGGCGACCAGGCCGCCGTCGTGGTCGAGGTGGGTGGCGGCCTGCGGACCTACACGGTGGCCGGGCAGGAGATCATCGACGGGTACCGGGAGCACGAGCTTCCCCCGGCGGCCGCCGGCCAGGTCCTCGCGCCGTGGCCGAACCGGCTACGCGACGGCCGGTACCACTGGCACGGCGCGGACTACCAGCTCGCGCTCACCGAACCGGGGTACGGCAACGCCATCCACGGTCTCGTGCGCTGGCTGCCGTGGCAGGCGGTCGCGGTGCAGGAGAGCAGCGTGACGCTGGCCTGCCGGCTGGACCCGCACCCCGGGTACCCGTGGCGCCTGGAGCTGACCACCACCTGGTCGCTCGCGCCGGAGGGACTGCGTGCCGAGCACACCGCGTCCAACCTCGCCGACTCGGTCGCGCCGTTCGGCCTGGGCGCGCATCCCTACGTCCGGCCGCCCGGGGTCGGCCTCGACGACGTGGTGCTGACGATCCCGGCCGAGCGGCGGCTGGTCGTCGACGGGCGCAAGCTGCCGCTGGCGGCGCCGATGGTGACCGGTACCGAATGGGATTTCCGCGGCGGCCGGCGGATCGGTGCGGCGAGCCTGGACACGACGTTCGGCGAGGGCGGGTCCGGCGACGGTCCGGCGGTGACGCTGTCCGCCCCGGACGGATCGCGCCGGGTGTCGGTCTGGGCCGACGGCGCGTTCGGCTGGTGGCAGGTGTTCACCGGCGACCCGCTCGGGCCGCCGCGCGGGCGGCGCGCCCTCGCGGTGGAGCCGATGACCTGCCCGCCGGACGCCTGGCGGTCCGGCCACGACGTGGTCGCCCTCGAACCGGGCGGTACCTGGCGCGGGTCCTGGGGCATCAGGCCGGAGCTCGGCTGATGGAATTTGGCGACGTGGTGCGGCGCCGGCGGATGGTCCGCAACTTCGACCCGGACCGGCCGGTACCTGCACCGGTCGTGGACGGGCTGCTCGACCTCGCGATCCGGGCGCCGTCGGCCGGGTTCTCCCAGGGCTGGGGGTTCCTCGTGCTGTCCTCGCGGGAGGACCGGGCCCGGTTCTGGGCGGCGACCGCGCCGGCCGACGCGGTGCCCAGCGGCTGGCTGGCCGGCATGATGCGCGCGCCGCTGCTCGTGGTACCGCATGCCAGCCGGGACGCCTACCTCGACCGGTACGCCGAGCCGGACAAGGGCTGGACAGACCGGGACGAGGCGCGCTGGCCGGTGCCGTACTGGTACGTCGACGCCGGGTTCGCCAGCCTGCTGATGCTGCTCGGCGCGGTGGACGCGGGGCTCGGTGCCTGCTTCTTCGGCATCCCGCCGGAGGCGACGGCAACCTACCGTGAGGCGTTCGGCGTGCCTGATGCGTACACCCCGATCGGCGCGATCGCCGTCGGGTACCCGGCGCCGGACCGCCGGTCGCCGTCGCTGCGCCGGGGCCGGCGCCCGGCCACCGAGGTGGCCCACTGGGGGCGGTGGGGCACATCGAGCGGGAGCGGCGCGGCGCCGTCTGGACTGAGGAGCGCAGCGACGAGGGAAGACGGCGCGTCTGAGCGCCGCGAAGCGAGCGAACCGGACAGGAGACCGTGAGCGTCGCCTCCGGTCGCTACGCTGGGCGGCGGACCAGCGCGGTCGAGGGGGAAGGGGAGCGACGGGCGTGATCTTCAAAGCGGTCCGGGACGGTACGCCCTACCCAGACCATGGCCTGACGATGAAGGAGTGGGCGGAGATCCCGCCCCGCCCGGTGCGGCTGGACCAGCTCACCACGACCAAGCGGGAGTTGGCCCTGGACCGCCTGCTCGCCGAGGACTCGACGTTCTACGGCGACCTGTTTCCGCACGTCGTGCAGTGGGAGGGCGGGCTGTACCTGGAGGACGGCCTGCACCGTGCGCTGCGCGCCGCGCTGCAGCAACGCACCTCGATCCACGCCCGCGTACTAGCGTTGCCACGGTGAGCACTCTCGATCTGCTGGGACTGTCCGAACTGCACTCCGGCGAGGAGCGGGAGATCTCCTCGACGGTACGGCGGCTGCTCGACGACCAGGTGCGACCGCACGTCATGCAGTGGTACGAGGACGGTCGGGTACCGGCCCGCGAACTGGCCCGCGAGTTCGGCAAGCTGGGCCTGCTCGGGATGCACCTGAGCGGGTACGGCTGCGCCGGCGCGTCCGCGGTCGCCTACGGGCTGGCCTGCCTGGAGCTGGAGGCCGCCGACTCGGGCGTCCGCAGCCTGGTCAGCGTGCAGGGGTCGCTGGCGATGTACGCGATCTGGCGGTACGGCTCCGCCGAGCAGAAGCAGGAGTGGCTGCCCCGGATGGCCACTGGCGAGGCGCTCGGCTGCTTCGGCCTGACCGAGCCCGACCACGGTTCCGATCCGGCGTCGATGGCCACCCGGGCGCGCCGGGACGGTACCGACTGGATCCTCGACGGCGGCAAGATGTGGATCACGAACGCGCCGGTCGCCGCGGTCGCGGTCATCTGGGCGCGCGGTCCGGAGGGGATCGTCGGGTTCGCGGTACCGACCGACACGCCGGGGTTCACCGCCCGCGAGGTCAGGCACAAGCTGTCGCTGCGCGCGTCGTCGACCGGCGAGGTGGTGCTCGACGGCGTGCGGGTACCGGAGTCGGCCCGGCTGCCCGAGGCGCGCGGGCTGAAGGCGCCGCTGTCCTGCCTGACCGAGGCGCGGGCCGGGATCGCCTGGGGCGCGCTGGGCGCGGCCCGCGACTGTCTCACGGTCACGATCGACTACGCGACGTCGCGGTACCAGTTCGGCCGGCCGGTCGCCGGCTTCCAGCTCACCCAGGCCAAGCTCGCCGACATGGCCGTGGAGTGGCACAAGGGGTACCTCCTCGCGCTGCACCTCGGCCGGCGCGCCGACGCCGGTATCCTCACCCCGGAGCAGGTCAGCGTCGGCAAGCTGAACAACGTCCGGGAGGCGCTGGCCATCGCCCGGACCTGCCGGACGATCCTCGGCGCGAACGGCATCAGCGGCGAGTACCCGGTCCTGCGGCACGCCAACAACCTGGAGAGCGTGCTGACCTACGAGGGCACCTCGGAGATCCACCAGCTGGTGATCGGTCAGAAGCTGACCGGTCTCAGCGCCTTTTCATGATCACTGCGAATGTCGTACCCGTCGCTTACCGTTGAGATACCTGACACGTATCGAGGAAGGTGAGCGGCGGTGGCGTCCGACTCCGACTACCACCCCACGGCTGAACTGCCCGA
The DNA here is from genome assembly GCA_005885555.1 of Actinomycetota bacterium. Taxonomy (GTDB): domain Bacteria; phylum Actinomycetota; class Actinomycetes; order Mycobacteriales; family Micromonosporaceae; genus AC-43. The sequence continues at coordinate 28,675 of VAWN01000046.1, forward strand.
GGTCCAGACCGGCACCGGCTGGCCCGACGAGCCGGAGAAGACCGAGCGGCTCGACGCGAGCCGCGACGAGCAGCCGCGCCGCTGGGGCCGGCCGTCCGGCTGCCTGTTCTGGCTGGTCGGGCTCGTGGCGTTGATCCTGGTCGTCGGGCTCGGTCTCAACGCGACCGGCCTGCTGCCGCACCTCCACAACCCGTTCACCGAGAAGAAGACCGACCGCAGCGGTCCGACGCTGCTGCTGTCCATCCAGGACCTGGCCCGGTTCGAGGCGGCGAGCGGCAACTTCCAGGAGGTCATCGACGTCCAGAAGGACCGCTCGTACATCCCCGACATCATCTTCAACGACCGCACCCTGTTCATCTGCGTGGGCTCGGTCGACGCGTTCGTCGACTTCAGCCACATCGGGCAGGGTGACATCACCGACTCGGCCGACCACAAGACGGTCACCGTGAAGCTGCCGGCGCCGCAGCTGGAGAAGCCGAACATCGACCACGGCAAGAGCTACGTGTTCGCCACCCAGGAGGGCGCGATCAACAGGATCGGCGACCTGTTCGGCGGCAACCCCAACAAGCAGCAGGAGCTGTACGTGCTCGGCGAGCAACGCATCGCGCAGGCGGCCCGCGACAGCGGCCTGGCCCAGCGGGCGGCCGACAACACCCGGCAGATGCTCATCCAGATGCTGCGCTCGCTGGGGTACACCTCGATAACGGTCAATATCTCGCAGCCGTGAGCTGACGTCAGACCATAGCGGCGCTGCGCCAAACGTGGTTGAGTGCTAGCAGGTGACGGCCCGCTTCCCCTCGTCCGCCAAGTCGGCACGTTCAGCCGATGGGCAAGGCGGACGCGTTTCGTCACAGTACTGAGTTCGAGGTGGGTCGGCCGGCCTGCCCGTTTGTCGGGATTTGGGAGGTGGCGGGGTGGCGACCGTCGCACTCAAAGACGTCACCAAGATCTTCGGCGACGGCACCGTCGCCGTCGACAACCTCAACCTCGACGTCGGCGACGGCGAGTTCATGGTGCTGCTCGGACCCTCCGGATGTGGCAAGTCCACCGTCCTGCGGATGGTCGCCGGCCTCGAAGACCCGACCGCGGGCGCCATCCTGCTCGACGGGGAACTCGCCAACGACCTCGCCCCGCGCGACCGGCGGATCGCCATGGTGTTCCAGGACTTCGCGCTGTACCCGCACATGACCGTCGGTGACAACATCGGCTTCCCGCTGCGCCTGTCGGGCGTCGAGTCGGGTACCCGTGGCGAGCGGGTGGCCGACGTGGCCAGCGCTCTGGGCATCGGCGACGTGCTCGCCCGCCGGCCCTCGCAGCTGTCCGGTGGCCAGCGCCAGCGGGTCGCGATGGGACGCGCGATCGTCCGCCGGCCGGGCCTGTTCCTGATGGACGAGCCACTGTCCAACCTGGACAGTGGGCTGCGCGCCGAGCTGCGCGCGGAGATCTCCGGGCTGACCCGGGAACTGGGCGTCACCACGCTGTACGTCACCCACGACCAGGCCGAGGCGCTGACCATGGCCGACCGGGTCGCCATCATGCGGCGCGGCATCCTGCAGGACGTGGGTACCCCGACCCAGGTCTACGGCCGGCCGGCCACCCTCTACGTCGCCGCCTTCCTCGGCGCGCCGCGGATGAACCTGCTCGAAGCCCAGGTCTACGTGCACCTCGACCGGCACATCGCGCTGCACATGGGGGAGCAGACGCTGTACCTGCCGTGGAACGACATCCGCGCGCGTGCCGTCGCGCACTACCACGGCGAGCGGATCGTCATCGGCATGCGCGCCGAGGCGCTCACCCCGGTACCCATGGACACCGACGGCGACGTGCTGCGCGGCCGCATCCGGTACCTGGAGCACCACGGCCACGAGTCGCTGGCCTTCCTCGACATCGGTGCCTATGCGGTCATCGTCGACGACGTCGGCGGTACCGCGCCCGAGGTCGCCGAGACCCGCGGACTGCGCCGGCTCGGTGGCCTGGTCCGCCGGATGGCCAGCCGGGGCGGCGACGGCGAACTGGTACCCGCCGGAACCGCCGCGCACAACGGGCACCACAACGGCCGGCCCGGTCCGGGCGGCCGCAACAACTCCGGTGTGTTCTCCGACGCCGGCCGCCACCACCGGCGCCCGGCCGAGCTCGCGGTGCGCCTGGCCCCGTACCCGCAGGTGACCAACGGGCACCCGCTCGCGGTGGCGGTCCGGATGGAGGCGCTGCACTTCTTCGACGACCGCGGTGCACGCATCGACGTCGGCTGGCGGTAACGCTGAGTCTCGTCGAGGCGGCCCGGGCCATCGCCGAGGACGTACTGTTTCCGGCCGCGCGGGCGGTCGACGCTGCCGACCGGGTACCCGCGACACACCTGGATCTGCTTGCCGCACAAGGGTTCTACGATCCGCCGGAAGACGAGGTGGCGCGGATCGTGGAGATCCTCGCCAGCGGCTGCCTCGCCACGACCTTCGTCTGGCTCCAGCACCGCGGCGGACTGCGCGAGGCCGCGACGAGTACCCGGCCGGGCATCCGGGAACGGTGGCACCGGCCGCTCGCAACCGGGCAGCGCCGGGCCGGGATCGCGCTGGGGGCGTTGCGGCCGGGGTCGGCATCGGTACGCGCCCGGCGGGTCGACGGCGGGTACGTCCTCGACGGCGAGTCGCCGTGGGTCACCGGCTGGGACATGATCGACACGCTCTGCGCGGCGGCGCGCGACGAGCGGGACACCGTCGTGTGGGCGCTGCTGGACGCCGAGGCCGGGCGCGGGCTGAGCGTCGAACCGCTGGACCTGGTCGCGGTGCGGGCGAGCCGGACGGTACTGGTGCGCTTCGACGGGTACCGGGTGGCGGACGAGCGGGTCACCGGTGCGCACCCGTATGCCGAGTGGGCTGAGCGGGACGCGGCGGGGTTGCGGCTCAACGGTTTCCTCGCGCTCGGGGTGGCGGCCCGGTGCGTCGCGCTGCTGGGCGCCACACCGCTGGCCGTCGCGCTGGACGAGTGCCGCAGCGCGCTGGTGTCGGGTACCCCCGATGTGGCGCAGGCGCGCGCGGCCGCGGCGGCCCTCGCGGTCCGGGCGGCCGCGGCGCTGGCCGTCACCCAGGGAGCCGGCGCCGTCCTGCGCGGCAGCCATGCCGAGCGGCTCAGCCGCGAGGCGCTGTTCCTTCTGGTGTTCGGCTCCCGGCCGGCCATCAGGTCGGCGCTTTCACGGCGACTGTTGTATTGACGTATGTCGTATCGTATGTGTCCGTGCGAATCAGGGGATACGCGGACGGCACGCCCTGCTGGGCGCGGCTGCGCACCGCCGACCCGGAGGCCGCGGCGGCGTTCTACGCCGGCGTGTTCGGGTGGCGGCTGGACGGCGAGGTGTTCCGGCGCGGCGACGCGGTGGTCGCCGGCCTGGAAGCGGGGCCGGGTGCGGGGTGGCTGACATATTTCGCGAGTGACGACATCGCCGCGCTGACCGGGCGGGTGGTCGACTGCGGGGGCACCGTCGTACGGCCGGTGTCGGTGGGTACCCGGGGCAGCGCGGCGCTGTTCCGCGACCCGGCCGGCGCGGAGTTCGGCGGCTGGCAGCGGGGCACGCTGGCCGGCGCGCAGATCGGCGTCGAGCCGGACACGGTGTGCTGGAGCGAACTGGTCACCGGCGACGAAGCGGGTGCGGAATGCTTCTACGGCAAGGTTTTCGGCTGGTCGGCGCAGACCGGCGTGCTGGCGCCCGAGCGCGGGTACCGCGAATGGCAGGGCAACGGGCGGGTGGTGGCCGGCCTCGTGCCGGCTTCCGGTGCTGAGCCGGCCCGGTGGCGTACCACGGTCGAGGTGCTGGAGGTGACCGCCGCGGTACAGCGGTGCCTGGATCTCGGGGGGCGGGTGCTGCAGGGGCCGGTCGACCTGCTCGTCGGCCGGTACACCCGGCTCGTGGATCCGCTGGGCGCGACCTTCAGCGTGATCGAGCTGATCCCGGAGTTGCGCGGCTGACGGCGAGCCGGAGGGCCGCCTGCCTAGCCGGCGGGCGGCGGGTCGGGGGTGCGCGGCGCCGGTACCAGGTCCACGACCTGGTCGACGATCACTTCGAGCGGTGCCCGCCGGCCACCGGCCCAGGCGGCGGAGAACGCGGCCGGATCGAGGGCGCCCCGGGCCGCCGCGAGCGTGCCCGGGCGCCCGGTCTCGTCGTCCGGCGGGGTGGGCAGCCGGTGCCGGTCGCGCAGCTCCTCGGCGGCCGCCAGCAGCCGTACCGCCACGGTCGGCTCGGCGTCGACGGCCAGCGCGGCGACCCGGTCCAGCGAGACGGCCAGGTCCAGCCGGTCGCCCACCTCGTGCCGCCGGGTCAGCGCGCAGACCAGTAGCCGCAACGCCTCCGGCCGGTCACCGTCGAGCTGGGCGGCGAGCCCGAGCTGGTGCAGCGCCATGGCTTCGCCGAAGCCGTCGCCGAGGGTACGGCTCAGGGCCAGGCTCTCTTCGAGGGCGGCCCGGGCGCCGGGCAGGTCGCCCTGCGCGATGCGGATCTGCCCGAGCACCTCAAGGCCGAGCAGGATGCCGCGGGTGTTGCCGGCGGCCCGTTCGAGGATCAGGCACCGGTCGGCGTACCCGCTGGCGGCCGGGATGTCGCCGGTACGCAGGCAGACCTTGGCGAGGTTGCCCAGCGCGCGGGCGGTACCCCGCTCGTCGCCCAGTTCCAGGCAGATCGCGAGGCTCTCCTGGAAGTGCCCGGTCGCCTCGGGGTACCCGCCGGCGCCGATCGCGGTGATCCCCAGCGCGTTGCGCGCCTGCGCGGCCGCGGGCCGGTCGCCGACCGACTCGGCCAGTTCCAGGCTCTCCCGTGCGAGTGGCCCGGCGGCGGCATGGTCGTCCTGGGTCGCGGCGAGGATCGCGGCGGCGTACAGGATCCGCCCGCGCAGGCCGGCCGGCAGGGCGGGCTCCGCCGGCTCTGCCGGCAGAGCCGGCGGGGCCGCAGGCGCGGCCGCGAGTACGTGCGCCAGCCAGTCCCGGCCCTCCCGCAGGTGGCTGCCGTTGCCCCAGTACCGCCACAGGCCCAGGCAGATCCCGGCAGCGTCGACGATCGCGCCGCGGGACAGCGTCCAGCGGATGGCGGCGCGCAGGTTCTGGTAGTCCTCGTCCAGCCGCTCGGCCCACTCCGCCTGCTCCGGGCCGGTAAGCCCGACCGCGGAGCGCTCGGCGAGGTCGAGGAAGTACCGGGCGTGGCGCTGGTACACCGCCGGGTCGTCGGCCAGCTTCGCGGCCGCGTAGGCGTGGACGGTCTCCAGCATGCGGTACCGCTGGCCGTCCGGGTGCTGCTCGATGACCAGCAGGTTCTTCGCCGCCAGGCCGGCCAGCGCGACAGCGAGCTGGGGCAGCTGGGTCACGGCGCACGCGGCGTCCACGTCCCACCCGCCGGCGAACACCGCGAGCTCGGTGAACAGCCGCTGCGCGTCGGCCGCCAGCAGCTTGAAGCTCCAGTCGATCGCGCCGCGCAGGGTCTGCTGCCGCTCCGGCAGGTCGCGCGCGCCGCCGCCGAGCTCGTGCAGGTGCTGGGACAGGTGCGCGAGCAGGTCGGCCGGGCCCCACCGGTCGGCGTGCGCGGCGGCCAGCTCGATGGCCAGCGGCAGGCCGTCCAGCAGGTGGCAGAGGCGGGCGATGACGGGCAGGTTCCGCGGGGTCAGCGTCAGCTGCGCGCCGACCGCCTGGGCGCGCTGTTCGAACAGGTCCAGCGCCGGGTAGTCGGTACGCGCCCGGAGCACGCCGGCCGGGGTGGCCGGCAACCGGTCCAGGTCCGGCAGGGCCAGCGGGGGTACCTGGTACACCTGCTCGCCGTACACCGACAGGCGCTCCCGGCTGGTCGCGAGCACAACGATGCCGGTCGATGCGCCGAGCAGCTCGGCGACGACCGGGCTGGCATCCAGTACCTGCTCGAAGTTGTCCAGCACGAGCAGCAGCGACATGTCCGCCAGGTGCTCCAGCAGGGTGTCGAGCAGCGGCTCACCGGGTACCTCGGCAACCGCCAGCGCATGCGCGACCGCCGCGACCACCAGATCGGCGTCGGTCGCGTCGGCGAGCGGCACGAACACCGCGCCGTCCTCGAAGTCCGGCCCGGCGGTGGCCGCCACGGACAGTGACAGCCGGGTCTTGCCGATCCCACCCGGCCCGAGCAGCGTCACCAGCCGCCCCTGCCGCAACATCTGCACCACCCGGTCGTGCTCGGTGCGGCGGCCGACCAGCGGGGTCATCGGCACCGGCAGGCGGCTGCGGCGCCGCGGCTTGTCCAGCATCCGCGGGGTGATCGTCCAGCCGCCGTCGCCGGTGTCGACCACGCCGTCACGCTCGCGCAGCAGCGTCAGCTCCCGGTCGGCGCGGGCCGGCAGGCCACCGGTACGGGCGAACAGCCAGTTGAACAGCGCCCGGCTCGGCTCGCCGTGCAGCATCGCGCGCAGCCAGATCCGCAGGGCGGCCGGCGACCACGGCGCCAGCTCGACCGAGCTGAGCACGGGCAGGTCGAGGTCGTGGTGGTCGATCACGCCGGGGGCGGTGGCGTAGACCAGGCCGAGCACCGGCGGCGGGTAGGGGCGGGCGGCCAGCATCCGCGCCGCCTGAGCCGCCTGGCCCGCCTCGCCCACGTCGGCGACCAGCACGACGGGGGTACCGTCGGCGACTGCCGCATCTTCGACCGGTACCACCGTGAAACCGCGCAGTCGCGCGACCTTCGCCACCTCCACCAGGAACCGGGTGTGCCCCACCCCGGCCTCGCCGCGGACCTCCAGCGCGCCCCGGCTGTCGGCCTGCAGCCGGGTGAAGAACTCGTGCGTGACGGCGAGCGGGCCGTCGCGTTCCCACAGCCGCGAGGAGCCGGTATCGCCCCCGCTCGCCGCGTCGTCAGCGACCGCGCCGCCCCGGCCGCGCCGCTTGGCCAGGTAGTTGCGCCGGTCCGCGCGGCCGATCAGTTCGTCGGCGGTGTCCGCGTCGTCCGGGTAGGTGGCCACGCCGAGGCTGACCGACACGGCCAGCGGCGGCTTGCCGGGGAAGTTGCGGGCGCGTACCTCGTCGGTCAGCCGTACCGCCAGCCGCAGCGCGTCGGCCTGCTCGATGTCCGGCAGCAGCAGGACGAACTCGTCGCCGCCGTACCGGAAGAGCGTGTCCATCGGCCGGATCGCGCCCTTGACCCGGTCGGCGAGCTGACGCAGTACCTGGTCGCCACGCTGGTGGCCGTAGGCGTCGTTGACGGTCTTGAAGAAGTCGACGTCGAAGAGGAAGACGGCGCAACGGGTACCGTCGCGGTCCGCCCGCGCCAGCGCGTCGGCGAGCATCGGCTGGAGCAGGGCGCGCGGAACCGCACCGGTGACCGGATCGGCCATCGGCGGGGCGGTACCGTGCCCACCCTCGCTCATCACACTCCTGAACCCTTCGCTCTCCCAGCGGTATCGGTCCGGGGCCGGGGTTGTTGAGGATTCCCCGACCGCCGCGGCGCGTCGGGTGCCGGGCGGTTGCCGTTCGGGAGCAGGACGGTTGCGGGCCGGCTCACCCGTCGAGCGGCGGGAACATCGCGCAGAACCGGCGGAACGCCACCACCTGCCGGCCCGGCTTGAGGGCGTACCGCGCACCGGGCACCGCACCGTGCACCAGCGCGTCGAGCGCATCCGGCCCGGCGCCGGCCGTCCCGACCGCGACCCGGGCGACCGCCCCGTCGTACGTCGGGGTACCGCCGGTGACGACCGTCGATGCGCGGTCCGCCGGCCCGATCTCGGTCACCACCACGCTCGGGCTGAACGCGCGCGCGAGGAACCGGTTCGCGAACAGTTCGCCTTCGACGGTCAGCTCCCCGAACGGCCCCAACGTGATTTCCTTCCCGAAGTGCGCCACGTCGAACGCGTTCTCCACGAGGACGTCGGTCGGCACGGTGACCCGCCGCACCACCGCGCCGACGAGGCGCTGCCGCTGCGCGACCTCGCGGATCACCCGTGCGAAGCCGTGGTCGTCGGTGCCGCCCGCGCCGAGCCGGAAGAACAGCGCGTCGCCGGCGAGCACGGTGGGGTACTCGCGCACGGACAGCCGCGCCTTCGCCGAACCGAGCGCGATCCGCTTGCCGTGGAACGGACACACGATGCGGTCACCGCAGCGCCTGCCGCCGTACCCCAGATGTGCGCCACGGTGCGGGCAGCGCGCGTCGAACACCCGGACCCGCCGCTCGTCCTCGCGCACCGCGATGAGCGCGCGCCGTCCCACCGTCAACGGGGTGATCTCACCGGACAGCTCCTGCGCGAGCGCGAGGAAGTACCACCCGCTGTGTATGCGCTCGGGAACCACCGGACTCATCATGTCAGGGCCTGCGGTACCCGTCCGGCCCCGCGAACGGGTTACCGGAGGAGCCGCCGGGCGCGGAGCAGCTCGGCGACGCCGAGGGCGTGGAACGGGGCGCCACCGGCCCGGTGCGGCGGTTCCCCGTCGACCAGTTCGCTGACCGAACCGAGGCCGTACTCGTCGAGGTGCGCGGCCAGCCCGTCGAGCACTCCGGCGGCGGGCCGGCCGGCCGCGTGGCAGGCGCCCGCGTAGGCGCCGGCCAGCCAGGGCCACGCGCTGCCCCGGTCGCGGTCGCCGCCGCGGTACCCGTACTCGTGCGCGGCCAGCGAGCGCAACCCCAGCGGGGTCAACAGGTACCGGCCGACCGCGTCGAGCGGTTCGGCACAGGTACCGTCCAACGGCGCGTACGGCAGCGACCACGCGAGCACCTGCAGCGGCCGCAGCACCGGATCGTCGTACGGCCCGCTGCCCGCCAGCGGGTACCGCGGCGGTGGCGCGTCCACGACGTCGTAGAGCCAGCCGTCCGGCGCCGGGTACCGCTTGGCGAACCCGGCCCGGGCCACGTCGTACCGGGCCAGCCACCCGGCCGGGTCGGCACCGGCCAGCTCGCACAACCGCGCGACGGCACCGAGCGCGTTGACCCACAGGGCGTTCTCGCCGACCGGCTTGCCCGCCGCGCCGCACAGCAGCCCGTCGGCCGGATCCGGCTCGTCCCCGTCGAGTCCCGCCGCCAGTGCCGGAAGCAGCTCCGCGGCGAGGTCGGCGTCGCCGGTGCGGATGACGTGCCGGGCCACGGCATGCGGGTACCACAGCGTGTGGTGCGGGTACCCCCGCAGGAGCGCGCGGCCCTCGGCGGCCCGCCCGGTCTCCAGGAACAGCCCCTCGTATGCGGCCAGCACGTCGCCCCCGGCCGCGGGATACCCGGCGACCACCCGCGGACCGGTGACGATGTGCGCGTCCGCCGCGAGCGCGAGCCGCGCGTCCACCGCGTCGGCCGGCTTCGCGGCGGTGACCACGGCGCGCGCCCGGCCCCGCGCGGCGGACACGACGGCGGTCGCGGGCGGCGGCCGCCGCGCCGGATCGCCGGCCCACGCGCACACCTCCATCGCCTCGCCGGCCGCGAGCCGGGCGGTGAACGTGCCGGCGTGCCAGAGGTCCTCGCTGCCGTCGCGGGTGCGCGCGCCGCACCACCAGGTGCCGTCGGGGCGCCAGCCGGGCCCGGCGATCCGGTACGCGTGCTCGACCACGACGCCGTCGGCGACCGGCTCGACTGCGGGCGGCGGTCCGGCGATGCGGGCGGCACCGGCGTCGCGCCAGGTGCACAGCGCGGCGAGGGACAGTTCGACCGGTTCGGTGGCGGCGAGCATGCGGTGCACCACGGCGACGCCGGTCCGCCCGCGCTCCATGGCCAGCTCGCGCTCGACCACCACGCCGCCGATCCGCCAGCGCCAGCGCGGTACGCCGTCGGTCAGGTCGAAGGACTCCAGCAGCCGGTGCCCGTGCGGGGCGGTCGCGCCCGAGGCCCACTCGTGCACGGCCAGCTCGACGCGCGCGCCGGATGTGAGCGTCACCACCGGATCGAGGGTGAGAAGAGCCACCTTGCGGTCCGCGGTCACCAGCAGGCCGTGCTGCCGCCGGGTCCGCAGTCCGGCGACGGTACCCATGGCGTATCCGCCGGTACCGTCGCTGCACAGCCATTCCCGGTCGGCTCCGCCGCCCTCGGTCAGGGAGGTGCACACCTGGGTACCGAACACGAACCGAGCTCGCGTTCGCATGGTCCTTCTTATGATTGAAATGGCTCGTCAGGGTACTGACTCGTTACGGTGGTGAGCCGCCGCGGCGAGTTGAGTTCCCTCGGTGAGCGTAGCGGTACAGACAGGAGTCGACATGCAAGTGTGGCCAGGTGCGCGCTATCCGCTCGGTGCGACGTACGACGGCACCGGCACCAACTTCGCGCTCGCCTCACAGACCGCTGACGGCGTCGAGCTGTGCCTGTTCGACGCCGACGGTCAGGAACGGCGCGTCGAGCTGTACGAGGTCGACGCGTTCGTCTGGCACGGGTACCTGCCCGGCATCGAGCCCGGCCAGCGGTACGGGTACCGGGTGCACGGGCGGTACGAGCCGCGCCGCGGGCACCGGTTCAACCCGCACAAGCTGCTGCTCGACCCGTACGCGAAGGCGGTCGACGGGGAGATCGAGTGGGACCCGGCGCTGTACGGCTACGAGCTGGACAGCCCGGACCGGATGTCCACCCGCGACTCGGCCCGGTTCATGCCCAAGGGCGTCGTGGTCAACCCGTACTTCGACTGGGGCAACGACACGCTGCCGCGGATCCCGTACCACCACACGGTCATCTTCGAAGCGCACGTCAAGGGTCTGACGATGCGGCACCCGGGCATCCCCGAGGAACTGTGGTGATGATCGAGTACCTGCGGAAGCTCGGCATCACCGCGATCGAGCTGATGCCGGTGCACCAGTTCGTCAACGACCACCGGCTGATCGAGCGCCGACTGCGCAACTACTGGGGCTACAACACGATCGGGTTCTTCGCGCCGCACCAGGCGTACGCGTCGATCGGGCGCCAGCAGGTGCAGGAGTTCCGCGCCATGGTCAAGGCGCTGCACGCGGCCGGGATCGAGGTCATCCTCGACGTGGTCTACAACCACACCGCCGAGGGCAACCACCTCGGCCCGACGCTGAGCTTCCGGGGCATCGACAACGCGGAGTACTACCGGCTCAACGAGAAGGACCCCACGTTCTACGTGGACTACACCGGTACCGGTAACAGCCTCAACATGCGCAGCCCGCACTCGCTGCAGCTCATCATGGACTCGCTGCGGTACTGGGTGAACGAGATGCACGTCGACGGGTTCCGCTTCGACCTCGCCGCCACCCTGGCCCGCGAGTTCTACGAGGTGGACCGGCTGGCGTCGTTCTTCGAAGTGGTACAGCAGGATCCGGTGGTCAGCACCGTCAAGCTGATCGCCGAGCCGTGGGACGTCGGGCCCGGCGGGTACCAGGTCGGCAACTTCCCTCCACTGTGGACGGAGTGGAACGGCCGGTTCCGGGACACCACCAGGGACTTCTGGCACGGTGCGCCGGCCACGCTGGCCGAGTTCGCCAGCCGCCTGTGCGGGTCGGCCGACCTGTACCAGGACGACGGCCGCCGGCCGGTCGCCAGCATCAACTTCGTCACCTGCCACGACGGCTTCACGCTGTCGGACCTGGTCTCCTACAACCAGAAGCACAACGAGGCCAACACCGAGGACAACCGCGACGGCGAGAACCACAACCGCTCGTGGAACTGCGGTGTCGAAGGGCCGACCGACAACCCGGAGATCCTCGCGCTGCGGGCCCGGCAGCGGCGCAACTTCATGGCGACGCTGCTGCTCGCCCAGGGCGTACCGATGATCTCGCACGGCGACGAGCTGGGCCGCACCCAGCGCGGCAACAACAACGCCTACTGCCAGGACTCCGAGCTGACCTGGGTGGACTGGGACAACGTCGATGAGCAGATGCTCGACTACACGCGCCGGCTGGTCGCCTTGCGTACCAGGCACCGCACGTTCCGCCGGCGCCGGTTCCTCACCGGCCGGCCGGTCCGGCGCGAGGCCGGTACACCGCTGCCGGACGCGCAGTGGTTCGCGTTCGACGGGCGCCCGATGGCCGAGGACGACTGGGAGTGCGACTTCGGCAGGTCGGTGGCGCTGTTCATCAACGGCGACGGGATCCGGGAGCGCAGCCCGCGCGGCGAGTTGCACACCGATGACTCGTTCCTGTTGTGCTTCAACGCCTCCGAGATCATGCTGGAGTTCGTCATGCCGGCAGCGGAGTACGGAGAGAAGTGGCAGGTCGAATTCGACACCTCGAACACCAGCGACGACGACCCGGTGGTCGTGGCCGCCGGTGGGAAGATCGCGGTACCGGCCCGGTCGCTCGCGGTGCTCATCCGAAAGGTCTGACAGGTTGATCCCGGGAGCGACCTACCGGGTACAGGTGCGGCCCGACTTCGACATGGACGCCGCGGCCGGGCTCGCCGGGTACCTGGCCGACCTGGGCGTCACGCACCTGTACTCCGCGCCGATCCTGGACGCCGCGGAGGGCTCCGAGCACGGGTACGACGTGGTGGACCCGACCCGGGTCGACCCCGGCATCGGCGGGCTTCCAGCGCTCGACCGGCTGGTGGCGGCGTTGCGGGGCAAGGGACTCGGGCTGGTCGTGGACATCGTGCCCAACCACCTCGGGGTGGCCGACGCGCACGAGAACCGGGCCTGGTGGAGCGTGCTGCGCGACGGGCCGGCGTCGCCGTACGCCAACTGGTTCGACATCGACTGGTCGCGCGGGCGGTTGCTGATCCCGGTGCTCGGCGACGACGACGGTCCGGCCGACCTGTCCATTGTGGACGGTGAGCTGCGGTACTACGAGCACCGGTACCCGATCGCCGCCGGCACCGGTGGCGGTACCCCGGCGGAGGTGCACGACCGGCAGCACTACGAGCTGGTCTCCTGGCGCCGGGCGAACGAGGAGCTCAACTACCGGCGGTTCTTCTCGATCGCCGGGCTCGCCGGGGTACGGGTCGAGCGGGAGGAGGTCTTCGCGGCCATCCACGCCGAACCGCTGCGCTGGATCGCCGAGGGGATCGCCGACGGGCTGCGCATCGACCATCCCGACGGGCTGCGCGACCCGGTCGGATACCTGCACCGGCTGCGGGCCGGCACGCCGGGCGCGTGGATCGTGGTGGAGAAGGTCCTCGAAGCCGGCGAGGAACTGCCGGACTGGCCGGTCGCCGGTACCACCGGCTACGACGCGCTGCGCGAGGTGTGCGGGCTGTTCGTCGACCCGGCCGGGCGGCGCGCGTACCCGTCCCGCGTCTCCTGGGCCGAGACGGCCCGCACCGGCAAGGTGGAGGCGGCCACCCGGCTGCTCGCCGCGGAGCTGACCCGGCTGACCCACCTGATGCCCGTCGACGTCGACGTGCGCGAGGCGCTCGTGGAACTGGCCGCCGACTTCCCGGTGTACCGCAGCTACCTGCCCGACGGCGAGCGGTACCTGACCGAGGCGCTGGCCCGCGCCCGCAAGCGTCGCCCGGACCTGCCGTTCGACCTGCTCGAACCGCGGCTGCGCGACCCGCACGACGAGCTTGCCGTGCGGTTCCAGCAGTTCACCGGCGCGGTGATGGCCAAGGGCGTGGAGGACACCGCGTTCTACCGGTACACCCGGTTCATCGCGCTCAACGAGGTCGGCGGCGCGCCGGACCGCTTCGGGGTGCCGCCGGAGGAGTTCCACGCGGCCGCGACCCGGCGGGCGCAGCGCTGGCCGGACGGGATGACCGCGCTGTCCACCCACGACACCAAGCGCTCGGAGGACGTGCGGGCGCGGCTGGCGGTACTGTCCGAGATCCCGGACGAGTGGCACGCGGCGTTCGCGCGGTGGAACGCGGCGGAGCCGGTACCCGATCCGGAGTTCGCGGCGCTGCTGTGGCAGACGGTCGCCGGGGCGTGGCCGATTTCCCGGCAGCGCCTCGTGGACTACGCGACGAAGGCGGCGCGGGAGGCGTCGGTGCGCACCTCGTGGGATGCGCCCGATCCCACGTTCGAAGACGCGGTCATCCGATCAATCGACGCGATCTATGCCGACCGCGCGCTGGGGGCCGACATCGCCGCGTTCGTCGCGCGGATCGAGGGGTACGGCTGGTCCAACGCGCTCGGCCAGAAGCTGGTCCAGCTGCTCATGCCCGGGGTACCGGACATCTACCAGGGCACCGAGCTGTGGGACGACTCGCTGGTCGATCCGGACAACCGCCGGCCCGTCGACTTCGCCGTCCGGCGCGCGCTGCTGGCCCGGCTCGACGCCGGCTGGCTGCCGCCGATCGACGCCTCGGGAGCGGTGAAGCTGCTCGTCACGACGCGGGCGCTGCGGGTACGGCGGGATCACGACCTGACCGGCTACGCCCCGGTACCGGTGGAGGGGCCGGCCGCCGGACACGTCGTGGCCTTCCAGCGGGGCGACGTCATCGCGCTCGCCACCCGGCTGCCGGTCGGGCTGCACCGGCGCGGCGGGTGGCAGGACACGATCCTCCGATCACCGTGCCAAGAATTTGACGAAGTGCTAACCCGCAGATCCTTTTCTGGCCCGGCTGTGCTCATCGGCGAAATACTGAACCGGTATCCCGTGGCACTGTTGGTGGCAACATGACGGAATTCGCGGTCTGGGCGCCCACGACGTCCCGGGTACAGCTGCGCATCGAAGGAGTTGACATCCCGATGCGCGCCGGCGCGCGCGGCTGGTGGTATGCCGAGGTGCCGGATGTCAAGCCGGACACCGATTACGCATACCTGCTCGGCGACGGCGACCAGTTGCTGCCCGACCCGCGGTCGTTGTGCCAGCCGCACGGGGTACACGGGTTGAGCCGGGTCTACGACCACTCCGCATTCGAATGGACCGACCAGTCCTGGACCGGCCGGCAACTGCCCGGCGCGGTGCTCTACGAGCTGCATGTCGGCACGTTCACTCCGACCGGTACCTTCGACGCCGCCATCGAGAGGTTGGACCACCTGGTCGACCTCGGTGTCGACCTGGTCGAGCTGCTGCCGGTCAACGCGTTCAACGGCGAGCACAACTGGGGGTACGACGGGGTGTGCTGGTTCGCCCCGCACGAGCCCTACGGCGGGCCGGACGGGCTGAAGCGGTTCGTCGACGCCTGCCACAACAGAGGGCTCGGCGTGGTACTCGACGTGGTGTACAACCACTTCGGGCCGTCCGGCGCCTACGCCCCGACGTTCGGGCCGTACCTCGCCGAGACCGAGAACACCTGGGGCCGCTCGGTCAACCTGGACGGGACGCACTCCGACGAGGTGCGCCGGTACATCGTCGACAGCGTCCGGATGTGGCTGCGCGACTACCACGTCGACGGGCTGCGGCTGGATGCGGTACACGCGCTGCACGACCGGCGCGCGGTCCACATCCTCGAAGAGCTGGCCGTCGAGGTCGAGTCGTTGTCGGCGCACCTGGGCCGGCCGCTGTCGCTGATCGCCGAGTCCGACCGCAACGACCCGCGGTTGGTCACCCCGCGCGAGGCGGGCGGGTACGGGCTGACCGCGCAGTGGGCCGACGACGTGCACCACGCGCTGCACGCGCTGCTGACCGGCGAACGGCAGGGGTACTACGTCGACTTCGGCTCCCTGGAGTGCCTGGCCGACGTGCTGCAGGAGGTGTTCGTCCACGCGGGCACCTGGTCGACGCTGCGCGGGCAGACCCACGGGCGACCGGTGGACCGGGACCGCATCCCGGGGCACCGGTTCGTCGCCTACCTGCAGAACCACGACCAGATCGGCAACCGGGCGGCCGGCGACCGGATCTCCGACTCGGTCTCCGACGGGCTGCTCAAGGTCGGCGCGACGCTGCTGTTCGCCGGGCCGTTCACGCCGATGCTGTTCATGGGCGAGGAGTGGGCCGCCGGTACCCCCTGGCAGTTCTTCACCAGCCACCCCGAACCGGACCTCGCCATGGCGGTCGCGATCGGGCGGCAGCGCGAGTTCGCCAACCACGGCTGGTCGCCGACGGCCGAGGTACCCGATCCGCAGGACCCGGCCGCCTTCCAGCGCTCGAAGCTGGACTGGTCGGAGCTGGCCCGCCCGCAGCACCGGGAGATGCTGGACTTCTACCGGCGCCTGATCCGGCTGCGCAAGTCCCGGCCGGAGCTGTCCGACCCGCGGCTGGACCGGGTACAGGTGACGTGCGGCGCCGAGTACCTGGTGATGAGCCGGGACGGCCTCGCGGTGGTCGGCAACTTCGCCCGCGCGCCGCGCCGGGTCGCGCTGCCCGGCCCGCCGCGCGACGTGCTGTTCGCCACCGACCCCGGGCTGGTGCTGATCCGCAGCTCGATCGAGCTGCCGGCGCAGTCCGCGGCGGTCGTCGCCTGCGGTTGACCCGCGGCCTAACTTCTCCGGGCCAGAATCCGCGCGATGGCGAGCATGCGTTCGTCACCGATCAGCTCGTCCAGCGGTACCGGCAGCGGGATGCGCCAGTTGGGGTACCCGTCGACGGTACCGGGCAGGTTCGGCTGCCGTACCTCGCCGAGCGCGTCGTACGGCGAGGCCATCACCAGGCGGCACGGGGTACGGGCGAGCAGCATGTGCAGTGCCGGTACCGGTGCCTCGCCGGCCAGCCCCTCGGCCGCGAGCAGGTCGCGCAGCGCCGCCCGGTCCGCCTCGGCGACGGCCAGTTCCTCGGCGACCGTCCGCCCCAGGATGCCCAGCTGCGCCCGTACCCGGACGTGCTCGTCGGTGAGGAATCCCGGCACGGTCGGCAGGTCGTGGGTGGAGATGCTGGCCAGCGCCAGCCTCGGCCACTCGGCCGGGGGTAGGAACGGCTGCCCCGGCTCCTCCCACCGGCGCGTGAACCACAGCACCGCCGAGCCGAGCACCTGCCGCTCGCTCATCGCCTGGCGCACCTCCGGCAGTACCGTGCCGAGGTCCTCGCCGATCACCACCGCGCCGGCCCGGTGCGCCTCGGCGATGAGCGCGCCGAGCATCGCCGGCCCGTCGTAGCGCACGTACGTACCCTGGTCCGGCGAGCCGCCCGGCGGGATCCACCACAGCCGCCAGAGCCCGGCGACGTGGTCGACCCGCAGGCCCCCGCCGTGCCGGAGGGAGGCGGCGAGCAGGTCGCGGTAGGCGCGGTACCCGGTGGCGGCCAGCCGGTCCGGTCGCCACGCGGCCAGCCCCCAGTCCTGGCCGAGCTGGTTGAACGCGTCCGGCGGCGCGCCGATCCGGATACCCTGAGCCAGTACGTCCTGCAGCATCCAGCCGTCCGCGCCGCCCGGGTCGATGCCGACCGCGAGGTCGTGCACGATGCCGATCTGCATGCCGGCGGCGGCCTTCGCGGCCGCCGCGAGCTGCTCGTCGCACAGCCGTTGCAGCCACGCGTGGAAGGCGACCCGGTCGGCGGCCGCGGCACGGGCACGGGCCACCCCGGGACCGTCGGGGCGGTGCAGCTCCGCCGGCCACCGCCGCCAGTCCGCGCCGTGCAGCTCGGCCAGCGCGCAGTACGTCGCGAAGCCGTCGTCGCTCGGGCGCGGGTTCTCCGTGCGCCACAACAGTTCCAGCGCCTGCCGCTTGGCGTCCCACACCGCGTCGTAGTCGATGAGGTCGGTGTCCGCGGGCGGGCGCAGCCGGTCCACCGCCGCGCGGGTGTCGGGGTCGGCCAGGCGGTACGCGGAGGTGTCCTCGACGCGCAGGTACAGCGGGTTGACGTAGCGCCGGCTGGACGGCGAGTACGGCGATGCGGGTACCGGCCGGATCGGGGGTACCGCGTGCAGCGGGTTGAGCAGCAGCGCACCGGCCCCGGTCTCGGCGGCCCACTCGGCGAACCGGGCCAGGTCGGCGAAGTCGCCGGCACCCCAGGAGGCGGCCGACCGCAACGCGTAGAGCTGCAGCATCCAACCCCAGGTGCGGGCCGGCTCGGGCAGCCTGTCCGGCGTGACGATGACGGTGGTGCCGTCGGGCCGCTCGTACCAGCCGGGCTCGCCGTCGGTCGTCACCAGCGTCCGGGGGCGGTCGGGGATCTCCTTGAGCGCGGTCTTCGGCCGTGTCGCGTCGACGCCGAGCACGCCGAGGACCGCCACCACCACGTCCGGGTCGACGTGGACCAGCCGGCCCTGCCAGTCCCAGTACGACGTCGCCACGCCGTACGCCCCGGCCAGCTCCACGAGTGCCGCGTCCATCCCCGCACGGTATCCCGGCGGTTGTGCATGGCGCGTGGGACTGGGCAAGGATGTTCACATGAGTCTCACTGAAACGCCCGCGGTCCGGCTGCGGGACGGGGTGTCGATGCCGCTGCTCGGGTTCGGGACCTGGCAGGCGACCGGGCGGCGCGGCTACGCGGCGGTGCTCGAAGCGCTGCGCGTGGGGTACCGGCATCTGGACACCGCGACGTTCTACGGCAACGAGACCGAGGTCGGGCGGGCGGTACGGGACAGCGGGGTACCCCGCGACGAGGTGTTCGTCACCACCAAGATGCCGCCGGGGCGGGCCGGCCGGGAACGGCAGACGCTCGCCGAGAGCCTGCGCCAGCTGGGCATGGACCGCGTCGACCTGTGGCTGGTGCACTGGCCGCCGGGCGACCGGGCGCGGCTGGGCACGTGGCGCGAGTTCCTCGCACTGCGCGACGAGGGCCTGGCGCGGTCGGTCGGGGTGAGCAACTACAGCATCCGTCAGATCGACGAGCTGACCGAGGCGACCGGTGCGGCGCCGGCGGTGAACCAGATCCCGTGGAGCCCGTTCCAGTACGACGCCGGGCTGCTGGCCGCGCATCGGGAGCGGGGCGTGGTGGTCGAGGGGTACAGCCCGTTCAAGGGCAGCGACCTGCGCCATCGGGTGCTGGCCGGGATCGCCTCGGCGCACGGGGTGACGCCGGCCCAGGTGGTACTGCGCTGGCACGTGCAGCACGAGGTGGTGGTGATTCCGAAGTCGGTGACCCCGGCGCGGATCAAGGAGAACTTCGACGTCCTCGGGTTCGAGCTGACCGCCGAGGAGATGGCCGCCATCGACGGGCTGCGCTAGCGACCGCGGCCCGGTCCTCAGTGCTCCTGGTGGTCGGGGCTCGGGTAGCTCTGCCGCACGATCTGCCGTACCCACGCCATGCGGGACACCGCGATGTCGGGGTGGTCGCCGAACTCAGCGGCCACCCGGGCCGCGCAGCCGTCGGTGCCGAACCGCACGATCGTGTCGGTGATGGCCCGGTGCACCAGTGCCGCCGTCGGCGCGTCCGAGGGCTGAACGTGGGAGACGAACAGCGCCTCCACCAACAGATCGTCAATCGCGCCGACCATGGCCGGCCCCCCTCCACGCGGTACCTCTGGCGTTGTGGTCCAGTTGACGTCTGTGCGGGTGCGGCCTGGGTTCCGGCCAGGTTGCGACCCGGTTGTCGGGGTACCCCTCGTGGAATCCATCGCAGCACCACTCCTCGGCGGGAACAACGACCCGCCTGGGAGTGTCGGCGCGCAATTGTGCCGGGAATCGGACTCCCGGTACGTCAGTGGGATTCCCGGGGCACCGCGGCACCCCGGCAGCCGACCAGGAAGTCGAGATCCGCGCCCTTGTCGGCCTGCAGGACGTGGTCGAGGTACAGGCGCACCCAGCCGCCGTCGGGGACGGCCGCGACCGGCGCCGCGGCACCGCGCGTGGCCAGCTCCCGGTCGTCGACCTCCAGTCGCAGGCTGCGCGCCGCCACGTCGAGGCTGATCGGGTCGCCGTCGCGGACCAGCGCCAGCGGGCCGCCGACCGCCGACTCGGGCGCCACATGCAACACGACGGTGCCGTATGCGGTGCCGCTCATCCGCGCATCGCTGATCCGCACCATGTCGCGCACTCCGCGCTCCAGCAGGCGGCGGGGCAGCGGCAGGTTGCCGACCTCCGGCATGCCCGGGTACCCCTTCGGGCCGCAGCCGCGCAGCACCAGTACCGATGACTCGTCGATGTCCTGCGCCGGATCGTCGAGACGGCGCAGGACCTCCTCGGGGCTGTCGAAAACCACCGCGCGCCCGCGGTGGCGCAGCAGCGCCGGCGACGCGGCGGCGGGCTTCACTATCGCCCCGTCGGGGCACAGGTTTCCGCGCAGCACGGCGATTCCGGCGGACGGCTGCAGCGGGTCGGCTGCGGGCCGGATCACCTCCGGATCCCCAGGGGGTACCGCGGCGAGCCCGTCCACGAGCGGCTTCCCGCTGACGGTGAGCGCGGCGGAGTCGAGCCGGTCGGCCATTTCCCGCAGTACCACGCGCAGCCCGCCGGCCCGGTGGAAGTCCTCCATCAGCAGCCGCCCGGCCGGTTGCAGGTCGACGAGCAACGGGACGTCGATGTCGAAGTCGTCCAACGCCAGCGGTACCCCGACCCGGCCGGCGATGGCGAGCAGGTGCAGTACCGCGTTCGTCGAGCCACCGATCGCACCCAGCGCGACGATCGCGTTGTGGAACGAGCCGCGGGACAGGATCCGGCTCGGCGTAAGGGATTCCTCGACCATCGCCACGATCCGGTTGCCGGCCAGGTGCGCCAGTTCCAGCAGCCGGCTGTCCGGCGCCGGTAGGCCGGCGTTGCCCGGCAGGGTCAGCCCGAGCGCCTCGGTGACGCAGGCGACGGTGGACGCGGTACCCATCGTGTTGCAGTGCCCGCGGCTACGGATCATCGCCGATTCGGCGCTCTGGAAGTCTTGCGCCGCAAGGGTTCCGGCGCGGACCTCTTCGGAAAGCCGCCACACGTCGGTGCCGCAGCCCAGCGCCATGCCGCGCCAGGTACCGGTCAGCATCGGCCCGCCCGCGACCACCAGTGCCGGCAGGTCGACCGAGCAGGCGCCCATCACCAACGCGGGGATCGTCTTGTCGCAGCCGCCGAGCAGCACCACGCCGTCCACCGGGTTGGCCCGGATCAGCTCCTCGGTCGCCATCGCGGTGAGGTTGCGGTACAGCATCGCGGTGGGCCGCATCAGCGTCTCGCCCAGCGACGGCACCGGCATCTCCAGCGGTACCCCGCCGGCCTCCCACACGCCGCGCCTGACGTGTTCGGCAACCTCGCCGAGGTGACTGTTGCACGGCGTCCAGTCCGACCAGGTGGTGACGATCGCGATGTGCGGCCGGCCGTCGAAGGCGTGCGGCGGCAGGCCGCGTCGCATCCAGGCGCGGTGGATGAACCCGTCGCGGTCGGTCTTGGCGTACCAGGCGGCGCTGCGGTTGGAGGCGGCGCTGCGGTTCGGGGCGCTCACTGTTTCACGCTACAGTGCCGTGATGGTGGACGTCGCATCGATGGTGCTGTTCGCGGCCGACCTGGAACGGACCGCTGATTTCTACCGGCTGCTGGGAATCGCGCTGGCACCTGAGCGGCACGCTTCCGATCCCGAGCATGATGACGGACCGGCGCATGCCGCGACCGAACTCGGCCCGGTCCATTTCGCCGTGTACGAAGGTCCCGCGGGCACCTCGCCCGGCTTCCGCACGGCGGGCAGCACCTTCGCCGGCTTCTATGTCGACTCGCTCGACGATGCCGTGGCGGCCGTCGCCGGCCTGGGTTCGCCGGTACTGGTCGCGCACGAGGTACGCCCCTGGGGTTGCCGGGCGATCGTGACCGACCCGGACGGCCGGGCGGTGGAAGTCAACCAGCGCAACCATTGCGGGTGAGGCGTGCGCGCTGTCGTCTTCGATGACTTCGGTGTGGTACCGGAGGTGCGCGAGGTACCCGATCCGACTCCTCCGCCGGGCGGTGCGGTGATCGAGGTACTCGCCACCGGTCTGTGCCGCAGCGACTGGCACGGCTGGAAGGGCCACGACCCCGACGTCCGGCCGCCGCACGTACCCGGCCACGAGTTCGCCGGTACCGTTGCCGCGGTTGGTGACGGGGTGGTCCGGTGGCGCGCCGGTGACCGGGTGACCGCGCCGTTCGTGTGCGCCTGCGGCAGTTGCGCGAGTTGCCTCGCCGGCGACCATCAGGTGTGCGAGCGGCAGACCCAACCCGGGTTCACCCACTGGGGTTCGTTCGCGCGGTACGTGGCGGTGCGCCACGCCGACGTGAACCTGGTCCGGTTGCCCGACGCGTTGGGGTATCCCGGCGCGGCCGCGCTCGGCTGCCGCTTCGCCACGGCGTTCCGGGCCGTGGTGGCACAGGGCCGGGTGGCCGCCGGGGAATGGCTCGCGGTACACGGCTGTGGCGGGGTGGGGCTGTCCGCCGTGATGATCGGGGCGGCCTGCGGCGCCCGGGTGGTGGCGCTCGACGTGGCCGAGGCCGCGCTGGAGTCGGCCCGCCGCTTCGGCGCGGCCGTATGCATTTCCGCGGTACCGGATCCGGCTGCCGCGGTACGGGAGGCGACCGGCGGCGGCGCACACGTGTCGATCGACGCGCTGGGCAGCCCGCAGACGTGCGTCGCATCCGTGTCGTGCCTGCGCCGCCGGGGCCGGCACGTGCAGGTCGGCCTGATGCCGCCCGCGGCCGGGCAGCCGGTGCTGCCGCTGGACCGGGTCATCGGGTACGAGCTGGAACTGCGCGGCAGTCACGGCATGCCGGCCCACGCATACCCGCAGATGCTGCGCCTGGTCGCCGCCGGGGCACTGCGGCCGGATCTCCTTGTGGCGCAGACGATCGGCCTCGACGCGGTACCGGCGGCGCTGGCTTCGATGGACCGCCCCGGCCCGGGCGGCATCACGCTCATCGACCCGCGCGGATAGCGCGTCGGCCCGGACCCCGCACCGGGTCCGGGCCGACTGTCCACACCAGGGATCAGCTGTTCACCCAGGCGGTTGCCGCCGAGGATCCCTTCGACGTGATGGCGCTGTTGCTCTCCACCGGGCTCGGCTTCGCGTTCGGGAACACGATGTACGTCACCGGTCCGTCGGTGCCGCCGTTGCTCGGGTCGGGGTTGACACCGAGGTCGCGGTTGGTCGCGTAGGACGCCTCACCGATGATGTTGCTCGGGCCTTCGTCGGCGAACACCGCATACACCATCCTGTTCTTGAAGATGATGGCCGCGGTCGTACCGGGTCTGATGCCGGCTTTCGTGTAGCTGAACCTGCTGCTGGGCAACGGGATCACGAAGTAGTGCGTGAGGTCGGCCTGGAACGGCCGGCCCTTCGAGGTCTCGAACGAGGTCTGGTTCTGGAAGCAGCAGTCGGTCTTCTCGTTGCACTTCGAGGTCCGGACGCCGTCGCAGTCCACGTCCATGTCGGCCGTCCACACGAAGGCCGAGCCGGCCTTGCAGATCGAGACGGTCGCCCTGCTGGCGTCGTCGTCGGTCTTGAAGTTGCCCTTCGAGACCTTGGTGCAACCCTTCGCGATGCGAGCCTTCAGCTGGGCGATGGTGGGGCCGGCCGCTGGCTGGACGCCGGTCGTCGTGGCAGCCATCGCCGCCGGCACGGTGATCGATGCGACCACCAGACCGGCCACGAGGATGGCGATCCTGAGTTTCCGTCGCACGGGGGTACCTCCGCGGGGGGATCGGATGGTAATTGTTAGAACGGTTGCCTATCAGTTTGACTAATCTATTGGTCTCGATGCTCGACGTCAACAGTGCCTTCCGCCTATCGAGGAACTACTATCAGGAAGCCTTCCTATTTGCGCCCGGTGCGGGGCAGAATGCCAGGTGATGGCGACTGTCCCAGAGAGGGGGATCTATATGAGAATGCGTCCGGTTCTGGTCGCAGGCGCAACGGTCATGGTGGTGGCCGCGATGGTGGCGGGTGGGGTGACCATCAGCCAGGCGGCCACCGGTACGGCGTCGAGCGCGGTGGTCGCGGCCGCCGCGGTACCGCTGGGCGGCGCGCCGTACATCTTCCCGGCGACAAGCAACAGCCCGAACCCGATCACCGCGATGAAGACGACCGGGGTCCGGGCCTACACGCTGGCGTTCATCCTCGCCAAGGGCGGCTGCAACCCGGCCTGGGACGGCTCGGGTTCGCTCACCGGTTCGGCGATCGTCAACCGGGTCAACGCGATCCGCAACGCCGGCGGTGACGTGGTCGTCTCGTTCGGCGGTGCGGCGGGTACCAAGCTCGGCAACTCCTGCGGTAGCGCTGCCGCCCTCGCCGGCGCGTACCAGAAGGTGATCAACGCATACAAGCTGCGCGCCATCGACATCGACCTGGAGGCCGGTGAGGTGTCCCAGGGCGCCAAGGTCATCCAGGCGCTGAAGATTGTCAAGCAGAAGAACCCGTCGGTCCGGACCATCATGACGGTCGGTGTGGGCACCGGTGGCCTCGAAGGCGGCGAGGCGAAGCTGCCCGGGCTCGACGCGGCTGCCGGTTCGCCGGTCGACGTGTGGACCATCATGCCGTTCGACTTCGGCGGCCAGAGCGGCGCCAACATGGGTACCCTGACGGTCTCGATCACCAAGAAGGTGCACGCACAGTTGAAGGCCGCGCACAAGAACCTCACCGACGCGCAGGTCTGGGCCAAGCAGGGCATCTCCTCGATGAACGGCAAGACCGACGCGAACGAGACGGTCACCGTGAAGAACTTCCAGACGATGCTCACGTTCATCCAGCAGAACCACATGGCGCGGTTCACCTTCTGGACAATCAACCGCGACCGCGGAAACTGCGGCGGCAGTTCGGACACGTGCAGCGGTATCTCGCAGAACCCGCTCGACTTCACCAAGGTGGTCGGTCAGTTCAAAGGCTGACACGACGCCCACGCGAAGCGGCCCGGCGACTGCCGGGCCGCTTCTTCTGTCCGATGCGTGTGGTGACTCCACAATGGAACACGCTGTGTTTGTGGTGCCCTGACGTGGAGTATTTGTATGCTGCCATGAGCAGGCGATTACTTGGCGTCGTGTGATCGCGGCGAGTAGGTTGACCTCACCCTCCCATGTCCCGCCCACGAATGAAGGCAACATCATGAGCTCGTACACCATTACGATCACGCCGGACGACACCACACGCGCGAGTACCACACTGCGTATCGATGTTTCCGACAATGCGGCCCGGATCACCGAACTGTTGGTGCGTGCCGGCGCGGCCGCCGGACTGTCAGCGCAACAGCTTCCCGCGGTCGATCTCGACCTGTTGCTCCGCGCGGTCAATCCCGCCACGCCGACGCCGATCCCCGCCACGGTTGCCGACGACGAGACGACTGTCACCGCCGGGCCGGCACGGCGGGTACGCGGTGGCCGCAGCGCCGCCTCCCGGAGCCGCCGCGCGACGGCGAAGCAGGCCGAGCCGAAGGCCGCGACCAAGCGCGGTGCGGCCAAGACCGGCCGGGCGGCGAAGGCCGCAGTACGGGCCACGTCCGGTGGCGAGCGGGCCTACCGCCGCGCGCCCGACGATCTGGTCCAGGTGTTCGGTGAGGTCGGTGGAGTCACCGCCGTCGCCCGGCACTACGGCGTTCCGCGGTACACCGCGCAGAGCTGGATCCGCCGGCTGCGCAACGAGGGCCTGCTACCCGCGCGCTGACCCCGCACACACCGGCCAGAGAGCATGCGCTTCCTGGCCGGTGTCTGCGGCAACGCAACACTGCGGTGCGTACCGACGACGCGGTGCTACTGCGGGCGCTCGCCGGAACGCCGCAGCGCTGACTGGCGCAGCTTGTCCGGCAGCGGCTCGGCGGCGAACAGCCGGGGCAGCAGTTCCGGTGCGAGGGTCAGCGCGCGGAACGTCACGCCGATGGTGACATCGTGTCCCGGCCGGTGTACCACGGTGACCGGATCGCCCGCCTGGATCTCACCCGGTACCACGACGCGAAGGTACGCACCGGGTGTCGCCTTTGCGGTGAAGCGTTTGACCCAGCCCTGCTCGGCCATCCAGGCCTGGAATGTCTTGCACGGGATGCGCGGGTAGGTGACTTCCAGCTCCACGGTGTCACCGATGCGCCACCGTTCACCCAGCAGCGCACCGGTCACGTCGAGCCCGGCGGTGGTGAGGTTCTCGCCGAAGGTGCCCTCCCGCAACGGCCGGCCGAGTTCGGCGGCCCAGGCGTCGAGGTCCTCCCGGGCGTACGCGTACACCGCCTGGTCCGGTCCGCCGTGGTGGACGTCGCTGCCGATGGTGTCACCGCCGAGCCCGCTGTTGCCTTTCGCGTTCGGCGCGGACACCAGTACCGGTGCGACCGTCGGGTGCTTGTCGATTCCGGTGAGTTCCCGCGATCGGCTCGCGTCTGGACGCGGTACCGCGAGGTTGACGGAGAGGAGTCGGCCCACGGCGGCAGCCTATGCGGGAGCGCCGAAGCCGGCGAGAGTAATACCGAGCACCGGACCGCGCGCGCGATCGTCGGGCCAGCCGTGCCGGTTGCGCAGATGCACGTATCCCCAACACACCGTGTTGAAGACTGCGTCGGCCAGATCCGGTGCCGGAGTGTCCGGAAGCTGAAGTGTCTTGTCCGCCGCGCCGGCGCGCAGTGCCGCGGTGAACGGATCCAGGAAGCTGAACGCCTGCCCGGTGATGTCGCGGACCCGGTCGGCGGCCTGGTGGAATACGGCGTCGTTGACGGTCAGCAGGTGCAGGTGCCGGTCGGCCACGTCGCACAGCGCGTGCAGCGCGGTGCGCAGCCGGTCGGCACCGGTGCCGGAGTCGGCCAGCACCGACCACATCGCGTCGCGGTAGTCCCGGGTCAGCCGGGACAGCAGGCCGTCGATGAGGCTGTCCTGGGTGACTCCCTGGCGCCACAGGGTGACCCGTGAGCGGCCGGCCCGTTCGGCGACCCGCTCCAGGGTCAGTCCGCCGACCCCGTGCTCGGCCAGGATCACCACGACGGCGTCGAGCAGTCGGTCGTCCATGCGACAGATCCTATCAGCGGCGTTGCGTTCGTGAAACATCAGTGTTTCACTGAGGGGGCGTACCGATCGAAGGAGGCGGAGATGGAGCAGCGACCGTTGCGGGCGGGGGTACTGCGCCTGCTCGAAGCCGCGCGCAACGAGGAGTGGACGCTGGACCGGTCGCTCGGGGACGAGCGGGAATGCCCGGGACTGCGCGAGGCGGTGGCCCGCGCCAACGCCGGGCGGCGGGCCGCGGTCGAACTTCTCGCGCGGGTACGGGCGGGGGAGCGGGTGGACGAATGCGCCGCGCCGGCGGTCTCCGACGTGGGTACCTGGGAGCAGGTGCACACCGACGGACACCGCGCGCTGTCCGAGCTCGTCGCCGCGCTCGACGAGGCCGACGAGGACCTGCTGTCGGCCGAGCCGGGGATCGCCCGGGACCATCCGCAGTACATCTGGCGGCACGTCGTCAGCTCCGGTGCCCGCGGGCCGCTGGAGAGCTACTCGGCATGGCATCACGGCAAGGGCCGCGAGGTCGAGGCGATCGGGGTGCTCAGCCGGTGGTACGAGGCGGTTCGGGGCGCCTCGTTGCCCACCAAGGCGCTCTCCGACGCCAGCTACGACCTCGCCTGCGGGCTCGCCCGGGCGGGCCGGTTGGACGAGGCGATGCGGTACCTGCCGGATGCCTTCTCCTACAACGACCGCGCCGCGGTACCCGTGCTGAAAGCCTGGGCCCGCACGGACCGCGACCTGGCCGTCCTCGGCGACCGGCCGGATTTCCGCACCCTCGTCGGGTGAGTGACCGGGCCCGGGGGCAACCCCCGGGCCGCGTCCTCACCTGCTCAGCTTGCTCTTCATCTTGCTGGCCACCCGCTTGGCGTCGCGCGTCTTGTTCCTGGCCTCCGTGCGGGCGCCGTTGGCGCGGCCCTTCACGTCGCGCCAGACGCGTTCGGCGCGGTTCTTCGGCTTGTTGCGCGACTGGCGCCAGCGCAGCGTGCCGATGGCCGCGGCGGCCGCGACGAGACCGGCCAGGATGCCGCCGCCCCAACGGATCGACTTACGGGTCGTCGTGTCCGTCCGCTCGGCCAGTTCGCTGACCGTCCCACCCAGGTCGGAGCGGGTGCGGGTGAGGTCGTCGCGCAGTTCGTCGACGGTCGCGTTCTTCTTGGTCATCAGTGTCCCCTCTTCCTGACCGCTTCGGTCACGGTCTGTACGTCGGCCTTGACACTGTTCAAGGTCTGCTCGGGCGTGGCCGGCGAACCGCGGCGGATCTGGCCCCGGCCCAGCAGACCGAGTACCCCGGCCACGGCGAACAGCACGACGGCGACGATCAGCGCGGCCAGCCACGCGGGCAGCACGAGCGCGAGCAGCAGCACGGCGGTGGCGATGAGTACGCCGATTCCGTACATCGCCACCACGCCCGCGGTGCCGAACAGGCCCGCGCCCACGCCGAAGCGGCGCGCCTTGACCGACATCTCCATGCGGGCGAACTGGAGCTCGTCGCGGACCAGCCGGGTGAGCTGGTCCCCGGCCAACCGGACCAGTTCCGCCGTCGTGGCTTCGGCCCGGTCCACGGTCTCGTGACTGGTGAGTTGCTGATCCGCCATCGTCACTCCGTTCGCTCATCCTTGCAATGCCCAGGTGCGGCGTAAGTCAACCCTTGCGCCCATTCGTAGCGGACCGCGGGACTCGACGAGCGGTTTACCGGAACACAGTGCCGTAACGGCGCGGTGCCGGTCGACGTATCGACCGGCACCACGCCGCCTGGTGAGCTGATCCGGCCCGGCTACCAGTAGTGGCGCCGGCCGGCGACCGGGCGGCCGATCGAGCCGAGCAGGAACAGGATCGCTCCGACCACGAGCAGGATGATGCCGATCGTGGTGAGGATCGAGATGTGTAGGAGCAGCCCCAGGATGAGCAGGATGACGCCCAGGATGATCATGTTGTGCTCCGAATTCTTGTCACCGGGATTGCGGATAGCCAGCGAGTACCCCGATCGACGTACCACTAATCCTGAATGCGCCCCTGCCCCGGTAACCGCTCTCCGGCACGCGCCGGTGTCTGGCCTGGTCGGACGGGACAATCTATCGAAGCTTATTGACAAGCGGGTTGTCGCCGGGTTATCAATCTAGGTCAGAGAGCGCTCTAACACACGGCCCCGGCCCGGGAGGCTGCCATGATCATTCGCCTACGGCCGCTCCTCGCCGTACTCGCCGCCGCCGTTGTGACGGGAGGCGGTCTGGTCACCGCGGTCGTCGCGGACGCGGCCGCCGCCGACTACACCCAGGGCGTGACGTCGCTCAATGCGACGCAGGCGCGGATCTGGTTCAAGCCGACGACCCCGTCCGCGCTCGTCGACGTGCACTACCTGATCGCCGGGATCCCGCAGCAGAACTTCCGGATGGCCAAAAACGGGGGTACCTGGCAGCGGACGGTGAGCAACCTGGCCGCCGGTACCGTGATCACGTACTGGTTCACCTACGAGAAGGGCGGGCCGCTGTTCGACACCCCGAACTTCACCTACATCCACGGCGGTGGCGGTGGCGGTGGCGGAGGAGGCAGCGGTACCTTCCCG
This sequence comes from Actinomycetota bacterium, assembly GCA_005885555.1. Taxonomy (GTDB): domain Bacteria; phylum Actinomycetota; class Actinomycetes; order Mycobacteriales; family Micromonosporaceae; genus AC-43. The sequence goes on from VAWN01000046.1 coordinate 57,743, forward strand.
ATGACGTTCGCCAACAACACCCACGGCACCTGGTCGAACAGCCGGATCTTCATCACCATCCTCGGCCAGGCGGTACCGGGCCAGTGGAGCTACCTGAAGTCCAACGGCACCTGGACGCACATCAACTTCGCCGACACCGACGCGCCCGGCCACCTGACCAAGAACGGCAGGAACTACCCGAACATGGCGTTCACGGTGGCGCAGGCGTCGACGGTACCGATCCCGACCAGTACCCTCGGCGGCCGCGTCTACATCTCCGTCGGCTCGCCGGTGTTCATCCCGGTGTCCCCGGACAACGATCCGAACCTGGACGTGTTCTTCGACTGGTACGAGTGCACCTACGTCTTCGGGCAGGTCGCGTTCGGCGGCAACACCACCCAGGTCGACGAGTTCGGGCTGCCGATCACCGCGCACCTGCAGCAGGCGGCCAGCGGGTACGACCGCACGGCCGGCATCACGCAGACCCGGGCGCAGGTCCTGTCCGGGTACCAGGCCGCGGTCGGCGCGGCGTTCAAGGGCCTGGCCAACCAGTTCCGCATCCTCGCGCCGCGCACTTCCGCCGCGTTCAAGCCGGGCGGCGCCCAGGCCAACTTCCTGCAGCCGCACATCGACCAGGTGTGGAGCTTCTACGCCACGCACCAGTGGACGGAGAACGACCACGGCGTCATCTACAGCGGGAAGGTGTCGGGCAACGTGCTGAGCGGTACCCGGACCAACGACGGCGCCCCGTTCAGCATCCGCAAGCCCACCACCACCGAGGTGTTCGAGTGCTCCGGTGCCCTGGCGCTGGGCAACGACCAGGGCGGCAACGACCTGATCCGGGCGGTCGGCCGGGACTTCTGCGCGGCGTTGCACCGTGGCGTGGCGCTGAACACCGCCGACTGGTTCACCCCGTCGAGGTACTACCAGAGCAACCCGAAGGACGACTACGCCGCGTACTTCCACTCGGTCAGTCTCAACAACCGGTCGTACGCCTTCGCCTACGACGACGTCAACGACCAGAGTTCGGTGCAGATCCTGGGCAACGCCAACCCGCCGGACCACCTGACGCTGGGGATCGGGTGGTAGCTGGCGGCGCGACCGGACGGGCGCGGGCCCGTCCGGTCGCGCGCCCCGGTCAGACCGTGTTCTCCGAGCGGGCCGGCAGGCCGTAGGCCTGCGCGACCGGGTTCCACAGCGAGACGAACTGCTGCTTGGCGGTGGTCGCCGAACCCGACGCGGCCTGCGCGCCGGTGTAGTTGGCGTCATGCGGGGCGTGGCCGCTGCAGCCGTTCTGCGCGACGCCCTGCGCCCAGGCGGTGTACTTCTGGTCGGCCTGCCAGGAACTGGTCAGTGCCGCGACCAGCGCCGCCTGTACCTGCTTGCCGTTGCTGAGCTGGTCGACGGCCAGTTGCTGGCCCTGGGTGACCTGGTTCTGCCGTTCCGCGGTGACCTGCTGCAGGGTGGTGATCGCACCGTTGACGTTGTTGCAGGCGTCCACCGCGGTCAGCGCGGGACCGAGCTTCTGCCGGCTGGCGCTGCTCGCGTTGAGCAACTGGTCGATGGTCTGCGCCTCGGTCTTGCCGTCGGCGCCGGCCGCGCTGGACGCCGGTGCGCTGCTGGGATGCGTGGTGCCGCCGGCGACCGGCAGGTGCTTGCTCCCGGCCAGCTTCCAGATCGCCACGCCCGCGCCGGCCAGCAGGACCAGCACCGCGATCAGGACCACCAGCCACATCATCGAGCGGCCCGGCCGCTCGGGTGGCGGTCCGGGTTCGAGGACCTGGTAACTGCCGCCCCAACCCTGGTCCTGGGGCGGCATTGCGCCGGACGGTGTGGCGCCGTACGGCGGCTGCGGCTCGAAGCCCTGCTGCGGCACGTAGGACTGCGGCTGGCCGTATCCCGGCGGCTGGTCGTATCCGGGCGGCTGCGCGTATCCCGGCGCATAGCCCGGCTGCTGTCCGTAGCCCGGCTGCTGCCCGTACGTCGGCTGCTGTCCGTACTCGGGTGGCCCGTAGCCCTGGTGGTACTCCTGGCCGGTCCAGCCCTGCGGCGACCCGCCGGAGTACGGCGACGAGGGCGCCGCCGGCATGTGCAGCGCGGCACGGCAGTAGGGGCAGTAGGCGTTGGCCGGGTCGGCGTCCTGGCCGCAGGTGGGACAGCGCATCGGCTCTCGATCGGGGTCAGTGGGCTACGAGCGCTCTCATGCTACCGGTACCGGGAAAGCCGGCCTACGGTCGACGGATGGACGTCGAGGTGGCGGTGGTGGGTGCCGGGCTGATGGGGGCGGCGACCGGGTACGCGCTGGGCCGCCGGGGTACCCGCACGGCGCTGTTCGAGGCGCGGGCACCCGGCCACCGGGCCGGCAGCTCGCACGGCAGCGCGCGGATCTTCCGCCGGGTCTATCCCGATCCGCTGTATGTGGAGCTCGCCGGGCGGGCGCGGGTACTGTGGCAGGCTCTGGAGGACGCGGCCGGCGAGACGCTGATCACCCCGACCGGCGGGATCGACCACGGCGCGGACCGCGATCCGGTGCGGCTGGCCGCGATCCTGCGCGCCGCGGGCGTGCGGGCCGAGGTGCTCACCGCGCAGGACGCCGGCTCCCGCTGGCCCGGCTTCGTGTTCGACGGCCCGGTGCTGTTCCACCCGGAGGCCGGGGTGCTCGACCCGGACCGGGCGATCGCCGCGATGCTGCGGCTGGCCGGCATCCGGTGGTACCCGGACACCGCGGTCCTCGCCGTCGAACCCGATGCCGACGGGGTGCTGCTGCGGCTGCCCGACCGCACCGTGCGCGCCGGTACCGCGGTCATCGCCGCCGGCGCCTGGCTGCCGCGGTTGCTCGACGGTGTCGTCGACCTGCCCCGGCTGACCGTCACCGAGCAACGGGTGTTCCACTTCCCGCGGCGCGACCCGGCGGCGCGGTGGCCGACGTTCATGCACGACGAAGGGAAGACGATGATGTACGGCCTGCCGGCCGGGCGGGACGGCGGGCCGGACGGTGCGGTGAAGGTGGGCGCGCACTTCGTCGGTCCGCAGGTGAGCGCCGACACCCGGACCGGCGTCGTGGACGAGGAGACCCGGCAGCTCGTCACCGGGTATGTGCGCGAGTGGCTGCCCGGCCTGGAACCGGTGCCGCACAACGAAACCACCTGCCTGTACACCGCCACGGACACCGAGGACTTCATCCTCGACCGGGTCGGTCCGCTGGTGGTCTGCTCGACGTGCTCCGGACACGGTGCCAAGTTCGCGCCGCTGATCGGGGAGCTGGCCGCGGATCTGTGCGCGGGCCAGGCGGACCGGGTACCGTCCCGGTTCCGCCTGGCCCGCTGAGTCGGCCCGGTCAGTGCACCGGCGGCAGCGGTGCCTGCTTCCAGTTCAGCAGCCCCTTGAACGAGGATTCCAGCCCGGCGTTGTTCACGATGCTCGCCGGTACCTGGCTGCCGCTGGTGATCGCGGTGTTGTTCTTCAGCGTCACGCCGTTGCCGGCGCTGGTGGCGCCGTTCTGCCAGAAGTTGTTCTCCACGTCGGTCGGGTCATTGGTGGTCGTCGCGCCCGGCATGAAGTCGTGATGGGTGCTGCCCCAGGCGTTCGCCGCGCCGGTCGAGTAGATGCCGTTGCCGAGGATCGACTCGAACGTGCACCCGTTGTCGGTGTAGACGACATGGCCCTTGCCGGTCTGGTTGTGGATCAGGTTTCCGCTCACCTTCTCGCCGTTGGCGAGCGACGTACCGGTCAGGCCCTGGGTGTAGATCGCGCCGCCGTCGTTGAGCAGCGACATGTGGTTGAAGATGAGGTTGTTGGAGATTGAGTTGTCGTGGGTGAAGTTCGGCCGCGGCTTCTGCTTCTCCTTGTCCGGCCAGCCGCCCCAGCCGATGGAGATGGCGGTGTACGGCGTGTGGTCGATCTGGTTGTGCGTCATCTTGGTCTTCGCCGCGTACCCGACGTCGATGCCGATGCCGCCGTGGTACTCGACCGGGGTGTTTGAGTGTCTGCGCGGCACCGGTCGCGGTCGGCATGTCCACGTTGCCGAGCTGGATGCCGCTACCGGAGATGTCGGTGAAGACGTTGCCTTTGACGAGCGCGTTCTGGGTACCGTCGCCCAGGCCCAGCCCGGCGGCGCCGAGATGCACGAAGGCGTCGTTGGTGAATTGCACGTTCTGGTCGGAGGTCAGCGACACGTTGGCCGGTGCCTGGGTCCACGCCGCGTACGGGCAGGTACCCTTCTGCGTCGCCGGTGCCACGTCACACAACGCCTGCCGCGCCGCGCCGTCGGACCCGGTCACCTGGTAGTTGGCCTGGATCTCGGAGAAACCGGTGCCGGTGTCGGGGCCCAGCCAGGTGGCGTACGAGAACTGGATCCCGTTGAACACCACATGGTTGACTCCGCTACCGGTCACCAGCTTCTCCAGTACCGGCGCTTCCACATCGGCGGTGGCCATGTTCTCCCCGGAGCGCGGTACGTAGTACACCTTGCTGCTGCCCTGATCGAGGAACCACTGTCCGGGGGTGCCCGCCGACAGGAACTGGAAGGCGTTCTCCACCTGGGTCGGCTGTTCGGTGATGCTCGCCCGGCCGACGAGGTTGTATGCGCGGCCGTCGGCGAAGCAACAGGCGCGGGTGGTGGAGTTGCTCCAGCACGGCTGGGCCATGGTGACCTTGCCGCCGGAGATCGACGCGACCGGGCAGCGCGGTTCGGTCCAGGCGCCGAGGCCGCCGCGGTAGACGAACTCCAGTTGCGGCTTGGCGCCGCTCGGGTTGCGCCAGCCGGCCATCGTGGTGCCGCCGCCGGAGTAGCCGGTCGAGTTCTGCCCGCTCAGGCTGTTCGGCAACGCACCGTGCGCGCGGTCGGCGCGGGTGCCGTTGACGTAGAGCTGCCGGGTCGCGAGGCCGCTCGGTGCCTGCGCGACGAAGATGGGACTGCCGGTCGACATCCGGGTCCAGCCGGTCAGTTGCACCGAACCGGCGAAGACCGGGCGCGCGCCGTTGTCCGCGGTCCAGACGATGTTGTGTCCGTTGGTACCCGAGTCCGCCGACGACAGCGTCAGCGGGCTGGTGAGCCGGTAGAACCCGTCGGCCAGGACCACGGTGACGTCTGCGCTCATGTTGTCGTTGAGCGCCCGGACGAGCTGCTGCGCGCGCTGGACGGTCTTCACCGGCGCGCTCTGGGTACCGGGATTGCTGTCCTTTCCGGACGGCGACACGAACACGTTGCCCGGGATGCTGGCCGCCCGCGCGGTCGCGGCGACTATCCCGCCGGTGGCCGCCGCGGCGACGACCAGCACTGCCGCGGTTGCGGACAGCAGGAGCTTGCGCGGCATGACCGTTCCCCTTCGAGTGAAAGCGCAGCGACAAATGTCAATACGCGTTGCGGGAACGGTATTCGGCCGATACATCGGATGTCAAGGCGATCGCGCCGGTGTTACTGCGCGACGAAGCGCGACGTCGGGGGGAAACGTCCCACCTATCGCCGGATCCGGAACGGCGGCCAGCGCGCGGGGGACGCGCGCGGGGGACGATGGGGGCGTGACCGCGCTGCCACTGATCGACATCTCCGGTCCGGATCCGGCCGCGACCGCCCCGGACATCGAGGCCGCGTGCCGCCGGTACGGATTCTTCTACGTCACCGGCCACGGCGTACCCGCAGCCGCGCTCGACCGTCTCGACCGCGCGGCCCGGGCGTTCTTCGCCCTTCCGCCGGCCGCCAAGATGGAGATCGCGATGGTGCGCGGCGGGCCGGCGTGGCGCGGGTACTTTCCGGTGGGCGCCGAGCTGACCGCGGGCCGGCCGGACCTGAAGGAGGGACTGTACTTCGGCACCGAGCTGCCGGACGGCCACCCGCGGGCCGGCCTGCCGCTGCACGGGCGCAACCTGTTCCCGCGGCAGGTACCCGGGCTCGGGCCGGCGGTACTGTCCTATCTGGACAGTCTGCACGGCGTGGCGCAGAAGGTGTTGCGCGGCGTCGCGGTGAGCCTCGGACTGGACGCGGAGTACTTCGCGAGCGGGTACACCGCGCAACCGACCGTGCTGTTCCGCATCTTCCACTACCCGGCCGCGCCGCCGGACACCGAGGACTGGGGCGTCGGCGAGCACACCGACTACGGACTGCTGACCCTGCTCGCGCAGGACGGCAACGGCGGGCTGGCGGTGCGTACCCCGGACTTCACGATGACGGTCGAACCGCTGCCGGGCTGGCCCGCGCAAGGCGACCCGCAGCCCTACGGCGACTACCTCGTCGCCAAGGTGGCCAGGGTGTTCCCCGAGCTTGGGCTCACCCTTCCCCGCGGGGCGTGAGCGCCTCGGCGACCCAGCCGGCGACGAGTACCAGTCCCGAATCCCGGTGTACCGCGGCGAACCCGAACGGCCGGTCGACCGTCACGCGTACCTGCCGTACCGTCGCCGACGGCAGCCGCACCGAGGCCGCCATGAACCCGACGGAGGTCACCGCGGCGGCCCGGAACCCTTCCGTGGTGAACTCGGCGAGCGCGTCCTGCCGCGCCTGGCTGACCGCGAGCGGTTCGCTGCTGATGCCGGGCAGGTGACTGTGTACCGGATCGGCGACCGTGGTGAGCCCGCAGACCTCGGGCAGCGCCAGCAGGTCGTGCCCGGCCCGGACGGTGAACCGCGGTACCACGGCGACGTACCGGTCCCGCGCGTCGGTACTGGCGACGGTGCTCACCTCGATACCGGGGCCGCCGGACAAGGCGTCGGTACCCGGAGTTGACAGCGTGTCCAGGCCGGCGGCGAGCACGGCGGCGGCCGGCCGGTCGGGTTCCCCGAGGAACAGATGAACGTCGATTCCATCGGTACCCTCGACGCGCAGCCGGGTCAGCCGGTCGACCACGGTGACGGTGCCCGGGTCGTGCGTCGTACGGTCCAGCGCGGCGATCCGCCCGCCGGCCCACGGTCCGGACGCCGGCCGGATCGACGTGTCCGTGAACGGCCGCACCCACCGGGTCCGTACCGCGAGCGCGCTCGCCAGTACCAGCAACGTGCGACGGTCGACCTGGACCGGCATCCGGTCGATGAGCCCGCCGGTGTGCTCGCCCGCCCAGGCGTCCAGCCGCGGCTGGTCGACGGCGGGCTGCCCGGTCAGCTCCCCGTGTACCCCCGGCGGCAGCCGGTCCAGCCACGTCTTGCGCAGCGGTAGGTCGGCGCGGCTCCACAGGCCCACCGCGAACCGTACCGCCGGGCAGCCGCCGAGCAGGTCGACAACGGTACCGGCGGCGGCGTCGGTCGCGGCCGTCCCGAGCGCCTTCTCCAGCTCGGCGCGGGCCGTGTCGTCGGCGCCGGTGGCGATCAGCGCGAGCAGCGGCCAGACACCCGGCCCGGCGAACACGACCGCCCGGCCGTCGGCGGCCAGAGCCCAGCGCCGGCTGAGCGCGTTGACCGCCGCGACCGTCACCAGGCCACCGTATCGCGGCCGGACCGCTTGCCCCGGTACAGCGCGGCGTCGGCCCGGCGCATCAGCTGCTCGGGGTCGCCCTGCTCGGCGCCACCGGCCACCCCGACGGTGATGGTGACGGTCAGCCCCTCGGCGAGGTCGGACCAGGAATGCGCGCGTACCGCCGCCTGGAAGCGCTGGCACGCGGCGACCGCCTCGTCGGCGTCGGTGCGCGGCAGGATCACCACGAACTCGTCGCCGCCGAGCCGGGCCGGTACGTCGGTGGCCCGCAGCTGCCTGCGCAGCAGGTCGGCCAGCGCGACGAGCACCGCGTCGCCGACGCCGTGCCCGTACCGGTCGTTGACGCTCTTGAACAGGTCGACGTCGAACACCGCGACGGCCAGCGGCGCACCGTAGCGCGCGGACACCCGGCACAGCTCGACGAGCCGTTCGTTCATGAACCGCCGGTTGGCGATGCCGGTCAGCGGGTCGGTCTGGCTCAGCTGCACGATCTCGGCGTTGAGCCGCTCCAGTTCGGCCATGCGGTTGGCGAGCTCCGACCGGGTGCGCTCCAGTTCGGCGATCACCGCGGCCTGGGCCTGCGCCTGCTCCCGGTACCGCTGGGCGTCCCGCTCGGCCAGCTCGACCTCGAAGCGCACCCGCAGCGCCCGCACCCGCTGGTCGTGCACCGACTTGCTGACCTGTTCGGTGAGCCGGCAGCTGCGTTGCAGGTGCCGGTACGCACCGGCCACGTCGCCGTCGGCGTGCAGCACGTCGGCCAGCAGCGCCTCGCCCTCCGCCGCCGCCCGCACCCCGCCCCGCTCGTCGGCCAGCGCGACGGCGGCCTCCAGGCTGGCCCGCGCCCCGGCGATGTCGCCGGTGGGCAGCTGGGCGGTGCGGGCCAGCACCATCAGCAGATCGATCTCGTAGGACGGGTTGGCCAGGGTGCCGTCCGGCAGCCGGTTGCGTTCGGCCGCCCGCTTCGCCCACAGCCCGGCCAGGTCGTGCCGCCCGACCTCGGCCAGCGCCTCGGCGTACGAGGTCATCCCCATGTAGCTGTCCAGCGGCATGCCGGCCTGCTCGAATTGCTCCATCGCCCGGTCGCAGGTGGCGATCGCGGCCTGCGGGTCGCCGGCCTCGCGCTGCAGGTCGGCGACGGCGGACAGCATCACCCCGGCGCCGCTCGGGTCGTCGCATTCGAGGAAGATCCCGTATGCCCGCTCGTACAGCTCCCGCGCCCGGTCGTTCTCGCCGAGCTGCCAGAACAGCGAGGCCATGAAGCTGTACATCCGGCCTTCGCCCAACCGGTCGCCGCCCTGCTGGTACTCCGCCAGGGCGTGGTGGACGTGCTCCAGCGCCTCAGAGGTGCAGTCGAGCTCGTCGTAGCAGTGCGCGACGGAGTGGTGTGCCTGCGCCCCGGCCAGCGGGTCGGGGTCGCGAACGGCTTCGGCGAGGATCTCCAGCGCGTCCGGCAGCGCCTCGGCCGCCGACCGGTGCCGCGCGACGAACTCGGCGACCATCGCCCGGCACCGCAGCCGGATGCCGTCGGCGCCGAGCCGGGTGGCCAGCTCCACGCCCTCGGCGGCCAGCTCGCCGCGGCGCTGCGGGTCACGGACCAGCCGGCTGGCCAGCTCCACGAGGGCGGCCAGCTCGCCGGGGGTACCCGCGGCGGTGCGCCGCGCATCGGACAACCGGCGTTCCAGCGTCGCCAGCGTCGGCACAGCCTCCATTGGCCGCCTCCAGCTCGCTCGGCCACCCTGGTGTGCCTGCAACCGTCGGGCAGGCTCTCGATCTGAGAATAATCTGCGACGGCTACGAATGCGGCCGGGCGAAGTGGAAGACGACACTACCGGTGTTGTCCGGGAACTCGGTCAACAGCACGTCACCCTGGGCCCCCAGGTACCGGCCGGTACCGGCGGTGATGACCAGGTGCTTGGCCGGGTTCTCGGTCGCCACCCCCTGTGTGGTGATGACGCCCTCGGGCAGCTCGAAGGTCACCTGGCAGGTCAGCTTGATCTTGTCGGCGTCGGCCGGCACGAATTCGGTGACGGTACAGGCGCCGCCGTCGTGGCCGACCACCCGACCGTGGCGCAGCAGTTCGTCGCGGAACATGACCTGGTCTCCGCGGCTCGGGTCGAACGGCTGCTGGAACGAGGTGACCTCGTGCACCCCGTCGGGCCCGAAGTCGAGCAGGAAGAACGGTGCGAAGTTCACGTCGAGGGTCAGCGTCGAACCGGCCGGTGCCGCCTGTGCCGGGGTCAGCATGCCGACAGCGGCGCCGGTGGCGGCGAGCACGAGCGCGCCGAGGCCGGCGAGCAGCGCGGTGAGTCGCTTGTTCATGGTTGCCTCCCGGTGTCTTTGGCGCATCATGCGCCGGTTGGCCCGGATGGTGAACCGTCCTGCTCACTGGACGGAAGCCGCGAGCACCTGCCGGGCCACGACCTTCAGGTCGCCGGCTGGCGTGGTGCCCTCGATGAGCACGTGCGCGGACCGTCCATTGTGGACGAGCGTACCCACGGCGGTGCCGAAGTACGGGCCGGCGAGCTTCGTCCAGGTCAGCGGCGCCGGCCGTACCCGTGCCGCCCGGCCCAACGCCCGCCCGGCCCGCGCCACCCGTCCGGTCCACGCGGCACGGAACACCGCGCGCATCGCCAGGGGTACCCGGTTGTGCACCGGTGAACAGGTGACCTGGTGGATCGGCGCCCCGGCCAGGTCGGCGCGCGCCACGTAGGAATGGTGCACGTCGCCGGACAGGACGCTGATGCTCGCCGGTACCGCCGGTACCGCCGGTACCGCACCGGCGGTACCGGCGGCGCCGGTGGCGAGCTGGCCGAGCAGCGCGGTGAGCGCGTCGAACGAGTGCCCGAACGCCGGCCAGTGTTCGAGGTCGAACACCTGCCGCAGGCTCTCCGCCGCCGCCGCGACGGGCCGGCGCGGCGACTCGGCCAGCGCGCTCACCGCCTCCTCCAGGTGGTGCACCGCGAACGGCATCAGCCACGGCAGCGACGACCCCAGAACGAGGTGGTCGTACCCGTCGCCGCGCACGGTACGCACCAGCCACTCCCACTGCGCGTCGGGCAGCATCGCCCGCTGCCCGGGGGTCACCTGGCGGCCGCATCGGTTGTCCAGCACCACGATCCGGCTGCGGCCGACGTCGAGGGCGTAGCTCCACCGGTACCGTGACCGGTCGTCGTCGGCCGCCGCGCCGAACTCGCGCAGGATCCCGGTCGCGTCCGCGGCCGACACCACCGCGGGGTACACCGGGTCGGCGCCGAGCTCGTCCGGGTCGAGGTTGCCCAGATGCTGGTACACCCAGTAGGAGGCGAGGCCGGCGGTGATCCGCTCGCGCCACCACGGCTGCGCCACCATGCGCTCGCGCCAGCGCTGCGAGGTGTTCCAGTCGTCGATGATCTCGTGGTCGTCGAAGATCATCGACGACGGTACCGTCGACAGCAGCCACCGCACGTCCGGATCGGTCCACGACTCGTGGTACAGCCGGGCGTACCCGGTGAAGTCCACCACCTGGCCGGCCGGCCGCTCGGTGTCCGGCTGTGCTCTCGGCGCTCGCTCCGCTGGCGCGGGCCCGGGGCTCCCAGGGCGGCGCAGCCAGCGCCGGGTGGCCCGGGACGTCTCGTCGGCGTAGACCTGGTCACCGAGCAGGAGCAGCAGATCCGGCCAGTCCCGCCCGGTACCGGCCAGCCGCGCCGAGTAGCTGTCCAGCGCGTCCGGTGGCAGTTCCCGTACCGCCCGCGGGCTGGCCTCGCGGCAGGAACCGAAGACCAGCCGGACCGGTGCGGTGTCGTCACGCGTGCGGATCACCGGTACCGGCCGGTCGTACCCGGGCGGCGGCCAGACCTGCGCGCCGTCGAGCAGCACCTGGTACGGCGTCGCCGCGGCGGCCGGCAGCCCGTCGACGACCACGAGCGCGTAGTGCCGCCCGAAGGCGGTGAAGGTGCGGGCCGCACCGCCGCCGGTACCGGCCCGTACCATGACCGTCGCCGGAGCGGACGTCTCCACCCATACGGTCGCCCGGTCACCCACCACGCGGCGCAGCAACGGACCCAGCAGGAGCGTCATCACGCATGATCTTCCAAGCCCGGGCCGGGCTCCGCAATCGGGCGACTCACCCGCTGCGGACGGCCCGTGCGACGATCGCGTCGAGGCGGCCGGCGTGGGCGCCGCGCCAGTACACCCGGTCGCACGCCGGGCACGCCGAGAACTGCTCGTAGGACCGGCGGGTACCGGGTTCCAGCCGGTGCTCGACCGCCTGCTTCGGTACCGCCGCCAGCCGCCCGTTGCAGGCCGGGCAGCGGCTCCACGGCGCGAGCGGCGGGGCGTACCGGTCCAGCACGTCGGCCAGCTGGTCGTCCGGCCGGCTGCCGTGCACGTACCCGCCCGCCGGCAGTGCCCGGCGGCGCAGCAGCCCGCGATCCTGGGTGAGCAGGATCCGCTGCTCGGCGATCGCCTGCGCGACGAGTTCGGGGTCGGTCGCGTCGTTGCGGTACGCCGTGTCGAGACCGAGCAGCCGCATCCGGCGGGCCAGCGCGCCGAGGTGGACGTCGAGCACGAAGCGGGCGCGGGCGACGCGCTGCGGCCGCGGTACCGGCAGCACCTCGATCACGTCACCGTGCATCCGCAGCTCGCCGATCTCGGTCCGGGGTACCCCCAGCGACTCGACGACGTGCACCGGGCTGGACCCGCCGTCCGCCGGTACCGTGACCTCGCCGCCCCGGTTGGCGGCCGACAGCAGGAACCGCAGCGCTGGCGCGACGAGTACCCGCATCACTTCACGACGCCGAACCACAGCAGGCAGAGCAGCCCGGCCACGATGCAGTAGATGGCGAACGGGGTCAGCGTGCGGGTCTCGAAGTACCTGACCAGGAAGCGCAGCGACAGGTAAGCGGCGATGCCGGCGACGAGGCTGCCGACGAGTACCTGGCCGAGGATGCCGTGCCCGGTCGGCCCGGCCAGCTCCGGCAGCTTCAGCACCCCGGCGGCCGCGATCACCGGGGTGGCCAGCAGGAAGGCGAACCGGGCGGCGTCCTCGTGGGACAGGCCGCGCACCAGCCCGGCGACCATGGTCGCGCCGGAGCGGCTGATCCCGGGCAGCAGCGCGAGGATCTGCGCGGCGCCGACGACCGTCGCCTCCACCCAGCCGAGCCGGGCCAGCCGCAGATCGGACTCGACGGCCGCGTCCGCACCGCCACCGTGCGCCGACACGCCACCGGAGGCGGCGGTGCCCTGGTACCCGCTGGCGGCGTAGACCTGGCCGCGACCGTAGCGCGGCCCGACCGGTACCGGCTGGCCGGTCGAGGTTGTCGCCGGGCCGGACCGGTGGGCGCGCAGCCGCTCGACGGCCAGCAGCACCAGGCCGTTGAGGGTGAGGAACAGCGCGGCCGGCACCGGCTTGCCCAGTGCCGTGCGGAACAGGTGCTCCAGCGCCAGGCCGGCGAGCCCGACGGGGATCGTCGCCACCACGAGCAGCCAGCCGAGGCGCTGGTCCGGTTCGGTGATCCGGCGGTCCCGCAGCGAGGTCGCGAGCCCGACCGCGATGCGCGCCCAGTCCTTGCGGAAGAACACGACCAGCGCCACGGCCGTCGCCACGTGTACCGCGACCAGGAACGACAGGTACGGCGAGTTGTTGGCCGACATGTTCAGGTTCGCTGCCCAGCTGCCGCCGAACAGGGCGGGGATGAGGATGCTGTGCCCGAGGCTGGAGACCGGGAAGAGTTCGGTGACGCCCTGCAACAGGCCGATCACAATGGCCTGGAGGTAGGTCATGCGTCGCCTCCCGCAGCCGGCCGGGAGCGTAGGCGCGCAGCGCCGGAGTCGGACGGCCGGCTACAGGGAGGCCGACAAGGCGCATGACCCGCACGCGCGTAGCGCGTGCCAACTGGTTCGGTCATCCCGGGAGCATAGCCGTCAGGGTCGGGGCAGCTGCCCGCTGTGCCGCAGGTACGTCAGTACCGCCGACACCCGCGCGTTCTCGTCCGCGGCCGGCGCGCCGAGGCCCAGCTTGCGGAACAGCGCGGTCGCGTGCTTCTCCACGGTCGACGTGGTCACCCGCAGCCGCCGCGCGATCGCGGTGTTGCCCAGCCCTTCGGCCATCAGCTTCAGGGTGTCCAGCTCCCGTGCGGTCAGCGCGCGCAGCGGGTTGTCGTCGTTGCGCGGCCGGGAGACCAGCAGCGCCACGACGTCCGGGTCGATCACCAGCCCGCCGGCGGCCACCCGGTCCAGCGTCTCCAGCAGCTCGCGGTCGCCGGTGGCGCGCTCCTTCAGCAGGTACCCGGCGCGCTCGCGCAACGTGTTCACCAGTTGGAGGGCGTAGCTGACCTCGCCGTGGTTGGACAGCAGCACCACGCCGGTGCGCGGGTACCGTTCCCGGACCCGCAATGCGGCCCGCAGCCCGTCGTCGGTGTAGGTCGGCGGCATCCGGATGTCGGTGAGCAGCATGTCCGGCCGGGTCGCGTCGACGACGGTGAGCAGTTCGGTGGCGCTGCCCGCGGTGCTGACCCGGTGCCCGGCCGCGGTCAGGGTTCGGGTGAGGAGGTCCCGGTACAGGCCGGAGTCCTCGGCGACGGTCACCCGCATGGCAGCTCCGCCCGGACCCGGGTGCCCTGGCCGGGAACGCTGCGTACCGTCAGCGTGCCGCCGAGCGCCGCGACCCGGTCGCGCAGGCCGCGCAGTCCGGTACCGCGGCGGGGGTCCGCGCCGCCGCAACCCGCGTCGCTGACCTCCACCACGAGCCGGCCCGAGCACTCCCGGCCGGACACCGACACCTCGTCCGCCCCGGCGTGCCGTACCGCGTTGACCACCGCCTCGCTGACCACGAAGAAGGCGGTGATCTCCACGGGTGCCGGGTACCGGCCGGCGGGCAGGTCGACGCGGACCGGTACCGGCGCCCGCAGCGCGTACTCCTCGACCGCCTCGGCCAGCCCGCGCTCGGTGACCAGCGACGGGTGGATGCCGCGGGCCACCTCGCGCAGCTCGACGAACGTGTCGCGGGCTTCGGAGGCGAGCTCCTCCAGCACCGGTACCACGTCCGGCGCCGCGATCGTGCGCGCCTGCTTCGCCAGCCACGACAGCCGCAGCAGCCGCTGCTGTACCCCGTCGTGCAGGTTGCGTTCGATCTTGCGCCGCTCCTCCAGCGCGGCCCGCGCGGCGCCGGCCCGGGCGAGCGCCAGCCGTAGCGCGGCCACCGCCGCGTCGGTCAGCGCCGGCTGGTCGGCGAGCGCACTGTCGTGCACGAGTACCGCGAGCGGCCGCTCGTCCAGCTCGACCCGCCGCACGGTCCGGTCGGCGGCGGGCGCGGTGACGGCCACCAGCCGGCCGGCCGGATCGACGTACTCCGCACCCGACCAGAACCCGACCGTGAGCGTCGGGTCGCTCAGCACCCACGCCAGCAGGTCGCGTACCTGGGCCGGATCGGTGGCGCGTTCCAGCTGGACCACCAGGTCGGCCACCCGCAGCCGGGCCAGCCGGATGCGGATCAGCCCGCTCAGGAACGCGAACGGCAGCGCGACCAGGCACAGCCCGTACCCGAGGATCAGGATGGACTGGAGTGTCGCGGGCAGCTTCAGGAGGCTGGCGAGGACGCCGAGCAGCAGGACGAGATCGAGCACGAGGACGCCGAACCAGACCGGTTCGTGTACCCGTCGGGCCGGCGGGCTGGCCACGAGCCACCGGCGTACCAGCAGCCCGCCCACGATCACGCAGAACAGCAGCCCGTTGAGGCCGATCAGGTCGCCGAGCCAGCTACCCGGCGCGGGCCGCGGCCCGACCGGTCCGTGCCGGCCGTCCACGAAGTACCGGATGCCTTGAAGTACCAGGTATGCCATGTAGTCGGCGATCAGTATCCAGCGGTCGACGCGGCGGGTCAGCCGGCCTTCCGGGTACACCAGGACGGCGTGGGTGATGACGACCAGGGCGAGGTAGGTCAGCCAGTAGCCGAGCGCGAACAGGACCGGGTTGCCCAGGTCCTGCAGGCTGGTCAGGTACCACGCGGCGCCGCCGGCGACCATCAGCGGCCCGAGCCGGTTGGCCGGCCAGCGCCACCACGCGGTGAGCCCGGCCGCGATGAACGACAGCCCGACCGGGGTGGCCAGCCAGTAGGCCCAGCTCCGTTCCGGGTACCCGCGCCAGCCGACGCTGGTCATCCACAGCGAGAACGAGACCGCGACGGCACCCGCGCCGATGATCATGGCGGCCTGCCGTCGGGTGGGCGGCTGCGCCGGCCCCGGGAACAGGCCGGCCGCCGCCCGAGCGGGCGGCCGGAGCCCGGGCGCGACGGACGTCACCACGTACCCATCTTGCACTTCCGGTGCTCGATATATCGGCGCGGGGCGGCCGGCGTTAGTCCGGCGGGCGTCCTGGGTAGGGGGACGATATGGCTGAGATCGCTTCGGAGGTCCTGATCGCCCGGCTGGCGGACTGGGGCGTGGACACCGTGTTCGGGCTGCCCGGCGACGGC
Organism: Actinomycetota bacterium; assembly: GCA_005885555.1. Taxonomy (GTDB): domain Bacteria; phylum Actinomycetota; class Actinomycetes; order Mycobacteriales; family Micromonosporaceae; genus AC-43. The sequence continues at coordinate 73,570 of VAWN01000046.1, forward strand.
ATCAACGGGATCATGGAGGGCCTGCGGCGCAATGCCGACCGGGTCCGGTTCGTCCTGGTACACCACGAAGAGGCGGCCGCCTTCATGGCCTGCGCCCACGCGAAGGCCACCGGGCGGATCGGCGTGTGCCTGGCCACCTCCGGGCCGGGCGGGATCCACCTGGCCAACGGGCTCTACGACGCCAAGCTGGACCACGCGCCGGTGCTCGCGATCACCGGCATGCAGGAGACCAGCGTGCTCGGCACCGGGTACCAGCAGGAGGTGCACCTCGACCGGCTGTACGCCGACGTGGCCGTCTACAACGAGGTGGTCACCAACCCGACGCAGCTGCCCGCGCTGGTGGACATCGCGATCCGCACGGCCTACGCGCGCAAGGGCGTCGCGCACCTGACCGTGCCCAACGACGTCCAGGTCGCCGACGCGAGCCAGGACCCGTACCAGCACGTCGCCCCGGCGACGCCGCCGCACACCGCGCCGATCTACCTGGCGCCGCCGGTCCGCCCGCGCGACGCCGACATCGCCGCCGCCGCGCAGGTGCTCAACGCCGGCCGCAAGCCGGCGATCCTCGTCGGGGTCGGTGCCCGTGGCGCGGGCCGGCTGGTGGAGCAGGCCGCCGACGCGCTGGCCGCGCCGATCATCAAGACCCTGTCGGGAAAGATGGTGGTACCCGACGACTCGCCCTATGTCGTCGGCGGCATCGGACTTCTCGGTACCGCACCGACCGCGGAGCTGGTCGAGGAGATCGACACGCTGCTGATGCTGGGTACCAACTTCCCGTACACCAAGCACCTGCCGCCGCCCGGCAAGGCGAAGGTGGTACAGGTCGAGCTGGACCCGGCCCGCGCCGGTACCCGGGTGCCGACCGACGTGCCGCTGGTCGGTGACGTCGGCGCCACGCTCGAAGCCCTGCTGCCGCGGCTGGACCGCCGTAGCGACCGGTCGCTGCTGGAGCGTTACCAGGACAAGATGCACGACTGGAACGCGAAGCTCGCGGCGCTGGAGTCGGCGTCGCGCGAGCCGATCGCCCCGCAGTACCTCGCCCACCAGCTGGACCGGCTGGCCACCGACAGCGCGGTGCTGACCTGCGACTCGGGCACCGTCGCGACCTGGGCCGCGCGGCACTGGAAGATCCGCGGGCAGCGCGAGTTCTACCTGTCCGGCAACCTGGCCACGATGGCGTGCGGGCTGCCGTACGCGATCGGGATCCAGCACGCGTACCCGGACCGCCAGGTCATCTGCTACATCGGCGACGGCGGCTTCGGCATGCTGATGGCCGAGTTCCACACCGCCGCCTGGCACGGCCTGCCGATCAAGGTGGTCATCAACAACAACAACTCCCTCGGGCAGATCCTCTGGGAGCAGATGGTGCTCGGGTACCCGGAGCACGGCGTGCGGTTCGGCGAGCCGCTGCCGGACTACGCGGCGTGGGCGCGGGCGGCCGGCGGCTTCGGGGTGCACGTCGACAAGCCCGGCGACCTGCCCGGCGCGCTGGAGGAGGCGTTCGCGCACCACGGGCCGGCACTGGTCGACGTGGCGGTGGACCCGAACGAACCGCCGATGCCCGGCAAGGTCACCTACGAGCAGGCCAAGAAGTTCGCCGAGGCGTTCCTGCACGGCCAGCCGCACAAGGCCGCGATCGCCACGACGCTGTTCAAGGACCGGATCGAACAACTGAAGGCGTAATGGATTCCCTGCGGGAGGACCTCGGCCGGCGGGTGCGCGGCGAGGTGCGGTTCGACGCCGGTACCCGGGCGGCGTACTCCACCGACGGCTCCAACTACCGCCAGGTGCCGATCGGCGTGGTGGTACCGCGCGACGTCGACGATGCCGTCGAAGCCGTTGCGGTGTGCCGGGAGCACGCGGTGCCGGTACTGTCCCGGGGCGGCGGTACCAGCCTCGGCGGCCAGTGCTGCAACGTTGCGGTCATGCTGGACTGGTCGAAGTACGTGCACGCGGTCGAGTCGGTCGACGCCGACGCGCGCACCGCGATCGTGCAACCCGGCGCGGTGCTCGACGACGTGAACGCGCAGACGCGGCGGTACGGCGGCCTGGTCTTCGGGCCGCGCCCGTCCACCCACAGCCACTGCACGATCGGCGGGATGGTGGGCAACAACTCGTGCGGCGCGACCGCGCAGTGGAGCGGCACCACGGCGGCGAACGTGCGGCGCCTGGAGATCCTGACCTACGACGGCGCGCGGATGTGGGTCGGTGCGACGCCGGACGTCGAGGCGATCCTCGCGCGCGGCGGCCGGCGGGCCGACATCCACCGGCGGCTGCGCGACCTGCGGGCGCGGTACGACGCGCAGCTGCGGACGCGGTTCCCGGACATCCCGCGGCGCATCTCCGGGTACCAGCTGCCGGAACTGTTGGACGACAACGGGTTCCACGTCGCGCGGGCCCTGGTCGGCACCGAGTCGACGTGCGTCACCGTGCTGCGCGCCGAACTGCGGCTGCTGCCCGAGCCGAAGAGGCGCGCGGTGGCGCTGCTGGGGTACCCGGACATCGCGGCGGCCGGCGACGCGGTACCGGCCATCAACGCGCACCGGCCGATCCAGCTGGAAGCCTTGGACGCCAAGCTGATCCGGTACGAGGACGAGGAGCGGCGCAACCCCGAGGCGCTGACCCTGCTGCCGGACGCCGGTGCCTGGCTGATGGTCGAGTTCGGTGGCGACACGATCGACGAGGCGCGGGACATGGCGCGGCGGCTCATCGACGAACTGGCCCACGACGACGCCCGGCTGATCGACGACGACGAGCGGCGGGAGGAGCTGCAGAAGGTGCGCGAGGCGGGGCTGGGTACCACCGCGCGCACGCCGAACGGTCCGGACGCCTGGCCGGGTTGGGAGGACTCCGCGGTCGGCCCGGAGCACCTGGGCCCGTACCTGCGCGACCTGACCAAGCTGCTGGACGGGTTCGGGTACGGCGCCACGAGCATCTACGGCCACTTCGGCCACGGCTGCGTGCACTGCAGCATCCCGTTCGACCTGGTCACCGCCGACGGGGTGCGGCAGTACCGGCGGTTCGTGGAGCAGGCGGCCGACCTCGTGGTGTCCTACGGCGGATCGCTGTCCGGCGAGCACGGCGACGGCCAGGCCCGCGGCGAGCTGCTGACGAAGATGTACGGCGACGACGTGGTACAGGCCTTCCGTGAGTTCAAGGCCATCTTCGACCCGGACAACCGGATGAACCCGGGGAAGGTCGTCGACGCCCGGCCGCTGGACGAGGACCTGCGCCTCGGACCGACCTACGCACCGGCCGAGCCGGACACGTTCTTCGCGTTCAGCGACGACCAGGGTGCCTTCTCCCGCGCCGCGTTGCGCTGTGCCGGCGTGGGGGAGTGCCGCCGCTCCAAGCCCGGCGGCGCGGTGATGTGCCCGAGCTACCAGGTGACCCGCGAGGAGGAGCATTCGACGCGGGGCCGGGCCCGGCTGCTGTTCGAGATGCTGCGCGGCGAGACGGTCACCGACGGCTGGCGCAGCACCGAGGTCGCCGACGCGCTGGACCTGTGCCTGATGTGCAAGGGCTGCAAGCGCGACTGCCCGGTGAACGTGGACATGGCCACGTACAAGGCGGAGTTCCTGTCGCACCACTACGCCGGGCGGCTGCGGCCGCGCGACCACTACGCGCTGGGCTGGCTGCCGCTGTGGGCGCGGTTCGCGTCGCTGGCGCCGCACCTGGCGAACGCGGCCGGGCGGCTCGGCGTGGCCAAGCGGCTGGCCGGGGTCGACCCTCGACGGTCTGTGCCCCGGTTCGCGGCGGCCCGGTTCGACCGGTGGCTGCGCCGGCGCCCGGGGCGGCCTGGCGACCGCGGCCGCGTGCTGCTGTTCCCGGACTCGTTCACGATGGCGTTCTCGCCGGGCGTCGCGGCCGCCGCGGTCGGCGCGCTGGAGGCGGCCGGGTTCGCGGTCGTGGTACCGGACCGGACCGTCTGTTGTGGACTGACCTGGATCAGCACCGGGCAGCTGCGCATCGCGCGCCGGGTCCTGCGGCACACCGTCGACGTCCTGGAACCCTTTGTGGAGGCCGGGATGCCGGTGCTCGGCCTGGAACCGTCCTGCACCGCGGTGTTGCGTTCCGATCTGCGCGAGCTGCTCGGGTACAGCCCGCGGACCGAGCGGCTGTGCAAGCAGACGGTCACGTTCGCGGAACTGCTCACCGGACGCGCGCCGGACTTCACGCCACACCTCGCCGAACCGGTCGACGCGATCGTGCAGACGCACTGCCACCACCACGCGATCCTCGGTACCGAGGCGGACGAGACCTTGATGAAGACCGTGGGGCTCAACGCGCGCCGGCTCGACTCGGGCTGCTGCGGCCTGGCCGGCAACTTCGGCATGACCCCCGGGCACCGCGAGGTGTCGCTGGCCTGTGCCGAACAGGCGCTGCTGCCGGCGGTACGGGAGGCGGATCCGGCCACGGTGGTCATCGCCGACGGGTTCTCCTGCCGCACCCAGATCGAGGACGCGCACGTCGGCCGGCAGGCGGTGCACCTCGCCGAGGTCGTGAACGCGGCGGTACGCGGCCGGCGCCTGGGCCGGTACCCGGAGCGGGAGCTGGCCTACCGTGCCCGCTGACCTACCCATCCGAACGCTGGACTGGGCGGCGTACCGCATCCCGACCGACGCGCCGGAAGCCGACGGTACCTTCGCCTGGGCGGCCACCACGATGGTGGTCGTGCACGCGCGGGCCGGCGGGGAGACCGGCCTCGGCTGGACGTACGGCGCTGCGGTGGCCGGCCACCTGATCGACGAGGTGCTCACGTCTGTCGCATGTGGACGGTCGGCGCTCGACGTGCCGGCGGTGTACCACGCGATGCACCGCGCGGTGCGCAACCTGGGCCGGCCCGGGGTGGCCGCGACCGCCATCTCCGCCGTCGACGTCGCGCTGTGGGACCTGAAGGCGCGGCTGCTGGGGGTACGGCTGGCGCGGCTGCTCGGTGCGGTGCGCGAGACGGTACCGGTGTACGGCAGCGGCGGGTTCACCAGCTACGACGACCGGCAGCTGGCGAACCAGCTCGGCGGCTGGGTCAAGGAGCAGGGCATCCCGCGCGTCAAGATCAAGATCGGCGAGTCGTGGGGCCACGCGGTCGAGCGGGATCTCGCCCGTGTCGCGCAGGCACGCCAGGTCGTCGGCGACGCGGCGGAACTGTTCGTGGACGCGAACGGCGGGTACCCCCGCAAGACGGCGGTGCGCGTCGCGGACCGGATGGCCGACCACGGCGTCTCCTGGTTCGAGGAGCCGGTCTCCTCCGACGACCTGGACGGGCTGCGCCTGGTGCGCGACGCGACGGCGGCCGACGTGGCCGCGGGGGAGTACGGCTGGGACCTGCCGTACTTCCAGCGCCTGGTGACCGCGGTCGACTGCGTGCAGGTCGACGTGACCCGGTGCGGCGGCATCACCGAGTGGCAGCGCATCGCCGCGCTCGCCGCCGCGCACAACCTCGACGTGTCCGGGCACTGCGCGCCGCACGTTCACCTGGACGCCGCCCTGGCCACCCCGAACCTGCGTCACCTGGAGTGGTTCCACGACCACGTGCGCATCGAGTCGATGCTGTTCGACGGTGCCGGCGACGCCGCCGGCGGGGTACTGCGACCGGACCGCGACGCCCCGGGCAACGGCCTGACCTTCAAGGAGGCCGACGCCAGCCGGTACCGGATCTGACCCGAGATCTTGGACGCTCAGACCCCTTGCAAGGGGGACATGTGTCCAAGATCTACGGGGCCGGACGGGACGCCGTAGAGTTGCGCCATGGGCCGTCCCGCGATGCTCACCGTCGACGACGATCCGGCGGTGTCCCGTGCCGTCGCGCGTGACCTGCGCCGCCGGTACGGGCAGGACTACCAGGTGCTGCGCGCCTCGTCGGGGGACGAGGCGCTGGACGCGCTGCGCGAGCTGAAGCTGCGCGGCGGCCGGCTCGCGGTCATGCTGGCCGACTACCGGATGCCGCAGATGAACGGCGTCGAGTTCCTGGAGCAGGCGATGGACCTGTTCCCGCAGGCGCGCCGGTGCCTGCTGACCGCGTACGCGGACACCGACGCGGCCATCCAGGCGATCAACGTCGTCGATGTCGACCACTACCTGCTCAAGCCCTGGGACCCGCCGGAGGAGAAGTTCTACCCAGTGGTCGACGCGCTCCTCGAAGCGTGGAAGGCGGCTCCCGACCGGGAGGTCGAGGAGGTCAAGGTCGTCGGGCACCGGTGGAGCGCCCCGTCCTACCGGATCCGCGACTTCCTGGCCCGCAACCTGGTGCCGTACCGCTGGTTCGCCGCCGACGAGCCGGAGGGCCGGCGGCTGCTCGACGCGGCGGGGGTCGGGCCGGAGGCGATCCCGCTCGTGATCACCACGGACGGGCGGGCGCTGCCCGCGCCCACCGCCGCGCAGGTGGCCGGGGCCGTGGGGATGTCGACGGCGCCGGTACGCGACTTCTACGACCTGATCATCATCGGTGGCGGGCCGGCCGGGCTGGGCGCCGCGGTGTACGGCGCGTCCGAGGGGCTGCACACGGTACTGGTGGAGCGCAAGGCGATCGGCGGCCAGGCCGGGCAGAGCTCGCGGATCGAGAACTACCTCGGCTTCCCCGACGGCGTCTCCGGCGCGCAGCTGACCGAGCGGGCCCGGCGGCAGGCCGGCAAGTTCGCGGCCGAGGTGCTGACCACCCGCGACGTGGTCGGCCTCGACGTACGCGGGTCGGCGCGGGTGGTGCGTTTCGACGACGGTACCGAGCTGTCCGCGCACGCGGTCATCCTCGCCACCGGCGTGGCCTACCGGCCGCTGGCCGCCCCCGGCGTCGAGGACCTCACCGGACGCGGCGTGTACTACGGGTCGGCGGCCACGGAAGGGCCGGCGTGTGCCGGTACCGACGTCTACATCGTCGGCGGCGCGAACTCGGCGGGCCAGGCGGCGCTGTTCTTCGCCAGCCACGCGCGGACCGTGACCCTCGTCGTGCGCGGCGACTCGCTGGAACGGTCCATGTCCTACTACCTCATCCAGCAGCTCGCGGCGATCGAGAACATCAGCGTGCGCACCCGCTGCGAGGTGGTCGAGGCACACGGCGGCGACCACCTGGAGGCGGTGACCCTCTGCGACAGCAAGGAGGGTACCCGGACGAAGGTGGCCGCCGAGCACATGTTCGTGTTCATCGGCGCCGAACCGCGCACCGAATGGCTGGACAGCGCGGTGCAGCGCGACCCGCGCGGCTTCGTCTACACCGGACCGGACCTGCTGACCGACGGGCGGCGGCCGGCGGGATGGGATCGCGACCGGGATCCGTTCTACCTGGAGTGCAGCGTTCCGGGCGTGTTCGCCGCCGGCGACGTGCGGGCCAACTCGGTCAAACGGGTCGCCTCCGCGGTCGGCGAGGGCGCGATGGCGGTGACGCTGGTCCACCGGTACCTGGAGTCGGCATGACACCTGAAGAGCTGAAGACCCTGTTCCTGTTCGAGGCGCTCACCGACGAGCAGCTGGCCTGGCTGGCCGGACGCGGCCGGGTCGAGGAGTACCCGGCCGGCCGCACGGTGTTCCGCGAGGGCGATCCGGCGGAGGGGTTCTACATCCTGCTGACCGGCACCCTCGCGCTGTCCCGCAAGGTGCAGCAGGACGAGATCGAGACCGCCCGCACCGACCAGCGCGGCGCGTACATGGGTGCCACGCAGGCGTACCTGCGCGACGACCCGGGCTTGGAACGCCGGTACCTGGCCACCATGAAGGCGGTCAGCGACTGCACCTTCTTCGTGCTGTCCGCCGACGACTTCGGGCACCTGGTCCGCGAGTGGTTCCCGATGGCGATGCACCTGCTCGAAGGGCTGTTCTTCGGGATGCGCAACAGCCAGGCGGTGATCGGCGAGCGGCAGCGGCTGGCCGCGCTCGGCTCGCTGGCCTCCGGCCTGATGCACGAGCTGAACAACCCGGCGGCCGCCACGGTACGGGCGACGGCGGCGCTGCGCGAACGGGTCGCCGGGATGCGGCAGAAGCTGAGCATGCTCGCCGACGGCCGGATCCAGGCCGAGCAGCTGCGCGCGCTGACCCAGGTGGTCGAGCCGATCCTGGAACGGGCCGCGAAGGCGCCGGAGCTGACCCCGATGCAGACCAGCGACCGCGAGGACGAGCTCGACGACTGGCTCGACGGGCACGGCATCACCTCCGGCTGGGACCTGGCCCCGATCTTCGTGTCCGGCGGCCTCGACACCGACTGCCTGCGTGACGTCGCCGACAGCGTGGGGCCGGAGCTGCTGGAGCTGGCGCTGCGCTGGATCGGGTACTCGCTGGAGACCGAGCAGCTGATGAGCGACATCGAGGACGCCGGCAACCGGATCGCCTCGCTGGTCACCGCCGCCAAGCAGTACTCGCAACTGGACCGCGCGTCGCACCAGTGGATCGACGTGCACGAAGGGCTGAAGAGCACCCTGGTCATGCTCACCCACAAGCTGCACGGCATCCAGATCGTCAAGGAGTTCGACCGCAGCCTGCCGCGGATCCCGGCCCACCCGGCGGAACTGAACCAGGTGTGGACCAACCTCATCGACAACGCGGCCGCCGCGATGGGCGGCGAGGGTACCCTCACGCTGCGCACCGCGCGCGACGGTGACCGGGTGCTCGTCGAGGTGATCGACACCGGCCCGGGTATCCCGGCGGAACTGCGGCAGCGGGTGTTCGAGCCGTTCTTCACGACGAAGCCGGTCGGCGAGGGCACCGGGCTGGGCCTCGACATCTCGTACCGCATCGTGGTCAACCGGCACGCCGGCGACATCGGCGTCATCTCCCGGCCGGGCGAAACCCGGTTGCAGGTAAGGCTTCCGCTGACCGAGCCCGCGTCGAACTGAGCGCCGCTCCGGCGGTATCGCGGGCGGGCTGACCTCATGCCGTACCCAGGTCGAACTCCTCCCAGCCGGCGACCACGCCGCGGTTGGCGATCAGTGGTGACGCGCCGCCGTTCTCCGCGGTGACCCACTTCCCGTTGGCCTTGGCGAGCAGGCTGACGCTGCCGTCGGCGTTGGTGTGCAACTGGAACCTCTCCCAGTCGCCGACCGCCGGGCGGTTGGCGATGAGCGGTGCGGCGCCCGCGTTCTCCGCGGTGACGTAGCGCCCGTTGGCCAGCGACCGCAGTGCCACGTACCCGTCGCCGAGGTCCACCACGTCGAACATCTCCCACCAGCTCGCCGCGGTCCGGTTGGCGATCAGCGACGAGTCGCCGGCGTTCTCCGCCGTCACCGTCAGCCCGTTGGCGTGCGCGGTGAACGTGCTGTGCGCGCGGACCGCGGTCAGCTCGTCGAACTCCTCCCACGTGGAGACCGTGCCGCGGTTGGCGATCAGCGGCGCGGCCCCGCCGTTCTCCGCGGTGACCCACTTGCCGTTGGCCTTGGCCTTCAGGCTCACGCTGCCGTCCGCGTTCGGGACGATCTGGAACAGCTCCCAGTCGCCGATGCCCAGCCGGTTCGCGATGAGGGCCGAGGCGCCGCCGTTCTCCGCGGTGACGTACCGGCCGTTGGCCAGCGACCGCAGCGCCACGTACCCGCCACCCGCGTCCACCACGTCGAACCGCTCCCAGTAGTCCACCGCGGTCCGGTTGGCGATCAGCGGCGCGTTGCCGAAGTCGTCCGCGCTGACCCAGCGCGTGTTCGCCCGCGCGCGCAGGCTGATCTGCAGGCCGGGTGGCGGACCGCACGGGCCGGACTTGTACGTGGCGACGTACTTCGCCGGCGCGGCCGGTGCGACCAGCGTGTGGCTCTGCGCCCCGGCGTCGGACCAGTAGCAGAACCCGTACGTGGTGCCGTTGCTGGTGGCCGGCGACGGCGCGCTGACCGAGTTCGTCGAGCCCTGGATCACGGTGACCGTGAACGGCGTGGTACGCACGTCCGACCCGACCGCGAGCGGCAGCCCGCTCGGTACCGTGTCGAACGTCAGGTCCACCGGCTTGGGGTGCACCGCAACGCTGGTGGTACCCGTCAGCCCACCGGAGTCGGTCACGGTCAGCTGGATCTCCAGGTATGACGGGTACCCGTGGTCGATCCCGACCACCGAGCCGCTCGTCACCCCGGTGAAGGTGTTCAGCGGGTGGATGTGGCAGTTGTCCGGCGTGATGCAGTGGTGCATCACCACGTTCCAGGTGAACGCCGACGCCGGCAGGTTGCCGTCCTGCGGATCGGTACCGTGCCCGGCGAAGTTGACGACGTCGCCCACCGCCCACGTCAGCGACGCGGCCGGCGCGTCGATGAACGCCGAGGGCGCGTCGTTGCCGCCCTGGATCGTCACCGTCTTCGTGTCGACCGCGCCGAGCGGGTCGGTCACGGTGAGCCGGGCGGTGAAGGTACCCACGGGATAGGTGTGCGTGGCCGTCGGCGTGGTCGCGTCGACGGTACCGTCGTCGGTGAAGTCCCACGCGTACTTCAGCTTGCCCTGGTCGGCCGGATCCGGATCGGTGGACCCGGTGGCGTCGAACTGCACCGTCAGCGGCGCGCTGCCGGACCTCGGCGTGGCCACCAGCGACGCGGTCGGCGGCTGGTTGCCGGGGAAGTACCGGATCCGGTGCACCGCACCGCCGCCGATGTCGACGTAGTACAGGTCGCCGCCGGGGCCGACGGTCAGGTCGACCGGGCTCGCCGAGGTGCTGGCGCCCTGCAGGAACGGCACGACGTTGCCCGGGTCGGGCAGGCCGTTACCGCCCGGCAGCATCGCCCAGATGCAGTGCCGGGCGTAGTCGTTGAAGAACAGCGCACCCCGGTACGGCGCCGGGAAGTTCCCGCCGGTGCCCGGGTAGAAGGCGAGGCCGCTGATCGCCGAGCCGCCGGTCGGGCAGGCATCGCCCGGCGACACCTTGTCGGTGTGCTTGTAGGTGTAGTACGGCCCGACCTGGCCGGAGCCGTTGTACAGGCTGGTGCACAGGTTGAGGTTGGCGGCGTCGAACCCGGACTGGTGCCCCGCTCCCTCGTAGCACGGCCAGCCGAAGTTGTTCAGCGGGCCGGTCGGGCTGGCCACCCGGTCGATCTCCTCCCAGGTGTTCCAGCCGACGTCGCCGAGCCAGATCTCGTTGGTACCGGGGCGGAACGTGAAGCGGAACGGATTGCGCATGCCGTACGCGTCGATGCGCCGCGCGTTGGGGTCGGCGCTGCCGGCGAGCGGGTTGTCCGGCATCGCGTTGCCGGTACCGGGATCCAGCCGCAGCAGCGCCCCGTCGAGCGTGACGGGGTTCGCCGACGTGCGGACGTTCTGCGAGCGCAGCGAGCCGCCCTGCGCGGTCGGTGCGGTCATCGTGCCGCCCGGCGGATCGCCGCACGGGTTGATCGGCTTACCGGTCTGTCCATAGTCGACGAACGTGAAACTGGCGCCGTCGCCGGCGGTGGCGTACAGCGCGCCGTCCGGCCCGAACTGCAGGTCGTCCTGGGAGTGGCTGGAGTACTGCTGGCACCAGCCGCTGACCAGTACCTGCTCGCTGCCGGGCACCATGTGGTTGCCGCTGGCCTTCAGCCGGGTCAGCCGGCCGGTCACGACGCAGGTGCCGTCGTTGGGGTCGGGGCACTGGTCGTGCCAGTAGGGCGCGGTCTGCCCGGGCGGCGCGTCGTAGGCGTACAGCGCGTAGACCCACGGGTCGGTCGGGAAGTCCGGCGGCACGGCGAGCCCGGTCAGTCCCCGATCGCCCTGGTTGTGCACCTCGGCGGTGAGGTCGGCGAAGACGTCGGGGGTGGGGTCGGCGAGGTTGTCGAAGACCTTGATGACGCCGGCCTTCTCCGCGACGAAGACCCGGCCGTCCGGCGCGAACACCAGCTTGGTCGGCCCGCTCAGGCCGCTGAACGCGATCTGGTCCTGGAAGCCGGACGGCAGGGTAACGGTCGCGGCCTGCGCGCTGGATACGGGTACCAGCGCAGCCGCGATGAGCGCCGAAGCGAACACGACGTGCTTGACGGAACGCGGAACCGACACGACATCCTCCCTGCCCCCGAAGGTGGCAAATGCTAGGGATGCCGGGACGGTAGTTGCAGTCGCGTTGCTGACGGCACGGTGGCGCGGGTGCAATCAGCGCCGGAACGGACAAAGAACAGCTACCTGATCGGCGGCCTATCTCGTCCCGTATGAGTACGCGCCGATCACGTGCTGTGTTGAGTCGTATGCGATCGCGGCGGTTTGCGCGTATTCGGTCACGTTGGCCGCCCAATACACGATCATCTCGGGGTGGGCGCTCCAGTGCGCGAAGCCGGAGGTGACGTTCCCGCCGGGGGCACCGGCCACGACCTTCGCCGCCGGGCCGACGTACTGGCCGACCATGATGTGGGTACCGTTCCGGCCGGGCAGGTCGGTCATGCCGCGGTAGAAGCCGATGGCCGACGGCGGTACCGGGATCGTGAGCAGCTCCCTGATCTCGGTGACCTGGCCGGTCGCGCCGCGGCTGCCGGCCTTGAGGATCGCCGAGCCGTCCCCGCCGACGAACCAGAACAGCAGGGTTCCCCCGTCGGGCAGCGGTACCCCGGTGTCGATGCTCGCGCCGAGCGGGGCCGCGTTGGACAGGTTGATGTCCAGGTCGGTGCGGATGAACAGCCGGCCGGACGTGGTACCGGCCTGGTGCTCGGCGCGGTCGTAGGCGTACGCGGTCGGCTGGTGGGCGTTGCTGTCGACGGGCCGGTTGGTCACGCCCGCCTCGACCGGGGTGCCCCGGTGGTCCACCCAGAACACGGTGTACCGCGGATCCTGCGACCAGTGGGCGAGCTGCGCCGGGTACCGCCCGATGCCGCTGTCCACCACGATCCGGGACACGGTACCGATGTAGAGACCGTACTCGATGACCCCGCCGGACCGGTCGACCAGCTGGCCCAGCGACTGGAAGCCGCCGCCGCGGCGCGGATCGGGCGACGCGTCGTAGGCCACGCTCAGGTCCCGTACCACCCCGGTGCGCGTGTCCAGCAGGCCGCCCACCAACGTCGGCCCCTCGGTGAACCGCAGGACGAACTCCTGGCCCGGCCCGACCGGAACGCCGGTGCCGATGACCTGCCCCACCGACGGGAAGCTCGGGTGCACGTGCAGTGGGACGTTCGGCAGCGGGTGCGCCGAGTCCGACGCCAGCGGCTCGGGGATGCCGCTGCGCGCGCCGGTCGCGGCGTACAGCGCGAGCACCAGCGCCACCACCGCGGCGGCCGCCGCGGCACCGGCCTTGGCCAGGCGGCGCCGCTGCGCCAGCCGCCGCACCCCGGCGAGCTCGACCCGGCTCTCCAGTTCGGCGGTCTCCTCGATCAGCGCACGGCGCAGATCGGCAACGGTACGCATCACGAGCTCCCCTCGGTCACCACGAGCCCGGTGGGGCTGTCCGGCTCCAGGTCGGGCGAGATCCGTAACTTGGCCAGCGCGCGGGACGCGGTGCTCTTCACGGTGCCGACCGAGACGCCCAGCTCCCGCGCGGTCTGCTGCTCGGTCAGGTCGAGGAAGTACCGGTGCACGATGACGGCCCGCTCGCGCCGGGTCAGCCCCTGCAACGCCCGCGCCAGCGCGTGCCGCTGCGCGGTGGCCACGGCGACGTCGGTACCGCCGGAGCGCTCGGGCACCTGCGCCACCAGCCGCTCCCGCCAGCGCCGCGCGCGCCACCAGTCGGTGTGCAGGTTGACCAGGACGCGCCGGGCGTACGCGTAGGCGTCGTCGTTGCGTATCCGCCGCCACGCGGCGTAGGTCCGGGCCAGCGCGTCCTGGGTCAGCTCCTCGGCCTGGCCGGAATCCGCCGTGAGCAGGTAGGCGACCCGGTGCAGGCGCGTCGCGCACTGCCGCATGAAGTCGGCGAACTCCTCGTCCACGCCCCATTGGACGGGTAACCCCGGGAAAAGGTTGCGTCAGCGAGGCCCGATCTTGGACGCCAGTCCCCCTTGTAGGGGGTGTAAGCGTCCAAGATTTCGCCCCAGGGCCCGCTGGCGATGAGTAACCGTCAACTGGCGGATACTGCGCCGGGCGGCGGGTACTACGCTCGCGCGCATGCCAAGACGCGCCACCGCCGCCGTCGTCGCCGTCGCACTGGTCATCGGAAGTGCGGCCTGCACGTCCACCGGGAAAGCCGGCACCGGCCAGACCAGCGGCGGGCACCGTAGCGCCGCCGACACCGCCCAGTCGAAGTTCTTCAACCAGGCCGATTTCGACCGCCAGATGGCGCAGCGCCGGATCGCACCGCAGGGCGACCCGAACACGCCGTGGCTGCAGATGATCCAGCCGGCGATGGTGGACACCGGACGGTACGCCAAGCCGGGGAAGAAGTGGCACGTGTGCCTCTCCAACGCCGCGCTGGACAACCCGTGGCGGGTCACCGGCTTCACCACGATGAAGGCGGAGGTGAAGCTGCACCCGGACATCGGTGAGTTCACCGTCGTCGACGCCGGTGGCAAGGACGACAAGCAGATCGCCGACCTCGCCGACCTGCAGACCAAGGGCTGCAACGTGCTCATCGTGTCGCCCAACACCACGGGTGCGCTGACTCCGGCGGTGGAACACGCGTGCCAGAGCGGGGTACCCGTCGTGGTGTTCGACCGTGGCGTCACCACCGACTGCCCGGTGACTTTCGTGCACCCCATCGGCGGGTACGCGTTCGGCGCCGACTCCGCGGAGTTCATCGCGCTCAAGGCCGGCAAGGGCGGAAAGGTACTGGCGCTGCGCATCCTGCCCGGCGTCGACGTGCTGGAGAACCGGTGGGCCGCGGCGAAGGTGATTTTCGACCGGGAAGGCGTCGACGTCGTCGGTGTCGAGTTCAACAACGCCGACCCCGCCAAGGCGAAGAGCATCGTCAGCGACTACATCCAGCGGTACGGCACGCTCGACGGTGTGTGGCTGGACGCCGGATTCGCCAGCGTCGCGACGGTCGAGGCGTTCCAGGACGCCGGCAAGAAGGCACCGCCGCTGACCGGTGAGGACGAGCAGGACTTCCTCAACCTCTGGAAGAAGGACAGGCTGACCGCGATCGCGCCGACGTACCCGGTGTACGAGTGGCGCACCGCCATCATCGCGGCGACCTGGATCCTGTCCGGCAGACCGGTACCGCACGAGTGGATCCTGCCGCAGCCCATCATCACCGCGGACACGCTCGACGACTACCTCGACCCGGGCCTGCCGCCGCAGTTCTTCTCCACCTGCGGCTGCCAGCACATGCCCGGCTTCCCGAAGGACTGGGGCGGAAAGTAGTCACGCCCCCTCGATGCGGGACCGGGTGTGGCGCAGCACCGCCAACAGCGCGTCGCGCACGGACAGCTTGCTGCGCGCGTCGAACGTGACGAGCGGTATCCCCGCGTCGATCGCCAGCGCCCAGCGCAGTTCGGCGAGCTCGTGGCGCAGCTCGCCGTGGAACATGTTGACCGCCACCACGAACGGCAGGCGCACCTTCTCGAAGTAGTCCACCGCGGGGTAGCAGTCGTTGATGCGGCGGGCGTCCACGATGACCAGCGCGCCCAGCGCGCCCTGCGACAGGTCGTGCCACATGAAGCCGAACCGGTCCTGCCCGGGTGTGCCGAACAGGTACAGCTTCAGGGCCTCGTCGATGGTGATGCAGCCGAAGTCCAGTGCGACGGTCGTGGTCATCTTGGCGGGTACCTCGCCGGTGGCGTCGACCCGGGCGGCGACCGTGGTGATGGCCGCCTCGGTGGACAGCGGCGGTATCTCGGAGATCGCCGAGACCGCGGTGGTCTTGCCCACCCCGAAGCCGCCGGCGATGACGATTTTCACCGGTACCGGTGGCCGGCGCGTGCGCCGTGACGGTTCAGTGGATGGCTTCAAGTCCACGGATCACCCTCTCGATCAGGTTCAGGTCCTGGTTGACCGGGAACGTCGGGCGCTGCACCACCAGGTACCCGAGCGCGGCGAGATCGGCGACGAGTACCCGGGCCACGCCGATGTGCAGCCCGAGCTTCGCCGCCACCTCGGCCACCGACACGGTGTCCTCGCACAGTCGCACGATCTCCCGGTACTCGAAGGAGAGCCGTCCGTACGCCGTCGCGCCGAGGTCGGTCGTCAGCACCTGGGACTCGATTTCCAGGCTCTGGTCGACCGGCTCGGCCCGGCCGGACGTCAGCAGGTACGGGCGCAGTCCGGAGACCGCGCTGTCGTTGGCGGTACCGGCGGCGTCGCCGTCCTGCCCGCGGCCGGCGGCGAGGAACGCCCTGGTGTGGCTGAGCGCGGGAGCGTCGAAGCCGTCCGGCTCCGGGGTCATCGCGTGGTCAGCTCCCCAGCGTGAACTTGAGTTCCTCGATCAGGCGCGGGGTGAGCACGGTGCTGGCCCGGTTGGCGAACAGCGCCATCTCGAACGCGACGGTACCCAGGCTCGCCTGCTTGGTCGCCAGCACGCCGAGCAGCGCGCCGACGCTGATGGTGCACACCAGCAGGTACCCCTCGTCCAGTTCGATGACCACCTTGTCCGGCTCGCCGAGCGGGTAGCAGTCGGAGACACCGTGCGCGAGGCTGAGCATCGCCGAGCCGATCGCGGCGAGCCGGTCGGCGTTGGCGCGTTCGAGTTCGGCCGACGTCGCGATGAGCAGACCGTCGGAGGACACCGCGATCGCCGCGATGACGCCCGCGGTCTCCTGCGTGAAGCGGGCCACCAGCCAGTTGAAGTTCTGTGCCTCGACACTGATTCCGGATACGGGGGTGATCATCCGCTGCCTTCCTGTGTGCTCTCCGTGGTCGTGGTGCGCTGCCGGTCGGCGGCCGCCGCCAGGCCCGTGGCGAACCCGTCGAAGGCGGCCCGGTCGGCTTCCGGGTCGCGCTGCTGCGCCACCGCGGGCCGGCGGGTCGGGGCACCGGGAGGTGCGTCACGCAGTCCCGGGGCGAGGTTGGCGCCGGGGGTACGGCGGGTGAGCGGCGCCGGCTCGACGGCGCGGCCCGGCTCGGCCGCGCGGCCGGGCGCGGCGGGCGCGGCGGGCAGCTGCGCTCCGGGTACCCGGCGTTGCAGGCCGGGCAGTGTCGGCACCGCGGTGCCCTCGATGACGGGTACCAGCGGCAGTTCCTCGGTCCGCCGGGTGAACCACGAGAAGGTACCCGCCACGGTCGGGATCGCCGGCACGGCAACGGCTGCGCCCGTCGGCGACAGTGCCGGGCGGCGGGGCAGCCCGACGCGCGGCCGGCCCGGCGCGGCCGGCGGCGGTACCGGTACCGCACCGGCCGTGTAGAGCCCCGGCGGGATCGCGACCACCGCCGTGGTACCGCCGCCGGGTGTCGCGAGCAGTTCCACCGCCAGGCCGTGCCGGCGGGCCAACCGCCCGACCACGAACAGGCCGAGCACGCTCGTCGGCACGATGTCCAGCCGTTCCCGTTCGACCAGGCGCCGGTTCTCCTCGGCCAGCCGCTCGGCGTTCATCCCGATGCCGTGGTCGACGATGCCGATCTGGCACCAGCCCGCCACCGTCGTCGCGGCGTGAATCTCCACAGTGGACTGTGGCGGGGAGAACGAGGTCGCGTTCTCCAGCAGTTCGGCGAAGACCAGCACGAGGTCGGGTACCAGCGGCGCGACCACGCTCACGTCGTGTACCGCACCGAACGTCACCCGCTGGTAGTCCTCGATCTCGGCGAGCGCGGAACGCAGCACGTCGGTCAGCGGTGCCGGCGCGGAGATCCTTGCGGTGTCCCGGGATCCGGCGACCACGAGCAGGTTCTCCGCGTTGCGGCGCAGGCGGGTGGACAGGTGGTCCAGCCGGTACAGCTTGCTGAGCAACCGTGGATTCTGCTCGTCGCGTTCCAGATCGTCCACAAGGGACAGTTGCCGCCGTACCAGGTTCTGGGTGCGCTGCGCCACGTTGGCGAACATGAGGCTCACGTTGCGCCGGGTGACGAGCTGGCGTTCCAGCAGCAGCGCGGCCGTCGCCTGTACCCGGTTGAACGCCACGGCCAGCTCGCCGACCTCGTCGCCGGAGGACACGTCGATGGCGGCCAGCCGCGGCGGCTGCTCCTCGACCTGTTCCACGTCGGCGACCCGGACCAGCTCCGCGTTGGCGAGGTCGGAGACGTTGGTGGCGGCGCGGGTGAGGCGCTGCAACGGGTTCGCGATGGAGCGGCTGACGATGACGGCGAGGCTGAGCACCAACGCGAACAGCAGGGTCGCGCCGACGCTGACCGTCCAGGCGGTCGCCCGCGCGGTACCGGCACGCCGGCCGGCCGCGTCGGCGATCTGGCTGGTCACCTGGTCCTGTACCAGCCGGCGCAGGCTCGCCTGGGCCTCGGCCGCGGCCCGCGCGTTGCCGACGAACGCCTTGACCGCGCCCGGATCCGTGCGGCTGGGCAGGTGCTGGACGAGCGCGTCGACACGGTGCGCCGCCTCGCCCTGGTCGACGAGCACCACCAGCCCCGCCTGGCCGGCGTCGGCCTGCTGGACGAACCGTTCGGTGAACATCTGCGACTGCGCCGACGAGTCGGCGAGCAGCGGCTGGCCGACCTGCGGGCTGACCGCCACCTCGACCAGTGCCATGCTGCGCAGCGCGCTCTCCTCGTTGGCGCGCAGCAGGGCGTCCAGCGCGGTCAGCTGGCGGGTGCCTTCGGCGTCGGTGGTCCGCTGCGGTACCAGTCGAAGCGCGTCGATGAGCGCCGCCACCACGGCGTGGTACGCCCGGGCGACGGAGTCCAGCGCGACGCCGCGGTGCCGCGCGTTCTGCCGCAGCTCGGCCAGCGACCCGAGGCGGACCAGCGCGCTGGACAGCTCGTCGGACGCACCGCCGCCCAGCGACACCCGCAGCGCCTCCGCGCTGTCGGTGACGGCCTGCTGCTGCAGCAGCATGGCCGAGTCGTCGGCGTCCGGGTCGGCCAGGTAGTCGGCGGTCACCAGGCGCTCGCGTTGCAGTTCCCACACCAGCGCGCCGAGTTGCCGCGCGTTGCGGGCCGAGTCCGCGGTCGCCGACGCCGAGCGGGCGTTGTCGATCTGGCCGGCGACGAACGGTACCGTGACCAGCGCGACCGCGGCCAACGGCAGCATCAGGAGCAGGTTGAGCTTGCCGCGTACCCGCAGCCGGTCGATGATCATTGGTGACCTGCCGGATCCGGCCCGCCGGCCGGGCGGCCGAGCCGCACGAGGTGCGGGCCGAGCAGGTCGCGCGCGTCCACGAGGTCCGGCACCTCCGGCGCGGCCCCGTCACCGGCGGGGTACCGGTGCCGCCCCTCGGCGTCGTCCGGCCCGACCGGTGCCGGGCCGGCCGGACGCGGTACCCGCAGCCACAGCAGCGCAACGGCGGCCAGCACGGTGACGCCGGCCAGCACGTACAGGATGCGGCGCTGGCCGGTGTCGCGACCGGAGTGCGCGCCCACCTGGCTGTCCAGCGCGTCGAACACCGCCGACTCCAGCGCGAGCGCCTTGGCCTCCAGTTGCGTGTAGGCCGCGTCGATCCGGTCGCGCGCCCCGCTGCCGGGTACCGCCAGCCCGTTCGCGGTCTGGTTCAGCCCGTCGGCGGCCGCGGCGAACTCGTCCAGCGGCCCGAGCAGGTTCAGGTCCACCGCGTATGTGGCGCCCGGATCGGTGCCGCCACGCAGTCCGGTACCCACGTCGGTGGCCGCCTGGGTGAGCCGGTCCTGCGCAACGGGAAGCTGCGCGTCCGGGACCCGCGCATCGGCGGTCGCCTGCACCAGCGCGCTCAGCTGCCCGGCGTTGACCAGTACCGCGGGCAGGCTGCGCAGCGCGACCTGGGTCAGCTGGAACGCGCCGGCGGTCGCGTCGTGGGTGACCCGCGACGCGTCGGCGATCCGGTCGAGCAGCGCCTGGGTCAGCGCGATCGGCGCGGCGTAGCCGTGCGCTCCACCGGGGTTCCGGTTGACCGCGTTGTCGATCTCCTGGCGCAGCTGGATCCAGCGCGGCCGCAGGTCCAACGGGTCGCCCTGCTCGCGGTCCAGGGCGTTGACGTCGTCGATCGCCGACCGCACCGCCGACCCGTCACCGGCCGCGTTGCGGGCGGCCGCGTACTGCGCGTCGACCAGCGTCGCGAGCAGCTTGCCGACGGGCCGGGCGTAGGCGACCGCGGCGCGCTCGGCCACCGTCGTGGCGGCCGCGTCGCCGGTAGCGACCCACTGCCCGGCGAAGAGGTACCCCAGCGGTGCGAGCAGGACCACCAGCGCCAGCACGGCGAGCACCGCGCGCACCTGGCGCCGGCGGTGGCCGGCCTGCGGGCCGCGCGGCGCACCGACCGCGGGCATGGTCACTGTCATCGATTCTCCGGTCACTCCGGTACCGCCTTGAGGAACTCGTCGTCCAGTAGCCCGTCCAGTCCCGGGCGGTGCTGCACCATGCCGGTACCGAAGACGAAGTCAGCGGTCAGCGCGGCCTGGTAGTTGAGATGCTCCGGCGTGGTACCCGGAGTGAACGCGTCCAGGTTCTGCTGCCTGGTGAAGATCGTGGTACCGGCGTCGTATGTGCGGTAGTCGTCGACGCTCACCCCGCCCTGCCGCGCCATGACGTCGACCGCCGCGTCCCGGTGTCCCTTTATCCACTTGAGCGTGTCGAACCAGGTGTCGACCAGCGCCTGTACCACCTGCGGATGCTCGCGGACCAGGTCCGGCCGCACCACCAGGTGGGTGGGGATCGCGCCGGGAAACTCGGCCGAGGTGGAGATGGCGTGGCTGCCCGGCCGGGTCAGTGCCTTCGTGGTGAACGGCGCGGACACGCATACGACGTCGTCGCGACCGGTCGCGAACGCCGCGGCGGCCGCCTCGCGGGTCAGCGGGTCCAGGGTGACGTCGTTCTGGCTCAGCCCCGCCTGCGCCAGCGCCAGCAGCAGCAGGTAGTGGTCGACGGTGCCCTGTTCCACCGCGATCCGCTTGCCGACGAGGTCGCTGACGCTGGTGATTCCGTCCCGCGCAATGATCTTGTCATTGCCGGTGGAGTTGTCGTTGACCAGCACGATGCGCTGTTTCGCGCCGGCGCTGACCGACAGGAGCGTGTCGCCCAGCGTCTGGCTGTTGGCGTCCAGCGCGCCGGTCTCCAGGGCCAGCAGGCTGTCGGTGTAGTTGTCGAAATACTTCAGGTCCACGTTGAGACCGTGCCGGGCGAACAACCCTTCCGCCTGCGCCACCTGCCACGGCAGCCAGCCCGGCCAGGCGCTGTAGCCCAGGGTGATGCGCGTGGTACCCGCGGCGTCGGCCGGGCCGCAGCCACCGGCCACCGCCGTCGCGGCGAGGACGAGGAGAGTGACCACAATGGACGGGACGCGCCGGTGATGGCGGATTGTCAACACGTACTCCTGCGGCTGTCCACGAACGGGATACCTGGGGGATTGCAGGCAACCAGATGCTTGTACACCCGCTGCCGACCCGCCCGGATCGGCCAGTTGGCGGATCCGGTGGCGGGAGATCGGCCCGGCAGCCCCGTCCGGTCAGGCCAGCGGAGGCGGTAGCGCCGGACCGCCGCGGGGTTAGGCTGAGACCGACCGAATCGGCCTCACCGAGAAGGCTGGAAACGAGAGAGATGGTCGCGTTGGACCGTCCTACCGACGGGGCCAACTGGGCGTATGCGGCGGTACCCACCGGGGTGGGTCTGGCCGCCCTGCCCGCCCCGGTATGGGACTCGTGGGAGATCCGTGCCGCCGCGCAGGAGAGCCCGGGAGCGGTGATCGCGGCCGCCCGGCGGGCGCACGGCCTGAGCCAGGGGCAGCTCGGCGGGCTCGCCGGCTTCTCGCAGTCGGCGATATCCCGGATCGAGGCCGGCGGCAACCTCGCCTTCGACCTGCGGATGCTGCGGGTGTTCCACCGGCTGCTGGGTATCCCGCCGCACCTGCTGGGGCTGTCCGCCGACGTGTTCCCGGTGCCGGCCGCCGACGCGCAACGGCTGCCCATCGGTACCCCGGAAGGGCGGCGGGTACCGGTCGCCGTCGACGCGCACACGCTGGCCGCCGCCTGTACCTCCTCGCTGCTGGCCGCGCTTCCGATGGACGCCCTCGGTGCGATGGAGCCGAACCGGCCGATCGACCCGGACATCGTGCACCGGCTGCTGGTGGTGCGCCGGCTGCTCAACGACTCGGACAACTGGCTCGGCTCGCGGCACCTGGCCCGGGTGGTACGGGAGCTGTACGAGCTGATCGACCGGGTACGCCGGTCGGCAACCGGTGACCTGCGCCGGCAGCTGCTCGACGTGGCGGCACTGTACGCCGAGTTCTGCGGCTGGCTGCACCAGGAGGCCGGCGACCTGCGCGGCGGCCTGGAGTGGACGGAGCGGGCGCTGCAACAGGCGCAGGCCGCCGACGACCGGGAACTGGTCGCCTACATCTACGTGCGGATGGGCCACTTCGCCGGCGCGGACGGCGACGGCGACCGGGTCGTCGGGCTGGCCCGGGCGGCGCAGCGGGAACCGGGGCTGTCCGCCGAGGTACGGGCGCTGGCCCTGCACGAGGAGGCGCACGGGCACGCCATGGTCAGCGCGTCGACACCGTGCCTGACCAAGCTCGACGAGGCGCTGCAGGTGGGTACCGAGATCCGCACGCAGCGGGTCGACGAGTACCGCGTCGGCTACTACTTCACCGTGCACCACCTGCACGCCGGCCGGGCCTCCTGCCTGCTGGACCTGGGCCGGCGGCGCGACGCCATCGAGCTGTACCGCGCCAACCAGACCAGTCGCGCCATGCTGTGCCAGTGGGAGCAGGGACTGCACCTGGCCAGGCTGGCCCGCGCGTACGCCGAGACCGGAGAGTACGAGCAGGCGGCAGCCGTCGGGTTCGAAGCGCTTGCGGCCGCCCGCCGGGCGGGTAATGTGATCGTCATCGATCAGCTGCGGCACCTGCGCAGCTGGCGCGACGTTCCCGAGATGGCCGCGTTGACCGGCGCGATAATCGGCCATCATGCGGATTCCGCATAGCGCACCCGGACCGGGAATATCCCTGCATGTTCATCTGGAACCGGTCAAGACTCAGCTCGTGCCTGAGTTGCTGACCGCACCGCAGTGCTTCGGCCGGGACGCAGAGCTGCGCCGGCTCACCGATCTCGTACGGCAGGCCGCCGCCGGACACGGCGCGGCGGCGGTACTCGAAGGGGAGCCGGGTATCGGCAAGACCCTCATGCTGGACCGCGTGGTGGCCGAGTGCGCGCGCCAGCGGATGCGGATCGTCCGCGGCCGCGCCGAGGGGCTGGAGCGCCGGCTGCCCTTCGCGGTCTTCCACACCTGCCTGACGTCGCCAGCCCACGACGACGAGGAGGACGACGGCGTGGCGCGGCTCGGTCGCGGTGCGGCCGCCGCTGCCGAGCACGAGTTCGCCGTCACCGAGACGATCCTGGACCTGATCGACCGCTGGTGCGCCCGCGGGCCGGTGGCGATCGTGCTCGACGACGCGCAGTGGATCGACCCGTCCAGCGCGGTGGTACTGCACCGGCTCGGCCGCGACCTCGCGCAGCAGCCGCTGCTGCTGGTGCTGGCCACCACCGCCACGCGGCACACCGAGGCGACCGCGGGGCTGGTCCGCAGCCTGGTCTCGCACGGCGCGCAGCCGCTGCCGCTCGGGCCGCTGGCCGACACCGCCGTGGCCGGGCTCGTCGCGCACCGGCTGGGCGCGCCGCCCGGCCCCGCGCTGCGCGAGCTGGTCGCCGGGGCCAGTGGCAACCCCATGTACGTGGGCGAGCTGCTCGACGCACTCGGCCGCGAGGACGCGGTGCGGCTGGTCGACGGGATGGCCGAGGTGGTCCGCGGTACCGGCTGGCAGGTGCCCCGCTCACTGGTCGAGGCCATCCAGCAACGGCTGGCGTTCCTGCCCCGGGTCGTGCGGCGGACGCTGGAGATCGCCGCGGTACTGGGCGAGACGCTGGACGTCAACGAACTGTCCACGATCCTCGACACCCCCGTCGTCGTCCTGTCCGCGGTCGTCGACGAGGCGATGGCGGCCGGGCTGCTGGCCGACGAGGGCGGGCTGCTGGCGTTCCGGCACGAGCTGATCCGCGAGGCGCTGGCGCAGCACCAGCCGGCCTCGGTACGGGCGGCGCTGCAGTTGCGTGCCGGCCGGGTACTGGCGGCGGCGGGCGCTCCGGTCGAACGGGTCGCCCGGCACCTGGTCGCCGGTTCGCTGCTGGACGGGTACACGGTCGGGTGGCTGGTGGAGTCGGCGCAGGCGCTGACCGAACGGGCGCCGCACCTCGCGGTACCCCTGCTGCGCCGCGCGCTGGTCTCCGCCGCCGGCCCGGTCCTGCGGTACCACTTCGCGCGGGCGCTGCTGCGGGCCGGCCTTGTCGACGAGGCGGAGCAGGCGGCGCAGTCGGCCCTGCTCGCCGACCCGGAGCAGACCCGGCACGGCGCGCTGTACCCGCTGCTCGCGCTGGCGCAGTTCCGGCAGGGCCGGGCCTGGCAGGTGGTGGCCACCGTCGAGGAGGCGCTGCACCAGTCCCGGCTCACCCCGACCGAGGCCGGCCGCCTGCACGGCCTGGCCGCACTGTGCTACCTGGTCCTCGAACAGCTCGACGCGGCGGAGGCGGCCGCGCAGCAGGCGATGCGATCCGGCGACCGGGTCGCCGTCGGGTACGGCCTGCACGTGCTGGCCGCGCGGCGGCTGCTGCGGGGCGAGCCGGCCACCGCGCTGGAACTCGCCGACCGGGCGATCGTCGTGCTGCGCGCCGACGAGCGGACCGAGCTGGAGATCGATCCCTACGTGGTACGCGCCGGCTGCCTGCTTGCGCTGGACCGGCCGGCCGAGGCGGACGACGCGCTGGCCGACGCCGTCGAGCACGGGCAGCGCTCCGGCGTGGTACACGTGGCGACGGCGTATGCGATGCGGGCCCGGCTGCGGTTCCTGGACGGGCGCTGGGACGACGCGCTGGCCGAGATCCGTACGGGGCTGGAGGTGCCCGACCCGTACCACTTCGCGGTCGCGCTGCCGGCACTGCGGGCGCTGATCGCGGTGCACCGGGGCGGGCCGCCACCGGTGGCCACCCAGCTCGACGAGCCGGGTACCGATACCGGCGGGGGGATGTACGGGTACCAGACGCGCTGGGTACAGGCGCTGGTCGAGGAGGCCCGCGGCGACCCGGAGCAGGCGCTCGCCCTGCTGTACCCGGTGTGGGCCGGCGCCGCGGGACTGCGGCCGCAACGGTTGTGCACGGAGATCTGCCCCGACCTGGCCCGACTCGCCGACGCGGTCGGGGACCGGACCCTCGCCGGGGAGCTGGCCGCCACGACCGGGGAACTCGCGGCACGGGAGCCGTCGCGCGCGATGAACGGTACCGCCTTGTTCTGCCGCGGCGTGGCCGACGCGGACCCGGACGTGCTGCTCGCGGCGGCGGCCGCGTTCGGGCAGGCGCAGCGCGCGCTGTACGAGGGCTACGCCTACGAGGCGGCCGCCGCGACGCTGGCCCAGCGCGGCGCGATCACGGCGGCGCGCGACGCGCTGGACAGCGCGCTCGCCTTGTACACCTCGCTGGACGCGGCGTGGGACATCGCCCGGGCCAGCGCCCGGCTGCGTCGCTGCGGCATCGGGCGGGGCACCCGGCGCACCCACCGGCGGCCGACCGAGGGCTGGGCGGCGCTGACCGACACCGAGACCAAGATCGCCCTGCTGGTCGCGGAGGGCCTGTCCAACCCCGCGATCGCGCGGCAGATGTACCTGTCCCGGCGCACCGTGCAGACCCACGTCTCGCACATCCTGGGCAAGCTCGGGCTGCGGTCCCGGGTCGAGCTCGCGGTGCTGACCGCGCAGCGCGGGATCGGGTAGCGGCCGGTTGCGCGCAGCCGGTATATGTGACTGATGCGCCGCACCCGCACGACCCGCATCCCGGTACCCGAGCAGGCGGCCGGCGCCGCACCGGCCGCCCGCACCGGCGCGCCCGACGTCGCGGGCAAGCTGGCCGAGCTGCAGACGACCGGTGGCAACCAGATGGTGGTACGGCTGCTGGCGTCGGCGCGTTCCGCGCAGGGTGATGCGGGCGGCGACCTTGCCGGTCGGGTGCGCGCGCAGCTCGGCCGCGGCGAGGCGTTGTCCGACGACCTGCGCGCGCAGGCGGAGGCCGGGCTCGGCCAGCCGCTGGGCGACGTGCGGCTGCACCGCGACACCGAGGCCGCGACGCTGGCCCGCGACTTCTCCGCGCGGGCGTTCACCACCGGGCAGGACGTGTTCTTCGGGGCGGACGAGTACGACCCGGCGTCGCCCTCGGGCTTCGGCGTGCTGACCCACGAGCTGGCGCACACCCTGCAACAGGAGGCCGGGCCGGTGGCCGGCCACGCGCACGGACCGGACCTGGCGGTGAGCGAACCCGGCGACCGTGACGAGCTGGCGGCGACCGCGGCGGGGACCGCGGCCGCTCGCGGGATCACCGCGCCGCGGTCGGTCGACGGTCCGGTGGCGGCGCCGCGGTCGGTCGACGGTCCGGTGGCCGGTTTCGGCGGCGCGGCGGCCGGGCCGCGCGGTGGCGCGGGCGCTGCGCTGCGCTGCGCGGCGGCGCCGGCTCCGGCGGCGCCGCGCTGTCCGTGCAGCGGGACGCGGCGACTGCGCAGGCGCTGCCGATGGCCGAGGTGGCGCGCAGCCGGTCCGAGCAGATCCGGGGCAACGCGAGCGTGCGGCTGCTCAAGGTGGCCGCCTACAACGCCGCCGCCGACCGGGCCATCGCGTCGTACCGCGCCAAGCAGCTTGAGTTCGCCCAGCGCTGGGGCGCCGCGTGGGACCGGCACAACACGGTACTGGTGCGCGGCGGGCAGCAGGCGGCGACCGAGAACTTCATCGAGGGCCTCGTGGTCGGCGTGGTGGCCAGCGCTCTGGTCGCGGCCGCCGGCGCGGCGCTGTTCCCGGCCGCGGCGGCGGCGGAGGCGTGGAGCGGCACCTGGTTCGCGTTCAACGCCGGCGCCTCGGTCGCCTCCGGCGTGTCCGGCAGCTACGGCGCCGACGCGATCGCCCGGCCCAGCGTGCCCGGCCCGACCAGCGGCCGGCGCGACGCGGAGGCCGACGCCTGGCGGGAGATCGCCCAGGTGGAACGAGCCGCCCGGCTGGTCGCCGCGGTCGCGCCGCGGTTCGGCCTGGAGGTCGGCAACGCGGAGTACTGCATCGCCCAGGTACGCGCGCACACCGAGCGCGGCTCGGGTGACATGTCCTGGGACGACACCCTGTCGATGGTGTCCACGCTGGCCAACTGGGAGAACTCGATGGCCGGCTTCGATGCCGAGATCGACGCGAAGCTGGCCGCGATGAACCAGTTCGGCCAGTCCGCCGACGCGTTCCAGGTACCCGACGTGACCGCGCTGGAGAAGGAGATCTGGTACGCCTGGATCAGCCAGCTCAGCGACGACGAGGTACTCGACCAGGACGAGATCCAGCACCACCTGGTGTCGCTGGGCATCATCCCGGACTACTTCTACATGACCGACGAGGACCAGCACCGGGCGGTGCAGGAAGCCAAGGAGCACATGGCCGCCGCGCAGCGCCCGGGGCCGCCGCCCGCGGATCAGTGAGCCGCGGTCACCGCCGACCGCCTCCGGAACTTCCGCTCTCCAGGCGGTACCGGTCAGCGGGGCGGTCGGTAGAAGTTGATCAGCTTGGTGATGAGGTTGGTGAGGGTGCTGTCGCGCATCGAGGGTTTGTGGATGTGCAGTGTCCACCGGCCGTTGGGGGTGCGGGTGAGTTTGACCTCTGTTTGCAGGGCGAGCAGGGCCAGCGCGCCGATGCTCACGGTGGCCGGGTCGAGTCGGTCGTGGCCGGGTGGGATGGCGGCGGCGCGGGCGATGACCGCCGCGGTGTCTGGAGTTTCGGCGAGGTGATGCAGCGTGGCGCGGGCCAGATCGCCAGCGGTCACCGGTGTCGTGTCGCCCGGTTCCGGCGGGGTGTGGTCGGCGACCTCCTGTAGCCGGGTGTCCATCTGTTGCTGGTGGGCGGGGTCGGGTAGGGGTTGGCTGTGGTCGATGACCAGGGCGAGCAGGCGGATGGCGTCGCGATCGGACAGGGTGGCGATGGGGTCGGTCATCGGGTGGTCTCCGGCGGCGGGTCGGTGAGGTGGGCGAGGACGGCTTGGGTGATGGCGGTGTCGGTGGGGTCGAGGCCGGGCAGGAGTTGGTCGGGGTTGCGTTCGCCGGCGATGATGCGGCGGAGTACGGCGGCCAGGGCGGCCCAGTTGGGGTTGTCGGCCATCTCGTCCAGGTACGGGGCGGCTTCGGCGGCGGCGTTCTGGTCGCCGTGTGCGGCGGCGGCCACTGCTGCCGCGAGTGCTGTGGTGGGGTGAGGGTGATCCGGCCGGCGAGGGCGTCCAGGGCGCGGGTGGACGATCGCGGTGTCGATCGGGTCGAGGCCGGGCAGGAGTTGGTCGGGGTCGCGTTCGCCGGCCAGGATGCGACGCAGCACATCTGCGAGGGTGGCCCAGTCGGTGGTGTCGGCCAGGCTGGTGAGGAGCTCGTCGATGGCGGTGGCGGCGGCAGGGTCCCCGCCGGCCGCGGCGACGAGGGCGACCAGCCGCGGTTCCCACCGGTCGAGGTGGGGTTGCGGGTCGAATGCTGCTTCGGGGGGCAGGTTGCGGGCGGCGTCAATCACGGTGGTGAGGGCACGTTGGGCGGTGTCGAGGTCGCCGGCGAGGGCGGTGATCAGGGTGGTGAACC
>VAWN01000128.1 GCA_005885555.1 Actinomycetota bacterium
ACCCTACGGCGTGCCGGTGCCGGCGGGCGTGGTCGCGCTGCTCGCCCCAGCGCCTCACCGTGCCACGTCGCGTAGCCGGTGGGTCAGCGCGGTATGGCGGCGGCCGGTGCCGGCGGTGCGCACCGCGATGGCCAGGGCCTTGCGGCTGCCGGCAAGGACGACGAGCCGTTTGGCCCGAGTGACGGCGGTGTAGAGCAGGTTGCGTTGCAGCATCGTGTACGAGCTCATGGTGATCGGGATGACCACGGCCGGGTATTCGCTGCCCTGGGAGCGGTGCACGGTGATGGCGTAGGCGTGTTGCAGTTCGTCGAGCTCGTCGAAGTCGTAGTCGATGTCCTCGTCCTCATCGGTGCGCACGGTCAGCTGCCGGTCCACTGTGGACAGTCCGGTGACGGTACCAACGGTGCCGTTGAACACGCCGGCGGCGCCCTTGTCGTAGTTGTTGCGGATCTGGATGACCTTGTCGCCGGTCCGGAACACCCGGGCGCCCTGGCGGCGTTCCGGCGTACCGTCCCGGTAGGGGGCGAGGGCCTGCTGCAACACGATGTTGAGGTTGCCGGCGCCGGCGGGGCCGCGGTGCATCGGGGTGAGCACCTGGATGTCACGGGGGCCGATGCCGAACCGGCCGGGTATCCGCCGGGCGACCAGGTCCACGACCACGTCGGCGGTTGCCTCTGGCTCGTCGGCCGGGAACAGGAAGAAATCCGGATGCTCGCCGAAGGCCGGCGGCTGGCCGGCGTTGATCCGGTGGGCGTTGACCACCACCCCGGACTGGGCGGCCTGCCGAAAGATCTTCGTCAACCTGACCCGAGGAACGGTCTGGGCGGTGAGCACGTCGCGCAGCACCTCCCCGGCACCCACCGACGGCAACTGGTCCACGTCGCCGACCAGCAGCAGATGCGCACCAGGCGGGACGGCTTTGACCAGCTTGTTGGCCAGGATCAGGTCGAGCATGCTGGACTCGTCGATCACGAGCAGGTCGGCGTCGATCGGGTTGTCCCGGTCGAACGTCGGGTCGCCGCCGGGGCGCAGTTGCAGCAACCGGTGCACGGTGGCGGCCGGATGCCCGGTCAGCTCGGTAAGCCGTTTCGCGGCCCGACCGGTCGGCGCGGCCAGCACGATTTTCGCCTTCTTCGCCGCAGCCAGCGTGATGACCGATTTGACGGTGAACGACTTGCCGCAGCCCGGCCCACCGGTCAACACCGCCACCTTCGAGGTGAGCGCGAGCCGCACCGCCTGCTCCTGCTCGCCGGGCAGCTCCGCGCCGGTCCGGGACTTCAGCCACGCTAACGCTTTGGCCCAGTCCACCCCGGCGAAGGCGGGCAGCCGATCCACGGACGTGTTCAGCAGCCGCAGCAGGCTGCCGGCCAGGGCGGATTCGGCACGGTGGAACGGCACCAGGTACACCGCCGGGATCGTCCCACCGTCGGTGCTGGGGTTAGGCACCGCCTCGCGAACCACACCCTCGGCCGCAGCCAGCTCATCCAGGCAGGTGCATACCAGATCCGCCGATACGCCAAGGATCTGCGCGGCGTCGGCGACCAGGTTCGGCTCGGGCAGGTAGCAGTGCCCGCCCTCGGCGGCCTCGGACAGCGTGTACTGGATGCCGGCCTGCACCCGCTGCGGGCTGTCGTGCGGGATCCCCACCGCTTGGGCGATCGTGTCGGCGGTCTTGAATCCGATGCCCCACACGTCGGCGGCCAGCCGGTACGGCTCGTTACGCACCACCGAGATCGACCCGTCACCGTACTTCTTGTAGATCCGCACGGCGAGGGAGGTGGACACCCCGACGCCCTGCAGAAAGACCATCACCTCCTTGATGGCCTTCTGCTCTTCCCACGCCGCGCCAATCATCGCGGTGCGTTTCGGCCCCAACCCGGGTACCTCGACCAGCCGCCCCGGCTCCTCCTCGATCACCCGCAACGTGTCCGGCCCGAAATGCCCGACGATCCGGGCGGCCATCCTCGGCCCGATCCCCTTGATCAACCCCGAGCCCAGGTACCGTTCGATGCCCTGCACCGTGGCCGGCAGCACGGTGGTGAACGAGTGCACCTCGAACTGGCGGCCGTACCGAGGGTGCGAACCCCACCGGCCCACCAGCCGCAGACTCTCACCCGGCTGCACCCCCAGCAGCGACCCCACCACCGTCAGCAGGTCGGTGCCGGACCGGTCGGTGGCAACCTTCGCGATGGTGTAGCCGGTCTCCTCGTTGGCGTAGGTGATCCGCTCCAACACCGCGTCGAGCACGGCCCCCGGTGCCGGGCGGGCGGCGGCTACCGGAGGCGATGCGGTCACCACGACATCTTGCCGCATGGCAACACCGACGTGCCTCACGTCCCCCATGGCGCCGCATCAGGCATGACCAGGCAAGACCGCGGCAGACCTCTAGATAACGCTCGCGGAACACGCGATGGCCGTCCCAGCCCACC
>VAWN01000129.1 GCA_005885555.1 Actinomycetota bacterium
GACCTCACACCGTCATCGACACCACCGAGCGGGACGCGTGATCCCAAGGAGGTCTCCGATGGCTATCGCCGCGGCGCTACCCACCGCTGTTACCAGCCCCATCCCGGTTGCGGGAGTTGCTGCCCTGGGCCGTCTTCGGCCTGCTTCTGGCGGTGGTGGCGATCTACTTCGTCGGCGCCGAACAGGGCGCCACCTCCCTGGTTTCGGGGCACTGGGTGCATGAGTTCACCCACGACGGCCGGCACCTGCTCGGCTTACCCTGCCACTGAGCGCCGGGGGACCTCCATGTCCGCACGGGCCCTGCTGATCCGCGGCATGCTCGTCGGCGTTGCCGCCGCCGCGCTCGCATACCTGTTCGCGACCGTATTCGGCGAGCCGCAGGTCGCGCACGCCATCGGGTTCGAGGACGCGCACACCATGCCCGGCATGGCCGCGCCGGAGATCGTGTCCCGGACGGTGCAGTCCACCCTCGGCCTCGGCGTCGCCGTGCTCGTCTACGGCGCCGCCCTGGGCGGGATCTTCGCCCTGGCGTTCGCGTTCACCTACGGACGCGTCGGCCCACTGGGGGCGCGGGGCACGTCGCTGCTGGTCGCCGTCGTCGGGTTCGGTGCGGTGTTCGTGGTGCCGTTCCTGAAGTACCCGGCCAACCCGCCCTCGGTCGGCAACCCCGACACCATCGGCCGGCGCAGCGCCCTGTACTTCACCATGCTCGCCATCAGCCTCGCCGCGGCGATCGGCGCGGTCATCGCCGCCCGCAACCTCACCCCACGCCTCGGGGTATGGAACGCGGTGCTGGTCGCGGCCGGCGGATTCATCGTGATCGTGTCGGTCGCCGGGTGGCTGCTGCCCGGGATAAACGAGGTACCGGCCGACTTCCCCGCCACCGTGCTGTGGCGCTTCCGGCTGGCCTCCCTGGGCATCCAGGCGGTGCTGTGGGCCACGTTCGGGCTGGCCTTCGGCGCCTGGACCGAGCGCAGCCTGCGTCGCCAGCACGCCCGGCTGGGACACGCCGTCCCGGTCGGGTGACACCACCCGCCCTGCCGTGGCCCGGCCTCGTGCCCACAAGGGGCGAGGAGGTCGCGGCGGCGATTGAGCGTGCCGGTACCGGCAACCCGCTGCTGGGCATCGGTACCGGCACCGGCCTCCCCGCCCACCGGCTGTGCGCCACGACCGCCACGCCCACGACCGCCACGCGCAGCACCGCCGCAGCCGACCTGATCGACGCCGTCGCCGGCTGGTTGGCCCATCCCGAACGCCGCGTCGCGGCGTCGCTGGTGGTCCTCGGCTACGCCGCCCGCCTGGTCGGCCCCACCCTCGCCGTGCTGCTACGCGACGACATCCTCCTCGACGCCCGCCCGCACCAGGTCCACTACACCTTCACCCCGAACCGCGGGTTCAGGCTCACCCTGCCGCACCCGACCGGCTGGCACCCGCCCGTCGACCAGCAGCCGCAGGCATGGTGCGAATCGGTGATCGACGCCCACCTGAACCCGCTGATCGACGCCGTGCGGGCCGACACGCCGGTCGCCGCCGGCCTGCTGTGGGGCAACGTCGCCTCCGGTGTCACCGGCGCCCTGCGGGCCCTCGCCGACCAGGGCGCCGTCGCACCCGGCCGCTGCCACGCCGTCGGGGCCGCCATCCTGGGCCACGGTCCCCTGTACGGCAGCGGCACCCTCACCATCCACGACGCCCGCCTGAGCTTCCGGCGCCGCAGCTGCTGCCTGTACTACCGCCTCGACGGCGCCGGCACCTGCGGCGACTGCCCGCTCGGGTGACCGGCCAGCCGACCGACACCAACGCCTGGTCACACACCGGTATCGTCGGCTCGACCCGTCCTGTCCCCGACCGATCGCAGCGTGCCCGGCGATGACCACCATGCCGGACCCGCCGCTACGGCTGGACCCCGAACGGCACGGCGCCGCGCCGGGCGACGAACTGGAATACTGGCTGAGCGACCTGCGTACCGACCTGGCCGCCGACCCACCGGGTTCGATTGACACCGACCCGCCCGGCCCGCACCAGACCAGCCACGAGCCCGACCAGGCGGCCAGCCCGAAACCGCTTCCACTCGGACAACCCGAGACGAGCACCCCCGCGGCCCGAACAGTCGGACGACATCGAAGCCCGGACTGATCCCCGATCGCCCCGGCATGGTCCCGTTTGGAACACCCCGTCGCGGGCCGCACAGTACCGTACCCGGGCGTTCGCAGCCGGCAGCATGCCGCGGCTTCGACCCGTGGCGACCGCCTGGCCGGGTGTCACGATGGCGGTATGGACGTTGAGCTTCTGGTCATCGCCGAGTGCCCCCACACGGCCGCGGCGCTCGAGCTGCTGCGCCAGGCCCTGGCCGAACTCGGCGTGCCCGGCCAGCCCGTGCGCACCACGATCATCACCGATGACGCCCGGGCCCGCGAGCGGGACTTCCCCGGCTCGCCGACGTTCCTGATCGACGGCGTCGACCCGTTCGGGCAACCGTCGCAGCCCGCCGCCCTGGCCTGCCGCCTGTACGACACGCCGGCCGGTCGCCGACCCATTCCCGACGCCACGCGCCTGCGCGATGCGCTGAGCGCCGCACGCCGCGCACACCGCTGACACGCCTGCACAACCCAACGAGGGGGCCGTGCCCTACCACATCGAGTCGGCGATGCGGTGCTCGTCGGCGTCGCGGATGTCGACGACCACGCCGTCGCGGACCTGGAACGCTTGCGCCCTTGTCGCCCGGCGCAGATCCTCCTCGTCCCAGCCCTCCGGCCACTGCACCGCCATCCGCAGCACCACCGTGTCACCGCGGATCTCGGTGCCCAGCACCTGGACCCGCACGCCCTGAACCTGTAGCCGCCGATACCAGGCCAGCACCTGCGTGCGGCCGTGACAGGTCTGCCCGGTGTCCTCCTCGCCACCCCACCGCACATCCGGGGGACAGCAGCGGCGCCAACGGGTCCAGATCACCCAGCGCAAACGCCGCCGTCAGACCGGCCGCCACCGCCTCGATCGATCTGACACCTGTCATGACCAGCAGCCCCTCGCCGCCGCGGCCGCCCGCCGCCAGCCCTCCAACGGCTGCACGGCCGACCGCCCACCGGGTCCCTTCTCAATGGGGACAACCGTAGCGATCCGCCGCCGTGTCTGAAACACCCCGCGTTCGCCGGCGTCGGGCGCTGCGGCCATGCCCGCTGGCCCGCGGCCGGTCGACGGTGACCTCGCCGACGGCCATCTGCGGTCCCGCGCGCGCCCCGCCCAGCGGCTGCCTGGAGGTTGAGTGGCCGGTGATGCTGCTGTCGCGGTCAATTCCAGCCAGTACGCGAGCGCGCGGGAGGGTCAGCTGCTGCTACTGACGATGCCCGGCTGTCGTGGGCGACGTGGAGGAGCTCATCGGGCCGCGGGGGCGCCTCGCCGACCATAGCCCGGTCCAGCTGGCTCTCGGTGCTGGCGGTCGATCAGCGGCGTGTGGCCGGAGACCGCTGGGACGCTCGGGGCGTCATCAGCTGTCCGTGAAGGCCTGCCGAGGCTCGCGCTCGCTAGTCTTGCGCTTCGACGGATGCTGTTGCCAGCGCGACGACGGCGAACAGCGCGAACGTGATCGCGTGTACGGCGGTGCACCACAGGCAGATGGCGTTGAGGATGAACAGTTCGGCGTAGAGCAGGTAGATCACGAACGCGACGCCGGACAGGGCGAACACGGCCCGGCCCGAGCGCAGCGCGGGGCGGGGTGAGCGCCAGGCGGCGGGTAGGCAGGCGGGCAGCATGACGGCGAAAAACGTCAGCCCGAGGACGGCGACCGGGACGCCGAGCACGGTGGACTGAGCGCTGGTGGTGACCTTCTGGCAGTTGATGACTCCGGTTTCCGGGCAGGCCAGCGTGGCCGAGGCGGTGTAGTGCTCGATCGTCAGGTAGGTGGCCACGGCGAAGCCGGCCAAGGCCAGCAGCGTCGTGGTGGTCGGCACCCAGCGCGGGACCTGCATCTGTCCGGCCGGGCGGGTGCGGGTGGTGTCAGCCCGCGGCATGCAGCTTCCCCTTGTAAGCGGTGGCGGCGGTGCTGGCGCATACCGCGCCGGGCTGGCCGTTGGTGAGCTGGCAGAGCAGGGTGGTGAAGGCGTTGGCGGTGCCGTCGATCGCTTGGGCGATCGGGTTTGCCGGGTCGGACAGGGCGGCCGCGATCTCGTCGGCGGTCTTACCGGCCAAGAGTTGGGGACTGTAGGAGGCNNACGGCCTGGTTCGCGAAGTCGATGAACGGGATGGACCCGGCGGCGTCTGCCGACACGTACGGGGGTGCGTCGAAGGTCTTGAGGAGCTGCTGCTGCGCGGCGGTGGGGGTGTCCAGCGGCGCGTAGCCGTTGCCCTGGGGCTGGTTGCTTTGCATCTCCACGCCTTGGAAGGCCAGGTACTGGCTGGTGTAGGTGACGCCGTGGAAGGACAGGGTGGCGGTGTCGGGGAACACGTCGGTGGAGGAGGAGTGGGTCTGGCCGAGGTTGGTGAAGGTGCCGAAGCGCGACAGCGCGGCCACCATGGCCCACCGTTCGGCGGCGCAGTACGGGCAGTACTCGGCGCCGAGGTAGACCACCAGCGGCTTACCGCCGTCGGTGAGCACGGTCTTTCCCGTGGTCGTGGCCGGCGGGGTGTTCACCTGGCCGGCGGCGACCTTGTCCAGGACGGCGGCGGGGATGCCGGTGACCGCCGAGGCGACGGTCGAGGAGGCAGGTTGCGCGCTGGTCGTCGCCGCAGTGCTGGATGTGGCTGCGGGGTGCGAGGTCAGCTTGACCACGATCAGGACCACAACCACCAGGACGACCGCGGCCACGGCGGAGCCGGCGATCATCAGGCGCCGTCGGCGCGCCTGCGCCCGGCGCTGCGCGGCGAGGATCTGTGCGGCCCTCTGCTGGGATAGCCGTCTGTTCTTCGACACCCCGGTCACCCTTCATCACCCGCCGGTACCGAGCCAGCTCGGCCCGGCGATTGCCACATCGCAACGGGATCGGTCCGAGTCGATAGCCGGCGGCCGATCCCGGGCCGCATTGTAACCGAGGTTACACGTCGGGGTGGACCGCGCTCCGCGATACGCAGACACCGGCTGCACCGTGGCCATCGCGGCCGACACCGTGGTTACAGGGTGCTGTCCTGGGCTTCGGTGCGGGTTCGGTTGGCTCGGCGTACGCCAGATGCGTCAACGCATGGTGGACGGCTCGATCATCAAGATCCGTGGCGGCCGCTCCGTACCGGTGTGGCCTTGGTCATTTCGTTGTGCGATGTCGGGTCGCCTTGCGGCGACGTGCGGCGACCCGCGTCGGGCGTGGCGGTTCCAGGCGACAGGCAGCGCGATGATCTCCAGCACGGCGCGGGTCGCGATGACGGCCGCACTGACTGGGGTCCTGGCCTGGGCGGTCGCGTGGTGGCCGCCGGCGAAGCCGGGCCGGTACAGCGGGTTCACGCGCTCGCCGTGGTGCCGGCCCTGGCGGTCAACGTCATCGTCTGACGCCGGCACCGCCGCAGCGGGGCAGGTGCGGCGCCAGGTCGTCGGCCCGCACCTGCCGAAGCTGGGGCGGGGTCAGGGTGTGGTGGTGGCGCGCAGGTTGCGGT
>VAWN01000007.1 GCA_005885555.1 Actinomycetota bacterium
CACGTCGACCCATCCCAGCCCCGTGCTACCGATAGGACCACGGGCCGCCTCCGACACCTCAACGGTTCGTGCGACCGCGACGAGGCGGATGACGTAGGACAAAGACCGGGTCAAACGCAACTGGCTCCTCAACGGCTTGCCACCCACCAGCCTACGCCCAACCACACGAGTCCCGCCCCGGGCAACCCACGGTGGTCACGTGGCGTGGACTCGGTGTCGTGCGTCGAAATAGCTGAACGGCACGGCGCCGAGCCGCCGATAGCGCGTACTGTCAGGGGTGGATCGGTTCGTCAGTTCTTTGACGGCCGGCGCCCACCGGGCGTGCTGCCCCAGACCTCGGCAGCCAGACGCGGCACCGCCGCGTTTGAGGGCCGAGCGACGGCAGCGGAATCCCCGACCGGCACGTCGTCATCGGCGATGACCGTGCGGCGGCTCGTGGGACATGATGCCCCCGCACTCGGACCTGCGGGACGGGCCTGTGCACCAACCATCGGTCCGGTCGGGCGTGACGCCCGCGGGCCGGGGTGACAGCCGATCCATTGGAGGTACGTCCCATCATGACCGTAGCGTCCAGCTATCCGGTGCGCGTGGATGCGCGCCTGGATCCGCACCTGTCCCGCTGGCTGTGGCTGGTGAAATGGGTCCTGACCATCCCGCACTACATCGTGCTGTTCTTCCTGTGGATCGCATTCGCCGTGATGTCGGTGATTGCGTTCTTCGCGATCCTGTTCACGGGTCGGTACCCCGGGCCGATCTTCGAGTTCAACGTCGGCGTGCTGCGGTGGACCTGGCGGGTCAACTACTACGCCTACAGTGCGCTGGGCACCGACCAGTACCCGCCCTTCACCCTGGCCGAGGCCCCCGACTACCCGGCGCAGCTGCATGTGCCCTACCCCGATCACCTCTCGCGCGGGCTGGTCCTGGTGAAATGGTGGCTGCTCGCCCTGCCGCACCTGGTGATCGTCGGCATCTTCGCCGGCGGAGGCATCTGGCTCGCCTTGCGCTCCGACACCCAGAACTACAGCTGGACCGCCGGCGGCCTGATCGGCATCCTGGTGCTCATCGCCGCGATCGTCCTGGCCGTCACCGGCCGCTACCCACGTGGCCTCTACGACTTGATTCTCGGCCTGAACCGGTGGGTACTGCGGGTGGCCGCATACACCGCGTTGATGACCGACGCCTACCCACCGTTCCGGTTGGACTCCGGCGGCAGAGACCCCGGGACCGCCGTCATCGCACCAACCGCCCAGGACAGGGCTTAGCCGAGCGAGCGCCGTGGGGCAGCTGGCCCGATCGGGTACCCGGCGCACCCGCCGGTCAAGCCAGGCCAGCCGCACCACGGCGCAGCCGGGAGCCCGATGTTCAACCTGACGATCGTCCGCTGATTCGTCTGCCGCCGGGGGCGGCGTACCACCCACGTAGACGGCCGCCCACAGCCGCCCTCATCGGCAAAGGAGTCGGCGAATGACCGGCACGCAACTCATGGCTGGCAAGAACGTTCTCGTCACCGGCGGCACCGCCGGCATCGGCAAGGCCACCGCGGTCGGCCTGGCCACCCTGGGCGCCCGGGTCGCCATCACCGGCCGCGACCGTGGCCGCGCCGAGGCCGCGGCGGCCGACATCCGCGCCGCGTCGGGCAACCCGGCGGTGGACTTGTTCACCGCCGACATGTCCTCGCAAGCCGAGGTCCGCCGCCTGGCCGGAACGATCCTCCACGCCTATCCGCGGCTGGAGGTACTGGTCAACAACGTGGGCGGGTTCTGGGCCCACCGGCATGTCACCACCGACGGCCTGGAACACACCTTCGCCGTCAACCACCTCAGCGCGTTCCTGCTCACCAACCTGCTGCTGGACCGCCTGAAGGCCAGCGCCCCGGCGCGGGTCGTCACCGTCTCCTCCGGCGCGCACGCCACCGGCCGCATCGACTTCGACGACCTGCAAGGCGCGGCCGGGTACTCCGGGAAGCGCGCCTACAGCGCGTCGAAGCTGGCCAACATCATG
The DNA here is from genome assembly GCA_005885555.1 of Actinomycetota bacterium. Lineage (GTDB taxonomy): Bacteria > Actinomycetota > Actinomycetes > Mycobacteriales > Micromonosporaceae > AC-43. Next base: position 2,002 of record VAWN01000007.1, read on the forward strand.
TTCACCTACGAACTGGCCCGCCGCCTGCAAGGTACCGGCGTCACCGCCACCGTGCTGCACCCCGGTGTGGTGCGGACCAACTTCGGCACCGACGACCCGGCCAGCCTCATCAATGCGATGCTTCCGCTGATGCGCCCGTTCATGAAAACCCCCGCCGCCGGTGCGGCCACCACGATCTACCTCGCATCCTCCGCCGAGGTCGACGGGGTAACCGGCCGGTACTTCGCCAACCGCAAACCCAGGACCTCCACCAAGGTCTCCTACGACACCGCCGTGGCGGCACAGCTGTGGAAAGTCAGCACCGAACTCGTCGGCCTCGCCACCGTCCCCACAACCCGCGGCGCGTCGTGAACCACCTTTGGGCTTTCCTGGCAGGTCGGCCGTCGCCTGCACCAATTTGCCCACCGGAACACCGCCGTCGTGGTCCCCGCCCCACCGATGGGCACCATCGGCGGCGGCAGCCTCGATCACCTCGGCGACCGAACCGCTTCCCAACCGAGACGGCCTGCACGATCCCCCATGCGCCGGAGACGACCACCCGTGACGTCGCCGGGCGCGGGTGACGATCAACGCGAACCGCAGGGGATCCGAGAGCCCCGTTTGGGAGCAGGTCATGGCAGCGATTCACGATCGCGGCGCGGCTACACGACGGTCGATAGTCCTCACCACCATGCTGGCCGTCCTGACCGGGTGTGGCGCCACCGGGCCAACGCCGGTCGCCCCCGCGGTGCCCACGTCCCCGACCGCCACGTCCCCGGCGGCCTCGGTGCTGCCGGCCGGCACGCTTCCGTTTCGCCCCGCGTCGAACGCCGCGCCGCCCGAAGCCCGGCAGAAGGCACTCCAGGCGGTGCTCGACGGCGCGGTCGCCGTATTCCACGCAAGCGGCATCACCGCCGCCGTGACCGGCGCCGACGGGTCATGGGCCGGATCCGCCGGTACCGGCGGCGACGGTCACGCCCTGGTCCCGGCGGCGATGATGAACATCGGCAGCATCACCAAGACGTTCACCACAGCGGAGATCATGTACCTGGCCCACCGTGGTCTGCTCGACCTGGACGCGCCAGCGTCGCGGTACCTGCACGCCGCGCTGCTCGCCCGCGGGCCCACCGTCCGGCAACTGTTGTCGATGACCAGCGGCCTGCCCGAGTTCTTCACCGACGCCTACGCGAGCGCGGTCCTGGCCGATCCGACGCGCCACTGGAGCCCCGAGCAGAACCTGACCTACGCCACCGACCAACCCGTCGCCCCGGGCGGCGGCTACCACTACACCAACACCAACTTCCTGTTCCTCGGACAGCTCATCGAACGGGTCACCGGCCTGAACTATGCCGCCGCGCTTCGCCGCGACGTGCTCGCCGGTAACCAGGGACGGATCGCGCTGCAGGACGCCGAGGCGCCCACCCCACCGCTGGGCGGGCCGGATCAGAGCACCGGCGCGCGCCCCGACGGTCGCTACGTACCCAACCGCGCGCTGGCCAGTTCCGGCGGCGCGATCGGCGGCATCGCCACCGACGCACCAGCCCTGGCCCGCTGGGGATACACCCTCTACGGCGGCCTGCTGCTACCCGCCGAGCAGATCCGCGAGATGACCACCCCGCTCACCCCCGGATACGGGCTGGGTACCGTCATCCGGCACTCCGTCGCCAGAGGCGACACCGTCGGACACGACGGGCGAATCTTCGGGTACACCGCCCATCTCGTGGTCATCCCCACCCGCCAGCTCGCCGTCGCCGTCCTGATCCCCGGCGACCAGGACCCAGCGCTGTTCGCCGACCAACTGGCCGACGCGGTCCTCAACTAATTCAGTCGATTGCGGAGGTGTCAATCCGTGACACGATGCGGTCGGCAGCGAGGCCGAGGCGTCGCAGCTGTTCTGGCGACAGGACGTCGATGACCAGCGATCGCACATGTGCCACGTGTCCGGGCGCCGCCCCGGCGAGTGTCTTGAAGCCCTTGTCGGTCAGGATGGCGTTGGTGAACCGTCCGTCGGCGGGATCGGGCTCGCGGCGCACCAGGCCGCGCCCCTCCAGGCGCTTGACCAGGTGCGAAAGCCGGGACAGCGACGCGTTGGTGACCTCAGCAAGCGAGCTCATCCGCATGATTCGCCGCGGGCTCTCGGAGAGCATCGCCAGGACCTGGTACTCCACCATCCCGAGCCCCGAGTCGCGGCGCAACTGCTGATCGATCGACCAGGGAAGCCAGGTCATCAACCGCACCACGGACAGCCACGAGTCCAACTGCGCGTCGGTCAGCCAGTTCACCGGTGGCTCGCCGGCACGACCCCGGGCTCGTTCGGTCATCGGAACAGGTTACCAATCGCTCGACGGTTCAAGTGAGTCACTGGAGGGCTCGTTCAGCCTAGGCTGTCGAGCTGTCCCTGGGGTCACCGTCAGACTCGTTACCGCGCACGGCCGTGGGCAATTCGGCCATGACTTGACGCTTCAAGTAGCGGCGCTCTATGGTTGACTTGAACGTACAAGTCACGGCTCGATAGCAGCGCTAGCGTCGTGGCGCCCTGCCACCGAGGCCGGGCACGGATCGTGCGTTGCTCTGACGATCGACACAGGGAGGCCGCCCGCCATGAAGATCGCACTCACCGGGGCAACCGGGTTCATCGGATCCCACATCCTGGCCGAACTGCGAGACCACGGCCACGAGGTGACGGCACTCGTGCGCGACGACGCTCAGGCGGATACCGCCGCCGCCCGCGGCGCGACCCCGATCGTGGTCGACCTCTACGACCGCCCGACGGTGACCGGCCTGATCGGCAAGGCGGACGCGGCCATCCACACCGCCAGTCCCGGCGATGCCACCAGCGCGGACCTGGACTCCGCCGTGGCCGACGCGGTGATCGAGGCGTTCGCCGGCACCGGCAGGCCGTACCTGCAGATCAGTGGTCTGTGGGTCTACGGGACCAACCGGTCCATCACCGAGGAGTCACCGTTGCATGCACCGCCGCTGGTGGCCTGGAAGGAACCGATCGAACGCCGCGTACTCGGTACCACCGGCATGCGCACCGTAGTGATCGTCTCCAGCGTCGCGTACGGCGACGGTGGAGGTGCGATCCCCGGGCTGCTACTGGGCTCACCCCGTGACGACGCCGGCAACCTGATCATGCTCGGTACCGGACAACAGCACTGGCCGACCGTCCACGTCGCGGACCTGGCCAACGCCTTCCGCCGTGCCCTGGAAAACGACGCCGCCAAGGGGTACTACGTCATCGGCAACGGCGTGAACTCGACCGTCGCCGAACTGACCGCGGCCGCCGCGGTCGCCGCGGACGCACCAGGCGCGGTCGCCGGTTCCGACGACGAGGCCCGGACCCGGCTCGGTGACTACTTCGCCGAAGTACTCCTGCTCGACCAGGGCACCGACGCGGCCAAGGCCCAGACCGAACTCGGCTGGCAGCCGACCCGACCCACCCTCGTCGACGAGTTCCGCGACGGCAGCTACCGCAAGGCCCAAGCTCGCTGACCAACCGCACCGCGCGCGACCCTCACCGACGCAGGAACCGCAGTACCACAGCCCGGTGATGTCCAGGACACAGGACTCGACTTCACCAGATCACCGCAGGACCGCGGCACCCAGCCACTGGCTTGCGAGCAGGGCCAGTTCGACGTGCAGGCGCTTCTCATCGATGGGACGACCGAGGCTCTCCTGGGCTTTGCGTACCCGGTACTGGACGGTGTTCTTGTGCAGGGTGAGCCGTTGCGCCGTGGCCTTGAAGCTGCCGTTCTCCTGCAAGAACACCTGCAGTGTGTCGCGCAGCCGCGCATTGACATCGTCGTCGACGGCAAGCGCGCCGAGGGTCTCGACGACCCAGGCACGCACGAGGTCGACCGAGTTGGACATCAGTGCCAGCGGCGCCACGTCGGCAAAGCTGGTCACGGCCGGTGCCGCCGTACCCGCGGCGAGCGCGACCGCGTGGGCCCCCAGCGCCTGCTGGTGGGTACGACGGAAGCCGGGGAGGCCGGCGCCGACAGCTCCCAACGCGAACCGGATCTCGTCATCCGACCCGACAGCGGCGGTCGGCGACGCGAGGACCGCGAACGTGTCGCGGCTGCCCAGTGGTAGCCAGGCCCACGCGCACGACTCGTCCTGGGGAAGGAAGATCGGTCGCCCGGTGCCGCCCGCCTGGCCGGCTACCTCCGCGATCGCGTGTTCGAGCCGCTCGAGCGCGCCCCCGCCGGGTTGCGTGTCGGTGACCCAGCACACCACGCCGACGTGGTGCTGCCGTAGGCGGTATCCGAGGATCGCCTCCGAGGAATCCAGATCGACCCGCTCGCCGCGCAACAGCGCCCGGACCCGGGCCGCGCGGGCCACGCTGAGGTTGCGCAGCCAGTTTTCCTTCTCGGTCTCGTAGGCGGACACGAGTTCCTCGGACACCTGGTCGATGTACGTGGCGGTGATCTCGGCGATGCGTATGCCGGCGGCGCCGACGATCGAGGTGTCGGCCGTGTGCTGCGCAAGCTCGCGCAGGCACCAGTTCTGGAACCGGGTGGCGCCGATCCGGTACGCCCGCAGCAGTGATGTCAGGGGTACGCCACGCTGCGCCAGCCGGCGGGCGTACTCCTGCGCGGCCGCCGGCGCGCGCGCCTCCCCCACCTCGATGCCGTGCTGCAGGACGTGCAACACGGTGGCGACGTTCTCCGCGACGCTTGCCGATAGCAGGGCGAGGACCCGGATGTCGGTACGCAGCTCAGGAATCTCATCCACGATCAGTTGGTAGACGTCCGTGGATATCTCGTCCGTACGCGGGGCGAGCGCCCCGGCCACGTCGGCCGCGTTCTGCGCCGCAGACGCAGATGAGCTGTCCATCGACGGATCGTATGCCCCCACACGCTGCCGTGGACCAAGCCGCCGTTGTTCTCCCGGACCCACACCGGGCGGCGATTTCGTGGTTGGCGCCCAATGGCAGGAGCGCGGCACCGCCCTAGCGTCTGGGAGTACCAGAAGGGAGCGCCGCCGTGATCGCTGCCGCCGTACCCGATCCGCGGGCCGAGCGGGATGCGGCAGCCCTCTGCATCGCCGACGCCCAGCCGGCCGGTACCCGTCTGCGCAACCCCGGACAGGCTGGCGCTGCTGGTCTACACCTCTGGCGCCACCGGCCGTCCGACCGCGGTCATGCTGGCGCTCGCGACCGGTTCGGCAGCACGGGCACCTCGACGTGACCTCGTACCGGTGTCCATGATGAGGGGGTCCCCCACGGCCTCCGTACCGGCGGAGACCTCCAAAGGCCGAAGGGTGGATCAGCCATGAATCTCGCATCGAACCTCTTCCGCAGCGCGCAGACCCGTGCCGACCGTGCCGCGGTGCGTGACGGGGACAGTGTCGTGTCGTACCGCCGGCTCGACGAGGACAGCGCCCGGGTGGCCGGGTTGCTGCGTGACCGCGGTCTGCGACCGGGTGACCGGGTCGGCGTCATGCTGCCCAACGTCGCGGAGTTCGCGATGGTCTACTTCGGCGTGCTGCGTGCCGGCGCCGTCGTCGTACCGATGAATCCGTTGCTCAAGGCGCGGGAGGTCGCGTTCTACCTCAACGACTCCGGTGCCCGGCTGATGTTCGTCTGGGACGCCTTCGCGCACGAGGCGCAGACCGGCGCGAAGGAGGCGGAGGCCGAGGTGGTCGTCGTCGATCCCCCCGGATTCGCCGACGTCTTCGCGTCCGTGTCGCCGGCCGGCGAGGTGGTCGACCGGGCGGATGACGACACCGCCGTGATCCTGTTCACGTCGGGCACCACCGGCCAGCCGAAGGGTGCCGAGCTGACCCACGGAAACCTGCGCACCAACACCGAGGTCATGCTCGCCGAACTGCTCGAGATCACCGCCGACGACGTGATATTCGGTGGGCTGCCGCTGTTCCACGCGTTCGGGCAAACGTGCACGCTGAACACGGCGGTCGCCGCCGGTGCATGCCTGACGTTGCTGCCGCGCTTTTCCGCCGAGCGGGCGCTGCGGATCCTCGCCGAGCACCGGGTGACGGTGTTCGCCGGGGTACCGACGATGTACAGCGCGCTGCTGCACGTCCCGGGCCGCGACGGCTACGACGTGTCCCGGCTGCGGCTGGCGTTCTCCGGCGGCGCGGCGCTGCCGGTCGAGGTGTTGCGCGGCTTCGAGGCCGCGTTCGGCTGCCCGGTGCTGGAGGGGTACGGGCTGTCGGAGACCTCGCCGGTCGCCTCGTTCAACCATCCCGGCCGGGAGCGCAAGCCGGGCTCGATCGGTACCCCGATCCGCGGCGTGCAGATGAAGGTGGTCGACATCGACGGCAACGAGCTACCGCGGGGCGAGGCCGGCGAGATCGTGATCCGCGGCCACAACGTGATGAAGGGGTACTGGAACCGCCCGGATGCCACCGCCGCGGCGGTCCGGGACGGCTGGTTCCACACCGGTGACGTCGCGCGGATGGACGGGGACGGGTACTTCTTCATCGTCGGGCGGCAGAAGGACCTGATCATCCGCGGCGGATACAACGTGTACCCGCGGGAGATCGAGGAGGTGATGCACGAGCACCCGGCGGTGGCCGAGGTCGCAGTCATCGGATTCCCGCACCCCGAACTCGGCGAGGAGATCGGGGCGGCGGTCACCCTCAAGCCGGGCGCCAGTGCCACGGCCGACGAACTGCGCGCCTACGTCAAGAGCCAGGTCGCCGCGTACAAGTACCCGCGCCGGGTGTGGATCGCCGACGCGCTGCCGAAGAACGCCACCGGCAAAATCATGAAGCGGGAGATCGTCCCGCCGGTAGAGGAGTCCTGAGATGACCGATCCGGATGTGGATGAGCTTGCCGATCGGGCGGCTCCACTGGATGCGTTGCTGGTCGACGCCGCGCTCGGGCCGGTGCGGCGGCTGGCGCCGAACTCGTCGACGGTCCGGTTCGCCGCCCGGCTGGCGCGGCATCCGGTGACGACCGGTCGCCGGCTGGGCGGCCTGGCAACCGAACTGGGTCGGGTCGCCGTGGGTACCTCGACGCTCGCACCGTCCACAAAGGACAGACGGTTTGCCGACCCGGCGTGGACGCAGAACCCGTTGCTGCACCGGGCGGTGCAGGCCTATCTGGCCGCCGCGGGTACCGCCAGACAGCTTGTCGCCGACGCGCACCTGGACTGGCGCGACGACACCCGGGTGCGCCTGCTCGTGGAGAATCTGGTCGAGGCGGCGGCGCCGAGCAATGTGCCGCTGGTGAACCCGTCCTCGGCGAAGGCGGCGGTGGACAACGGCGGGCTGAACCTGGTGCGCGGTGGGCTGACCTTCCTGCGGGACATGGCTGCCCCGCCGCGGATCCCGGAGATGGTGGACCGGTCGGCGTTCGAGGTGGGCCGCAACATCGCGGTCACCCCCGGGGCGGTGGTGTTGCGCACCGAGGTGCTGGAGCTGATCCAGTACCGGCCGCAGACCGAGCGGGTGCGCGAGGTACCGCTGCTGATCGTGCCGCCCACCATCAACAAGTACTACGCGCTGGACCTGGCCCCGGGGCGCAGCCTGATCGAGTATCTGGTGCAGGGTGGGCAGCAGGTGTTCGTCGTCTCGTGGCGCAACCCGGATGCCCGGTTCGCCGACTGGGGGCTGGATACCTATGTGCAGTCGGTGCTCGACGCGCTGACCGCGGTACAGCAGATCGGTGATTGTGACCGCGCCGCGCTGCTCGGGGTGTGCTCCGGCGGCATCATCGCCGCCCTCACTGCGGCACACCTCGCGGCCACCGGCCAGCAGGGCCGGCTGGCCGCATTCGCGCTACTGGTCACGGTACTGGACAACGCCCGTGCCGGTGCCGCCGCGGCGCTGGCGGACCGGCGGCTGGCCGCGGCGGCGACCGCGCTGTCCCGGCGGCGCGGCTACCTCGACGGGCGGTCCCTGGCCGAGGTGTTCGCCTGGCTGCGCCCCGGCGACCTGGTGTGGAACTACTGGGTCAACAACTACCTGCTCGGCCGCAAGCCACCGGCATTCGACATCCTGTTCTGGAACGCCGACACCACAAGGATGCCGGCCCGGCTGCACGCCGACTTCGTCAACCTCGCGATGGAGAACTGGCTCGTCACTCGCGGCGCGCTGACCGTCCTCGGCATCCGCGTGGACCTGTCCCGCGTCGAGGTGGACACCTACCTGCTGGCGGGGATCGCCGACCACATCACGCCGTGGCAGAACTGCTACCGCAGCACCCAACTGCTCGGCGGGGACAGCCGGTTCGTGCTGTCCACCAGCGGCCATATCGCCGCGTTGGTCAACCCGCCGGGCAACCCGAAGGCCAGCTACCAGACCAACAAACAGAACCCGGCCGACCCGCAGGAGTGGCTGCGCACCGCACACACCGAACAGGGCAGTTGGTGGCCGGATGCGTTGGCCTGGCTCGGCGAACGGTGCGGCGCCGAGAAACCGGCACCTGGGGAACTCGGCGGCGCCGGGGTACCACCGATCATCGACGCGCCCGGCACGTACGTCTTCGACCGCTAGGAGTGGCAGGATGTTCGAGGACATCGCCCGCTCGCAGGGCACCGACTACTTCCGCATCGCCGACCAGTTGACCCGCGAGGAACGCGAGCACCTGCGCCGTACCCGCGACTTCGTCGACGACGAGGTGCTGCCGGTCATCAACGGGTACTGGGAACGCGCCGAGTTTCCCTGGCCGCTGATCCAGTCCATGAGCAAGCTGGGTATCGTCGGCGACGGTATCGAGGGCTATGGCTGCCCGCCGATGAGCCCGATCGCCACCGGCCTGGTCCACATGGAACTCAACCGCGGCGACGGCAGCCTCGGCACCTTCCTCGGGGTACAGGCCGGCCTGGCGATGCAGTCCATCGCGATGCTCGGCTCGGAGGAACAGAAACAACGCTGGCTGCCCGCAATGGCACAACTGGACAAGCTCGGCGCCTTCGCACTCACCGAGCCGATGCACGGCTCCGACTCGGTCGCGCTGGAGACCTCCGCCCGCCGCGACGGCGACGAGTGGGTCATCAACGGCCAGAAGAAGTGGATCGGCAACGGTACCCTCGCCGACGTCGTCGTCGTGTGGGCCCGCGACACGGATACCAAGCAGGTCAAGGGATTCCTCGTCGAGAAGGGAACCCCCGGGTACGACGCGGTCCGCATCGACGGCAAGGGTTCGCTGCGCGCCGTCTGGCAGGCGCAGATCACCCTCACCGACATGCGGGTACCGGAAGACCACCGGCTGCCCGGCGCGACCAGCTTCAAGGACGCTGGCCGGGTACTCGCCGGTACCCGCAACGCCGTTGCCTGGGCGGCGTTGGGCCATGCCACGGCGGCGTACGAGATCGCCGCCGCGTACTGCAGCCAACGAAAGCAGTTCGGCAAGCCGCTGGTGGCCTTCCAGATCGTGCAGGACCGGCTGGTCAAGATGCTCGCCGAGATCTGCTCGATGCAGCTGTACTGCCTGCGGCTGGGCCGGCTCATCGAGGAGGGCCGACTCACCGACACCATCGCCGCGATCGCCAAGATGAACAACACCCGCAAGGCGCGCCAGGTCATCTGGGAGGCCCGGGACCTGTTGGGTGGCAACGGGATCCTGCTCGACTTCCACGTCATCCGGCACATGGCCGACATCGAGGCGATCCACACCTACGAAGGCACCGAGACCATCCAGACCCTCCTCGTCGGCAGAGACATCACCGGTGTCGGCGCGTTCGCCTGACCCGGCCGCTGCGGGCGACGCGGGGATCCGTTTCGTCGACGTCGACGGCGTCCGGCTGCGCACCTCGGTCCGCGGCCCGTCGACCCCCGGCAGCGGCCCGCCGCTGCTGCTCATCACCGGGCTCGGTGCCAGCCTCGACGTGGCCCAGCCGTTCGAACGCGAGCTGACCGCCCTGGGGGTACACACCATCGCGTTCGACGCTCCCGGCGTCGGCGAGTCAACCGCCTATCCGGTACCCCGCCGGATGCCCGGCATCGCCCGCACCATCCAGGCGATGCTCGACGCCCTCGGGTACGACCGGGTCGACGTGCTCGGTGTGTCGCTCGGCGGGGTGATCGCGCAACAACTCGCGCGCCGGGCGGCTGGGCGGGTACGGCGGCTGGTGCTCGCCGCGACCGGGCCGGGGCTCGGCGGGGTACCCGGCTCGCCGCGTGCCCTGCTCGCTCTGGCCACACCGCGCCGGTACCACCAACCCGACTACTACCGCAGCGTTGCCGGACGGGTCTACGGCGGTGCTGCCCGACGCGACCCGGACGCCCTCCTGCACGGATCCCTCGCCCGGTTCATCGAACCGCCATCCATCCGCGGCTACCTCGGTCAGCTGTACGCCATCACGGGCTGGACCAGCCTGCCCTGGCTGCACACCCTCCGCCAGCCGACCCTCGTACTCAACGGCGACGACGACCCCATCGTCCCGCCCATCAACGGACGCATCCTCGCGCACTGCATCCCGGACGCGCGGCTGTACGTGGTACACGGCGCGGGTCACCTGTTCCTCCTCGAACGCCCTGCCGAGATGGCGGCGCTCGTCACCGGGTTCCTTGCCGAGGAACCGTAAACCGCAGGCGGGACGCGACCGGGCCGCCGCACGACGCGGCCGGGGCGAGGCGACGAGCGTGCGCGCACACCACGCGTACGCGGGTCGTCTCCGGTGCCGGATACGCCGGTGAGCCCGTCGTCATCGCTACGATGCAGCTGCAGCCTCGCCGCCCGACACGCGGAATCCGGGTACGAAGGTGAAGACGCCACCGACGGCCGCGGCGAGGACAGTGGCGAGGGCGATGACCGCGGTCGGGGACCACTGGAGGATGGCAGCGCCGGCGGCGGCGCCGGCGAGCATGGCGGCGATGGAGCCCAGCCGGCGGTGCGGTCTGGCGCCGGGGCCGCCGGCTGGCGCGCTGTCGGCGGCCAGTCCGGTGAGGGTCAGGGTGAGCACGGTGGTCGTCAGGTCGGCGGCGCCGAGATGGCGGACGGTGCTGTTCTGCACGCCGAGGGCGCCGGCGAGCAGGGCGATGGTGGCGTACCTGCTGTTGCCGGCGTAGCCCAGGATGGCCGTCGCGGCCAGCACGGCGACCACGCCGAGGATGACCGCTTCGATGGTGAGCGCGACGGCCAGCCAGCGGCGTGGCCGGGTGGCGGCGAGGGTGTGTGCGGCCCGGCCACCGGCCAACGCGCCGACGACGAAGCCGCCGATGGCGGTCAGTGAAGCGGCGAGGGACAGGCCGGAGTGCGGGTCTGCGGTGAAGCCGAG
>VAWN01000133.1:0-561 GCA_005885555.1 Actinomycetota bacterium
CCTCACAAACACATGATCGACAGGCGGCTGCGCCCATCTCACGTCGGGTCAGGCACATCCCGTGAGGTCAGGCTGCCAATGGCGGCTGCCGTACTAGCGCCCATCGAAAAAGCGGCGACTGTGCACGATGGACAGATACACGTCTTCTTCCGATCATTTGGCACAGTAGCCGCGCTCGCCCGGCTACGGTCGGCACACCCGGCCGTTCAAGAACTGCTTGCGCAAACCCAACGGGTTGAAGGCCAGCCGTGGTGCACCTTCCACGAGTGGACCGAATTGGCCGCGGCGACCACGCCTGATGCCCAGGGATTCGTCGACCTCGCGGCCGAGATCTCACGCATCGTCCGCATCAACGACATGTTCCCCGAGTACATTCACCGGCCACTGACCGCCCGCCTACGCCGCGACGCATCACTCGCCGCCGCCGTGGCCGATCTCGTACCGGCACTGTCCGGCGCAGCCTTCGGCATCGCCGTGCGGCTGCTGTCGCTCAGCGCCCGCCTTGGCGGCCCGCTCGTCTCCCACCTTCGCTCACGCTTGTCGACACCCAGCGACCAGGAC
>VAWN01000133.1:622-4212 GCA_005885555.1 Actinomycetota bacterium
ACCTGACCCTTTGAACAGGGTCTGGCCGGGCTGGATCCAAATCGGCTGGGAGACCGCCTCGGCCGATAGGATCCCTACCCAACGTGGCCAAGAGCGCGAACGGGGACAAGCCGCCGACGGTGACCGAGGTGACGGCGGCTGACGTGGTCGCGGCCGTCCGCTCCGGCAATCTCGACGTACGGGCGTGGTGGATCCATACGGACACTGGCGCCGAGCAGAAAGTGCACGACTTCTGGCTGGTGGGCGATGGTGTCCGCGAGGCTTTGGAGATCGCCACTCTGATGGACCAGGAGCCGCTGCACCCTGTCCACGGGTACCGGATTCGGCCAGACCACGATGTCACCGATCATCGACTTGGGATATCCCGACTACTGGTCCCGAGCAGGCCGGCCCGCCGCGCTTTCGTTTGGTCGGACCGGCCTGCTTAACCCTCAAGGCACGTAAGCATTCAGGTCTGTAGTGCGGCCTGTGGTGTCCAGGGGTTGCCGGTGACGGCGTCGCGGATGGCGGTCATGACGTTGATGCCGTGCTTGCGGACGGTGGAGATGTAGCCGCGGACGCGTAGCCAGGCGGCGGCGCCGGTGGTACTGCGGTGGCAGCCGGAGATCTTCAGCTGCGTCTTGGCCGGCCGAAGATCCCGTTCGGCCTGGTTGTTGGTGAACGGGACGGCCAGGTCGTGGGCGAAACGCAGTACCTGGTCGGCGCGGTCGCGTAAGCGTTCGAGCAGGTTACGGGTCTTGGATTGTTCCCGGCCGGCGGCGCGGGAGTGCAGGGACAGGCCGACAGAGACGGCCTGGGTGAACAGGGTCAGGTAGAACTCGGCGATCTCGGGTGGGATCTGAGGCAGGCCGGTGGCGCGGGCGCGATGCGCGGCCCGGTTGAGTGCCAGCAGGGCGTCGCGGGCCTGGGCGGGCCACTTCTGGGCGGGGTGGGCCTCGTCTGCCGCGACCAGCTCGCGGATCAGATGCGCCCCACACAACGCATGCACGGCCTTCGGGTAGGCCTTCGCGTCGTAGACGGACAGCGCGTCATGCACACACACTCCGGCGAACTCCGGCAGGATGCCGAACTCATCGACCGCGGCCCGGCCACGGGAGGCGTGCAGGTGAAACGCGGTCAACATCGGGGTACAGGCCACGTGCAGCCAGTACCGGCGCCCGGCGACCTGGGTCGAGGTCTCGTCCACGTGCAGCACCTGGGCGGCGACCAGCAGCGTCTTGAGCAGCTTGTCGACATCAGCCAGAGCGTCACTGGCGCGGGCCAGGGTGCGGCAGACCCAACCGGTGGACACCGCCGCGCCGTACACGTCGGCCAGCAGCATCGCGGTGCGCTCGACCGGTACGTGCTGGAACACCAGCAAGTACACCGCCAGCGCGCGCAGGTTCGGCCCGTAGACCACCGGCGCGCTCGCCTCTGGCGGCGTGGCCGCCGTGGTCACCGCGCCGCACGTACAGCGTCGCTTGTGCATCCGGTGCTCAGTGGTCGACGTGGTGATCTGCGGGATGTCCACGACCTGGCGCACCATCACGCCCGCCTCGGCCGCAGCGACCAGATCCTGCCCGCACCCGCGACACGCCTGCGGCAGATGGTCGACCACCACGTCCGGATCCGCGCTACGGCTCAGGTTCGCACCCGGCGCACCCGGCTGCTTACCCGGCGAGCGACCCGACCCAGGTGATGGACGCCGCGCCGGCTTGGCCGGCCCGTCCGACGACGGCGGCTTCGACGAGTTACGCGAATTCTGCCCCAACCGCCGCTGCAACTCGCTAACCAGGGCCTCAAGCTGTTCGATCCGCTGCGCCTGCGCCTCGATCACCCTGGCCTGGGCAGCCACCAACGCGAGCAGCTCCTCCCGCGACGGCTCCTCCCCAGACACCCGACGATCGTCCACACCAGACGATCGAAGTCACGCACCGACACGCCGGGAACGATCAAGTCAGACGTGAATGCTTACCATGAGCAACCAGTCGGGTCCGAAACTGCGACAGCACGCTGAAATCGAAGCCCGGATCCGTCAGCGCCAGACCCAAACAGTATTTCCAGTCAATACGTCCCCGCACCGCGTCGGCGGCCTGCCGATCGGTGAGGTTCTCTGCGAACTGCAGCACCGTGACCATCGCCAGCTGCCCGGGCGAAATCCCCGGCTTGCCACGGATCCCGAACGCGTCGATGAACGCCCCGTCAGCGAAGACCTCACCCAACTCGTCACGCACCCGCATGGCCAGCGTCCCTTTCCGGAACGCCGCTTTGGCCACCGCCGCGGTCTGCTCGGGAACCTCCGGAAGGGCACGCGGACGCATCGACATCGTCACTTACCTCACTCAGGACGCTGACATAAGCCACACCACCACATGGCTCATCCTCGTTGGGCGTAGCAGCCACGTCGCGGACCACGACCGGCGCGCCGGGAATTAGGCAACAGAGTCGTGTGCACACGCGTGGTCCTCGCCGGGCCGCTCAGGGGGTCAGAACTGTGATGGCGCCTTGGGCGGCAAGGCCCCTATCGGGACACGCCCATCCGGTCCGGCGGCAGCAAGCACCACCCCGGGCCGACAGCCGACAGATCTCGACAAAGGCATTCCACCGGTTCGGCTACGGGTCAGGCTGCGCCCAGGGGCGGTGCGACACCATCCTCACAGTTCGGCTACAAGGCACAAGTCGTCGACAACACCGACGGCGTCATCCTCGACTACACCGTCGAGCAAGGCAATCCAGCCGACGCGCCGCAACTGGCCCCAGCCATCGCCCGCGTCACCGCCCGAGCCGGCCGGCCACCCGACGCGGTCACCGCCGACCGTGGCTACGGCGAGGCCCGCGTCGAGGCCGACGTGCACGCCCTCGGCGTGCCGACCGTCGTCATCCCCCGCAAGGGACCACCCGGCCCGGCCCGGCAAGCCGTCGAACACCGGCCATCATTCCGCGCCCTGGTCAAGTGGCGCACCGGCTGCGAAGGCCGCATCGCCCACCTCAAACGCCGATCCGGCCGGGACCGTACCCTCCTGGACGGGCTGGCCGGTGCCCGCACCTGGTGCGGACACGGCGTCTTCACCCACAACCTCACCAAAATCAGCGGACTGGCTGCATGACCACACCGACAACCAGACCCTGCACCAGCCGGCCCACCAGCGACCTCAACAGTCACCCACTTCTTCAGGTCGAAGTAAGCTAGGCCGGGATGTCTCCGGCCTGCCCCCACTGCTCAACCCGCTGGCTCCCGTCCGAGCTGTGGATGACGTACCAATTGCCTTCGCTCGGCCGCCACACCGCGAAGTCTGTCTTACCGTCGCCATCGAAGTCGCCGAGGACCGGGATGTCTCCGGCCTGCCCCCACTGCTGGTTCCGACTCAGGGTGTACCAGGTGCCGTCGCCCGGCCTCCAGATCACAAAGTCAGCTTTTTTGTCTCCGTCATAGTCGCCCGCAATTGATGGTTGCACCAATATGGCCCGTCGAGACCAAGTCCGCTCCCATAAGGTTAGGTAGCCCTCGGCAGACTGGAGGAGCGGATCGAGGTCACTCCTGGAAAGGCCCTGGACCTCCATGTCCGCGATGAAGTCGGGAAGCATACCGACATGGGCAAGTCCCTCGGTAT
>VAWN01000134.1 GCA_005885555.1 Actinomycetota bacterium
CCCCCGCCGCTACCGTGACCTTCCTGGTGATGACACACTGGTCCTCCAACGGGACTCCCCATGATCAGTTCTTGGTCGAACCAGATCATCGAGGAGTCCCGTTGTCATGTCCGTGATCGACACACCCTTGACGAACTCGCTAATCCGCTAACTCAACGGCGTTGGGGCCGTACTTGCTGGTCGGGTTCTTGCGGCTGCGGGCCTTGGCTCGGGGGCGGATGGTGGGGAGCAAGTTGTGCAGCACGGCTTGGCCGATCGCGCCGGTCAGGGTGATCTGGTCGGGTGGAGTGATCCCGGCGGCGGTGATGATTTGGTCGCGGGCGGTCTCGATCGCGACGGTGAAGCTGATCCGGTCCGGTGGTGTATTCGGCTGGCCGGTCAACGCGTCGGTGGCGACTCGCACGATGGCTTGGTAGACGGTCAACAGGGCGTACATTTCCTGGTCGATGTCGTCGGGTCGGTGTGAGCGCAGGACCCGCCCGTCCAGGATGGTGTATTTGATCGACAGGTAGGTGGTCTCGACCTGCCAGCGCCGGTGGTAGACGGCGACGATTTCATTGGCGGGGTAACGGGTGTGGTCGAGCAGGCTGGTGACCAGCCGCCACTGCTCGATACCAACCGCGCCGTCGGCGTAGGTGACACTGATCTGCGCCTCGATGATGCGGACCTTGAGCCGGCCGTAGCCCAGCACCGACAGGTAGGAGCCGTCAGGCAGGGCACGCAGGATCAGCGGGGTGCGCCGGGCCCCCGACCGGCACAAGTACTGCGCGCCGGTGGCGGCGATGTCGGCTAGCAGTTGCCAGCTGTCGTAGCCGGCATCGGCCACCAGCAGCATCCCCTCGGTCAGCTTGGACAGCAGTTGCTGCGCGTGGCTGATTTCCCCATCGGTGTCGGGCCCGAACACTGCCCCGATCAACGCCCGGGTGCCGCACTCGACCAGCACGGACAGCCGCAACAACGGGTAGCCGAACACCAGCGTGTTGCCGCTGCGCCTACGGTAGCGGCCCGCCAGCCCGGGCGAGTCGGGCACATGGATACAGGCCGCGTCGATGGCCACCAGGCGCAGCCGCCGCCAGAACGTGCCCGGCGTGCCCGGCCACGCCACCGGCCCGCACACCGCCTCGAACAACGCCCGCACCGGTTTGGCGCCGACCCGGCGCCGGGCCAGCGTCAGCCCGGACACACTCGGCCGGGCCAGGGCCAACCCGTCCAGCCCGGCGACCAGCTTGCCCCACACCTGCCGGTACCCGGACTTCTCGAACAACGCCAACGCCAACACGAGGAGGGTAGGAGGCAGGCGCGGTGGCGCCAGTCGGTGGTAGGTCCCAGGGTCTGCATTCCTGCGGTTTCCCGCGAGGTCGTCCCACCTGTGGTGACCGTGACCGGGGCGCTTCCGTTTCCAGCCTCCCCCCTTCAATCCGTGCATAAGGTTCTCCCTTACACGGCTTACCGACGCCCTTCACCTGAGGGCATGCACGGTGCGGCCGTACGCGACGTTCCCGGCGAGACTTTCCAGACCGACGCGGTTACCGGAGTTGATGATGAGCTTCATCCCGTAACCACGACCTCGTCGGCCGTGCCGTTTGGAGAGCAGCACCGCCATCCGCTCAGTGACGTAGCGGTCGAGCTTGGCGAAGCTGCGCGAGGCGTTGCCGTAGCGGTAGTACTGACGCCACCCGCGCAGAAACCAGTTGAGTTCTTCAACCAGCAGGCGGGGCGACAGGTGGCGCCGGTTGCGCCCGGTCAGCTCCCTGATGCGGGAGCGGGCCCGGGTCATCGCCTTGGCACTGGGCCAGCACGCCGGATAGCGGAACTTCGGATACCGCCGCGATGGAACCATCCGATGATGGAACCCGAGGAAGTCGTACCCGTCCGTTCCGCTGGCCACACCAACGATGCGTGTCTTGGCCGGGGCCAGACTCAGCCCCAACCCGGCCAGGATCTCGGTCAAGGCCACCATCGCGGCCTCGGCCCGTTGCTGGGTCGGGCAGCACACGCAAACATCGTCGGCGTACCGGATGAGCGTCCCCAGCCGGCGGTACCGCCGCTGCCATACGCGGTCCAACTGGTGCAACACCACGTTGGCCAGTACGGGCGACAGCGGACCACCCTGCGGGGAACCCTCGGTGGGATGACTCAACGAGGTTCCGTCGAGCACCCCGGCCCCCAGGATCATCCGGATGAGCTTGAGCACCTTCCGGTCACTGATCCGCTCCCGCAAGCAATCCAGTGCGAGATCGAACCCGAGCCGGTCGAAGAAGCTCTCGATGTCGGCGTCGACCACCCAGGACCGGCCTTCGCGCACCGCTTCCCGCATCGCCTGCAAGGCTTGGTGGGCGGAGCGTTTGGGACGGAACCCGTACGAGCAGGGCAGGAAATCGGCCTCCACGATCGGCTCAATGACGATCTTGATGGCCTGCTGGACCACCCGGTCCCGCACCGCCGCGATGCCCAACGGGCGCCGCTTGGCCGTGCCGGGCTTGGGGATCCACACCCTGCGCACCGGCTGCGGACGGTACGTACTCGCCCGCAGTTGCACCGCCAGCTCGTCGAGCATCTGCTCCACACCGGCAGCCTCGATCTGCCCGATGGTGACCGCGTCGACTCCGGCAGCGCCCTGGTTGGCGCGCACCTCCAACCACGCGCGCCGGAGAACATCCCTGCGGGAGACCCGGTCATACAGCGCGTGGAAACGACGTGTCGGCGACCGCTTGGCCGCCAGGTACAGCTTGTGTTGCAGGACCCGAGTCTTATCAAGGGTGTTGTTGGGCCGTACGGCCATGCACCGACTCCTCCCAGCGTGCAAGCACAGACGAAGCAGGGGCCCTTCGCTACGGCGGGTTATGTTGTCCACACCGATGATCGCTACTACGACCCCCTCCGACGCCCTCCCGGCTCGATGCGACTTCCCGTTGGACGGTTATACGCACCGGCTGCTCCCGGGCCGCAGACCCAGGGCCGGGGAGGGCCTCTCCAGTTCCCGCCACCACCTTCCGAACGTTCCGCGCCCCTTACGGCGGGGGGTTCCTCGGCGCCGCTCCTCCAGGATCTTCACGCCTTCCATGGCCTTCACCCTGCTACTCCGGGCTCGGCTCCCCCTTTGTCCCCTTGCGGGGTTGGCTAACACCGCGGCAGGCTTCGCTTCATGCTGCGGACCGCTCGGTTGCTCCCACCAACGTGGCTTTCGACGCTGGGCTTCGACGCCGGGCGTTTCCCCCCGACGCCGCCAGCCTGCTACCGGGCTCCCTGGCGACTACCCGGACGGGACTCACACCCGCTGGCGGTGACGAGCTTACGAACACACGCGGATCAGACCATCAGGCCCACCGCCCTCCAATCCATCCGCGCGTGCCCTCTGGACACGCAATACTCGGCCCAGCCTGTGACCTGGGCATTGTCCGGAACCTCGCCAACGATGAGGGGTCGAGTTGAACGCGTTCACCCCACGATGGCCCTCCGCGACGTGGACTTCCGCAGCGTCAACTTCGACCGTGTGCGTGTGG
>VAWN01000130.1 GCA_005885555.1 Actinomycetota bacterium
CCTTGTCCCCGGCGGCCAGGCACACGTCCCGGACCGTGACGACGTCGTTGGTGCCCATCGTGATCTGCTCGCTGGGTTGCAGCAGGCTGGCGCCCTGGGCGAGTTCGATCTGGTATTCCTTGCTGCCCGACACGGCCAGTACCCGCGGATAGTAGGCGCCCAGCGGCCGTCGGTTGGAGTCGACGGCGACGAAGTCGACCACTCCGGCGCCCAGCAGGCTCGCCCCGACCAGGTTGGTCTGGGCCTGGTCGTCGTAGATGAACAGGTCGTAGTCGGTGCCCGCCGGTGGGCGCACCGCCACCACGGACCAGAACACAGTGGTGGTCTGGAACTGGTAGTTGTGCCCCGCCGCTGGCGGTACCGGCCGGGTCAGCGGCGCGTTGTCCGGCAGCGGATCGCGGAACTGGTAGTCGATGGTGTTCTGGTACAGCGCGGCCAGGGCGTCGGGTCCGACGTCGAAGTGGTCGCCGGCCCGCTGGGACCAGAACTGGGCGAACGTGGTCGCGCGGTGGTTGAACAGGGTCTGCATCAGCGGACCCGGGTTGGCCTCGCTGTGCCGGTCCCAGAACGGTTCGTTGTGGCTGTCCACCAGGTCGATCATCGCCCCGGCGATGCGGCCCTCGACGGTGTCGCCGTTGTCGAAGCCCGGCGTGCCCCAGGTCGGGCCCTCCAGGTCGGTGGACACTCCGCCGCCGAAGTTGAACTCCGGGTCGTTGTAAACCGAGGCCTGGAACCAGTCAGCGAACCCTTCGGTCCAGCCGCACACCGGGCCGCTGGCCTTGTTGATGAAATGCGTCCGGCAGGACGGTTCGCTGGCCGGGAAGTTGTCGTGGTAGGCGTTGTCCATCACACCATGGCCCAGTTCGTGGACCACCACCGACCGGGCGTCTGGGTCGGCGGCCTTCAGGTGCACCGTGTCCTCGTCGGGCTGGTAGAAGGTGCCGTCGGTGGAATTGGGCGTCCACCGGATGTGCAGCACCTTGCAGTCGTGGTCGTTCGGGCTCCAGCAGTCCCCCGGGGTCCAGGCCGAGGCGTCGTTGGCCTCGTCGTAGGCGTGCATCGCCCGCATGAACTGCGAGTTGGACGGGAACCGGCTGCCGAAGTCGGTGGTGCTGCCGTTGCCGACATTGTTGACCGTCGGTGTGGTGACGACGTAGTCCCCGCCGCTGCCGTTCTGCACCGTCCACTTGCCGTTCTCGGTGACCTCCTGCACGAAGATGTTGCGGTGCGAAGCGTTCGGCGCGCACAGCCGGTAGGCGCCGTTCTGGTCGGTCAGCCCCACCGCGAGCAGGTCGTTACCGAAAAACGCGGTGGCCATCAACTGGACCTGGATGTTGACCTGCGGGTGCGACGCCCCGGTCTGGTCCTGATACGTCCAGGACCCGGTCGCGCAGGCGATCACCGCTGGGCTTATCGTCCCCGACGGGGCCGGCTGCGGCCGTGCCAGCCCGGTCGGCTTGAGCAGCTTGGGACGCAGACCCGGCGTGGCCGGCCGGACCACCGTGCCCGGCGGCTGCAGCGTCGAGGCTGAGGGTCCCGGCCGGAACCCCAGATACGAATCCTTACCGGCGGTGGCGACCGTGGCCACCACGGTCGTGGTGGCGCTGTCCTCCGGATGGGCGGCCGGCCCGGTCACCTGCACCGACACCGTGGTCGGGCCGGTGGCGGTGGCCCGTACGGTGCCGGTCACCTTCACCGGCTTGTTGCGGTGCAGCGGCAGGGTCGCCGTGGTCGCCTCAACGGTGCCGCCGCTTTCCGGTGTGCTCGACGCCCGGCGGCTGACAGCGAACCCCGCCGGGGGCATCGTCCAGGACAGGTTGGCCGGCAGTAGCGCCTGCAACGTGGCCGCCGGCACCTCGATCTGCGAGGTGACCCGGATGGTCAGCTGGGCTGTGTCACCCAGCGCGGGAGCCCGGTCCAGGTGTGCGTCAACCGCGACGCACACCCCGCGCTCTCCGTCGCTCAACGTGCAGTGCGGGGCAGGTTCAGGCGGGGAAGGTGGTGCTGCGACAGCGCGGCTCCCCATGAGGCCGATCCCGGCGACCAACACAGTCGCCAGCACGACGGCCCGGCCACGCCCCCCGTGACGCGGAACAAGCATATGTCCCCCTTCATCGATGTGGTGTGCCCACTACGTCTGGCCAGGATGGACCCGCACAAAGACCGCCGTCTAACTGAAATACGACACCGAAAATCTTCACCAGGGGCATACATCCTGCTCACAGCGGCGTTGCGCGCATCGATACTCATATCTGTCAAATGGCGCACACGATCCGCGCCAGATGCGTACCTCACCCGAGGCAACCCGTGGCCATCGTCGCGCCGATCGCCACAGCGCACATCGCCCGACCCAACCGGCCGGCGGTATGCCGGACGCGCTCCTACTACACCCGTCCACGCGGGACAGGTCGTTCTTGCCGCACAGTGCCGGTGATGCCGCTCCGCTCCCCGGTGGAATCGCGCGCGCGACCTGAGCGTCCAACGGGCGTGGTCTCTCGACGGATGCGGGGTGCCGTGGTGGCGGCGGTGATTGTGGCCTTATCGGCATGCCCGTTAGGTGCAACACCGGGCACGAAATCGGTATCCCAGTCGCCCTCTAGATGATCGATTCCAAGGGATGTGGGACAGCGAGTAGACGCGAGGGCGTCCATGATCGACGTTGCCTAAACAACGAGCCCATGGAGGCCACGTGTACGTCGATCTGGACACCCTCGCGACCGCACTGTACGTCAGGATCGATGACGAGATGAAGGCGTCCCCGCAGCTCAACCGGTGGCGGCCAGCGGTGGGGATTGCCCCGCGGATCACCGACGCCGAGTTGATCACGGTGTCGGTGATGCAGGCCCTGCTGGGCTACCACAACGAGAGCCGCTGGATCCGCTACGCCCGAAAGGCGATCGTTCACCTGTTTCCCCACCTTCCCAAGCAGCCCGGCTACAACAAGCGCCTGCGGGCGCTGAGCACCCAGTTGGCGTACTTCATCGCGGCTCTGGTCACCGACACCGACCTGTGGCGGCACCCGATCCGGATCGCCGACTCGACCCCGGTGCCGTGTGGCATGTCCCGGGAGACTGTGCAGCGTTCCGAGCTTGCCGGCTGGGCCGGCTACGGTTATTGCGCTTCGCATTCGCGGTTGTTCTGGGGGTTGCGTCTGCATCTGGTCACGACCGTGCACGGTCTGCCGGTGGCGTTCGCTTTGACCAACGCCAAGACCGACGAACGTGAGGTTCTGGTTGACCTGGTGAGTATGCAGCCGAACATGTTTCATCACCCGGATGGGCTGATCCTGGTGGTGGACAAGGGTTACCGCGACCGCGATACCGAGAACTGGCTTAACGACAGGGGTATCACTGTGGTGCGGCCAGCGTATCGCGGTGAACCGGAACGGCCGGGTCGTGGCCTGCTGCGTGCGGTACGGCAGAGCGTCGAATCGGTCAATGAGACCTTCAAAAGCCAACTCGACCTCGAACAGCATGGCGGACGCACCATGACGGGTGTTGCCGTGCGGATCCTGCAACGCGTGCTCGCCCTGACCGCCGCGATCTGGCACAACTGGCGTACCGGACAGCCGATCATGCGATCCCTGACCGCCTACGACCACTGACCCCTTGGAATCGATCAT
>VAWN01000131.1 GCA_005885555.1 Actinomycetota bacterium
ATCTCCCGCAGCCTCGCTCGCAGCGCCGCCTCGACGTCCGGCACCGTCCTGGGCGGGCGTCGCTGCGCCGAACGGTGTTGACCGGTCAGCCGCCATGCCCGACGCTGAGAAACCCGGAATCGCTGCTGCACAACGGTAACCGCCCAGCGCCGCCGCTCCGCGCTCACCAGTTTCCCGGGTTGAGCTCCTTGAGCATGTCGATGTCCAGCAGCTGGTCAGCGACGGTCTTCTTCAGCCGCGCGTGCTCCCGCTCCGACTCCTTGAGCCGCTTGGCGTCATCGGCCTTCATCCCGCCGTACTGCGCCACCCACCGATGCCAGGTCGGCTCGGAGATCTCCGACTGCTTACACACCTCGGCCAGGCCCTGACCCAGCCCGACCAGCCGCTCACCCTCCCGCAGCTTGCGGATGATCTGCTCCGGCGTGTGCCGACGACGCGTGCCCATTCGTGATCCGTCCTCCCGCCCCATCATGGGGCATCGGACCCTCACCAACGGTGGACCCGTTCACCGGGGCCAGGTCAACCCCACTCCTGCCGTGCTGGAGACTGCCATGATGACCATCACGCTCATCACGGGTGCCAACAAGGGTCTCGGCTATGAGACAGCCCGGCGACTCATCGATCTCGGTCATACCGTGCTGGTCGGCGCCCGCGATCCGCAGCGCGGTACCACGGCGGCGCGCGAGCTCGGTGCGACCTTCATCCCCATCGGTCCGACCGACGATGGCAGCGTCCAGGCGGCGGCCGCCCGGGTACGCAACGAATACGGGCATCTGGACGTACTGATCAACAACGCGGGGACGGCGGCGCCGCGGCTCGGCGCTGAGGAGCTGACCGCGGACGCCGCGATGGAGGGATTCGCGATCAACGTCTTCGGCCCGATCCGGGTGACGCACGCGTTCCTACCTCTGCTGCGCGCAGCCGACCATCCGCGGATCGTCAACGTGTCCAGTGGAGTCGGGTCGTTTCACCGCATTCTCGAACCCGGTACGGTGGAGAACGCGGTGACCCTGCCCGTCTACCCGGCCACCAAGGCGGCGCTGACCATGCTGACGGTGCAGTACGCGCGAGCGCTGCCCGGCATTCTGGTGAACGCGGCCGACCCCGGCTTCACCGGCACCGACTTCAACAACCACCGCGGCACGCAGACCGTCACCGAGGGCACCGACGCGATCGTCCACCTGGCAACCCTGCCACCGGGCGGGCCGACCGGCACCTTCCAGGACCGGTACGGCCTCGTTCCCTGGTAGTAGGGCAGCCGTACTTCGTGATCTGATCATGCGAGTCGGGCTCGGTGGTGGTACCAGCGGGCACGTGCTTGGTGGCGTCTGCGCCACCAGGACCAATGCAGGTGATGCTCGATGTCTTGCCAGGCGCGGGTGAGTAGGTTGTACAGGCGCTTGACCTCGACCACGGTGAGCGGGATGAGCCCGGGGTCCGGCGGTGGTGGCTGGTCCGGGCGGGTTGGTGTGGGTGGGGGTGCGGTGTTGGCTCGGGCGTCGGCGGCGGTGACCGCGCAGACGGCCAGGGCGGCCATGACCAGCGTGATGTGTCGCATGATCGGCGTGTAGAGGCGGGCCTGGGACTGGTCGAACCCGAATTGGTCCTTGCCGAACTCGTGGTCTTCCTCCACCGTCCAGCGGCGTCCGCACACGGCGACCAGCACGCCGAGGGTGGCTGGGGTGTGTTCGGGAACGAAGCAGTAGAAGTATGCCACCTCGCTGGGTTTGGCCAGGCTGCGGCGGATCAGCAGGAAGTGGCGAGGGCTGGCGGTGCCCAGCCAGGCGAAGGCGTAGCAGCGGTCGCCTTTCGAACCCGGTCCGCAGGAGACGACCTGCCAGGCCCGGCGGCTGAGCATCTTGAGGGTGGCATCGGCGCGCATCGTGACGCCCACGGCCAGTGTGATCTGGAACGAGCAGGGCACGCCCAACACGTAGCCGACGCCGTTGTCTTCGCAGAAGCGGCGCAGCTTGCGGTCACGGCCGTACACGGCGTCGGCGGTGCACCAACCGATGTCGATACCGGCGGCCAGGTGCTGCGCGAGCAGCTCAAGACCCAGTTCGGGCTTGGTGTTGAAGCTCAGCGAGGTGGGGATGCCCATCTGCGTGCGGACCTGATCGTCAGCCAGGTGCTCGGCCGGTACGTAGAGCCGGGACCCGACCAGCGCGTGGCCCCGCGGTGTGCTGTAGGTGGCGTTGACGAAGTTGACCGCATTTGCCACCTTGCCGGCGCAGCCGACGTACTGCCGCTTGACCCCGGCGGTGTGGGTGCCGGTCTTCTCGTCGCCGCTCTCATCGAGCACCAGCACCGTCAGCCCCTGCGGGTCGGCGAGGTGCTCGACCACGAAATCGCGCACCGTGTCCATCGCTTCGAGCGTGTTCCACGACGCGCGTTCCAGCAGTCGCTGCATCCGATCGGGGGTACGGTCCCCGGCGTACTCCGCGAGGGTCCAGCAGTTCTTACGGGGTAGGTCGCTCATCAGTCCCCGCACGTACTTGCCGGCCTGCCGCACCGGCTCCACCCGGGTGAAGTACGCACCCAGCCGGCCCATCAGCTCGGCGAGCTTCTGTTCGGCCCGGTCGGCCTCTACCATGACCGCAGCGGCCACCTCGTGATCTTTGGTTGTCGACACAACACCGAATGATCACGCGGTGGCCGCCCCGTCGTCGGCCACGACATCCCGTGCTCACCGACCACATGACACACTCGCCCGATGGCAGATCTCGCGGTACGCCGAGTCGACTTCGGCTACTTCGTCCGACCGGCCGAGGAAACAGGCACCGGCACCCCTCGGGTCGAGCCCTGCCTGGGCTACCTCGTCAGCCACCCTGCAGGGCTGCTGCTGGTGGACACCGGCATGGGTAGCCATCCCGACGTCGATGCACACTACCGCCCTCGCCGGCGCGGCCTCGACATCGCCTTGGCCGGGGCAGGCACACGCGTGGACGACATCAAATTCCTGGTGAACTGCCACCTGCACTTCGACCACTGCGGTGGCAACCCCGCGCTTCCCGGCCGCCCGATCTTCACCCAGCGAACGGAACTGGAAACCGCGCTAAGCACATTGGACTACACCCTGCCCGAACTGGTGAACGCACCGGATCTGCAGTACGAGCAACTCGACGGCGAGTCCGAGATCCTGCCCGGCGTACTCATCGTGCCGACCCCAGGACACACCACGGGCCACCAATCCCTCGTCGTCCGCCGACGCGACGGCACCGTCGTGGTCGCTGGACAAAGCCACGACACCGCCAGCGCATACGGCGCCGATACCCTCGCCTGGCAAGCACGCCGCGACCAGCACTCCCAAACCCTGCCCGTCACACCCGCCTGGATTGACCGCATCCAGCAGCTTGACCCCGCACGCGTGGTCTTCGCCCACGACAACGCCGTCTGGGAACCGGCAGATCAGCCCAGCTAACAGCGAACCTGCCAACCTCGACCGATCCGACGCCACCTCGCCAGATACAGACCGAGCCGATGCTGCCCTGATCCCACACCATGCTCCCGCGAAATCACGAAGTACGGCTGCCC